>NZ_JBIWJU010000003.1:0-583708 GCF_044765285.1 Streptomyces sp. NPDC102490
CGCCCCCCGGGGGGCCCGGGGGGGCCGCCCCCCCCCCCCCCCCCCCCCCGCCCCCCCCCCCGGGGGGCGGCCCCCCCCCCCCCCCCCGCCGGGGGGGGGGGGGGGGGGGGGGGGGGGGGGCCCCCCCCCCCCCCCCCCACGGGGCTCAGGCGGCCCTGCGCTCCCTCCCCCGCGCCCGGCCGATGAGGTCGGCGTAGTGGTGTCCGCTGCCCTTGATGGTGCGGACCTGTGTCGCGTAGTCGACGTGGACCAGGCCGAAGCGCTTGTCGTAGCCGTACGCCCACTCGAAGTTGTCCAGCAGCGACCAGGCGAAGTAGCCGGCCAGCGGGGCTCCCCTGCGGGCGGCGGAGGCGCAGGCCGCGAGGTGGGCCGTCAGGTACTCCTGGCGCTCGGGGTCGTCGATGGTGCCGTCGGGGCGGACCGTGTCGGGGAAGGAGGAGCCGTTCTCGGTGACGTACAGCTTGCGCGCCCGGTACTCGTCGGTCAGGCGCAGCAGCAGGTCCTCGATGCCGCCGGCGTCGATCTCCCAGTCCATGCCGGTGCGCGGGACGCCGGCGCGGCGGACGGTGCGGACGTGCGGGGCGGGTCCGGTGGGGTCGGCGGCGACGGTCTGGGGGAAGTAGTAGTTCAGGCCCAGCCAGTCCAGTTCGGCGCCGATGAGCCGCATGTCGCTTGGCTGCTCCGGGAGTTCGACGCCGTAGACCTCGCGCATGTCCGCGGGGAAGCCCCGACCGTGGACCGGGTCGAGCCACCAGCGGTTGGTGTGGCCGTCCATGCGGCGGGCGGCGGCCAGGTCCTCGTCGCGGTCGGTGGCGGCGTGGATGGTGGAGAGGTTGTTGACGATGCCCACCTGGGCGTTCGGGGCCGCCGCGCGGATGGCCTCCATCGCCAGGCCGTGGCCGAGCAGCAGGTGGTAGGAGGCGCGGACGGCCGCCGTCAGGTCGGTCCATCCGGGGGCCATCTTGCCCTCCAGGTGCCCGATCCAGGCCGAGCACAGCGGCTCGTTGAGGGTGGCCCAGTGGCCGACACGGTCGCCGAGGCGTTCGGCGACGACGGAGGCGTACGCGGCGAAGTGCTCGGTGGTCGCGCGCTCGGGCCAGCCGCCCCGGTCCTGGAGCACCTGCGGCAGGTCCCAGTGGTAGAGGGTGACGGACGGGGTGATGCCGGCCGCCAGCAGGTCGTCGACGAGCCGGTCGTAGAAGGCCAGGCCCTTGGCGTTGACCGGTCCATCGCCGCCCGGCAGGACGCGGGGCCAGGCGACGGAAAGGCGGTAGGCGTTGGTGCCCAGCCGCCGCATCAGCTCGATGTCCTCGCGGGTGCGGTGGTAGTGGTCGCAGGCGACGTCGCCGTGGTCGTCGTTGTCGATCTTCCCGGGGGTGTGCGAGAAGGTGTCCCAGATCGACGGCGCACGTCCGTCCTCCGCCACGGCTCCCTCGATCTGGTACGCCGAGGTGGCCGTGCCCCACAGGAAGTCGTCCGGGAGTGCGGCGAAGTCGATGGTCACGAAGGTCCTTTCGGGTTGGCGGAGGGTGCGCGCGGGGCCGGCGGTCACTTGACGGCTCCGGCCGTCAGGCCCGCCACGAGGTAGCGCTGAAGGAGGAGGAAGCCCGCGACCACGGGGACGCTCACGACCAGTGAGGCGGCCATGATCTGGTTCCAGTACACGTCGTTCTGCGTGGAGTAGCCCTGGAGTCCGACGGCGAGGGTACGGGTGGCGTCGTTGGTCATGACGGAGGCGAACAGGACCTCGCCCCAGGCGGTCATGAAGGCGTAGACGGCGACCGCGACGATGCCGGGGATCGCGGCGGGTACGACGACCTTGAACAGGGCGCGCAGCGGCCCGCAGCCGTCCACGAGGGCCGCCTCGTCCAGGTCCCGGGGCACCGAGTCGAAGTAGCCGATCAGCATCCAGATGGAGAAGGGCAGGGAGAAGGTCAGGTAGGTGAGGATGAGGCCGCCGCGGGAACCGAACAGGGCGATGCCGGTGGCGTTGCCGATGTTGACGTAGATCAGGAACAGGGGCAGCAGGAAGAGGATGCCCGGGAACATCTGCGTGGACAGGACGGTCACCGAGAAGACGCGCTTGCCGCGGAACTCGTAGCGGCTGACGGCGTAGGCGGCGAACACGGCGATGACGACGGAGCAGACGGTCGCCGCGCCCGCCACGATCAGCGAGTTCACGAAGTACTTGGCCAGCGGGACCGTCGACCAGATGTCGATGTAGGGGCGGACGGTCAGGTTGCTCGGCAGCCAGTGGAACTGGCCGGAGACGTCCTCGAGCGGCTTCAGCGAGCTGGAGACCATGACGTACACCGGCAGCAGGACGAAGCCGGTGAGCAGGGTGAGGAAGACGCGGCGGGTCCACGTGAAGGAGCGCGGCGCCGCCATCGGGGAGCTAGACATCGGCCGGCTTCCTTTCCGGGGCGCTGCGGGGCGCCCGCGTGGTCCGGGAGGTCAGGAACAGGTACACGCCCGTCACCAGCAGCAGGAAGAGCAGCAGCAGGACCGACATCGCGGAGCCGGTGCCGAAGTTCCAGGTGACGAACGACGACTGGTAGATGTGGAGGGAGATCAGGTCGGCGGCTTCGGGTGCGGCCTTGCCGAACAGGACGAACGGTGTGTTGAAGTCGTTGAACGTCCACAGGAACAGCACCAGGACCAGGACCTGGTTGACGGGACGCAGCGACGGCAGGGTGATGCGGCGGATCTGCTGCCAGACGCCGGCGCCGTCCAGGGCGGCGGCCTCGTACAGCTCCTTGGGGATGTTCTGGAGTCCGGCCATGACGATCAGGAAGGCGAACGGCCAGCCCTTCCAGACCGACACCACGAGCAGCGCGACGAAGCTGTTGTCGCCGATCAGCCAGAAGGACGGCTTGTCGGTGAGGCCGAGCTGGTCGTGCAGGATGTGGTTCACCAGTCCGTTGTCGTGCTGGAACATGAACGCCCAGGTGATGACGGCGGCGTAGACCGGCAGGGCGTACGGCACCAGGAAGACCGCGCGGAGCAGGCCCCGGCCGCGGAAGGCGTCCTGCATGCAGATCGCGGCGGCGGTGCCGATCAGCCAGCACAGGCCGACGGAGAGGACCGTGAACGCGCAGGTGACGAGGAAGGAGTGGAGCAGTGCCTCGCCGACGGGGGCGTCGAAGTCCACCGACAGGGTGAAGTTGTCGAGGCCGGTCCACGGGGCGGTGGTCCAGTCGCGGATGTAGAACTGGGTGAGTTCCTTGAAGCTCATCACGATGCCGATGACCATCGGCACCAGGTGGACGAGGAGTTCGAGGAGCAGGGCCGGCAGGAGCAGCAGGTAGGGCAGGCCGATGCGGCGGATCCGCCCGGGGCGGCGGCGGGGTCCGCGCGCCGTCCCGGGGGAACTCTCGCCGACCGTCCGCTCGCCGGGCCGCGTCGAGGCGGTCGTGGTGGTCATGGCTGGGTCCGTGTCCGTGTCGGAGTCGGTGGGGCTTGGACGAAGGTCGAGATGCTCACTTGTTGGGCATCTGCTGCTGTGCCTTGGCGAGCTTCTCCTCGACGGACTCGGTGGTCACCTCGCGGCCGGCCGCGGCGTCGGCGAACAGTTCCTTGACGGCGGTGCCGACCGCGGTCTCGAACTGCGACTCGTCGGCCACCTGGGGCAGCGCGGCGGCGCTGGTGGCGAGGGTCTCGCGCAGCACGGCGGTGGCCTGGGTGTTGAACGCCGGGTCGGTCTGGGCGGCCTTGACCGGCGGGATGGAGCCGTAGGCCTTGTTGAGGAGCTTCTGCTCGGCGTCGCTGGTCATGAACTTCACGAACTTCGTGGCGCCGTCGACGTTGTCGCTGTTCTTGAAGACGGCCATGTTGATGCCGGCGACCATGGAGTTGGTGGCCTTGCCGGCGCCGGGGGTGCCGGAGGGGACGGGGGCGGGGGCGACGCCCCACTCGTCGTCCTTCATGCCCATGGTCTTGAAGGTGGCGGAGGCGGTCTGCCACAGCACCATCGCGGTCTTGCCCTTGGCGAAGTCGCTGAGGGACTGGTTCTGCGCGTACTCGGCGTTGCCGGGGGCGATGACCTTGTCCTCGGCCATCAGGTCGACGTACTGCTTGACGGCGGCGACGGCGCCGTCGGAGGTGAAGTCGGGCTTGCCGTCGGCGGTGAAGAAGTCGGCGCCGTGCTGCTTGGCGAGGACGAAGACCTGGTGGATGTTGTTGGACAGGTTGGAACCCTCGGCGCCCAGGCCCCACTTGCCGTCCCGGGAGATCTTCTTGCCGGCCGCGACCAGTTCGTCCCAGGTGGCCGGGGGCTTGGTGATGCCGGCGTCGGCGAACATCTGCTTGTTGTAGTAGAGCGCGTACGCCATCGAGTACAGCGGGACCGCGGCCGGGTCCTGGCCCTCGACGCCGGTCGAGCCGAGCGCGGAGGAGACGAAGCGGTCCTTGCCGCCGATCTTGTCGAAGTTCTTCGCGTCCCAGGGCAGCAGGGCACCGGTGGCCTGGAGGGAGGCGCTCCAGGTGTTGCCGATGTTCAGGACGTCGGGGCCCTGGCCCGAGGTGGTGGCGGTGAGGATCCGGTTCAGCAGGTCGGACCAGGGCACGACCTCCAGCTTGACCTTGATGCCGGTCTCCTTCTCGAACTTGTCGAGTTCGGGCTGGAGGACCTTCTTGTCGACCTCGACGCTGGCGCCCTGGTTGGACGCCCAGTAGGTGAGTTCCTTCGGCGAGTCGTTGGATCCGCCGCCCGAGGAGGAGCCTCCTCCGCAGGCCGTGGCGGCGAGTGCGAGAGACAGGGTGACGGCGCCTACGGCCGCGGCTCGGATGCTGCGCATGGCTCCTGGGTTCCTTCCGGGAGTCGGTCGGGAAGTCCCGACGGCGGCTTCGGCTGTTTCCCTTCCGAAGCCCCTCATGGCTTAATTTAGGACGTGAGTTAAACCCCGAGAGAAAGACTCGTCAAGGTCTCGCGCAGGGTCGGCGCTCGCGCGAGGGCACGGAAGGAAGGCTCCGGATGGCCAGGCACGGCGGGCGTACGGTCCGTGACCTGCGGCGGGAGAGCCGCAGCACCGTTCTGCAACGGTTGTATTTCGACGGGCCGATGAGCCGGCTCGCGCTGGGCTCGGCGGCGGGCCTGAGCTCGGGTTCGGTCAGCAACGTGGTCGCCGAGCTGATGGCCGACGGACTGGTGGAGGAGGCGGGCAGCCTCGGCGCGGACGGCGGCCGGCCGCGCACCCTCGTCCGGGTCGTGGCGGACCGGGGGCGCCTCGTCGGGGTCGACGTCGGCGAGACCCGCGTACGCGTCGAGCTGTTCGACCTGGCGATGTCCGAACGGGCCCGCACCGAGCGCGCGTTGCCCGGTCACCGGTCGCGCTCCTACGACATCGGCGTGGTCGCCGGGCACATCCTGGACGGCGTCGCGGAAGTGCTCGCCGCCGACGGCCCGGCGCCGGACCCCGGCGAGCTGCTGGGCGTCGGCATCGGTGTCCCCGGCATCGTCGAGCGCACCGCCGACGGCACCGTGGTGCACGGCCAGACCGTGGGCTGGGACGCGGTCCCGCTGGAGGCGCTGCTGCGCCGCTCGGGCCGGCTGCCCCCGCACGTACCGCTGTTCATCGAGAACGGCGCCAGGACGCTGGGGCAGGCCGAGATGTGGTTCGGCGGCGGGCGCGGCGCGCACAACGCCGTGGTGGTGCTCTTCGGCTCCGGCGTCGGCGCGTGTGTCGTGACCGACGAGGTGGAGCAGGGGCGTGCGGTGGAGTGGGGGCATCTGACGGTACGGGTGCGGGGGCGCCGCTGCCGGTGCGGTGCGCGGGGGTGCCTGGAGGCGTACGCCGGTGCGGAGGCGCTGCTCGCGCGGTGGCGGGAGGCGGGCGGCGAGCCACCGCCCGGCGCCGACGAGGAGGCCGCGCTGACCGCCATGCTGTCTGCGGCCCGGCCCGGGGACGGGAGCGCACCGGACCCGGTGGCGGCGCGGGTGCTCGCGGAGACCGCGGAGTACCTGGGCGCGGGACTGGCCGACCTGGTCAACCTCTTCCAGCCCGAGCGGATCCTGGTGGGCGGCTGGGCCGGGCTCCAACTCGGCCCCGCCTTCCTGGAGTCGGTACGGTCCCACACCCTGGCCCACGCCTTGCGGCACCCCGCCGGACGGGTGGGCATCGCGCTGGGCCGCCTCGGCCCCGACGCGGTCACGGTGGGCGCCGCGATCCTGCCCCTGGCGGCGTTCTTCGCCCGCGGCGGTCGACGCCTGCCGGTCGACTCCCCCGCGCCGGTCCCTGCGTGGCGGGCGGCGCTCGGGGGGAGGCTGGCGGGGCGGTAGGGCGCGGGTGCGGGCGGGCGCGGGTGCGGCACGCCGTCGCCGGTCCGCTGCCCGTCCCCGACGGCGGCCGTGCGCACCGTGCTGCCCGTCGTCAGGACCGCCGCGGCGGTGCGAGGTGGGCGAGCAGGCCGTCGAGTGCCATCGTGAGCGCCCGCGCGTTGGCCGGGTCGAACCAGGTGGTGCGGATCCGTTCGTTGTTCCCGTTCGGCGTCTCGTGGTCGGCGGCGAGCCGGTCCAGGGAGCGGGACGCGTCGCCCAGGGAGCGGCCGACGCCCTCGAAGAGCCCGCGGACGTAGCGGTCCGCGTCGTCGGGGGCGATGCCGTGGCGGGTGGCCCACGAGGCGAGCGTGGCGAGGTAGGCGTAGTGCGTGGTCAGCGTCCCGGTCAGCGCGGAGAGGACGTCGAAGGCTGCCTCGTCCGCGACGGGGAGCGCTCCGCCGAGCCGGGCGAAGAAGGAGTTCACCTCCGGGTGCGAGGGGTGCACCACCGTGACGGAGCGGCGTTCGCGGATGGTGGGCAGGGGGATGGCCCGGACCAGCGCGGCGCCGGTGCCCAGGGTCTCGCCCAGCTCGTCGTTGCCCACGCCCGCCATCACGTTGACCACGATCCGGTCGCCGCCCACGTGCACTCCCGCCAGGGCCTCGCGCCATTGTTCGCGGCGCACGGCGAGGACCACGATCTCGGAGCGGTCCACCACCTCCTGGTTGTCGGCGCACACGTGTACGCCCTCGTGGCGCTCGGACAGCTCCGTGGCCGTGCGGGCTCCCCGCGGGGAGAGGAACACCTCCGGCGCGGCGTCGCCGCCGTGACGCAGACCCGTCACGATGGCCCTGCCGATCTCGCCCACCCCGATGACGCCGATGCTCTTCACTGTGCCCTCCTCCGATGCCATTCCGGTGTCACGCCGTCAGAACCGCGCGGAGGAATGCGTGGATCCCGGACCGGGCCGCCGCGGCCCGCGGATCCACACCGGGCAGCGTGAGGAACGCGTGCCCCGCTCCCACGTGTTCGTCGAGCCGTACGGGCGTCCCGGCCGCGCGCAGCCGATCGGCGTAACGGCGTCCGTGATCGGCGAGCGGGTCATGGGTCGGCACCACGATCAGCGCGGGGGCGAGCCCGCTCAGGTCCTCCGCGTACAGCGGTGAGAAGGCGCGGGCGTCGGTCCCCGGCGGGACGGCGAGCCGCTCGAGGAGCCTGAGTTGGGGCATGGCGAGGGTCGGGGTGTCCGCGTGTTCGGCGATCGAGGGGTAGTCGTACATCGTCGGGGTCATGTCGACGGCGGGGTTGACCAGCACCTGCGCCTTGAGCCGCAGGCCGGCGTCCCGGGCACGGATCGCGGTCAGTGCGCTGATCAGCCCGCCGAAGCTCTCGCCGAAGACGGCCGTGCGTTCCGGATCGACTCCCCACCGCGCGGCGTGTCGCAGCACGTGCCGCAGCACGTCCCAGCCGTCGTCGGCGGCGTCCCCGAGCGGGCTCCCCGGAGCGACGAGGCGGTGCTCGACCGAGACGACGACCGCGGGCAGCCGGACGGCGAGGTGGCTGTTGGTCCAGTCGCACTGCGCCGCCGTGCCGACGAAGCTGCCGCCGTGGACGTGGACCACGAGCGGCAGGCCGCTCCGGACGGCGGTCTCGCCGTCGCCCGTCGGCACCGGCCGGTAGACCCGGACCGGGAGGACGCGGCCGGGCAGCGCGACGTCCTGCCACTCGATCGCGGCTCCGGGATCGGGTTCACCGAGGATCGCCCGCGCCGCGCCGGACGCCCGGTAACGGTTCTCCGCCTCGCGGTAGGCGATCAGCTCCTCGGTCGTGATCGCCTCGAAGTCCGGCTGCGGCGGCCGTGTCACAGCAGTGGTCTCGCGCATGTCCACGCCTCTCCCCGTCGTTACGCTTGCCGCCCCGTTCGTCCGGCAAGCATGTGTCCTCAGTATGCACGCACCGCGTGCAATGGCAAGTGCATAAGCTAGTCTGGTCCGGACAGGAGCGACGAGAGGGACGAGATGGCAGGCCGCAGGCGTTGGTCGACCGAGCAGATCCTGGATGCGGCGGCGGAACTGCTGCTCGCGGGCGACGCCGAGACGTTCAGCGTGCGCAAGCTGGCCGCCGCGCTGGGGACGGACTCCTCCAGCCTCTACCGGCACTTCCGCAACAAGACCGAGTTGCTGCGCGCGGTCGCCGACCGGATTCTGCTGTCCGCCATGGACGGCTACCGGCCCGCGGGCGACTGGAAGCAGCGGCTCACCGCCGTGGCCCTGCGCCTGCGTGACGCCTTCGGGCAGCAGCCTCAACTCGCGGCGGTCTGGGGCCGCCACGGATCGGGTGGCACGGGTTCCCGGCTGATGATGGAGGAGGTGCTGCAGACCCTGCGCGCCTCGGGGCTGCCCGACCACGAGATTCCGGCGCGCTATCACCGGTTCGTGGTCCTGATCGCTTCGCTGATCACCGCCGAAGGCGCATTCGGTGCCGTGGGCGCCGAGGAGCACGAGCAGGGCATGGAGCAGTTCCGGGTCGCGGTGCTGGGCGCCGATCCCGAGCGCTTCCCCGCCCTCGCCCACTTCGCCCGCGAGATCCGCCCGCTCGGTGCGGACCGGGTCGCCGCCTTCGAGGAGATCCTCGCCGCCCACCTCGCCCACATCGAGGCCGCGCTTCCCTGACCGCCCTCGACGCGGGGCTTCCCCGCGGACCCCGGCGCTACGCCGAGTCCCGTACCACCAGTTCCGGGTCGAAGATCACCGACGTGGGTTCGGTGCGCGTGCCCTTGATGTGGTCGTCGAGGAGGCGGGCCATCGTGGCCGCCATCTCCTCCACCGGCTGCCGTACGGTGGTCAGCCGGGGCCGGCAGGTGACGGCCACGCTGGAGTCGTCGAAGCCGATGACCGCGACGTCGTGCGGCACCCGGCGGCCGTGGTCGCGCAGCACTTGGACGGCGCCCTGGGCCATCAGGTCGTTGGCGGTGAACACGCCGTCGGTGTCGGGGTGTTCGGCGAGCAGTGAGGTCATCGCGGCCATGCCGCTGTCCACGGTGAAGCCGCCCTCGGCCACCGGCACGTAGGGGTGCCCATGCCGGGCGAGGGTGTCGCGGAAGCCCGCCAGGCGTTCTTGGCTGGCCGCGACCGCCAGCGGACCGGTGACGGTGGCTATCCGGCGGCACCCCCGGTCCAGCAGGTGCTCGGCGGCGAGCCGGCCGCCGTCGCGGTGGGCCAGGTCGACGTAGCTGAGCGGCACCGGGCGGCCGGGACGGGCGAACAGCACCGCCGGCAGTCCGGCCCCGGCGAGCAGGGCGGGCAGCGGGTCGTCGGGATGCGTGGACACCACCAGCGCACCGTCCGCGCCGCCTTGCCTGAGGTAGGCCACGACCTCCTGCCGGGCCTCGGGCGTCTCGGCGAACATCAGCACCGGATGCATCCTGCGCGGCCGCAGATGTCCGACGACGCCGCCGACGACGCGGCCGAAGAAGGGGTCGGCGAACACCCGCGTGGCGAACGCGTTCTGCTCCGAGTCCGAGGCGTCACCCGCGCCCGAGACGACCAGGGCGACGGTCGTCGTGCGCCGGGTGACCAGCTGTCTGGCGGCCTGGTTGGGCGCGTACCCGGTCCGTTCGATGGCCCGGCGGACCAGGTCCTGGATGGCCGGGTCCACGTTGCGGACGCCGTTGACCACCCGCGAGACGGTGGCCCGGGAGACGCCGGCCTCCCGGGCCACGTCCTCCAGGGTCGGGGCCTGTCTGCTCATGCCCGCACCTTAACCGGCGGGGTGAGACGCGTGGTAGAGCGCTCTCCCCGCCCCTCACGCCGGAGGCGCGTGCACCACCTCCAGGTCCGCGACCAGCGGCAGGTCCCCCGCCGACCTCCCGGCCAGCACCCGGCAGGGCCCCGCCTCGGTGCGCCAGGCGTGCTCCGCCACCGACCAGTGGCACAGCGACCGCGCCGGGACCCGTACCGTCGCCGTCACCGTCTCTCCCGGGCGCGCCCGCACCGCCGCGTACCCGGCGAGCCACCGCGCGGGGCGGTCCAGCGCCGACCCGGGCCGGGCCAGGTATACCTGCACGACCTCCCGGCCCTCCCGGGCACCGGTGTTGCGCACCCGCACGCGCACGGTGAGGTCGTCGCCCGCGCGGGTCACCGGTGGAACGGTCAGCGCCTCGTACGTCCACGTCGTGTAGCCGAGCCCGTGACCGAACCAGTAGGCGGGGCTGCGGTGGTGGCGCAGCCAGCCCCGGTAGCCGAGGTGCAGGCCCTCGTCGTAGTCGAGGCGGCCACCGTCCGGGCGGGTGCGGGTGACCGGGGCGTCGCCTAGGACGGCCGGCCAGGTGGTGGGCAGCCGCCCGCCCGGCTCGGCACGGCCGAAGAGCACGTCGGCGAGACCGTCGCCGCCCTCCTGCCCGGGGAACCAGGCCAGCAGGACCGCGCCCGCCTCCTCTCGCCAGGGCAGCTCCACCGGTCCACCGCAGTTGACGACGGCGACGGTACGCGGGTTGGCGGCCGCGACGGCGCGGACCAGCGTGTCCTGGGTGGCGCCGAGCGCCAGGCTCGAACGGTCGTAGCCCTCCGACTCCCCGTGCTCGGTGGTGCCGACGACCACGACCGCCGCGTCCGCCGCACCCGCCGTACGGGCCGCCTCGGTCAGCGACGCGGTCACGTCCGGAGCGGGTGGCGCCGCGACGACGACGGTGGCCCGGCCGGTGCCGGGGGCCAGCTCGCGGCGGGCCACCAACAGGGTGCCCCGGCCCACGGCGAGGTCGGCGGTGGCGTACTGGGCCGGCGGGTTGACGTGGACCACCGCCGGATCGTCGGTGCGGGGCGGGAAGTCGCCGTCCAGGAGGGTGCGTCCGTCCAGGGTCAGGCTCATCCGGCCGAAGCCGGCCACCCCGAGGGTCCAGGAACCGCCGGTGCGCGGGCTGAGCCGGGCGCGGACCTCGACGGTGTGCGCGCCCGGCACCAGGCGGGGCTCCAGCACACGCCCCCCGCGACGCCGTTCGGCGTACAGCTCGCGGCCGTCCGCGTCCAGCATCCGCAGCAGCACGCCGGGCAGTCCGGAGCGCGGGTCGGCGCAGGTGTCCTGGTCCAGTGGGGGCGCGGGGCCGTCCGGCCGGGGGCCCGGGACGTGGACGACGCGGGCCCGGCCGCGCAGGGCGGCCCGGATGCCGTCCAGGACGGACACCTCGTCCTGCGGGAAGACGCCCGCGCTCCCGCCTCCCTGGGTACGGGTCCGCGCGGCGTGCGCGCCGATCACGGCGACCGTCCCTAGGCGCCCGGGGTCGAGCGGCAGGACGCCTCTGTTGGCCAGCAGGACGGTCCCCGCGGCGACGGCACGCCGGGCCAGGGCCCGGACGTCGCGGGTACGCGACGGGCCCGGGGCGACCGGCCCCGCACTGTACGCCGGGCCCCCGCTCGGGAAGCCCTCCGCACCGCACGCCGAGCCCCGGCCCGGAAAGCCCCCCGCGCCGCACGCCGAGCCCCGGCCCGGAAAGCCCTCCGCACCGTACGCCGGACCCCCGCTCAGGGAGCCCAGCGCGTCCAGCCATGCCGCGAGCCGTAGCAGGCGCCGTGCCTTGTCGTCGACGGCCGCCTCGGGCACGTCGCCGTCGGCCACCGCCCGTGCCAACGCCTCGCCCCAGGGTCCGTCGGGCCCCGGCATGGCGAGGTCGAGACCCGCGCGGGCGGTGTCGGCGGTGCCGCGCACCGCGCCCCAGTCGGAGACGACGACGCCGTCGAAGCCCCACTCGCTCTTCAGCGGATCGGTGAGCAGGGCGTTCGCCGTCATGGTGGTGCCGTTGACCGCGTTGTACCCCGCCATGACGAGCCGGACCCCCGCGGCCACCGCCGCCTCGAAGGGGGCGAGGTAGACCTCCCGCAGCGCCCGCTCGCCCACCCGCACGTCGACGGTGAGGCGGTCGGTCTCGGAGTCGTTGGCCACGTAGTGCTTGGCGGTGGCGGCCACGCCGTGGGCCTGGACACCGCGGACCAGCGCGGCGCCGATGCGGCCGGTCAGCTCGGGGTCCTCGGAGAGGCACTCGAAGTGCCGGCCGCCCAGCGGGCTGCGGTGCAGGTTGAGGGTCGGGGCGAGGAGGACGTCCACGCCCTTGCGCCGGGCCTCGGCGGCGAGCAGGCCGCCGAGGCGTTCGACCAGTGCCTCGTCCCAGGTGGCGGCGAGCGCCGAGGCCGAGGGCAGCAGGACGGAGGTGTTCCGCTCGTCCCAGGCCTCACCCCGTACGCCCGCCGGACCGTCCGACATGACCAACTCCCTCAGACCCACGGCAGGTTCCGCCCGGGTGCGCCAGGTCGTGGCACCGCTCAGCAGCAGTGCGCGGGCGCGCGGTGTCAGTGTGCCGAGCAGCCGGTCGATCTCTTCGTCACTCGTCCCCACCCGGGTCTCCCCCTTCTCCCGACGCCTCCCGGTGTCAGCTGTAGACGCCGAACTCGTACAGCGAGTAGCCGTAACCCGTGCCGCGTGCGGTGCCGTTGACGCGGACGTAGCGGCTGGTGCCGGACACATCGAGGGTGTCGACGCCGCCGTTGCCGTCGGTCACCGTGGACACGGTCCGCCAGTTCTGTCCGTCGTCGGAGGTCTGGACGGTGTAGGCCTTGGCGTAGGATGCCTCCCAGTACAGCTGGACGTGTCGGAACGCGGTGCGCGCGCCGAGGTCCACCTGGATCCACTGCGGGTCGCTCCAGTCGCTGGCCCACCTGGTGTCCGCCTTTCCGTCCACGGCGTTGGCGGCGGTGCAGGGGCAGTCGCCGTAACCGGGCTGGAAGGAGGAGGCGGTGGCCGGTTTGCCGAGGGCGACATTGGTGCCGTCCACGGCGGGCGGCACGACCCGCGCCGAGAGGGTCTCGACGCCGACGTTCCCCTTGCCGTCGGTGGCCTTGACGTAGAACTTCCACACGCCGGGCCGGTCGGGGGCGGTGACCTTGAGGCGTCCGCCGCCCAGGTCGGTGACCGGGAGCGGGGTCAACTGCTTGCTCTGGTCGATGTAGTTGCTGTTGGACAGCACCTCGTACGCGATCGGGTCGCCGTCCGGGTCGGTGGCGCGCACGGTGAGCACCAGGTCCTTGCCGGCCTGCACCTTGCCCGCGTCGCCCTCCACACCGAAGCCGGAGACGACGGGCGGGGTGTTGTCGCGCGAGGTGTCGCCGCCGTAGGCCCGCTTCACGGCGTAGTACGACAGCCGTTTCTGTCCCGCGGGCAGCAGGTTGAACCAGATGCCGCCGAAGTCGTACTCGGTGCCGTAGTGGAACAGGGTCGCGCCCAGGGCGACGCCGCGGTGCCCGGTGACGCAGTTCCACGCGTTGGTGTACCCCTGCGCCTTGGCCTGGTCGGTGGGCTCCTTAGGTACGCCGTTGGCGTCGTCCGGAACCTCCCACTCGCCGGCCGGTCCTGACTCGGTGACGATGTACGGCTTGGTGTAGCCGCCCTGCTCCCAGGCGGCCCGGACGTCGCAGACGGCGTCGTAGGAGTTGACGGCGTACAGGTCCAGGTCGGGGGCGTTCTTCTTGTAGTAGGGCCAGGCGCCGACCCAGGCGTCGGTGGAGGTGACCGGGTGGTTCGGGTCGACGGCGTGGATCTTCTTGGCGACGTCGTTGACGAAGGTGGTGTAGGCGTCGCGCTGGCGCTCCAGTTCGTCGCCGCTGTAGCAGTTCTGGAGGCCGAGCACCGATTCGTTGCCGACGTTCCACATCAGGACGCCCGGGTGGTCCTTGTACTCCTGGACCCAGCGCGGGAACTCGGCCAGCATCTGGTCCTTGTACGCGGTGTCGGTCAGGTAGTTGACGCAGCCACCGCTGCCCGGGCCGCCGCCGGGCTGGAGCCAGAAGCCGGCGATGACCTTGACGTCGTGGGCGGCGGCGGAGTCGAGGAGCGGGCGGCTGCTCGCGTCGGTGCCCCAGGTGCGGATGGTGTTGACGCCCATGGATGCCAGGTCGGGCAGGTACCGGTCGGCGTCGGCGGGGGACGGCCCCCAGGTGAGGCCCTTGACGGTGTAGGGGCTGCCGTCCACGGTCAATCGCCAGGCGCCCTGGCTGCCGGTGACCTTCACGACGCTGCCGGCGGCGTGTGCCTGCGCCGCGGGCAGGGCGGTGAGGGCGCCGAGCGTGAGCAGGCCGGCGGTCAGGGGTGCGGTGAGTCTGCGGGTGGGGGTGAGTCTGCTGGTGGGGGTGTGGGGTCGGCTCATCGGGGTGTGTCTCCGGTCTGCGGGGTCGGGGGGTGGGGAGTCCCTGTTTCTGGGGGGCGGACTCGTTGTGTGGAGGGGCGGCCCGGCCGTGGTGGGGCATGGACGGCCGGGCCGGTCTGCTGGGGAGGGGCGGGGTCAGGGCAGTTCGTAGTCCTGGTTGAGTGCCGCTCCGGCCTCCGGGTGGGTCTGGTCGTAGCCGCGCGCGTCGCACTGCAACCCGCCGACGATGCAGTGGCCGACCATGGCGGCCAGGGTCGGCTCGTCCCAGGCGTTGAAGAAGTCGTAGTGGAACGAGTAGCTCGCACCGCTGGCCAGTCGCACCCGGGAGAGGTCACCGTTGACCGGGAAGGCCATCTTGAACTCGATCATCGGCAGGGCGACCGGGTGGTCGGCCGGACATATGTTGTTGTTGGTCCCCGGGTTGACCACCGGATACGCCATGTGGCTCTTGTGGTCCGGCGTGTCCAGGTTCTTGCCGTCCCAGCAACTGGGCGCCTGGAAGCGGATGTTGACCTGGACGTCCTGACGCTCGGGGCAGTCGGCCGGGAAGTCGACGTTGAAGAAGCTGTCGCCGCACTCCCAGCCCTCGACGAAGCCCGGGTGGTCGCGGAACTCTTGGGCGCTCTGCATCGGGCTGGCGACGACGTAGCGCAGCCCCTTCGGGAAGGGCCGCACACTGGTGTAGTCGGTGACGCCGGCCTTGTAGTAGATGGTCTGCGGACCGACCGGGAGCACCGGGCGGTCGCCGTCGTACAGGGTGGGCATCCAGTAGCCCGAGCGGTCGCCGGGCGCCAGACAGGTGGTGGACCCGGCGTCGAGCGAGGCGGTGGTGCTGTACGCGTTGGTCGTCGTGTTGCCCATGAAGGTGTGGTCGTGCGACTTCCCGGGCTGCTGCGCGTAGACGATCGGGTCGTCGGGCGCCGTGTGACTGACCGCGCAGTTGGCCTGGAACTCGTGGAAGTAGCGGTGCGGCGGCTCCTTCGTGGACGGGGTGACGCCGGTGACCGGCGGGTTCGCGGGGATGTAGCCGTCGCCGTCCGGGTCCTCGGGCGAGGAGGCGGTCGAGGCCGCCATGGTGTGCCCGGTGTGCGCGGCCGACGCCGGTGCGGAGGCGGCGGGGGTGTCCGCGTTGGCGGCGACGGTGCCGACGCCGATCGAGGTCAGCAGTAACGCGCTCGCGACGAGGGTGCCGGACAGAACTTTCGATCTCCGTGGCATGGAGACCTCCTGAGAAGGTCGGGGAAATTCTCGGAGAGCGCTCTCCCACGTCGGAGTGTTGAGGGCACGCGGGAGGGTGTCAAGGGATTCGACAGAAGGGGCGGCGGGTGGGCCAACGCGCGGCGTTGCCCCACTTGTTGAACGCGGCACACAGAAACCGTCACGACTCTTGACGTCTCGCGGCGGGCGGATGAAGCATGCACACCCAGAGAGCGCTCCCCCACCCCCACTTCGTTCACTTTCCGAACAAGGAGAGCCGCCCGCATGCCCTCTTCCCCCACACCCTCCCCCACGCCCCGGCCCGCCGGGGTACGGCGCCGCAGCCTCCTCGGAGCGGCCGCGGCGGCCCCCGTGCTGGCTTCACTCACCGGCGCGGGAACCGCATCCGCCGCCCCCTCCGCCGCGGCATCCGCCGTCGACTCCCCCGATGGCGCTCGCGCGCTACCCGGCGGTGGCGACCTCGGGCCGAACGTCATCGTCTTCGACCCGTCCACGGCGAACATCCAGGGCAGACTGGACGAGATCTTCAAGCAGCAGGAGTCCGCCCAGTTCGGCACCGGCCGCTACGCGCTGCTGTTCAAGCCCGGCACCTACAGCGGGCTCAACGCCCAGCTCGGCTTCTACACCTCCATCGCGGGCCTCGGCCTCTCCCCCGACGACACCACCATCAACGGCGACGTCACGGTCGACGCCGGCTGGTTCGACGGCAACGCCACGCAGAACTTCTGGCGTTCGGCGGAGAACCTGGCCCTGGTCCCGGTCAGCGGCACCAACCGCTGGGCGGTCTCGCAGGCGGCGCCCTTCCGGCGCATGCACGTGCGCGGCGGCCTCAACCTCGCCCCCGACGGCTACGGCTGGGCCAGCGGCGGCTACATCGCCGACAGCCGGATCGACGGCACTGTCGGCCCGTACTCCCAGCAGCAGTGGTACACCCGGGACAGCTCGGTCGGCGGCTGGCTCAACGCCGTGTGGAACATGGTGTTCTCCGGCGTGGAGGGCGCGCCCGCACAGAGCTTCCCCGAACCGCCGTACACGACGCTGGAGACAACGCCCGTCTCCCGGGAGAAGCCGTTCCTGTACCTCGACGGCGACGAGTACCGCGTCTTCCTGCCGGAGAAGCGCACCGACGCCCGCGGCGTCTCCTGGGGCAACGGCACCCCGCGCGGCACCTCGCTCCCGCTGTCCGAGTTCTACGTCGCCCGGCCCGGTGACCCGGCGGCCACCCTCAACCAGGCGCTGGAGGAGGGCCTGCACCTGCTGCTGACGCCGGGGATCTACCACCTCGACCGGACCGTGGAGGTGAACCGCGCGGGCACGGTCGTCCTGGGCCTGGGCTACGCCACGCTCATCCCCGAGGGCGGCGTCACCGCGCTGAGGGTCGCCGACGTGGACGGCGTACGGCTCGCCGGCTTCCTCGTGGACGCCGGTCCGGTCAACTCCCCGACCCTGCTGGAGGTCGGGCCCGAGGGCGCGTCGGCGGACCACTCGGCCAACCCGACCACCGTGCAGGACGTGTTCGTCCGGATCGGCGGGGCGGGCCCCGGCAAGGCGACCACCAGCCTGGTCGTCAACAGCCGGCACACCATCGTCGACCACACCTGGGTGTGGCGCGCCGACCACGGCGACGGCGTCGGCTGGGAGACCAACCGGGCCGACTACGGCGTGGTCGTCAACGGCGACGACGTGCTGATGACCGGCCTGTTCGTGGAGCACTTCAACAAGTACGACGTGCAGTGGAACGGGGAGCGCGGCCGCACGGTCTTCTTCCAGAACGAGAAGGCGTACGACGCCCCCGACCAGGCCGCGATCCAGAACGGCTCGGTCAAGGGGTACGCCGCCTACAAGGTCGGGGACGACGTCACCGAGCACGAGGGCTGGGGCCTGGGCAGCTACTGCTACTACAACGTGAACCCGTCCATCGTGCAGCACCACGGGTTCGCCGCCCCGAACCGTGCCGGGGTGCGCTTCCACGGCCTGCTCGTCGTGTCGCTCGGCGGCAACGGGCAGTACGAGTGCGTCATCAACGACACGGGCGCGCCCACGTCGGGGACGGACACCGTGCCGTCGAAGGTGGTGCAGTACCCCTGACGGCCATGGGTGCCCCCGCCCTGGTGGACGGGGGCACCCGGCACGGCTACCGCGCGGCCGTCGCGGTCGGCGCCGGCGCGTAGCCGGTGGGCCGGGCGGTGAAGGTGCCGCGGCCCTGGGTGCGGCTGCGCAGCCGGGTCGCGTAGCCGAACAGCTCGGCCAGCGGGACCGTGGCCGTGACCACCGCCGCGCCGCCCCGCGTGTCGGAGCCGGTGACCCGGCCGCGACGCGCGGCGAGGTCGCCGAGCACGCCGCCGAGCCCCTCCTCGGGCACGGTGACCGTGACCTCCACGACCGGTTCCAGCAGGACCATCTCCGAGGCGCGCAGGGCGTCGCGGAGACCGAACCGGCCGGCGGCGCGGAAGGCCGTGTCCGAGGAGTCCTTCACATGGGTCTGCCCGTCGGTGAGCGTGACCCTCAGACCGGTCACCGGGTGCCCGCCCAGCGGGCCCTCGGCGAGGGCGTCCCGGCAGCCCGCCTCGACGGCCCGGACGTACTCCTGCGGTAGGCGTCCGCCCACGACCGTCGAACGGAACACGAACCCGTCGCCGCCCTCGGTGTCCGGCTCCCACGGCTCCACGTCGAGCACGACGTGCGCGAACTGCCCGGCACCGCCGTCCTGTTTGACGTGCCGGTGGACGAAGCCGGTGACGCCTTCGCCGACCGTCTCCCGGTACGCCACACCGGGGCGGCCGACGGCGACCTCCAGCCCGTGCTCGCGCCGGACGCGCTCCACGGCGACCTCCAGGTGCAGTTCGCCCATGCCCGACAGCACGGTCTGCCCCGTCTCCGGGTCGGTCCGCACGGCCAGCGAGGGGTCCTCCTCGGTCAGCCGGGCGAGCGCCGAGGCCAGCCGGTCGGTGTCGGTGGCACGCCGGGCCTCCACCGCCACGTGCACGACCGGTTCGGCCACGCCCGGGGGTTCCAGGAGCAGCGGGGCGTCCGGCGCGCACAGGGTCGAGCCGGCGCGGGCCGACTTCAGCCCGACCACGGCGACGATGTCCCCGGCGACCGCACGGTCCAGGGGGTCGTGCCGGTCGGCCCGTACCCGCAGGATGCGGCCGATGCGCTCGGTGCGTCGCGTGCCCGCGTCCCACACGGTGTCTCCCTTCTCGATCGTGCCCGAGTACACCCTCAGGTACGTCAGCCGTCCCGTCGGGGTGGCGTTCACCTTGAACGCCAGTGCCGCCATCGGCGCCGCCGGGTCGGCGGACCGTTCCTGCTCCGTGCCGTCGTGGGTGCCGCGCACCGCGGGCACGTCCAGCGGCGAGGGCAGGTACGCGACCACGGCGTCCAGCAGCGGTTCGACGCCGCGGTTGCGGTAGGCCGAGCCGCACAGCACGACCACGCCGTCGCCGGTGCGGGTCAGGTCGCGCAGGGCGCCGGTGAGGGTGGCCGCGGTGAGCGTCTCCCGGTCGCAGAACTCCTCCAGCGCGCCCGGATGGCGTTCGGCGACCGCTTCCTCCAGCAGCCGCCGCCTGCGTGCCGCCTCCTCGCGCAGGGCGTCGGGCACCGGCCCCTCCTCGGCCGTGTCCGCGCCGTCGGCCCACACGAGGGCGCGCATGCGCGGCAGGTCGACGACACCGGTGAAGCCGTCCTCCGTGCCGATGGGCAGCTGCACGACCAGGGGTACGGGGTGCAGCCGCTCGCGGAGGGAGGCGACGGCGGCGTCGAGGTCGGCACCGGCCCGGTCCATCTTGTTGACGAACGCGATCCTGGGCACGCCGTGCCGGTCGGCCTGCCGCCACACGGACTCGCTCTGCGGTTCCACCCCGGCGACCGCGTCGAACACGGCGACGGCGCCGTCCAGCACGCGCAGGGAGCGTTCGACCTCGTCGGCGAAGTCGACGTGCCCCGGGGTGTCGATGAGGTTGATCCGGTGGCCCGCCCAGGTGCAGCTGACGGCCGCGGCGAAGATCGTGATGCCGCGATCGCGTTCCTGCGGGTCGAAGTCCGTGACGGTGGTGCCGTCGTGGACCTCGCCGCGCTTGTGGGTGGTACCGGTGGTGTAGAGGATCCGCTCGGTGACGGTGGTCTTGCCCGCGTCGACGTGGGCGAGGATGCCCAGGTTGCGGACGGTGGTGAGCGGGTTGGTGCGCATGGCCCGAAGCCTTTCGGAGGACCGGAAAAGGGCAGCGCGATCTCCCGCGGCGCACGCGCCGGACGCTCCCGGTGCGGGGCGTCGGCTGTCAGCTGTGCGTGGCGGGCCTCCGGTGCCGGCCGCGCAGCGGGCACCGGACGGCCGAGGACACCAGGATCACCTCGTGCCGGCACGGGGGAACGACGGGTGCGGTGCGGATGCGCACGGCCCTGCTCCCCTCACTCGGTCTCGGTGTCACGGTGAGTGTAGGGAGGCCGGTACCGGCGGCGCACGGCAATTTCGACGGCCCTCGGAACGAGAAAACGCCGACCGGGGAAAATCCCGGCCGGCGTCTCGTCTGCCTGCTCTGGTGTCCGAGGGGGGACTTGAACCCCCACGCCCGATAAAGGGCACTAGCACCTCAAGCTAGCGCGTCTGCCATTCCGCCACCCGGACCAGGTGTCTGTCGCGGTGCGGGGGTGCTCCCCGCGGCGACATGGACCACCATACCAAGGTTTCCCGGTGCCTTTCACCTGCGTTTCCTTCCCCCGTCCTCTCCCTGAGCGGCGGTCCGGGGCCCGCGGCTCCGGTGCGCCTAGGGTCGCACCATGAGTGACTGGATGGTTACGCAGGGCCCCGTCCCGCGTCGTCGGCCGCGGGCGCTGTCGCCGCTCAGGGAGCATCTGCGGGACACGTTCTGGTTCGCGCCCACGGCGGCGATGGTGGGTGTGCTGGTGGTCTGGCTGGTGGCCCAGGAGCTCGACGCGGCGCTCGTCCGTTCGCTCCAGGACGACGGCGACCACGCCACGCTCGCCGATCTGCTGCGGTTCGCGGACGACGCGAAGGCGGTGGTGTCGGCGGTCGGCTCGGCGATGATGACCTTCATCGGTGTGGTGTTCAGCATCTCGCTGGTCGCGGTGCAGATGGCGAGCGGGCAGTTCACCCCGCGCGTGGTGCGGCTCTTCGTCCGCAGCCGGATCACCAAGGCGACCTTCGCGGTCTTCCTCGCCACCTTCGTGCTGACGCTGCTCGTCCTGACCAGCTACGACAGCACGGCCGACCCCCGCACCGCCACGTCCGTCCCGCTGGTGCAGTCGGTGCTCACCCTGGTCATGGTCGCGCTGAGCCTGCTGCTCTTCGTGATGTACGTGAACGCCACCCTGCGGCTGATGCGGGTCAGCCATGTGATCGCCCGCATCGCCGCCGAGTCCTTGCGGGTGGCGGCGCTGATGCCCCTGCCGGCGGAGGACGGCGGGGCGCCCGGGCTCGGGCCCGTGACGGCGTGGGTCGCCCACGACGGGCAGGGCGGTGTGCTGCGGGACGTGCACGTCGCCCGGTTGGTGCGGGTGGCCCGGGGGCACGGGGTGGTGCTGCGGCTGGTCCCGCGGATCGGTGACTTCCTGGTGCCGGGCACCCCGGTCCTGGCGGTGCACGGCGGGGCGGCTCCACCGCGCCGGGCGCTGCGGTACGCCCTGTCCGTGGGGGTGGAGCGCACCTTCCACCAGGACCTGGCGTTCGGGCTGCGCCAGCTGTCCGACATCGGGCTGCGCGCCCTGTCCCCCGCGGTGAACGATCCGACGACCGCCGTACAGGCGCTGGACCGGGTCGTGCAGATCCTGGCCACGCTGTCCCGGCGGCCGCTGGACGCCGTGCCGCACCGGGACCGGCTCGGTGCGGTCCGGCTGGTGCGGCCCGTGCCCGGCTGGGCCGAGCTGGTGGACCTGGGGTTCGCCGAGGTCCGTGCCTGCGCCACCGGGGCGCCGCAGGTCACGCGGCGCCTGATGGCCGGTCTCGACGACCTGCTGCTGCTCGTGCCGCCGGAACGGCGCGCACCGCTGCTGCGCCACCGCGAGCTGCTGCGGCAGGCCGTCGAGCGGACCGCGCCGACCCCGGCGGACCGGGCCTTCGCCCTGCGGCCGGACCGGCAGGGCATCGGCTGACCGGCCCCGGAGGCCCACCGGCGGACGCGCCCACCGGGCCGGTGCGCCGCCTCGGCTCCTACTACGGCATGAGGTGCTGGTCCGGGAAGTTCCCCGGCAGCCGCTCCCCCGCCGGGCCGCGCGTCACGGCACGCACCAGCAGCTCACCGCCCACGAAGGCGCCGCGCCAGGAGCCCCCGTGCCCGCCGAACAGCTCGTCGCGGTCCCCGCGGGAGCGCGGTACGCCGTGGCCGACCTTGAACGCGCGGATCTGCGGCGCGAGCCGGTCGTACGTCGCCGGGTCGTCCGTGGACAGGGTAGCGACCAACGCGCCGTTGGAGGCGTTCATCGCGGCGAGCAGCTCGGCCTCGGTGTCGACCAGGACGATGGTGTCGACCGGGCCGAAGGGTTCCGCATGGTGCAGGGGCGAGGACCGGGGCGGGTTGAGCAGGGTGACCGGCTGAACGTAGGCCGAGGTGTCCTGGCCGGGCAGGAAGAGGGCGTCGGCGGCGCTGCCGCGGTGCAGCGGGACGGCGCCGCGGTCGACGGCCTCGGCGACCTGGTCGTGCAGCTCCTTGGCCTTGGCCGCGTTGATCACCGGACCGAAGTCCGGCGCCGGGTACGGGTCGTCCGGTGCGGCGACGGCGAGCGGGTGGCCGAGGCGCAGGGTGCGCACGGCCGGGAGGTACGCCGCGAGGAACGCGTCGAACAGCTGCCGCTGGACGACGAACCGCGGGTAGGCGGTGCAGCGTTGCTTGCCGTAGTCGAAGAGTTTCGGGATCACCCGGGTGAGCGTGTCCCAGTCGGTGAAGTTCCAGATGCCCCAGGTGTTGAGTCCCTCCTGTTCGAGGATGTGCCGCTTGCCGAGGTCGGCGACGGCGGTGGCGACGGCGGCGCCCGCGTCCCGGCCGCCGACGAACGAGACGCAGCCGATCTCGGGCGCGCGCACCAGTGCCTGGGACAGCTCGCCGCCGCTGCCGCTGACGAGGGTGACGGGAAGTCCCTCGCGGGCGGCGAGCGCGCAGGCCAGGGTCAGGCAGGCGACGCCGCCGTCGGTCGGGGTCTTGGCGATGACCGCGTTGCCCGCCAGTGCCTGCACCAGCAGGGCGTGAACGAGCACGCTCATCGGGTAGTTCCAGCTCGCGATGTTGGAGACCGGGCCGTCCAGCGGGGCGCGCCCGTCGAGCATGGCGTCGATGCCGTCGACGTACCAGCGCACGCCGTCGACGGCGCGGTCGACGTCGGCCCGCGCGGACCGCCAGGGTTTGCCGATCTCCCAGACCAGCAGCAGCGCGAGCAGGTCGCGGTGCTGGGCGAGGGCGTCGAGGGTGGCCGCGACGCGGGCGCGGCGCTCGGGCAGGGGGACGTGGCGCCAGGCCCGGTGCTGGTCGAGCGAGGCGCGTACGGCGTGCCGGGCGGTGGCGGCGTCGATCCGGGGCGGTCCGGCGATCGGGGTGCCGTCGACCGGGCTGGTGGCCGGCAGGACCCGGCCGTCCGCCCGCCAGCCGGCGTCCCAGAGGTTGAGGACGCGGTCGTCGCGGAACGCCTCGGGCGCGACGGCGCCACAGCGCCGCCAGGCGTCGGCCCAGGTGGTGCCGGACTTGAGGGTGAGGGCCTCGGTGCCCTGCGCGCGGGCCGCCGTCATGCGCGGGCTCCGTCGCGCGCCGCCGGGTCGAGGACGGCGAGCACGTGCCGTGCCGTCTCGGTCGGCGTGCTCCCGACGCGTACGCCGGCCGCTTCCAGCGCTTCCTTCTTCGCCCGTGCGGTGCCCGAGGAGCCGGACACGATCGCGCCGGCGTGGCCCATGGTGCGGCCCTCGGGCGCGGTGAAGCCGGCGATGTAGGCGACGACCGGTTTGGTGACGTGCTCGCGGATGTGGGCGGCCGCGCGTTCTTCCGCGTCGCCGCCGATCTCGCCGATGAGGACGATCAGTTCGGTGTCGGGGTCGTCCTGGAAGGCGGTGAGGCAGTCGATGTGGCTGGTGCCGACGACCGGGTCGCCGCCGATGCCGACGCAGGTGGAGAAGCCGATGTCGCGCAGTTCGTACATGAGTTGGTAGGTGAGTGTGCCCGATTTGGAGACCAGGCCGATGCGGCCGGGTTTGGTGATGTCGGGCGGGATGATGCCCGCGTTGGACTGGCCGGGGGTGATCAGGCCGGGGCAGTTGGGGCCGATGACGCGGGTGCCTCTGGTCCGGGCGTGGGCGGTGAAGGCGACGGAGTCGTGCACGGGGACGCCCTCGGTGATGACGACCGCGAGGCCGATGCCGGCGTCGGCGGCTTCCACGACCGCGGCCTTGGCGAAGGCGGGCGGCACGAAGACGACGCTGACGTCGGCACCCGTGCTCTCGACGCCCTCGCGGACCGAGCCGAAGACCGGGACGGCAATGGGGGCACCTCCCAGGCCGTTCAGGCACTGGGGGACGTCGAAGTCGACGGTGCGGCCCGCCTTGCGCGGGTTGACACCGCCGACGACGTCGGTGCCCGCGGCCAGCATGCGGCGGGTGTGCTTCATGCCCTCGGCGCCGGTCATGCCCTGGACGAGGACCTTGCTCTCCTTGGTGAGGTAGATCGCCATGTGGTCCTGTCTCCTTATCCGGCGGTGGGCGCCGCGGTGGCGAGTCGGGCGGCACGGCGGGCCGCGCCGTCCATGGTGGTGGCCTGTTCGACCAGGGGATGTGCGCGGGCGTCGAGCAGGGCGCGGCCCCGGGCGGCGTTGTTGCCGTCGAGGCGTACGACGAGCGGTTTGGTGAGCCGGACCTCGTCCAGGGCCCGGACGATGCCGTCGGCGACCGTGTCGCAGGCGGTGATGCCGCCGAAGACGTTGACGAGGACGGACTTCACGTCGGGGTCGGAGAGGACGACCGACAGCGCGTCGGCCATGACCCGGGCGGAGGCGCCGCCGCCGATGTCGAGGAAGTCGGCGGGGCGGGCGCCGCAGCCGGCGACCACGTCGAGCGTCGACATGACCAGTCCGGCGCCGTTGCCGATGACGCCGACCTCGCCGTCGAGCTTGACGTAGTTGAGGCCCTTGGTGGCGGCCCGCGCCTCCGGGGAGTCGGTGGCCGCCGGCCGCTCGTCGCCCCAGCGGGACTGCCGGAACCGGGCGTTGTCGTCCAGGGTGACCTTGCCGTCGAGGGCCACGATCCGGCCCTCGACCGTCCTGACCAGCGGGTTGACCTCGACCAGAAGGGCGTCCTCGCGGACCAGCACCTTCCACAGCCGCACCAGGGTGTCGACGGTCTGCGGGGGCAGGCCCGCGGCGTCGGCGATGCGCACCGCGGTGGCCGTGTGCACGCCCGTGGCGGGGTCGACGGGGATGCGGGCCACGGCCTCGGGCCGCCGGGCGGCGACCTCCTCGATCTCCGTGCCGCCTTCCGCGGAGGCGACGGCGAGGAAGCCCCCGGACGCCCGGTCGAGGACGTAGGAGACGTAGAACTCCCGCTCGACGGCGCAGGGTTCGGCGAGCATGACGGCGTCGACCCGGTGGCCCTTGATGTCCATGCCGAGGATGTGCCGTGCCGCCTCCTCGGCCTCGGCGGGGTCGGCGGCGAGCCGCACCCCGCCCGCCTTGCCGCGCCCGCCGGTCTTCACCTGCGCCTTGACGACCGCGCGTCCGCCGAGTGCGCGGGCGATCTCGCGGGCCCGTCCGGGCGAGTCGGTCACCTCGGCCCTCGGCACCACGATCCCGTGTTCCTCGAAGAGTTCCCTTGCCTGGTGTTCGTACAGGTCCATTCCGGCTCCTGACTGAAAGTGCCGCACGCCCCCTGGACACCACCCACCGGATGCGGGATAACAAGCTTCATACAGTATTCGTCGACTGTATGCAATCTACCGCGAGAGCGCCCCGACCCCTCGTGAAGGGACAGGACTTCGCCATGCCCGACGACACCCAGGACGTCATCTCCGGCGGCCACCTCGTTGCCAAGGCACTCAAGGCCGAGGGGGTCGACCGCATCTACACGCTGTGCGGCGGCCACATCATCGACATCTACGACGGCTGCGTCGACGAGGGCATCGAGGTGGTCGACGTACGCCACGAGCAGGTCGCCGCGCACGCCGCCGACGGCTACGCCCGCGTCACCGGCAGGCCCGGCTGCGCGGTGGTCACCGCGGGCCCGGGCACCACCGACGCCGTCACCGGGGTCGCCAACGCCTTCCGCGCCGAGTCACCCATGCTGCTGATCGGCGGTCAGGGCGCGCACACCCAGCACAAGATGGGGTCCCTCCAGGACCTGCCGCACGTCGACATGATGACGCCGATCACCAAGTTCGCGGCCACCGTGCCGGACACCGCGCGCGCCGCCGACATGGTGTCGATGGCGTTCCGCGAGTGCTACCACGGCGCGCCCGGGCCGTCCTTCCTGGAGATCCCGCGCGACGTGCTGGACGCCAAGGTGCCGGCGGAGAGGGCGCGGGTGCCGCGGGCCGGTGCCTACCGCGCCTCCACCCGGTCGGCCGGGGACCCGGAGGCCGTCGAGAAGCTCGCAGACCTGCTGGTGCACGCGGAGAAACCGGCCGTCCTGCTGGGCAGCCAGGTGTGGACGACCCGCGCGACCGAGGCCGCCGCCGAGCTGGTCCGCGCCCTGAACGTCCCGGCGTACATGAACGGCGCCGGCCGCGGCACCCTGCCGCCGGGCGACCCGCACCACTTCCAGCTCTCCCGCCGCTACGCCTTCTCCAACGCCGACGTGATCGTGATCGTCGGCACGCCCTTCGACTTCCGGATGGGCTACGGCAAGCGGCTCTCGCCGGACGCGACCGTCGTGCAGATCGACCTCGACTACCGCACCGTCGGCAAGAACCGCGACATCGACCTCGGCATCGTCGGCGACGCGGGGCTGGTGCTGAAGTCGGTGACCGAGGCGGCGTCCGGGCGGCTCAACGGCGGGGCGGCCAGGCGCAAGGAGTGGCTGGACGAGCTGCGCGCGGCCGAGCAGGCGGCGCTGGACAAGCGGCTGCCGCAGCTCAGGTCGGAC
Source organism: Streptomyces sp. NPDC102490 (assembly GCF_044765285.1). Classification (NCBI taxonomy): domain Bacteria; kingdom Bacillati; phylum Actinomycetota; class Actinomycetes; order Kitasatosporales; family Streptomycetaceae; genus Streptomyces; species Streptomyces sp. NPDC102490. Next base: position 26,728 of record NZ_JBIWJU010000003.1, read on the forward strand.
GCCTCCCCCATCCACCCCTACCGGCTGGTCAGCGAGATCAACGACTTCCTCACCGAGGACTCGATCTACATCGGCGACGGCGGCGACATCGTCACCTTCTCCGGGCAGGTCGTGCAGCCCAAGGCACCCGGCCACTGGATGGACCCGGGACCGCTCGGCACCCTCGGCGTCGGCGTCCCCTTCGTGCTGGCCGCCAAGCAGGCCCGGCCCGACAAGGAGGTCGTCGCCCTCTTCGGGGACGGCGCCTTCTCCCTCACCGGCTGGGACTTCGAGACCCTGGTCCGCTACGACCTCCCCTTCGTCGGCATCGTCGGCAACAACTCCTCGATGAACCAGATCCGCTACGGCCAGGCCGCCAAGTACGGCAAGGAGCGCGAGCGGGTCGGCAACACCCTCGGCGACGTGCCCTACGACCGGTTCGCCCGGATGCTGGGCGGCCACGGCGAGGAGGTCCGCGACCCCGCCGACATCGGCCCCGCGCTGCGCCGGGCCCGCGAGTCCGGCAAGCCGTCCCTGATCAACGTGTGGGTGGACCCGGACGCGTACGCCCCCGGAACCATGAACCAGACGATGTACAAGTGAGGTGACCCCCATGACCGGCACGACCGGCACAACAGGCACGCCCGCGAAGGCCCTTGAGGGCGTCCGTGTCCTGGACATGACGCATGTGCAGTCCGGGCCCTCGGCGACCCAGCTGCTCGCCTGGCTCGGCGCGGACGTCGTGAAGCTGGAGGCGCCGAGCGGCGACGTCACGCGCGGGCAGCTGCGCGACCTGCCGGACGTCGACTCCCTCTACTTCACGATGCTCAACTGCAACAAGCGGAGCATCACCCTCAACACCAAGACCGAGCGCGGCAAGGAGATCCTCACCGAGCTGATCCGGCGCTCGGACGTCATGGTCGAGAACTTCGGGCCGGGCGCGGTAGACCGGATGGGCTTCACCTGGGACCGCGTCCAGGAGATCAATCCGCGGATCGTCTACGCCTCCATCAAGGGGTTCGGCGAGGGCCCGTACACCGCGTTCAAGGCGTACGAGGTCGTCGCGCAGGCCATGGGCGGATCGATGTCCACCACCGGTTTCGAGGACGGGCCGCCGCTGGCGACGGGGGCCCAGATCGGGGACTCGGGCACGGGCGTCCACGTCGTGGCGGGCATCCTCGCCGCCCTCTACCAGCGGGAGCACACCGGACGCGGTCAGCGGGTGAACGTGGCCATGCAGCACGCGGTGCTCAACCTCTGCCGGGTGAAGCTGCGCGACCAGCAGCGCCTGAGCCATGGTCCACTCGCCGAATACCCCAACGAGGACTTCGGCGACGAGGTTCCCAGGTCCGGGAACGCGTCCGGCGGCGGGCAGCCGGGCTGGGCGGTCAAGTGCGCGCCGGGCGGCCCCAACGACTACGTGTACGTCATCGTCCAGCCGGTCGGCTGGCGGCCGCTGAGCGAGCTGATCGGCCGGCCCGAGCTGGCCGACGACCCCGAGTGGGCGACCCCGCAGGCCAGGCTGCCGAAGCTGAACAAGATGTTCCAGCTGATCGAGGAGTGGTCGTCCACCCTGCCCAAGTGGGAGGTGCTGGAGCGGCTGAACGCCCACAACATCCCGTGCGGGCCGATCCTGTCCACGAAGGAGATCATCGAGGACGACTCCCTGGTCGCCAACGGGATGGTCGTCACCGTCCCGCACCCCGAGCGGGGCGAGTTCGTGACCGTGGGCAGCCCGCTCAAGCTCTCGGACTCCCCGGTGCGGGTCACCAGTTCGCCGCTGCTCGGCGAGCACAACGAAGAGGTCTACGTCGGCGAGCTGGGCCTCGGCGACGAGGAACTGCGGCTGCTCAAGTCGAACGGGGTGATCTGACGTGAGGGCCGAGGACCGCCTGGCGCGGGTGCGCGGGCTCCTGGACGCGGTACGGGCCGAGGGACGCACCGCGCTCACCGCCCCCGAGGGCAAGGTGCTCGCCGACGCCTACGGAATCGCCGTACCGGGTGAGGAGCTGGCGCGGGACGTGGACGAGGCGGTGGCGTGCGCGGCGCGGTTCGGCGGACCGGTCGTGATGAAGATCGTCTCGCCGGACATCCTGCACAAGACCGACGCCGGCGGTGTGGTCGTCGGCGTGGAGGGCGCGGCGGACGTGCGGTCGGCGTTCGGCCGGATCGTCGACAACGCGCGCGCGTACGACGCCTCCGCGCGGATCGAGGGGGTGCAGATCCAGGAGCTGCTGCCGCAGGGGCAGGAGGTCATCGTCGGGGCGGTCACCGACCCGACGTTCGGCAAGGTGGTGGCGTTCGGGCTCGGCGGGGTGCTGGTCGAGGTGCTCAAGGACGTCACCTTCCGGCTCGCGCCCGTGGACGACGGCGAGGCGCTGTCCATGCTGGACTCGATCCGGGCGGCCGAGGTGCTGCGCGGGGTGCGCGGGCAGGCCGGGGTGGACCGGCGGGCGGTGGCGGAGCAGATCCGCCGGGTCTCGGAACTGGTCGCCGACTTCCCGGAGATCGCCGAGGTGGACCTCAACCCGGTGATCGCCACGCCCGGGGGCGCGGTCGCCGCGGACATCCGGGTGATCCTCGCGACCGACACGCCGAAGGAGCGGCGCCGGTACACGCGCGAGGAGATCCTCACCTCGATGCGCCGCCTGATGCAGCCCTCCTCGGTCGCGGTGATCGGCGCGTCGGGCGAGCCGGGGAAGATCGGCAACTCGGTGATGCGCAACCTCGTCGACGGCGGCTTCGCGGGCGAGATCCACCCGGTGAACCCCAGGGCCGATGACATCCTGGGCCGCAAGGCGTACAAGAGTGTCACCGACGTTCCCGGTGAGGTGGATGTGGCGGTCTTCGCGATCCCCGCGCGCTTCGTGGCGGCGGCCCTGGAGGAGGTGGGGCGCAAGCGGATCCCCAACGCCGTGCTCATCCCCTCCGGCTTCGCCGAGACCGGTGAGCAGGCGCTCCAGGACGAGATCGTGGCGATCGCCGAACGGCACGGCGTCCGGCTGCTCGGCCCGAACATCTACGGCTACTACTCGACCTGGCAGGACCTGTGCGCCACCTTCTGCACGCCGTACGACGTCAAGGGCGGCGTCGCGCTGACCTCGCAGTCCGGCGGCATCGGGATGGCCATCCTGGGCTTCGCACGGACCACGAAGACCGGGGTGTCGGCGATCGTCGGGCTGGGCAACAAGTCGGACCTGGACGAGGACGACCTGCTGACCTGGTTCGGCGAGGACCCGCACACCGAGTGCATCGCGATGCACCTGGAGGACCTCAAGGACGGGCGGGCCTTCGTCGAGGCCGCGCGGGCGACCGTGCCGAGGAAGCCGGTCGTGGTGCTCAAGGCGGGGCGTACGGCGGCGGGCGCGAAGGCCGCCGGGTCGCACACCGGGGCGCTCGCCGGGGACGACGCCGTGTACGACGACATCCTGCGGCAGGCCGGTGTCATCCGGGCGCCGGGGCTGAACGAGATGCTGGAGTACGCGCGCGCGTTGCCGGTGCTGCCCGCTCCCCGGGGCGACAACGTGGTCATCATCACCGGCGCCGGCGGCAGCGGGGTACTGCTCTCCGACGCGGTGACGGACAACGGGCTGTCGCTCATGGAGATACCGCCCGACCTGGACCGGGCGTTCCGCGCCTTCATCCCGCCGTTCGGCGCCGCGGGCAACCCGGTGGACATCACCGGGGGCGAACCGCCGTCGACGTACGAGGCGACGATCCGGCTGGGCCTGGAGGACCCGCGCGTCCACGCGCTCGTCCTCGGTTACTGGCACACCATCGTCACGCCGCCCATGGTGTTCGCCGAACTCACCGCGCGCGTGGTGGCCGAGTTCCGCGCACGCGGCGTGGAGAAGCCGGTGGTGGCCTCCCTCGCGGGCGACGTGGAGGTGGAGGAGGCGTGCCAGTACCTCTTCGAGCGCGGGGTCGTGGCGTACCCGTACACGACCGAGAAGCCGGTGGCCGTCCTGGGCGCCAAGTACCGGTGGGCCCGTGCCGCGGGCGTGTTGGGGGGCGGTTCATGACGTGAGACGGCGAGGGCCGGCCGACGGGTGCGCGTCGGCCGGTCCGGGACCCGCGCGCGCACGGAAGGCATGGGACAGGGGGCGCTGGCCAGATCTTTCGACGCTAGGGGTGCAAAACGACATGACAACCACGGATGTCACACGGGTCGCCGCCTACCGGGAGGTGACCGACAGGAACGGACGCGTCTACCGGGTGGGCGAGTCCGACATCGACATCATGGGGCGCAAGCGCAAGTGGATGGTGATCCTGCCCTGGATCGGCATGATGGGCATCTCCTCCGCCGAGTACGCGTTCGCGTCCGCCGAGGACACGCTGCACGAGGCCCACCACTGGTCCAGCGGCAGCATCTACTGGATGATGACCGCCTGGGTGTTCTGCCAGGCCGCGGTGGCGTTCCCGGCGGGACGGCTGCGGGAGAGCGGCAGACTGCCGGCGCGCTGGGCGATGATGCTGGGTTCGGCCGGCACGCTGCTGGGCTATCTGTCGCTGGCGTTCGCGCCGCACGTCTCGCTCGCCTTCATCGGGTTCGGCGTGTTCAGCGGCATGGGCGCGGGCATGGTGTACGCGACCTGCGTCAACATGGTCGGCAAGTGGTACCCGGAGCGCAGGGGCGGCAAGACCGGCTTCGTCAACGGCGGTTTCGCCTACGGCTCGGTGCCGTTCGTCTTCATCTTCCACGGCTACATGGACACCTCCAACTTCCGCTGGGTGCTCATCTCCGCCGGTGTCTTCCTCGCGGCGATGGTGGCCATCGCCGGGTTCTACTTCCGGGACCCGCCGAAGAACTGGTGGCCGGCCGCCATCGACCCGCTGAACCCGCCGGCCGACCCGCGGGCCCGGCGTTCGCTGGAGAAGAACCCCCCGGCCGTCAAGCAGTACTCCCCGATGGAGGCGTGGAAGACCGGCCGGGTGGCGCTGATGTGGTTCTGTCTGGCCTGCACCTCCGGCGTGAACATCTTCGGCATCGCCTTCCAGGTCGACATCGGCGAGGAGGCGGGCTTCGCGGCCGGGATCGTGGCCGCCGCCATGTCGCTGAAGGCGATCGTCAACGGCACCGGGCGCGGCGTCATCGGCTGGCTCTCCGACCTCTACGGCCGCAAGCAGTGCCTGCTCTACGTGTGCGCGATCCTGGGCCTCGCCCAGTTCGGCATCATCTGGTCGGCCGCGATCGAGAACCTGCCGCTGTTCCTGTTCTTCTCGGCCGTCTCCGGTTTCGGCGGCGGTGCCATCTTCCCGATGTTCGCGGCGCTGACGGCGGACTACTTCGGGGAGAACAACAACGCCACCAACTACGGGATGGTCTACAGCTCCAAGCTCGTCTCCGGTCTCGGCGCGGGCATGGGGTCCGTGGTCGTCGGCGTCTGGGGCTACAACGGCGCCTTCAGTCTGGCGGGCAGCATCTCGATCTTCGCCGGGTTCGTGGCCCTGTTCCTGCATCCGCCCGGACGCTCGAAGGACAAGCGCATCACGCCCAACCCCCGGCCGCTCGGGGAGGGGTGAGCCGGCGCTCCTTCCTCCGCACGGACCGGGCGGCCCCTCCCGCAGTACGCGGAAGGGGCCGCCCGGTCCGTGTCGCGGGTCAGTGGCGCCGCTTGCGCAGGGCGGCCAGACCGTCGTAGCTGATCTTGGCCTCCCGCAGCGACTGCGCGGGGTCGGTGGCGCTCGGGGAGTTGTCGTCCTCGACCATCGGGTTGTGGTAGTTCCGCTGCCCGACCCGGGAGAAGAACGTCGTGTAGTCGATGACCCCGGTCCCGAAGGGCACCATGTCGTAGCCCATGCCGTTGGTCGTGCTGACGACGCCGTCCTTGGCGTGGAAGAGCGGGTAGCGCCGGTTGTTGCGGGCGACCAGCCCGGCCGGGTCGAAGACGCTCTTCCGGGTGGAGCCGTCGTGGGCGGTGTACTCGTGGAACTTGTACTGGGCGACGTGCGCCCAGAAGATGTCCATCTCCAGCCAGACGACCCTCGGGTCGGTGACCTTGAGGAAGTACTCCAGCTTCCGGATGCCCGAACTGCGGGTCGGCCGGCCCTGGTCGTCCAGCGGGCCGCCGTCGAGCAGGAAGCCGTAGGCGCTGTCGTGGTTGTGGGTGTAGAGCTTGATGCCCTCCCGGTGGGCGATCGCGCCGAGGGCGTTCCACTTGTCGGCGGCCACGTCCCAGTCGGCGCGATAGGAGCTGCCGGTGGGGTCGCCGCCGGTGCCCATGTGGTCCATGCCGAGGATGTTGGCGATCTCCAGGTGCTTCTTGAAGGTGTCCTTGTCCGCCGTGGTCAGCGGCCAGGAGGACGGGATGAAGCCGTGGTTGCCCTGGGCGCGCAGACCGTAGTCGTCGAGCCAGGAGCGCAGCAGCCGGGCGCCCTGGACGGATTCCAGGCTGGCGCCGCCCGGCGCGTTGGCGTGCTGGTTGTATCCGGCGAACTCCACCTGGCGGTAGCCGTGGCGGGACAGTTGCTTGAACACCTCGCGGAAACCGGAGGGCAGGTCGGAGGCGAGGGGGTCGCGGGCGGTGGCGTCCCGGACGGTGTAGAGGATGATGCCGCGCTTGTCCGCGGGGACGAGGACCTGCCCGTGGCCGTGCCCGTGGCCGTGGTCGTGGTCTCTGCCCCGGTCGTGGGCGAGGGCCGGGGAGGCCCCGAAGACGGGGGCGGCCACGGCTCCGGCCGCCACGGCGGTGCAGGTGCTGAGGAAACGGCGCCGGTTCACGCCGAGGGAGCGGCGCAGGCTCTCGTCCGGGGCGTCGGCGGCCGTGCCGGCGTCGGTGCGGGAGGGGTCGGTGAACGGGGTCACGGATGCCTGCCTTCTGGGGTCGTGGCCTGCGCCGATGCGGCTCGGGCGGGCCGTTGTCAGTGCCGTGTGTTTCACTCTCGGTAGTCGGATTTCGGCGGGCGCACCGGGTGGTGCGTCAGCCGAGTCCGGCCAGCCGGAGCAGGAGTTGTTTCACGTCGGTGGCCGCGACGCGGTCTCCGACAGCGCGGGGGGTGGAGCAGATGAGGAGCGGACCGTCGTCGTCGCTCGCGGGGAGGCGGCCGTGGCTGCCTCGAATAGGTGAGGGGTCCAGGGGCACGACCGCCATGCGGTAGCGCATGCCGAGCTTCTTGCGGGCCAGGGCGCCGGCCGCCTTGACCTTGACGTAGGGATCGAGCGGGTCCATGAACAGCTCGACCGGGTCGTAGCCGGGTTTGCGGTGGATCTCGACGAGCTGCGCGAAGTCGGGCGCGCGGTCGTCGTCGAGCCAGTAGTAGTACGTGAACCAGGCGTCCGGCTCGGCCACGGCGACCAGCTCGCCGGCCCGCGGGTGGTCGAGATGCTGGGCCTTCTTGCCCTCGTCGTCGAGGAGTTCGGCGACGCCGGGCAGCCCTTCCAGGGCGGCACGGGTCGCGTCGAGGTCTTCCGGCCTGCGGACGTACACGTGGGCGATCTGGTGGTCGGCGACCGCGAAGGCGCGGGAGGCCATCGGATCGAGGTACTCCATGCCGTCCTGGGTGTGCACCTCGAGCAGTCCGGCGCGGCGCAGGGCGCGGTTGATGTCCACGGGCCGGCTGACGGGGGTGATGCCGTACTCGGACAGCGCGACGACGGTGCGGCCCTCGGCGCGGGCGTCGTCGAGCAGCGGGGCCAGGGCCGCGTCGAGGTCGGCGGCGGCCTTCAGGGAGCGCGGGTCGTCGGGGCCGAAGCGCTGCAGGTCGTAGTCGAGGTGAGGGAGGTAGCAGAGGGTCAGGTCGGGATGCCGGGTGGCCATGATGTGCCGGGTGGCGTCGATGATCCACTGACTGGAGACCAGGTCCGCTCCGGGCCCCCAGAAGTGGAAGAGCGGGAAGGTGCCGAGTTTGTCGGTGAGTTCGTCGTGCAGAGCCGGGGGCCGGGTGTAGCAGTCGGGTTCCTTGCGGCCGTCGGCGTAGTAGACGGGACGGGGGGTGACGGTGAAGTCGGTGTCGGCGCCCATGGCGTACCACCAGCAGATGTTGGCGACGGTGTAGCCGGGGTGGGCGCGGCGGGCGGCGTCCCAGAGCCGGTCGCCGGCGACGAGTCCGTTGTGCTGGCGCCACAGCAGGACGTCGCCCAGTTCGCGGAAGTACCAGCCGTTGCCGACGATGCCGTGCTCGGAGGGCATGGTGCCGGTCAGGAAGGTGGACTGGGCGGCGCAGGTGACGGCGGGCAGGACGGTGCCGAGCGGCGCCCGGGAACCGGACTGGCCGAGCTGCTTGAGGCGGGGCATGTGGTCGAGGAGACGGGGGGTGAGACCGACGACGTCCAGGACGAGAAGGGGGGTGGGTCCGTCGGAGGAGGCGGGTCCGTCGGAGGGGGTGGGCCGGGTCATGGCAGCTCCTTCAGGCCGAGGTCCGTCAACAGGTCGCGGGCGAGGGTCAGCTCGGCGGCGATGCCGTCGGTGAGCTGGGCGCGGGCGCGGGGCCGCAGCTCGGGCGGGAGGGCCTGCCAGGTGTAGGTCTCGACCTCCAGGTGGCGGGTGAGCGGGTGCGGGCCGCCGACGAGCCGGGTCAGCGCGGCCTTCAGCACCGGAAGGGTAGAGGTGAGAGGCGCGGCGGGGGCCGCGTGCAGGGGGACGTGGAAGTGGGCACGCCAGGGCGCGGTGCCGGGCAGCGGACCGCCGTCCGCGAGGGCCTCGTCGAGGTCGTCGGTGCCGTGCAGGCCGCCGGAGGGCGTGGTCGCGCGGGTCTGGTGCAGGAAGCGCGGCTCGGCGAAGGCGGCGAGGGCTGCGCGGACCGCGGGGTCGGCGGGGTGTTCGGCGTGCAGTGCCGCGGACAGCTGGGACTTGACGACGGGCACGCGGGCGGCCGTGAGGGCGTCCAGGGCGGTGTCCGGATCTTCGAAGGAGGTGGCGAGGTGGCAGGTGTCGACGCAGACGCCGATGCGGTCGTGGGCGATCGCGGCCAGCGGGGCGAGGGCGTCCTGGGTGGTCTCGACGACGCAGCCGGGTTCCGGTTCCAGGCCGATGCGGATGGAGCGGCCGGTCAGTTCCTGGAGCGCGTCGAGGCGTTCGGCGAGGGTGACGAGAGCGGCGCGCGCCTTGTCGGCCCGGGTCTCGTCGTACGCGGTGCGCCAGGCGAGCGGCAGGGTGGAGATGGAGCCGTCCGTGACGTCGTCGGGCAGCAGTCCGGCGAGCAGCCGGGCCAGGGAGGTGGTGTGTTCCAGGCGTTCGGGGTCGGCCCAGTCCGGCTTGTAGACCCGGTACTTGACCTCCTCGGCGCCGAAGCCCTCATAGGGGAAGCCGTTGAGGGTGACGACCTCCAGGCCGCGCCGGTCGAGTTCGGTGCGCAGGCCGCGCAGGGCGGCGGGGTCGGTGACCAGCGCCTGGGCGGCGGCGCGGGCGAGCCACAGTCCGATGCCGAGGCGGTCGCGGCCGAGGCGTTTGCGGACCGGCTCGCAGTGGTCGCGGAGCTGGGCGAGGACGCCGTCCAGGGTCTCGGCGGGGTGCACGTTGGTGCAGTAGGCGAGGTGGACGGTGGAGCCGTCGGGGTGCCGGAAGCGCATGGCTCACTCCCCGCCGCGCAGGATGGAGTTGCCCTCGTGCGTGGCCTCGCCGGAGGCCACGTCGAGTTCCAGCCGTCCGCTGAGCCCGTAGAAGGCGACGGGGTTGCGCCACAGCACCCGGTCCACGTCGTCCTCGGTGAAGCCCTCGGCGAGCATCAGGTCGCCGACCTTGCGGGTCTTGAGCGGGTCGCTCCTGCCCCAGTCGGCGGCGGAGTTCACCAGCACCTGTTCCGGGCCGTACTCGCGCAGCAGGGCGACCATCCGGGCCTCGTCCATCTTGGTGTCCGGATAGACGGAGAAGCCCAGCCAGGCGCCGCTGTCCTTGGCCTCCTTGACGGTGGTCTCGTTGAGGTGGTCGACCAGGACCCGTTCCGTCGGCAGCGCGGACTCCCGGACCGCGTCCAGGGTGCGGCGCAGACCGGCGAGCTTGTCGCGGTGCGGGGTGTGCACGAGGGCGGGCAGCCCGTGGTCGGCGGCGAGCTGGAGCTGGGTGGCCAGCGCGGTGTCCTCGGCCGGTGTCATCGAGTCGTAGCCGATCTCACCGACCGCCACCACCCGGTCCTTGACGAGATAGCGAGGCAGCTCGTCGAGGACGGGCAGGCACCGGGGGTCGTTGGCCTCCTTGGGGTTGAGGGCGATGGTGCAGTGGTGGGCGATGCCGTACTGGGCGGCGCGGAAGGGTTCCCAGCCGAGCAGGGCGTCGAAGTAGTCGCGGAAGGAGGCGGGAGAGGTGCGGGGCTGGCCGAGCCAGAAGGACGGTTCGACGAGGGCGCGGACGCCTGCCGCGTACATGGCCTCGTAGTCGTCGGTGGTGCGGGAGGTCATGTGGATGTGGGGGTCGAAGATGCGCATCAGGACTCCTTGCCGTGGGGGCCGGCCGTACCGGGCGCGGGGTGCCCGGACTCGGTCAGGGCCAGGACGCGGTGCAGGTCTTCGGGGACGGCGCGGTCGGCGGCGGTGCGTTCGGCGGCGTAGTCGGCGAGCATCCGGGCGAGTTCGTCGTCGCCGCGGGCCCGGCGGGCGAGGTCCGCCACGCTGTCCACGGGGACGCCGGTGAACAGGCACTTCAGTACGGCGTGCCGCCACTGGTGCGCGTCGAGGTGGCGGGCGGCGTAGGGGCCGAGGGCGGCGGCGACGAGCCGGGTGTCGTTGGTGCGCAGGGCGTCCTCGACGAGGGGGAGGGCGTCCGGTCCCGGCACCAGGTGGGGCAGGGCGTGCAGGACGGCGCGGCGTTCGTCGGCGGTGCCCTGGGTGTAGACCCGGGTCAGGGCGTCGGTGTCGGCGCGGGCGGCGTGCAGGACGAGGACACGGGCGGCGTCGGCGTGGGCGGGCCCGCAGCGGCGGCCGGCCTCGGCGAGGCGCAGTTCCCACACCGAGATGGGGCCGTGGGTGCCGGGGTGGGCGGCGGCCTCGTCGAGGGCCTGGTCCAGCCAGGCGCGGGCGGCTCCGCCGAGCCGGGCGGAGAGGGCGGCGCGCAGGTCGGCGGGCGGGACGTGGGCGGGGGTGGTGCCCTGGGGGTCCTGGCCGCCGGGAGTGCCTTCCGCGTCCTGGGTGTGGGGGGTGACGTGGGTGGCGTGGGGCTGCGTCATGGTGTGGCTCCCTTCAGTGGGTGGCGGAGGGCTCGCCCGAGCGGTGGGTGCGGTCCGGCGCCGGTGCGGCCCGGCGCAGGAAGGGGAGGGAGCGTTCGGCGAAGTGGGGTCCCGCGTGGGAGTGGCGGGGCAGTTCGACGACGGTCAGGCCCTGGTAGCCGGTGGCGGCGAGGGCCTCCAGGACGGGCGGGAAGTCGATCTCGCCGTCACCGAAGGGGAGGTGTTCGTGGACACCGCGGCGCATGTCCTCGATCTGCACGTGGCGCAGCCAGGGAGCGGCGGCGCGCACGCAGTCGGCGGGAGGGAGCGGTTCTAGGCACTGGCAGTGGCCGATGTCCAGGGTGAGCCCGAGGTGTCCGGGGTCGCCGAGGGTGCGGCGCAGGGTGTGGAAGTCGGCGAGGGTGGCGAGCAGATGCCCCGGTTCGGGCTCCACCGCAAGGGGGACGCCCGCGGTGGCGGCGGCGTCCAGGACCGGGGCGAGGGCCTCGGCCAGCCGCTTCCAGGCCGTGTCCTCGTCCGTGCCCGCCGGGGTCACGCCGCTGAAGCAGTGCACGGCGTGGGCCCCGAGGTCGGCCGCGACCCGGACGGCCCGCACCAGGAGGTCGGCGCGGCGGGCGCGGTCCTCCGGGTCGGGGTCGAGCAGGGAGGGGCCGTGTTTGCGGCGCGGGTCGAGGACGTAGCGGGCGCCGGTCTCCACGGTGACGTCCAGACCCAGCGCGTCCAGGCGCCGGGCGACCCGGCGGGTGCGGGCGGCGAGGTCGTCGGCGAGCGGGTCGAGGTGCATGTGGTCGAGGGTCAGGCCGACGCCGTCGTAGCCGAGGTCGGCGAGGAGGGCGAGGGCGTCGTCGAGGCGGAGGTCGGCGAGACCGTTGGTGCCGTAGCCGAAGCGGAGCGGCTGCACGGCACCTCCGGCCCCGGCCCTGGCCCCGAGCCCTACCCCGACCTGGACCGCGGCCCCGGCCCCGGTCCCGGCCTCGTTCGCTCGCGGGCTCGGCCCCCGCGTCCGTCCGTGGTTCGGGTTCCGGCTCATGTGATGCTCACCTTCCTCATGGCGGACCTCCTCGCGAACAGCCGGCCGGCCGGTGCGAGGGCCGCGACCAGGAGGGACACGGCCCCCGCACCGGGCGCACCGGAGCGGGCGGCGAGCGCGGCCTGGAGCGGGACCGTGGCCCGGATGCCGCCGCCCACGGCGCGTTGGGTGAGCGGGGGTGAGGGGTTGAGCGCGGCGTGGACGTAGGGGCGGGCGGCCGTCGCGGCGTAGGCGACGCCCAGGGCGGTGGCGAGGATGTCGGTGGCGGCGGGTGCCGGGGTGGAGCCCGGCAGGCCGGGGGCGGCTGCTGCCCGCCGGCCTGCCGGGAGTCGGGTGCGGCGGCGGGCGACCAGGCCGGTCAGCGCCCCCGTCGTGGCGAGGGCGGCCAGCGGGGCCAGGACGGAGCCGCCCGTGGTCTCCCGGCGGGAGACGGCCGTGACCGCGAGGGTGTGGCTGCCGAGCAGCGCGGCGGAGGGCAGCGCAGCGCGGGTGCCGCCGCCGGTGGCGGCCGCGCCCAGGAGCAGGTCGAGGCCGCGGGCCGCCGCCATGGCCGCCGGACCGGCCGGGGTGTGCTTCAGGGCGAGGTCGTAGGCCCAGACGGTGGCCGCCAGCGGCGCCGCGACCGCGAGGGCCGGGCGCCCCGCACCGGCCGCCAGCGCCAGCCCGGCGCCGGTGAGGGCACCGGCGGCGGTCAGCGCGGCGGCGGGGCGGATACGCCCGGACGGCAAGGGGCGGTGGGGGCGTTCCGCGGCGTCCTCCACGCGGTCGGCCCAGTCGTTGAGGGCCATACCCGCCTCGTACAGGCACAGGGAGGAGCCGATGGCGAGCAGGGTGCGGGGCCCGGGGCGCGCACCGGCAGCCGCCGCACCGGCCAGGGCGTCGCCGGGCACGGTGAACAGGGCGGGCAGGCGCAGCAGTTCGGCCCAGGCGCCGGCGCGGGAGGAGTGGGTGCCGGGTGCGCTCGGCCCGGGACGGCCGGACGGCGGTGCGGTGGCCGGGGAGCCGGGGGCGTCCGTCGGCCGCGCTCCGGCCTCCCGCCGCGCTCCGGTCTCCTGCCGCGCTCCGGAATCCCGCCGCGCTCCGGGTTCCCCTGCGGTCGTCTCCCTGCCGGTGGCGGCGGTGCGGTTCATCGCCGCGCCCCGCGTTCCCCGGCGGCGGCGTCGGCGGCGTCGGGGGCTTCGGCGGCGGAGCCGGTGCGGGGGTCGTCCGCCAGCCGCCCGGCGAAGCGTTTCAGCTCCGTGTACTGCTCGGCCAGGGACGACGGTCCGTCCCCCACCGGGTCCTTGAAGAAGAAGCCCAGTGCGCCCAGGGGGCCGGACAGGCCCCGCTCGTGGGCGCGGGCGACCAGGCGGGCCAGGTCGAGGACGAGCGGTGCGGCGAGGGACGAGTCACAGCCCTGCCAGGTGGTCTGGAGGATCATGCGGGCGCCGAGGAAGCCGTCGAAGGCGATGTGGTCCCAGGCGGTCTTCCAGTCGCCGAGCGCGGGCACGTCGTCGATGTGGACCTCGCCCTCGACGGGGGCGCCGAGGGTGTCGGCGAGGACGCGTTCCTTGCCGGCGTTCTTCGCCGCGGCGGCCGCCGGGTCGGCGAGGGCGGCGCCGTCACCGCCGCCCAGCAGGTTCGTGCCCGACCAGGCGCGCACCGCCAGCGCCCGCTGCGTGAACATCGGGCCCAGCACCGAGCGCAGCAGGGTCTGCCCGGTCTTGCCGTCCCGGCCCGCGTAGGGCAGGCCGCTCGCCGCGGCCGGTGCGGCCAGCGCCGGGTGGTGCAGACCGGTCGACGGGGTGAAGTTGACGTACGGGCAGCCGGCGCGCAGGGCGGCGGCCGCGTACAGCGAGCTGGCGGGAAGGGCGTCTCCGGTGGGCGCGGGTTCGGTGGAGGCCACGTTCACCACCACGGTCCGCTCCGCTCCCGAGCGTCGTGCGAAGTCGGTGATGTCCGCGGCGAACGCGGCGATCAGCGTCTCCTCGTCGCGGGTGTCGCCGGGCAGCGGGCCGCCCGGGCGGATCTCGCGGTCGGCCGCGGCCAGTTCGGCGCCGACGGCCGAGGGCAGTCCGTGCGGCAGCACGCCCCCCGCGGCCAGGGCCTCCGCCCGCTTGGGCAGGGGGCAGTCCACGGTGTCGTGACCGCCGAAGACGAGGGAGGAGAGCGCGGGCAGCGCGGTGCCGGCGAAGTCGGGGGTCTCGGTGACCATGCCGGTCGGGGGGTTCAGCCCCGCGGTCACGGCGGCACAGCCCGCCACCACCGTGGTGGCGACGGAACCGCGGGCCCCGATCAGCCAGACACCGGTACGGGAGCCAGGGGAGGAAGCGGAGGGGGACGCGGACATGGGCAGCCTCCTTGTCGAGCGCGTCGGGCACACACGAGCGGTGGTGCAGCCGGGGGTGTTCCGTTCGGGGTGACGGCGGGCGGAGGTCCGGCGTCCTCCGCCCGCCGCCGTTCCGGTCGCCCCCTCAGGGGCGGGTCCGCCCTAGGAGGGCAGTTCCTTCAGCTGGATGTTGCGGAAGGAGACCTGGTCGTCGGCGCCGTGGTTCTGGAGGCCGATGTAGCCGTCGGTCAGGCTCCGCTCGGGGTCCTTGTTGGTGAAGTCGTTGATCTTGACTCCGTTGAGGAACACCTGGAGGCGTTCGCCCTGGACCTTGATCTCGTAGGAGTTCCACTGGCCGGGCGGCCGCAGAACTTGGTCGCGGGCCTTGATGTTCGCCGCCTTGAACGTGTAGATCGCACCGGTGGTGCGGTCCACGGCGTCCGTGGCGTCGATCTGCACCTCGTAGCCCTTGTTCACCGCGGACCAGGGGTCGTCGGAGGCCGGGAAGCCCACGAAGACACCGGAGTTGTCGTCGCCCCGCATCTTCCAGTCGAGCTTGAGGGAGTACGACTTCAGCTCCTTGGCCTGGTACCAGAGCAGGCCCATGCCGCCCTCGGACTCCAGGACGCCGTCCTTGACGTTGAACTTTCCGGGACCGGCCTGCTTCCAGCCGTCCAGGGTCTGGCCGTTGAAGATGTCCCGGTAGCCCTTGGCCGGCTTGCAGTCGGCCTTGACCTGGCCGGTGGCGTACTGCATGCCGCCGAGCAGGTGGCCGCGGAAGGCCTCGTCCGCGTAGGACTCCTTGGTGTGGCCGAGGCCGGTGTAGAAGGAGCGGCCGCCGCCGTAGTTCTGGCACCAGGCGATCGGGTGGTCGCCCTTCATGTTCCCGCCCTGGTAGGTGGTCTCGTCGAGGGTGGCGAGGACCTTGGCCTGCTCACGCGGGTTGGTGCGGTAGTTGTACAGCTCGTCGGTGTGCTCCCAGGCGTCGTCCAGGTGCGCGGTGGCCGGGTGGTCGTGGTCCTCGACGCGGACGGTGGCCTTCTGGATGGCCGGGTGCGAGTGGAAGTAGGCGCCGACGAGGCCGCCGTAGAACTCCCAGTCGTACTCGGTGTCGGCGGCGGCGTGGATGCCCAGGTAGCCGCCGCCGTTCTTGACGTAGTTCTCGAACGCCTTCTGCTGATCGGCGTTGAGGACGTCACCGGTGGTGGACAGGAAGGCGACCGCGTCGTACTTGGCGAGGTTGGCCGTGGTGAACTGTCCGGCCTCCTCGGTCGCGGTGACGGAGATGCCGGCCGGGGTGCCCAGCTCCTTCAGGGCGGCGATGCCCGCCGGGATGGAGTCGTGACGGAAGCCGGCGGTCTTGGAGAAGACCAGGACCTTCTTGCCGGCCGTGAACGGCTCCTTGGAGAACTCGAAGTCGTCGATGTCGTACAGCGCGCCCTCGCCGCCCTTGAAGACCAGGTAGATGTCGGTGGTCTTCTTGGGCAGGGCCCGCAGCGGCACGTCGACGTTCTGGAAGGTCTCCCAGCTGCCGGTCGGCGGGATGTACGCCGAGCCGTGCAGCGGGCCGGTGGGCGATCCGGTGCGCAGCTCCAGGTAGCCGCCGGCGCCGCCGGAGGAGGCCCGTACGGTCAGCTTCTTCTGCCCGTCGAACTTGTAGGGGCTGAAGGAGATCCAGTCGCCGTCGTTGATGTCGCCGACGGTCTTGCCGCCGTTGGCGCCGGTCTTGTCGATCGGCGACACGCCCTGCTGGGTGGTGAAGTGCTCGGCCTGGCGGTGCGGCGGCTGGATCACGGTGCGGGCGGTGCCGGTCAGGGCCTCCTGGCCGTTCGCCCCGCCGTCGGTGTAGCTGGCGCCGACGACGCCGTAGATGTTGGCGTTGGGGTCGTGGCCGCCGTCGCCCGGCGGCGGGTTGAGGGTGCCCTCACAGCCCATCTCGCTGGTCAGCTCGTGGGCGTGGGAGTCGTGGCCGAGGCTGTAGGCGACCTTGACCCTGGAGCAGTCGACGGTCTCCTCGGGGTCGGTGACCTTCACCTTGAAGGGGATGGGCTCCCCCATGGGGAGAAGGGTGCCGTTGCCGGGGGTCTCGATGACCACCTTGGGCTCGGTGTTGCCGACCACGATCCGGACGCTGGCGTTGCCGGTGTTGCCCTCGGGGTCCTTGGCGGTGAAGGTCGCGGTGTAGGTGCCGACCTTCTTGTACTTGTGGGTGGGCGTGAGGCCCTCGCCCTTGGTGCCGTCGCCGAAGTCCCAGCTGTAGGTGAGGTCCGGGGAGTCGGCGTCCTTGGCGGAGCCGGTGAAGGCCACCTTGAGCCCGGCCGCGCCCGACGTCTTGTCGGCGCTCACCTCGGCGATCGGGGAGAAGCCGTCCGCGGCGTTCTCGATCCGGTACAGGGCGGAGTCCTTGTCGCCCTGGAACCAGGACAGGCCGTAGTCGAGGACGTAGAGCGCGCCGTCGGGGCCGAACTCCATGTCCATGATCTGGGTGCCAGTCCACGGGAAGTCGTTGATCTTCGAGACCGCGCCGTCCTCGGTCTGCTCGATCCGCTTGATCCAGCGGCGGCCGAACTCGCCGGCGAAGAAGTCGCCGTCGTACTCCTCGGGGAACTTGACCTTGGAGTCGAGGTCGGGGTCGTAGCGGTAGACCGGGCCGCCCATCGGGGACTCGGAGCCGCTGCCGAACTCGGGCACGGAGTCGTCGTCGTACGGGATCCACGCGGCCTGCGCGGGCGGCAGGTCGGTGAGGCCCGTGTTGTGCGGGGAGGTGTTCTTCGGGGCCGCGCAGTCGAAGGTCTCGCCGGAGGTCTTGGTGGCGAAGTCGTAGTCGACGTACGGGTCGTTGTCACCGGTGCAGAAGGGCCAGCCGAAGTTGGCGGCCTTGGTGACCTTGGCGAACTCGACCTGTCCCGCCGGGCCGCGCTTCGGGTCGGCGGCGCCCGCGTCGGGGCCGTAGTCGCCGACGTAGACCGTGCCGGTCTTCTGGTCGACGCTGATCCGGAACGGGTTGCGGAACCCCATCGCGTAGATCTCGGGGCGGGTCTTCTCCGTGCCCGGCTCGAAGAGGTTGCCCTCCGGGATGGTGTACGAGCCGTCCTCGGCGACCTTGATGCGCAGCAGCTTGCCGCGCAGGTCGTTGGTGTTGCCGGCGCTGCGGCGGGCGTCGAAGGCCGGGTTGCGGTCCGGGCGCTCGTCGATCGGCGTGTAGCCGTCGGAGGCGAAGGGGTTGGTGTCGTCGCCGGTGGACAGGTAGAGGTTGCCCTCGGCGTCGAAGGCGATGTCGCCGCCGACGTGGCAGCAGGTGCCGCGGGAGGCCGCGACGTCCAGGACCTTCTTCTCGCTGGCCATGTCCAGCGTGCCGTTGGCGTTCAGGACGAAGCGGGAGAGGCGGTTGACGCCGTCGAACTTCTTGAAGTCCTCGGCGGTGCCGTTCTCCGGGGCGTCGCCCGCGGGGGTGTCGAGCGGCGGGGCGTAGTAGAGGTAGATCGCCCGGTTGTTCTCGAAGTCCGGGTCGATGCCTACGCCCTGGAGGCCCTCCTCGTCGTGGTTGTAGACGGGGATCTTGCCGGCGACCTTGGTGACGCCGCCCTGGTCGGTCAGGCGCAGTGTGCCGTCGCGGGCGGTGTGCAGGACGCTGCGGTCCGGGAGCACCGCGAGCGACATCGGCTCGCCCATCTCGGGCTCGCCCTTGGCGAGCGGTACCTGCTGGAACTGTCCGTCGGCGGCGGCCGCCGTCTCGTCGTGCTCCGGGTGGCCCGGGTGGGCGCCGGCGACGGTCGCCGGGGTGCCCACGGCCAGCAGCAGGCCGGTGAACAGGGCGAGGGTGGTGCGAAGCCTGGGGCGCCTCGCGGTCGTGGTGCCGTTGAGTCTGGTTCTGTGCACGAAGTCCCTCCGGGAACGGGTGGGCCGTACGGGATGGGTGCGGTGACGTGCGATGCGGGCGCCGGGGTGCGCCGTCACCCCGGAGGCGTGAGTGTCCTGAACACTTCAGGGACGGTAACCGCGTTCTTCCGCGGCCAACACCCCTTGGGCCGAGACCCGTTGAACTTTTTCCCAACTCAGGACAAAGCGGGATACGGGCAGCCCGGACCGGGGACCGGCGGCTGCTCCGGTCCCCGTCCCGACCTGCGCGCGGCGCGCGGTCAGCTGTTGAACGCGGCGTCGAAGGACGTGCTGGGCGGCTCGAAGTCGAAGGCCTTGAGCCGGTTCAGGGCCTCGGGCGCGCCCTGGAGCCGGTCCATGCCGGCGTCCTCCCACTCGACGGAGACGGGGCCCTGGTAGTCGATGGAGCGCAGCATGCGGAACACGTCCTCCCAGGGGACGTCGCCGTGCCCGGCCGACACGAAGTCCCAGCCGCGCCGCGGGTCGCCCCACGGCAGGTGGGAGCCGAGCCGCCCGTTGCGGCCGTCGAGGCGCTTGCGGGCCTCCTTGCAGTCGACGTGGTAGACGCGGTCGCGGAAGTCCCACAGGAAGCCGACGGGGTCGAGGTCCTGCCACACGAAGTGGGAGGGGTCGAAGTTCAGGCCGAACGCGGGCCGGTGGTCGACCGCCTCCAGGGCGCGCTGCGTGGTCCAGTAGTCGTAGGCGATCTCGCTGGGGTGCACCTCGTGGGCGAACCGCACGCCCTCGGCGTCGAAGACGTCGAGGATCGGGTTCCAGCGGTCCGCGAAGTCCTGGTAGCCGCGCTCGATCATCGACGCGGGGGCGGGCGGGAACATGGCCACCAGGTGCCAGATCGCCGAGCCGGTGAAGCCGATGACGGTGTCGACGCCGAGCCGGGCGGCGGCGCGCGCGGTGTCCTTGATCTCGGCCGCGGCGCGCTGCCGTACGCCTTCGGCGTCGCCGTCGCCCCAGATGCGGGCGGGGAGGATCGCCTCGTGGCGTTCGTCGATGATGGCGTCGCAGACGGCCTGGCCGACCAGGTGGTTGGAGACGGCCCAGCACTTGAGGCCGTACTTGTCGAGCAGCTGGTGCCGGGATTGGACGTAGGAGGGGTCGGCCAGGGCCTTGTCGACCTCGAAGTGGTCGCCCCAGCAGGCGAGTTCCAGGCCGTCGTAGCCGAAGTCGCGGGCGAGGCGGCAGACCTCCTCCAGCGGCAGGTCCGCCCACTGTCCGGTGAAGAGCGTGAAGTTGCGTGGCATGTCGCTGCCGGCCTCCTCAGAGCATGATCGGGGTGTAGACGGAGTTCTTCTCGGCGCTCTCCTCCACGGCCGCGAGCACGCGCTGCACGTGCAGCCCGTCGGCGAAGGAGGGTTCGGGCGCGCGGCCCTCGGCGACGGCGTGGACGAGATCGCGCGCCTGGTGCACGAAGGTGTGCTCGTAGCCGAGCCCGTGGCCCGGCGGCCACCAGGCGTCCAGGTAGGGGTGTTCGGGTTCGGTGACGAGGATGCGGCGGAAGCCCGCGTGCTCCCCCGGCTCGGTGCCGTCGTGGTACTCCAGCTCGTTGAGCCGTTCCAGGTCGAAGGCGAGGGAGCCGCGCTCGCCGTTGAGTTCGATGCGCAGGGCGTTCTTGCGGCCGGTGGCGTACCGGGTGGCCTCGAAGGAGACCAGGGCGCCGGAGGTGAGGCGGCCGGTGAAGACGGCGGCGTCGTCCACGGTGACCTGTCCCGTCACCCCGTCCGCCGAGCCCGCGGACAGGCCCCGGGAGGCGCCGGCGGGCAGCGGGCGTTCCCGTACGAAGGTCTCGGTGAGGGCGGAGACGCCCGCGATCCGCTCCCCCGACAGGTACTGGGCGAGGTCGACGATGTGGGCGCCGAGGTCGCCGAGCGCCCCCGACCCGGCCAGCTCCTTGCGCAGCCGCCAGGTGAGCGGGGCCTTGGGGTCGACCAGCCAGTCCTGGAGGTAGGTCACCCGCAGGTGCCGCAGCCGGCCGACGCGGCCCTCGGCGACCATCCGCCGGGCCAGCGCGGTGGCCGGCACCCGGCGGTAGTTGAAGCCGACCATCGCCAGCTGCCCGCGCGTCCCGGCCTGCTCGGCGGCGCGGGTCATCTCCTGCGCCTCCTCGACGGTGTTGGCCAGCGGCTTCTCGCACAGGACGTGTTTCCCGGCGGCGAGCGCGGCCAGCGCGATCTCGGCGTGGCTGTCGCCGGGCGTGCAGATGTCGACGAGGTCGATGTCGTCCCGTTCGACCAGGGCCCGCCAGTCGGTCTCGGTGCTCGCCCAGCCGTGCCGGTCGGCCGCGAGGCGGACGGCGTCGGCGTCCCGCCCGCAGATCGCGGCCAGTACCGGGTTCAGCGGCAGGTCGAAGACGCGTCCGGCGGTGCGCCAGCCCTGGGAGTGGGCGGCGCCCATGAAGGCGTAGCCGATCATGCCGACGCGCAGGGGCGGTCTGGTCGCGGACGCCCCCGTCGCCGCCCCGGCCCCGGCGTCGGTCCCGGTATCGGTCCCGCTGTCGGTCCCGGCGGCTGCCTCCTCGGCGCCGGCCCCCTCGGGCTGCTGCGGCTGTCCCATGCGGATGTCCTCCTCGTCGTGGTGGCGCGGTGGGGTGGGCCCCGCCCCGGCGGGCCGGCTGGTCAGGCCGGCGCCGGGACGGCGTCCGTCACTTGAAGCCCGTGGACATGTACTGGTCGACGTTCTCCTTGTCGACCACGGCCGAGTAGCAGGTGACGGTCGAGGGGATCTCGAACTCGGCCAGCCCGCTGATGCCCTTGTTCTGGCCGAGCGCCCGGGCCAGGTCGATCGCGGAGGCGGCCATGGTCGGCGGGTAGAGCACCGTCGCCTTCAGAACGCCGCGGTCGGCCTTGATGGCCTCGAAGGCGGAGAGCGCGCCCGCGCCGCCGACCATCAGGAAGTCGTCGCGTCCGGCCTGCTCGATGGCGCGCAGGGCGCCCACGCCCTGGTCGTCGTCGTGGTTCCACAGGGCGTCGAAGTCCGACTGGGCCTGGAGCAGCTGGGCCATCTTGGCCTGGCCGGACTCGACGGTGAACTCGGCGGCCTGGCGGGCCACCTTCTTGATGTTCGGGTAGTTCTTCAGTCCGTCGTCGAAGCCCTGGGTGCGCTGCTGGGTCAGTTCCAGGTTGTCGATGCCGGCCAGCTCTATGACCTTCGCGTTCGGCTTGTCCTTGAGCTTCTCGCCGATGTAGTGGGCGGCGTTGAGGCCCATGCCGTAGTTGTCGCCGCCGACCCAGCAGCGGTACGCCTGGGGGCTGTTGAAGATGCGGTCCAGGTTGATGACCGGGATGCCGGCCCGCATCGCCTTGAGGCCGACCTGGGTGAGCGCCTTGCCGTCGGCGGGCAGCACCACCAGGACGTCGACCTTCTTGTTGATGAGGGTCTCGATCTGGCCGATCTGCTGCGCGGTGTCGTTGGAGCCCTCGGTGACCTCGAGGGTGACCTCCGAGTACTTCTCCGCGCGCTTCTTGGCCTGGTCGTTGATGGCGTTGAGCCAGCCGTGGTCGGCCTGCGGACCCGCGTAGCCGATGGTGATCGGCTTGCCGGGCTTGTCGTCCGCGGCCGGCTGGGTGTCGGCGGCGGCCTTGTCGTCGCCGTTGTCGGGGTCGTTGCTGGTGCACCCCGTGAGGACGGCACCGGCGGACACGGCGGCGGCTCCGAAGAGCAGCCCTCTGCGACTCGTGAGCTTCGTCATGACGGTGAACCCTTTCCTCAATGCGTGCTTGCGGTACGGCGCTGGACCAGCACGGCGGCGACGATGATCGCGCCCTTGGCGATCTGCTGCACGTCGGTCTGCAGGTTGTTCAGGGCGAAGATGTTGGTGATCGTGGTGAAGATCAGGACGCCCAGCACGGAGCCGAGGATGTGGCCCCGGCCGCCGGTCAGCAGGGTTCCGCCGATGATCGCGGCGGCGATGGCGTCGAGTTCGTAGAGGTTGCCGTTGGTGTTCTGGCCGGAGCCGGCCAGGACGATCAGCAGGAAGGCCGCGATGCCGCAGCACAGCCCGGACAGCAGGTAAAGGTAGAGCCGCTGGCGGCGGACGTCGATGCCGGCGAGACGGGCGGCCTCCGCGTTGCCGCCGACGGCGACGGTGCGCCGTCCGAAGGTGGTCCGGTTGAGCACCAGCCAGCCGATGACGGTGACGGCCGCGAACACCAGGACCAGCGGCGGGATGCCGAGGATGTAGGCGTCGCGTTCGCCGAGGTCCAGGACGCTGGAGACGCTGACGACCTGGGTCTGGCCGTCGGTGATCTGGAGCGCGAGGCCGCGGGCCGAGGCCAGCATGGCGAGGGTGGCGATGAACGGCACCATCTGGCCGAAGGCGATGAGCACCCCGTTGACCAGGCCGCAGCCCACGCCCACCACGATCGCGGTGAAGAGGATGCCGAAGAACCCGTACTCCTGGGTGGCGACCGTGGTCGCCCACACCGAGGCGAGGGCGACGATGGCGCCGACCGACAGGTCGATGCCGCCGGAGACGATGACGAAGGTCATGCCGACGGTGACGACGCCGATCACGGACGCCTGGGTGAGCACCAGTTGGAGGTTGCGGGTGTCGAGGAACGAGTCGGGCTGGGTGATGCCGCCGATGAGGACCAGTACGGCGAGCACGCCGAGCAGGGTGAGGGTGCGGACGTCGGCGCGGCCCAACCGGACCCGCCAGGCGGGCGGAGCGTCCACGG
This sequence comes from Streptomyces sp. NPDC102490, assembly GCF_044765285.1. NCBI lineage: Bacteria > Bacillati > Actinomycetota > Actinomycetes > Kitasatosporales > Streptomycetaceae > Streptomyces > Streptomyces sp. NPDC102490. The sequence goes on from NZ_JBIWJU010000003.1 coordinate 49,712, forward strand.
GTGCCGCCTTGCCGGTGCCGTCCCGCGGCGGGGACACGTGCTGCGTCATGACGCCGGACTTCCTTCCATCACGAGGTCGAGTACGCGGTGTTCGTCGAGTTCGCGGGCGGGGGCCTCGTGCACGACGCGGCCCTCGCGCAGCACCAGGACGCGGTCGGCGAGACCCAGCACCTCGGGCACCTCGCTGGAGACCAGCAGGACGGCGAGGCCCTCGTCGGCCAGACGCCGGATGACGGCGTACAGCTCGGCGCGGGCGCCGACGTCGACGCCGCGGGTGGGTTCGTCGAGCAGCAGGACCCGGCAGCCGCGCAGCAGCCAGCGGGCGAGCACCGCCTTCTGCTGGTTGCCGCCGGAGAGGGTGCGCACGGGCACGGACGGGTTGTCGGGCCGCAGCGACAGCTCGCGGGTGGCCGCGCGGGCCGCGCCGAGTTCGGCGCCGCGGTCGATCCAGCCGCCGCGCGAGAAGCGGGACATGGCGGAGACCGACACGTTGCGGGTGACGGACTCCAGCATCAGCAGGGCCTGGGCCTTGCGTTCCTCGGGGGCGAGTCCGAGCCCGGCGCGCACCGCGGCGCGCACGCTGCCCGGCCTGAGCGGACGCCCGTCGACGAGGACCTGGCCGGCGCTCGCCTTCCGGGCTCCGTAGACCGTCTCCAGGATCTCGGACCGGCCGGAGCCGACGAGTCCCGCGAGGCCGACGATCTCGCCGGGGCGCACCTCCAGGTCGAGCGGGGCGAACTCGCCCTGCCGGGCCAGTCCCCGCACGCTCAGCACGGGTTCGGCGGCGGGCGGCGCGGTGGGCCGGTCCGGGAAGACGTACTCGACGTTGCGTCCCGTCATCAGCGCCACCACCTCGCGGGTGGGCGTCGACTCGGCGGGCAGGCCGCGGGCCACCGCCCGGCCGTCCTTGAGGACGGTGACCCGGTCGCCGATGCGGCGGATCTCCTCCAGGCGGTGCGAGATGTAGACGACGGCGACGCCGTCGGCGGTGAGGTCGGCGACGATGCGGAAGAGGTTGTCGACCTCGTCCGGGTCGAGGGCGGCGGACGGCTCGTCCATCACGATCAGCCGTACGTCGTGGGAGAGCGCCCGTGCCATCGACACGATCTGCTGCTGCGCCGCCGACAGGTCGCCGACCAGCCGCCCCGGGTCGACCTCGGGGTGCCCGAGGCGTTTGAGCAGTGCGGCCGTGGACGCCTTGGCCGCCCTGCCCCGGACGACGAAGCCGGCGGCGGTCGGCTCGTGTCCGAGGTGGACGTTCTCGGCGACCGACAGGTGCTCGACCAGGTCGAGTTCCTGGTAGATGGTGGCGATGCCCAGGCGCATGGCCGCGATCGGCGAGCGCAGGGTGACCTCGTCGCCGCGCCAGCGGATGGTGCCGGTGTCGGGCTGGTGGGCGCCGGCCAGCACCTTGATGAGCGTGGACTTTCCGGCGCCGTTCTGGCCGAGGAGGCAGTGCACCTCGCCGGCCTGGACGTCGAGGTCGACGCCGTCGAGGGCCCGGACTCCGGGGAACGACTTGGTGATGCCGGACATGCTGAGCAGCGGTGGTTCTGGTGCCATGTGAGGTCCCCTCGGCGGGCGTGCGGGCCGGTGTCAGGGCAGAGCAGAGCAGGGCGTGGCGGAACGGGGGGTGACGGAACAGGACGGTACGGAGCAGGGCAGGGCAGGGCTGTGCGGAGCGCTGTGCTGGTGGAGCTCGTGAACCGAACGGCGGTTACGCGGGTGAGAAGAGGTGGTCGCTGATCAGCCGGGCCGCGCCGATGACTCCGGCGGTGGGTCCCAGCTCCCCGAGGACGATGGGCAGGTTGCCGGTCGCCAGGGGCAGCGACTGGCGGTAGACCTGGGTGCGGATCGCGGCGAGCAGGTTGTGGCCGAGGCCGGTCACCCCGCCGCCGATCACCACCAGGCCCGGGTTGAAGAAGCTGACCAGGCCGGCGATGACCTGGCCGGTGCTGCGGCCGCCCTCCCTGATCAGGTCCAGCGCGGTGGCGTCGCCCGCGGCGGCCGCGGCGGCGACGTCGGCGGCGCTGAGGCCCCCGTTCGCCGCCAGCCGGTTCGCGAGCTCGGCCGACCGGCCCTGCTGGGCGGCCTCCGTGGCGTCGCGGGCCAGGGCCGCGCCGCTGAAGTGGGCCTCCAGGCAGCCGCGGTTGCCGCAGGCGCACGGACGTCCCTCGGGCACGGCCTGGATGTGCCCGATGTCGCCCGCGCTGCCCGTGGTCCCGCGGTAGACCTCCCCGCCGACGACGATGCCGCAGCCGATGCCGGTACCGATCTTGACGACGAGGAAGTCGTGCTGGGTGCGGGCGACGCCCGCGTGCTGCTCGCCCAGCGCCATCAGGTTCACGTCGTTGTCGACCATGACCGGGCAGCCCAGTTCCTGGCTGAGTGCCTCCCGTACGGGGAAGCCGTCCCAGCCCGGCATGATCGGCGGAGCCACCGGCACGCCCTCGGGGAAGCGGACCGGCCCCGGGACGCCGATGCCGGCGCCGTCGAAGCCCTCCGCGAGCCCGGAGGCGCGCAGTTTGGCGGCCATGGACAGCACCTGCTCGAAGACCGCGACCGGGCCCTCGCGCACGTCCATGGGCTGGTTGATGTGCCCGAGGATCTCCAGCTCGGCGTTGGTGACGGCGACGTCGACCGAGGTCGCGCCGATGTCGACGCCGAGGAAGCGCAGTCCGGGATGGAGACGGACGTTGTGGCTGCGGCGCCCGCCGCGCGAGGCGGCGAGTCCGTCGGCCACGACGAGACCGGTCTCCAGCAGCCGGTCCACCTCGACGGCCAGTTTGGACCGGGAGAGGTCGACCTGGTCGCCCAGCTGGGCGCGGGAGTTGGGCCCGCCGTCGCGCAACAGCTGGAGCAGTCGCGCTTGGTGGGCGTTCGCGGGTCGTGCGGTCATGCGTCTCACGAGCCCCTCCCCGCCTCGATCGGCCTTGAGTCCGCCGGTTTCCGGCCACGTCCCTGGCTTGCTCCCGTGGCGTGCTTTCGGAGGGAACGTAGCAGCGGGCGCCGGGTGTGGGAAGAAGTCACGCATGAATTGCTGCGAACTTTCTCCTCTGAGTGGACAAAGAAGGGCGCGGCACCCGACGACCCCGGACGCGACGAGGCCGCCCGGCCAAGGTGCCGGACGGCCTGGGAACGCGCCCCGAACGGGCGGTGACCTCAGCTTCCTTCGCGCTCGTGGTACGAGTGGCGGGTGTGTTCGGTGTGCTCGCGCATCAGCCGGGACGCCGCCTGCTCGTCCCGCTCGGTGATGGCGGCGATCAGCTTGCGGTGCTCGATCCAGGACTGCCGGCCGCGCTGCCGGGCGACCGGGGTGTAGTACCAGCGGACCCGGCGGTCGACCTGCGCGGCGAGTTCGGCCAGCACCGCGTTGCCCGCCAGCTCCATGACCTTGCCGTGGAAGCGGGCGTTGACGGCGACGGTGGCGTCCACGTCCTCGGCGGCGACGGCCCGCTCCCCCTCCGCGCACAGCTCCTCCAGCGCGGCGATGCCGGCACTGGAGGCGTTGGCCGCGGCGAGCCGCGCCGCCTCGGCCTCCAGGAGGGTACGCACCGTCAGGAGCTGGTCCGCCTCCTCCTCCGTCGGCTCGTGCACGAACGCCCCCTGCGCGGGGCGCAGATCGACCCAGCCCTCGGTGTTGAGCCGTTGCAGTGCCTCGCGCACCGGCTGCCGCGACACCCCGAGGTGCCCGGCGAGTTCGCTCTCGACGAGGTGCTGGCCGGGCCGCAGGGCCCGGGTGGTGATGAGTTCGAGCAGCGCCTCGTAGACACGGTCCCGCAGCGGGCCGGGCCGTTCGAGCCTGGGCACCGCCCCCTGGGGCAGTCCTGCGGACAACATCAGTCCCCCTCGGCAGCCGGAAAGCAATCAACAGGCAAAGTATTGATTGTCTTTCGTCTACAGTCTACGGCGCGCTCGGCCGCGGGCCCGGGGTGTAGGCCAGGTCACATCGGGGGCGCCGGGGCCCTCAGGGGCAGCGGACGACCTGTCCGGCGTAGGAGAGGTTGCCGCCGAAGCCGAAGAGCAGCACCGGGTCGCCGGTGGTGATCTCGCCCCGCTCCACCAGCTTGGACAGCGCGAGCGGGATGCTCGCCGCGGAGGTGTTGCCGGACTCGACGACATCGCGGGCGACCACGGCGTTGACGGCACCGATCTTCGCGGCGAGGGGTTCGATGATGCGCAGGTTGGCCTGGTGCAGGACGACCGCGGCGAGGTCGGCGGGTTCGAGGCCGGACCGCTCGCAGGCCCGGCGCGCGATGGCGGGCAGCTTGGTGGTCGCCCAGCGGTAGACGCTCTGCCCCTCCTGCGCGAACCGCGGCGGCGTCCCCTCGATGCGGACCGCGTTGCCCATCTCGGGCACCGACCCCCACAGCACGGGACCGATCCCCGCCTCCTCGCCCGGCGCGCAGGCCTCGACGACGGCGGCCCCCGCCCCGTCGCCGACCAGCACGCAGGTGGTGCGGTCGGTCCAGTCGGTGACCTCGGACATCTTGTCCGCGCCGACGACCAGCGCCCGGCTGGAGGACCCCACCTGTACGGCGTGGTCGGCGGTGGCCAGGGCGTGGGTGAAGCCCGCGCACACCACGTTGAGGTCCAGCGCGGCGGGGCCGGGGATGCCGAGGCGGGCGGCGACCCGGGCCGCGGTGTTCGGGGAGCGGTCGATCGCGGTGGAGGTGGCGACCACGACCAGGTCCACGTCGGCGGGGGTCAGCCCGGCCGCCGCGAGCGCCTTCGCGGCGGCGTGGCCGGCCAGCTCGTCGACCGGCTCGTCGGGTCCGGCGATCCGGCGCGAACGGATGCCCACCCGGCTCCTGATCCACTCGTCGCTGGTGTCGACCATGCCCGCCAGGTCCTCGTTGGTGAGGATCCGGGCGGGCTGGTAGTGGCCGACGGCGGTGATGCGGGAGCCGTGGTGCATGGGTGGAGTCCTCGCTGCCTCGGGGGTACGGGATCCACCAGTGTGATCAGTGACCGACGGGTACGACGGCAGGTGATACGACAGGAAACCGGCGCCGGGCTTGTCGGCTTCGGTCAGCACCCTCCGCCGCCCCGGGCGGTCCGCCCGCCGGTGCCCGCCCTCACCCGGTGAAGAGCTGGGTCGCCTTCCGCACGAGTTCGTACAGCCCGTAGGCGAGCGGGGCGCCCACCCAGAGCCAGGTGAAGGCGATCAGCGGCCGCCGGTCGGGCACCTCGGCGGCCTCAGGCGGACTCTGGCTGCGGTCGGGTGACATCGTTGCCCTCCTTCGGCGCGGGGGTGGCGGTCGCGGGTTCGTGGTGCCGGGCGTGGACGGGGCGGACGAGTTCGTTGGCGACGAAGCCGACGACCAGCAGCCCGATCATGATGAGGAAGGAGGTGCCGTACAGGGCCGAGCCGTGCCGTCCCGCCTCCTCCTGGTGGTCCGCGATCCAGTTCACGATCAGCGGCCCGAGGACGCCGGCCAGCGACCAGGCGGTGAGCAGCCGCCCGTGGATCGCGCCGACCTGGTAGGTGCCGAAGAGGTCCTTGAGGTAGGCGGGGGCGGTGGCGAAGCCGCCGCCGTAGAAGGAGAGCACGACCAGGGCGCACAGGACGAACAGCGGCTTGGAGGAGTCGCCGAACAGCGCGATCAGGGTGTACATGAGCGCGCCGGCACCGAGGTAGACGCGGTAGATGTTCTTGCGTCCGATCAGGTCGGAGGCCGACGACCAGCCGATCCGGCCCGCCATGTTGGCCGCCGACAGCAGGGCCACGAAGCCGGCCGCCGCGGTCGCGGACACCGGGGTGGAGGTGTCGGCGAAGAAGTCGGTGATCATCGGCGCGGCCTTCTCCAGGATGCCGATGCCGGCCGTGACGTTCATGCAGAGCACGATCCACAGCAGCCAGAACTGCGGGGTGCGCACGGCAGAACGCGCCGAGACCTGCACGCCCTCCAGCGGTGCGGGCCGGCCGTCCGCCCCCTCCCTGGGCCGCGGCACCCGCACCAGGAGCACGCCGAGCAGCATGAAGACGGCGTACGTCAGTCCGTGGACGAGGAAGGCGAGGGCGATCCCGGAGTTGTCGGTGCCGAAGGACTTCAGCATCTGCGCCGACCAGGGCGAGGCGATGAGGGCGCCGCCGCCGAAGCCCATGATGGCGATGCCGGTGGCCATGCCCGGCCGGTCGGGGAACCACTTGATCAGCGTCGACACGGGCGAGATGTAGCCGATGCCGAGGCCGATCCCGCCGACGAAGCCGTAGCCGAGGACGATCAGCCAGTACTGCTCCGCCGCCGCGCCGAGCGCGGAGAGCAGGAAGCCGGAGGAGAAGCAGACCAGGGCGACGGTCATCGCCCAGCGCGGCCCGTGCCGTTCCACGAGTGTGCCGCCGAACGCGGCGGACAGGCCGAGCATGACGATGCCGAGCTGGAAGGGCAGCGCGCTCTGCGTGCCGCTGAGGCCGAGCGCGGACTCCAGGGGCGGTTTGAACACGGACCAGGCGTAGGCCTGCCCGATGGAGAGGTGGACCGAGAGAGCGGCCGGGGGAACGAGCCAACGGCTCCAGCCCGGGGGTGCGACGGGGGGACTCATGGGTCCCCAACCGTATGGACCGCGAGACCACTTGAGAAGTCTGTTGAGCAGACAACCACTAGTGCTGCACAAAGCCTTGCTGCGACAACTTCCATACTGTAGACAATATTTCGTCGACATCTCGTTCGGCAGTTCCGCGGTATCCCTCGACCGAACGGAGCTCCCCGCCATGAAAGTCGCAGTCCTCGGCGCCGGGGCGATCGGCGCCTACGTCGGCGCCGCGCTCCACCGTGCGGGCGCCGACGTGCATCTCATCGCCCGTGGACCGCACCTGGCGGCCATGAGGCAGTACGGAGTTCGGGTGCGCAGCCCGCGCGGCGACTTCACCGCGCATCCGCGCGCCACCGACGACCCGGCCGAAGTCGGCCCGGCCGACTATGTGTTCCTGGGTCTGAAGGCCAACTCGTACGCGGCGTGCGGGCCGCTGATCGAGCCGCTGCTACACGGGAGCACGGCGGTCGTGGCCGCCCAGAACGGCATCCCCTGGTGGTACTTCCACCGGCACGGCGGCCCCTGGGACGGGCGCCGTCTGGAGAGCGTGGACCCGGCCGGCGCGGTCAGCGCGGTGCTCGCGCCCGAACGGGCCGTCGGCTGCGTCGTGTACGCGGCCACCGAACTGGAACAGCCGGGCGTCGTACGGCATGTGGAAGGCACCCGGTTCTCGATCGGCGAGCCGGGCCGGGAGGTCTCGCCCCGGTGCCTGGCGCTCAGCGAGGCGATGCGGTCGGGCGGCCTGAAGTGCCCGGTCGAGCCCGACCTGCGCAACGACATCTGGCTGAAGCTGCTGGGCAACATCTCCTTCAACCCGATCAGCGCCCTGGTCCGGGCCACCATGCGCCAGATGTGCCGGCACGGCGGCACCCGCGAGGTCATCGAGACCATGATGACCGAGACGCTGGCGGTCGCCGCGGCCCTCGGCTGCGAGGTCGGCGTCTCCATCGAACGCCGCCTCGCGGGCGCCGAGCGGGTCGGCGACCACCGCACCTCCACGCTCCAGGACCTGGAGCGCGGCAAGCCGCTCGAACTCGACGTCCTGCTCGCGGCCGTCGTCGAACTGGCGGAGATCACCGGGGTCCCGGTGCCCACCCTGCGCACCGTGCACGCCCTGTCGGACCTGCTCGCGTCGAGGAGCGCCGCATGACGAAACGCGACCGAACCCCCAAGACCTACGCCCGCCTCACCCACCCCCTGGTGCGGGACGCGCGCGACGAGCCCTTCCGCCGGGCGACCTGGGAAGAGGCCCTGGACCGCACGGCCCGGGGCCTGGCGGCGGCCCGCGGCGCGTTCGGGATGTTCTCCTGCGCGCGGGCGACCAACGAGATGAACTACGTGGCGCAGAAGTTCGCCCGGGTGGTCATGGGCACCCACAACGTCGACTCCTGCAACCGCACCTGTCACGCGCCGAGCGTCGCGGGCCTGTCGGCCGCCTTCGGCTCGGGCGGCGGCACCTCCTCCTACGAGGAGATCGAGCACACCGACGTCATCGTGATGTGGGGCTCCAACGCCCGTTTCGCGCACCCGATCTTCTTCCAGCACGTCCTGAAGGGCCTCCGCAACGGCGCCCGCCTGTACGCCGTCGACCCGCGCCGCACCTCCACCGCCGAGTGGGCGGAGAGCTGGCTCGGCCCGAACGTCGGCACGGACATCGCGCTGGCCCACGCGGTCGGCCGCGAGATCATCCACGCGGGCCTGGCCAACGAGGCGTTCATCGAGCGCGCGACGACGGGCTACGACGACTACCGGGCCCTGGTCGAACCCTGGACCCTCTCCCTCGCCGAGAAGGTGACGGGCGTACCGCGGGCCGCCATCCGCGAGCTGGCGCACGCCTACGCCCGCGCCGAACGCGCCCAGTTGTGCTGGACCCTGGGCATCACCGAGCACCACAACGGCACGGACAACGTCCGCGCCCTGATCAACCTCTCCCTGCTCACCGGTCATGTCGGCCGCTACGGCTCCGGTCTCCAGCCCCTGCGCGGCCAGAACAACGTGCAGGGCGGCGGCGACATGGGCGCGATCCCCAACCGCCTCCCCGGTTTCCAGGACGTGCTCGACCCGGAGGTCAGGCGGAAGTTCGAGACGGCGTGGGACACGGTGGTCGAGCCGCGCCACGGCCTCACCCTGACGGAGATGTTCGAGGCGATGGACGAGGGCACGCTCCGCGCCGTCTACTGCATCGGCGAGAACCCGGCCCAGTCGGAGGCGGACGCCGAACAGGCGGTACGCCGCCTGCGCGCACTGGACTTCCTGGTGGTCCAGGACATCTTCCTCACGAAGACCGCCGAACTGGCCGACGTGGTCCTCCCGGCGACGGCCGGCTGGGCGGAGACCGAGGGCACCACCACCAACAGCGAACGGCGCGTCCAACGCGTGCGCAGGGCCGTGACCCCGCCCGGAGAGGCCCGCGAGGACATCGACATCCTCTGCGACCTCGCCGCCCGCCTCGGCCACGACTGGAAGTACGCCGACGCCGAGGCGGTCTGGAACGAGCTGCGCGCCCTCTCGCCGGACCACCACGGGATGACGTACACCCGCTTGGAGGAGCACCAGGGCATCCAGTGGCCGTGCCCGAGCACGGAGGAGCTGGAACCGCCGTACCTGCACGGCAGGCTGTGGGCCCGGGACCCGGCCGCCCGTGGCCGCCCCGCCCCCTTCGGCATCGTCCGGCACGACCCGCCCGTGGACCTCACCGACGAGCGGTACCCGATCCGGCTGACCACGGGACGCCGCCTCGACTCCTACAACACGGGGGTGCAGAGCGGAAGTTACGCCTCCCCGTTGCGTCGCGGCGAGTCCGTCGAACTCTGCCCCGAGGACGCCGAACGCTACGGGGTCGTGGTCGGCGAGGAGGTCCGGGTGACCTCGCGCCGCGGCTCGCTGCTGGCCCCCGTCTGGGTCGACCCGGCCCTGCGCCCCGGCCTGGCCTTCATGAGCTTCCACTTTCCCGACGAGGTGGACACCAACCAGCTGACCATCGAGGCCAACTGCCCGATCGCCGGGACGGCGGAGTTCAAGGCCTCGGCGATCCGGATCGAGAAGGTGAGCACCGGTGGACCTGCACTTCGGTGACGGCAAACCCACGGACGAGGAACGCGAGGCCGTGGACACCCTGCTCGGCCCGCCCGAGTCGTCCTGGGAGGGCGCGGCGCGCGACGGGACGGACACCGCCGACCTCAGATGGGCCCGGGGCGGCCGAGCGGCCCGGGATCGCCGCGACCAGCTGCTCCCGGCCCTGCACGCGCTCAACGACCGGGTCGGCTGGATCAGCGAGGGCGCCCTGGACTACGTGTGCCGCCGCCTGACCGTCCCCCCGGCCGAGGCGTACGGGGTGGCCACCTTCTACGCCATGTTCTCGGTCCGCCCCCGCCCGGCGACCGTCCTGCACCTCTGCACGGACCTGGCGTGCACGGCGGCGGGAGCGAGTGAACTCTGCGCGGCCGTGGAGGAGCGCGGAGTAACGGTCGACCGCAGCCCATGCCTGGGCCTGTGCGAACGCGCCCCGGCGGCTTTGGTGATCCGAGCGGGCAAACCAGCCCGTTCGACGCAGGGTGACACTCCCGCCCGTCCGGCGCAGGGTGACATTCCAGCCCGTCCGGCGTTTGAGGACGAGGCCGTCCAGGCCGAAGGGGGGGCCGGGGGCGCAGCCCCCGGGGACGGGAACGGAAAGCGGAGGCGGGGGCGAAACACCCTCCACGCGACGGCGGTATGCGCCCCCGCAACCCCGGACACCACGATCCAAGCCGCCACCACCCCCGAATCGGCCCCCGCCGAACCCGCCCCCGAAGCCGCCGTCCCCCAGTCCGGCGACCCCACCCTCACCCTCCTCCACCGCATCGGCACCACCGACCCCACCTCCCTCGACGACTACCGCGCCCACGGCGGCTACACCGCCCTCCGCCGCGCCTTCGCCCTCGGCCCCGCCGCCGTCATCCGCGAGGTCACCGACGCCGGCCTGGTCGGCCGTGGCGGCGCCGCCTTCCCCACCGGCCGCAAGTGGCAGGCGACGGCCGCCCAGCCCGACCACCCGCACTACCTGGTCTGCAACGCCGACGAATCCGAACCCGGCACCTTCAAGGACCGCGTCCTCATGGAGGGCGACCCGTACGCCCTGGTCGAGGCCATGACGATCGCGGGCTACGCGACCGGCGCCCACCGGGGCTACCTCTACCTCCGCGGCGAGTACCCCCGCGCCCTCGCCCGCCTCACCCACGCCGTCGAACAGGCCCGCACCCGCGGCCTGCTCGGCGACGACGTCCTCGGCCAGGGCTACGCCTTCGACATCGAGATCCGGCGCGGCGCCGGGGCGTACATCTGCGGCGAGGAGACGGCGCTGTTCAACTCCATCGAGGGCCACCGCGGCGAGCCCCGGTCCAAGCCCCCGTTCCCCGTCGAGAAGGGCCTGTTCGGCAAGCCCACGGTGGAGAACAACGTGGAGACCCTGGTCAACGTCCTCCCCATCCTGACGAGGGGCGCCGAGGCGTACGCCGCGATCGGCACCCCGACGTCCACCGGCCCGAAGCTGTTCTGCGTGTCGGGCAGCGTGGCCCGCCCCGGTGTCTACGAGCTTCCCTTCGGCGCCACGCTCGGCGAACTGCTCACCCTCGCCGGGGTCCGCGACAACCTCCGCGCGGTCCTGCTCGGCGGCGCCGCCGGGGGCTTCGTCCGCCCCGACGAACTGGACCTCCCGCTCACCTTCGAAGGCACCCGCGAGGCGGGTACGACCCTGGGCTCCGGCGTCGTCATGGCCTTCGACGACACGGTCCCGCTCCCCCGCCTCCTGCTCCGCATCGCCGAGTTCTTCCGCGACGAGTCGTGCGGTCAGTGCGTGCCGTGCCGGGTCGGCACCGTCCGCCAGGAGGAGGCGCTGCGCCGGATCGCCGACCGCACGGGCGGCGCGGCGGCCGACGACATCGCCCTGCTGCGCGAGGTCGGCCGCGCGATGCGGGACGCCTCGATCTGCGGTCTGGGGCAGACCGCGTGGAACGCCGTGGAATCCGCCATCGACCGTCTGGGGGCGTACGAATGACCGCTATACCGCTCGGAGTGCCGCGCCGCCTGGTGGAGTTCACCCTCGACGGGCAGGAGGCCAGGGTCCCCGAGGGGTCGACGATCCTCGACGCCTGCCGGGCGGCCGGGAAGGACGTGCCGACGCTGTGCGAGGGCGACACGCTCACCCCGAAGAACGCCTGCCGGGTCTGCGTGGTGGACGTGGAGGGCGCCAGGACCCTCGCGCCGGCCTGCTCGCGCAGGGCGGAACCCGGCATGGTGGTGCGCACGGACACCGAGCGCGCCCGGCACAGCCGCAAGGTCGTCCTCGAACTGCTCGCCTCCTCGGTCGACCTCTCCACCACCCCCTCGGTCGCTCAGTGGATCAAGGAGTACGAGGCGAAGCCCGAGCGCTTCGGCCCGGACGCGGCCCGCGTCGACGAGGAACCCCGCGTCGACAACGACCTCTACGTGCGCGACTACGGCAAATGCATCCTCTGCTACAAGTGCGTGGACGCGTGCGGCGAGCAGTGGCAGAACAGCTTCGCCATCTCCGTCTCCGGCCGCGGCTTCGACGCCCGGATCTCGGTCGAGCACGACGGCCCGCTGACCGACTCGGCTTGCGTCTACTGCGGCAACTGCATCGAGGTGTGCCCCACGGGGGCGCTGTCCTTCAAGTCGGAGTTCGACATGCGGGCGGCGGGCACCTGGGACGAGGAGCGGCAGACCGAGACGACGACGGTGTGCGCGTACTGCGGAGTGGGCTGCAATCTCACGCTCCATGTGCAGGACAATGAGATCGTGAAGGTCACCTCACCGCACGACAACCCGGTGACCCACGGCAACCTCTGCATCAAGGGCCGCTTCGGCTACCAGCACGTACAGAACCGGGACTGACCGGCACAAGGGGCACGACATGGGACGCGTCACGGAACGACGCAAGGTCATCCGCATCAGGGACGGGGCGGTCTCCTCCCGCCCGGACACGCTCGTCGCCGAGGAACCGCTGGAGATCCGGCTGAACGGCAAGCCGCTCGCCATCACGATGCGCACCCCCGGCGACGACTTCGCGCTGGCGGCGGGTTTCCTGGTGAGCGAGGGTGTCCTCGCCGAGCAGGGCGACCTCCAGAACATCGTGTACTGCGCGGGCGCCACCGTCGACGGGTCCAACACCTACAACGTGGTCGACGTGCGGACCGCCCCCGGCGTACGCGTCCCGGACATCACGCTGGAGCGGAACGTCTACACCACCTCGTCCTGCGGGCTGTGCGGCAAGGCGAGCCTGGACGCGGTGCGCACCACGGCCCGCTGGCCCATCGCCGACACTCCCCCGGTCCGCGTCACCCCGGAACTGCTGGCGCACCTGCCCGACCGGCTGCGCGCGTCCCAGCGGGTCTTCGACCGGACCGGCGGGCTGCACGCGGCGGCCCTGTTCACCGAGGGCGGCGAGCTGGTGGACGTACGGGAGGACGTGGGCCGGCACAACGCGGTGGACAAGCTGGTCGGGCGCGCCCTGCGGAACGGGGACCTGCCGTTGTCCCGGTCCGTGCTGCTGGTGTCGGGCCGGGCCTCCTTCGAGCTGGCGCAGAAGGCCGTGATGGCGGGCATCCCGGTGCTGGCCGCGGTGTCGGCGCCGTCCTCGCTCGCGGTGGACCTGGCCGCCGAGACCGGACTGACCCTGGTGGGCTTCCTGCGCGGCACCTCCATGAACGTGTACGCGGGTGAGGACCGGGTCGCCCTGCGGGCCGCGGCCGCCCAGGGCTGACCACCCTCCCCGCGACACGGCGGCGGGGCCCCTGCCGGCGGGGAGCGCCCCCTGCGCCCCGGGGGCCCCGCCTCGACCGCGCCGGGCGGCCGTACGCGGACGCGGCCCCGGTGTGTCCCGGCCGGAGCCCGACACGCGGGAACCGGCGCGGTCCCCGCGGACACGGGACGCCTCTTGTACTCATGTCCGGACGAAGGAACCCCCTCCCGCCAGCCGCCCGAAGGGCAGACCGCGCCATGCCGCCCCGACCTCTCCACCCCCTCTGGCTCGCCCTGGCCGCGTCGTGCGCGCTGGCCCTGTCCCCTCCCCCGGCGCACGCGCGACCCGGCGACCGCGCGGCCGGGTTCGAGGAGCGGGTGCTCTTCGACGCGGCCCGCGATCCCGGCGGGTACGCCTGCTTCCGCATCCCGGCGATCGTGCGCACCACGGACGGCACCCTGCTCGCCTTCGCCGAGGGCCGCCTCCTCGACTGCGGGGACGCCGGCGACATCGACGTCGTCCTCAAACGCTCGACCGACGGCGGACGCACCTGGGGCCCGCTCCAGGTCGTCAACGACGGCGGCGGCGACACCCACGGCAACCCGGCCCCGGTCGTCGACCGTGCCACCGGCCGCGTCCTCCTGCTGGAGACGTACAACGCGGGCCGCGCGGACGGCGCCAACTGCGCGGTGCCCTGCGCCCGCACACCGCACCTCCAGCACAGTGACGACGACGGCCGCACCTGGTCCGCGCCCCGCGACCTGGGCCCCGAGATCCTGCCGCCCGACTGGAACTCCTGGTACGCCACCGGCCCCGGGCACGGTGTCCAGCTCACCGGCGGCGCCCACCCCGGCCGGCTCGTCGTCGGGGTCAACGCCGAGACCTGGGACGGCGCACGCCTCACCGCCAACCACGCCGCCCTCGTGGTCAGCGACGACGGCGGCGAGCACTGGCGCACCGCCGCCACCGACACCTGGCCCGTCGCCGCCGACGGCACCTTCCGGCAGAAGCCCTCCGAACTGACCCTCACCGAACGCGCCGACGGCGCCCTCCTGGTCAGCGGCCGGGAGGAGAACGGCACCGACCTCGGCCACCGCACCCAGGCCCTCAGCCACGACGGCGGCGACAGTTTCGCGGCCCCCTTCCGGGCCCTGCCCGACCTGTACGCCCCGCAGGTGCAGGGCGCGGTGCTGCGCCTGGGCGACCGCACCCTGCTGTCCGCACCGGCCGACCCCGACCGCCGCCGGACCATGACGGTCCGCTCCTCCTGGGACGGCGGCGCGACCTGGGACGGCGTGGACCGCGGCACGGTCGTCACCCGGGACTGGGCGGGCTACTCGGACCTGGTGGCCGTCGACGACGGCACCGTGGGCCTGCTGTACGAGGGCGGGACGTCCGACGCCCGCGACGAGATCCGCTTCGCCCGCTTCACCGAGGACTGGCTCGCGCCGCGCCGGCCCGCCGACCCCACCACCCCCGACCTCGCGCCCGGCGCGGCGCCCGCGGCCGTGCTCGGCGGCGCCGGGACGACGGACGGCGCGGTGGGCGACGCGCTCGCGTTCGACGGCACCGACGACGCCGTCCGACTGCCCTACGACGGGCGGCTGGCGCTCGGCGAGGGGGACTTCACGGCGGCGCTGCGGTTCCGGTACTCGGCGGCCGGCGGGGAGCAGCCGCTGCTGTGGATGGGCGGGATCGGCACGACCCAGCCCCAGGTGTGGCTGCGCGCCGAGCCCGACAACGGGCGAGTGCAGGGCCTGATCACCGCGCGCGACGGCGCGGCGGCCCCGCGCTCGGCGTGGGTGCGCACCGACCGGGCCCTCGACGACGGGCGGTGGCACCGTCTGGCACTGCGGCGCGGCGGGGGCCGGCTCACGCTGTTCGTCGACGGTGCGGCGACGGCGGACACGGCGGACGTGCCGGGTTCGGTCAGCCGGAACTCGCCCTTCGGGGTGCACATCGGCGAACGGATGGACGGCCGGGCCCGCTTCACCGGCGCCGTCGACGACGTACACGTGTGGGACCGGGCCCTGACGGACGCGGAGATCGCCGCGGGCGACCCGCCCGCCGGCACCGGGGACACCGTCCTGCACCTGCCCCTGGACCGGGTGGACGGGGCGGGCACGGGCGGCTGACCGGCACCGCGCGGGTGGGCGGGCCTCAGCCGGGACGGCCGCCGGTGCCGACCGCGGTGCGCGCCGGGGCGGCCGGCTCCTCGGACGCAGCCGCCTCCGGGTCGCGCGACCGCCGCTTGGCGATCACCGCGCACACCATCAGCTGCATCTGGTGGAAGAGCATCAGCGGCAGGACCGCCAGCGAGGCATGGGCGCCGAACAGGACGCTCGCCATGGGCAGTCCCGCGGCGAGCGACTTCTTGGACCCGGCGAACTGGATCGCGATCCGGTCCTGGCGCCCGAAGCCGAGGCCCTTCGCCCCGTACCAGGTCACGAGCAGCATCACGGCCAGCAGGACCGCCTCGACGACCAGCAGCCCGCCCAGCCGCACCGGGCTCACCTGGTGCCAGATGCCCTGGACCATGCCCTCGCTGAACGCCGTGTAGACGACCAGGAGGATCGAGCCGCGGTCGACGAGCCCGAGCACCTTCTTGTGCCGGGCGACGAAGCCCCCGATCCAGCGGCGCAGCAGCTGCCCGGCGACGAACGGCACCAGCAGGTGCAGCACGATCTCCACCAGCGAGTCGGCGGAGAACCCGCCCCCGCCGCCCAGCAGGGCGGCGGCCAGCAGCGGGGTGACGACGATGCCGACCAGCGAGGAGAAGGACCCGGCGCAGATGGCGGCGGGCACGTTGCCGCGGGCGAGGGAGGTGAAGGCGATCGACGACTGGATGGTCGACGGGACCAGGGTGAGGAAGAGCAGGCCCTGGTGGAGGGGGTCGGTCAGGAAGACCGGCACCAGCGCGCGCGACGCCAGGCCGAGCAGCGGGAAGAGAACGAAGGTGCAGGCCAGCACGGTGACGTGGAGCCGCCAGTGCCGTACGCCGTCCATCGCCTCACGGGTGGACAGCCGGGCGCCGTAGAGGAAGAAGAGGAACGCGATCGCGCCGGTCGAGGCGCCGGAGGCGACGTCCGCGCCCGTGCCGCGGGCCGGCAGCAGCGCCGCCAGGCCCACCGTGCCGAGCAGCAGCAGGACGTACGGATCGATGGGCATCCGGCGCGGCCAACGCAGGTGTTTCACGGTGCTCCACTTGCTCGCTGCTCACTCGTTCCGCTGGTTCGACGGGGTCACGGGTCCCCGCTCCATCGTGCTCCCCCGCCCGGCGATCGGGAATCCGGTATACCGCTCTGACTGTCATCACGACTCTCGATGACCACGCTAGTCTGGCGGCATGTACGACCCCTCCCACCTGCGCAGCTTCCTGGCGGTGGCCCAGACGCTGAGCTTCACGCAGGCCGCCCGGCGGCTCGGGCTGCGCCAGTCGACGGTGAGCCAGCACGTGCGGCGCCTGGAGGACGCCACCGGGCGGCAGCTTTTCGACCGGGACACGCACGCGGTGGAGCTGACGGAGGACGGGGAGGCGATGCTCGGGTTCGCGCGCCGGCTCCTGGAGGTGCACGAGCAGGCGACGGCCTTCTTCACGGGCACCCGGCTGCGCGGACGGCTGCGGTTCGGCGCGTCCGAGGACTTCGTGCTGACCCGGCTGCCAGAGATCCTGGAGACCTTCCGGCACGACCACCCCGAGGTCGACCTGGAGCTGACGGTGGAGCTGTCGGGCACGCTGCACGAGCACCTGGCGGCCGGGAAGCTGGACCTGGTGCTGGCCAAGCGGCGGCCCGAGGACCCGCGCGGCGAGCCGGTGTGGAGCGACCGGCTGGTGTGGATCGGAGCGCCGCGGCTGCGCCTGGACCCGGACCGGCCGGTGCCGCTCATCGTCTATCCGCCGCCCGGCATCACCCGCGCGCTGGCCCTGGACGCCCTGCAACGCCAGGGCAGGGCCTGGCACGTCGCGTGCACCAGCGGCAGCCTCAACGGCCTGATCGCGGCCGCCCGCGCGGGCCTGGGCGTGATGGCGCACTCGCGCGGTCTGGTCCCGCCCGGTCTCGTGCGGGTGCCGGACCGGGCCGGGCTGCCCGAGCTGGGCGGCGTCGACTTCGTGCTGGTGCACGGCCGGCGCCGCCCGTCCGCACAGGGCGCCGCGGACGCGCTGGCGGCGGCGATCCTGGCGGGCGGCGACCGGCTGCACCGGCCTCAGCGCACGGGGCTCGGATAGATGAGCTGCTTGATCCGGCGCAGGAACGGCGAGGCCTCCACGTGCTGGACGCCCTCCAGGCGGCCGAGCGGGCCGCTGAGGTAGGCGTAGAGGGCGGCGGTGTCGCGGAAGACCGCGGTGGCGACGATGTTGGACGGGCCCGCGGTGGCGGCGGCGTGGGCGATCTCGTCGTGCGCGGCGAGGGCCTCGCCGACCCGGTGCAGCGCGGCCGGGCTGGTGGTGAGCCACAGCACGGCCGCGGTGGGATGTCCGAGGATCTCCACGTGGTACTCCACGTCGATGTACACGGCGCCGGAGCCGAGCAGTGCGGCCAGACGGCGTTTGACCGCGGACTCGGAGCGGCCGGTGGCGCGCTGGAGTTCGGGGAGTCCGGCGCGCCCGTCGCGCTCCAGGACGGCGAGCAGCGGCTCGTCCTCGGGGTCGATGCGGGCCGGCCCCGGCGGGCGCGATCCGGCGTCCGGGCGCAGCGCCGCGACCTCGTCGTCGCCGAGGACGCCGAACTTGCCGAGCCAGCCGCTCGGGCCGCCGTAGAAGCGGTGCAGGATCTGGTGGGCGTGGATCTCCAGGACGCGCGGGGTGCGCGGCAGCTTGCCGAGGAGCAGGTCGTCCCGGTCGCCGGGATTGCGCGGCCGGG
The DNA here is from genome assembly GCF_044765285.1 of Streptomyces sp. NPDC102490. Taxonomy (NCBI): domain Bacteria; kingdom Bacillati; phylum Actinomycetota; class Actinomycetes; order Kitasatosporales; family Streptomycetaceae; genus Streptomyces; species Streptomyces sp. NPDC102490. Next base: position 67,847 of record NZ_JBIWJU010000003.1, read on the forward strand.
TGCCGAAGACGACCTCGGTGCCGCCCGCGGCCAGCCCGATCCAGTTGGTGTCGGGCCGCTTGGCGAGGGCGTCCGCGATGGCGAGCGCGCTGTCGGGGACGCAGCGCAGCCGCAGCGTCCAGTGGTCCTGGCCGAGCCGCTCGGCGTCCCGGACGGCCACCACCCGCAGCCCGCCCTCCGCGCACAGCCTGCGGTAGCGGCGGGCGACGGTCTGGTCGGAGACGCCGAGCACCGCGCCGATGCGGCTGAAGGAGGCCCGGCCGTTGACTTCCAGCGCGGCGAGCACCCTCAGGTCGAGTTCGTCGAAGGTGTCGGATTCCATCCGCAGCACGGGTTCTCCCATCGAATTCCGTCACGGGAGCGCCATGAACGGGGTCAATCTGCCGGTGCCGATCCATCGTACGGAGGCAGAGACACTCGTAGCACACAGGAAGAAGACGGAACATGCGTACATGGGGGCCGCTCACGGCGGTGTGCCTGGGGACGTTCATGCTGCTCCTTGACGTGACGATCGCGGTGGTCGCGCTGCCGGACATGGCCAGGGGGCTGCACGCGTCGCTGAGCGATCTGCAGTGGGTGATGGACGGCTACGCGCTGGCGCTGGCCGCACTGCTGCTGGGGATGGGTGCCGCGGCCGACGTCCTGGGACGGCGCCGGGTGCACGTGGCGGGCGTGGTGCTGTTCGCGGTGGCGTCGCTGCTGTGCGGGCTGGCCACCGGGCCGGGGATGCTGGTCGCCGCGCGCGGGCTGCAAGGGGTGGGCGCGGCGGCGATGTTCGCCACCACGCTGCCGCTGCTCGGCTCGGTCTACCAGGGGCGCCGGCGGTCGATGGCGCTCGGGGTGTGGGGCGCGGTCAGCGGCGCGGCGGCGGCCGTGGGCCCGGTGCTGGGCGGACTGCTCACCGACGGCCCGGGCTGGCGCTGGATCTTCTGGGTGAACCTGCCGGTGAGCGTGGCGGCGGTCTGGCTGACGCTGCGCGTGGTGCCGGAGTCCCGCGGGGCGGCCGGGCGCCGTGTGGACTGGGCGGGGACGGTGCTGTTCGCCGCCTTCGCCGGGGCGCTGACGTACGGGGCGGTGCGGGCCGGGTCGCACGGCTGGACGGAGGGCGGCACGCTCGCCTCCTTCGGGCTCGCGGCGCTCGCGCTGGGCGTGTTCGTCGCCGTGGAGCGCCGGGTCGCCGATCCGCTGCTCGACCCGCGGCTGTTCCTGCGGCCCGCGTTCTCGGGCGTGATGCTGGGCGGGCTGGCCTTCAACGCGGCGGCGTTCGGCGTGATGGCGTACACCTCCATATGGCTCCAGACGCTGCTGGGGATGAGCCCGGTGCGGGGCGGGCTGGTGTTCGTGTGGCTGTCGCTGGCGTCGTTCCTGGTGGCCGCGGCGGGCGGGCGGCTGCTGCACGGGGTGCCGGCGCGGCTGACCATCGGGGGCGGGCTGCTGCTGATCGCGGCGGGCCAGTTCTGCATGGCGTTCCTGGACGCGGGGTCCACCGCGTCCGCCCTGGTGCCGGGGCTGCTCCTGGTGGGTGTCGGCACGGGTCTTGTCTCGCCCGGCATCGCGGGCGCGGCGCTGGCGGCGGTCCCGGCGGAGCGGTCCGGCATGGCCGGGGGCGCGGTCAACACCTTCCGGCAGCTCGGGTACGCGCTCGGCATCGCCGTGTTCGGCACGGTGCTGACCTCGCGGATGGAGGACACGCTGCCGCACGACGCGGCGCACGGCCTGGCGGGCGGTGCGGCGGGAGCCCTGCGGGGCGCGTTCGAGGAGCACGCGCTGCGGGCCGCGTTCGCCTCCGGACTGAACGCGGCGGCGGCGGTCGCGGGTGCGGTCGCTGCGGTCGCCGGGGTGCTGGTGCTCGTCCTGGTCAGGGCCGACCGCGGCGGCCGGGACGCCGGTGTGACACATTCCGCGACGCCCGCGCTGAAAGAGGAGGAGGCCGTTCCGGCACCCCCGTACCGGCGGTAAGCAGCTCGTACAGATTCGGTGGAGATTACGGCACCGAAACTTACTCATCCGTCAGTAATCTGTCCGACCCTTCCCCATGTGAGCGCATTTTCTCTCGCTGACCAGCGCGAACATGAGCCCTGTTCGATTTTGGCACCCCTCCCGTCCCCGCGTCGGGTGGGGTAGCTTTCACCGCGCCGTGCGGGGGTCGTCGAAAAGCGGGGAGCGGGGTTTGCGCGAGTTCAGCAGTCCTCCGTTGACGTTGGCGCCCCCGGTGGGGGGTCTGGCCGACGTCGTCTTCGAGCATGCCCAGGAGGACCCGCGGCACATCTCGCTCGGCCGCAAGGACGAGACCGGGCAGTGGCGGGACGTCACCGCCGCCGCCTTCCGCGACGAGGTGCTGGCCCTCGCCAAGGGGCTGCTGGCCCAGGGCATCCGCTTCGGCGACCGGGTCGCCATCATGTCCCGCACCCGCTACGAGTGGACCCTCTTCGACTTCGCCCTGTGGACGATCGGCGCCCAGGTGGTGCCCGTCTACCCGACCTCCTCGGCCGAGCAGTGCATGTGGATGCTCTACGACGCCGAGGTGACGGCCGCGGTCGTGGAGCACGAGGACCACGCGATGACCATCGCCACCGTCATCGACCGGCTGCCCCACCTGCGCGGCCTGTGGCAGCTGGACTCCGGGGCCGTGCAGGAGCTGTACGACGCGGGCGCGCACCTCGACGACGAGGTGGTCCACCGGCACCGCAAGGCGGTCACCCCGGAGTCGGTGGCCACCGTCATCTACACCTCGGGCACCACCGGCCGCCCCAAGGGCTGCGTGCTGACCCACGGCAACTTCATGTACGAGGCGGACACCGTCATCGCGCGCTGGGAGCCGGTGTTCCACTCCAAGCGGGGCGACGAGGCGGCGACCCTGCTGTTCCTGCCGCTGGCGCACGTCTTCGGGCGGATGGTGGAGGTCGCGGCGATCCGCGGCCGGGTCCGCTTCGGCCACCAGCCGCAGCTCAACGCCGCGGCCCTCCTGCCCGACCTGGCCGCCTTCCGGCCGACCTTCATCCTGGCGGTGCCGTACATCTTCGAGAAGGTGTTCCACGCGGCGCGGCGCAAGGCCGAGAAGGAGGGGAAGGCCGGTGCATTCGAGAAGGCCGTCGACGTGGCCGTGAAGTACGCGGAGGCCGTGGAGGCGAAGGCCTGGGGCATCGGGCCGGGACCGTCGGCGGGGCTGCGGATGCAGCACCAGCTCTTCGACAAGCTCGTCTACGCCAAGGTGCGCGCCGCGATGGGCGGACGCATCCGCAACGCCATGTCGGGCGGCTCGGCGATGGACCGGCGCCTCGGGCTGTTCTTCGCGGGCGCGGGCGTGCAGATCTACGAGGGCTACGGCCTGACCGAGTCCACGGCCGCCGCCACCGCCAACCCGCCCGAGCGCACCCGCTACGGCACCGTCGGGCAGCCCGTGCCGGGCGTCACCGTGCACATCGCGGACGACGGCGAGATCTGGCTCAACGGCGACAACGTCTTCGAGGGCTATCTGAACAACCCCAAGGCCACCGACGAGAGCCTGCACGACGGCTGGCTGGCCACCGGCGACCTGGGCGCCCTGGACGAGGACGGCTACCTCACCATCACCGGCCGCAAGAAGGAGATCCTGGTGACCTCCGGCGGCAAGAGCGTCTCCCCCGGGCTGCTGGAGGAGCGGGTGCGCGACCATCCGCTGGTCAACCAGTGCATCGTCGTCGGCAACGACCGCCCCTACGTGGCCGCCCTCATCACCCTCGACCAGGAGGCGGTCGAGCACTGGCTGACGATGCGCAACAAGCCGCGGATGTCCCCGGCCGACCTGGTGCACGACGCCGACCTGGAGACGGAGGTGCGGCGCGCGGTGGTCGCGGCCAACACGCTGGTGTCGCAGGCCGAGTCGATCCGCACCTTCCGCATCCTCGCCCAGCCGTTCACCGAGGAGCACGGGCTGCTGACCCCCTCGCTGAAGCTGAAGCGCAAGGCCATCGAGAACGCCTACGGCACCGAGGTCGAGGCGCTGTACACCGCGTGAGTTCCACGGTCAGGAATGCGTCGGGGCTCGTGATCGTTGACCATACGAGTACGACCTGACCACAACCGAAGGATCAAGAGCTCGTGAGCAGCAAGGTCCCCCCGATCATCCTGAACAACGGCGTCGAGATGCCCCAGCTGGGCTTCGGCGTCTGGCAGGTGCCGGACGACGAGGCCGAGACGGCGGTCGCCCAGGCGCTGGAGGCCGGGTACCGCAGCATCGACACAGCGGCGGTCTACGGCAATGAGGAGGGCACCGGCCGGGCGATCGCCGCCTCCGGGCTGGCCCGCGAGGACCTCTTCGTCACCACCAAGCTCTGGAACAGCGACCAGGGGTACGACTCCACCCTCCGCGCCTTCGACACCTCGATGGCGAAGCTCGGTCTGGAGTACCTCGACCTCTACCTGATCCACTGGCCCATGCCGGCCAAGGGGACGTACGTCGACACCTACAAGGCGTTCGAGAAGCTCCTGGCCGACGGGCGGGTCCGCGCCATCGGCGTGTCCAACTTCCTGCCGGAGCACCTGGAGCGGCTGACCGCCGAGACGTCGGTGATCCCGGCCGTCAACCAGATCGAGCTGCACCCCCACCTCCAGCAGCACGCCGCCCGCGAGGTGCACGCGGAGCAGGGCATCGCCACCGAGGCCTGGTCGCCGCTCGGCTCCGGCAAGGGCATCCTGGACATCCCGGCGATCGTCGCGATCGCCCGGAAGCACGGGCGCACCCCGGCCCAGGTCGTGCTGCGCTGGCACCTCCAGCTGGGCAACGTGGTGATCCCGAAGTCCGTGACGCCGTCCCGGATCAAGGAGAACATCGACGTGTTCGACTTCACCCTGGACACCGAGGACCTCGCGGCGATCAGCGCGCTGAACGAGGACCGGCGTCTCGGCTCGGACCCGGCGGACGTCAACTCCTAAGTGGTTCCACAACCGCGTCCTGCGGGAGGGGCCCGGCCGCGAGCGCGGCCGGGCCCCTCCCCCTTGTGTCCCGCGTGTGTCAGTTGGGCTGCCCCAGCGGCCGTACGACCACGGTGTTGACGTCGACCCCGGCGGGCTGGGTCATGGCCCAGACGACCGAGTCGGCGATCTGATCGGCGGTGAGCAGCTCGCCGGGCGGCAGTCCGCCGGTGGCCTCCCAGAACGGGGTCTCCACCCGGCCGGGCGCGATCAGGGTGACGCCCACGCCCCACTGCGTCACCTCGCGCCGGGTGTTCTCGGCGAGGCCGGTCACCGCCCACTTGGTGGCGCCGTAGATGTTTCCCGGCGTGTTCACGAAGCCGGCGACGCTGCCCACCAGCACGATCCGCCCGCGGTCTCCTTGAGCGCGTCGATGGACGCCCTGATCAGCAGGGCCGGGCCCAGCACATTGGTCAGCACCATCTCGGTCCAGCCCGCCGGGTCGCCCTCGGCGACCGAGTCGTGGGTGGCGAAACCGGCGTTGGCGACGACCGTGTCGAGTCGGCCGAACTCCTTCAGCGTGGCCTCGACCGCGGACACCACCTGGGCGTGCTCGGCGGCGCTGCCCCGGATCGTCAGCAGGCCCTCCGGGTCACCGAGTTCCGCGCTGAACGCCCGCAGCCTCGCCTCCCCGCGTCCCGTGACGGCCACCCGCTGCCCCGCGTCCAGCAGCCGCCGGGCGACGGCGGCTCCGATGCCACTGCCGCCACCGGTGATGAGCGTGACCGGTGTGTCGGTCATGGGTCCCCCTGTGTCTGGTACTGCTTCCCTCACGGACAGCGGGGAGTCCATCACTTGGAGCGCTCTCGAAGTCAAGCCCCGGCGTCAGACCGTCCGGACCGCCGTGTACACGGTGTGCGCCACCAGCACGCACACGTCCCGACGCCGGTGCACGCCCGCCTCGCCGGCGGGGTCGAGCAGCCGGTCCAGGGTGGCGCGGTCCTCGGCGTCGAGACGCTCGCCGATCCGCTCACGCAGCCGGGACAGCGACGTGGTGACGTAGTCGCGGGCGGCGTCGGACAGGGGCGCGGGCAGGTCGAGGAGGAAGCTGCGGGTGCCGGTGTGCTTCAGTCCGGCGGCGGTCAGCATCGCGGGCCAGTCCTCGGTCTCGGCCACGGAGTCCGGCAGGTCCGCGCGCATCTCGGCGAACGCGTCCTCCTCCACGGCGCGGATCCTGGCCTGGAGCCCGGGGCGCCCGATCCCGATGTCGCGGGGCAGGAACCGGGCGGGCAGTCCGCCCTCCAGGATCGCCAGGGTGCCGCCGGGTGCGAGGTGCCCGCCCAGAGCGGCGAGGGCCGCGCGCTGGTCGGGCAGGTGGTGCAGGCTCTGGCTGGCCCACATCAGGTCGGCGGGGTACTCCAGCTCGGACAGTGCGCCGGGCAGGTCCCCGGCGAGGGTGCCGAAGCGGTCGGCGAACCCCAGGCGTCCGGCACGGGCACGGGCCCGGTCGAGCAGCGGTCCGGCGCCGTCGGCGGCGACGACGCGGGCGCCGGGGAAGGTCTCGGCGAACAGGCAGGAGACGACGCCGGGTCCGCTGCCGACGTCGACGACCAGGCCGGGCTCGGTCACCTCCCGGGCCAGCCAGTCCAGGGCCTGCCGGTACAACGGCGTGTACAGCTCGGCCTGCGCCTCCAGGTGCGGGGCCATCTCGGCCCAGTCGATGTCGGCGTGGTCGTGCGTGTGCCCGTGTCCCTGCCCGTGCTCGTGTCCCTGCCCGTGCCCGTGTCCCTGTCCGTGGGCGGGGCCGTGGGTGTCGTGGTGATGGTGGTCGTGCGCCATGCCGGTCAGCCTCCCGTTCGCGGTGCCGCCAGCGTGCGACGACTCACCGACGGGGTGCAACCGGTGTTGCCGCTCCCGCAAAAATGGAGCGGCCACCGGGGCCCGGCCCGCAAGGACCGGACCCCGACGGCTCACCCGCGCCGCGCGCGCGGGAATCCGCTCACGACAGGGGCGGGTAGGCGTTCTTCATGAGCTCCTGGAACTGCGCGGAGAACCACTTCCCGGAGAGCGGGGCGTCCGGGAGGGCACCGGACATGTTGTTGCCGTTGCGCGCGTTACCGGTGTACGTCGGGTCGCACATCCGGTCGAATCCCTTGCCCTCGTCGTTCGGGATCTCCTTGCTCGCGCCGTCCGACTCACCCGGCGGCTTCATCCACACGTAGGCGTCGATGCCCGGCTCGGGGTTGGCCTTCGGCCGTTCGCCGAGGCCCGCCCCGGACTGGTTGCACCAGTTGCCGAGGTGGATGCGGCGGTCGTACTTGCCTCCGTTGACGTACGTGTCGACGTTCGTCGTGGCGCCGGGGCCGGTGGGCCGCTGGGTGCCGCCCCAGCCGTTGCGGGAGGTGTCGATGAGCATGCCGATCTTCGAGTCGAAGCCGATCGAGACCAGCTTCTCCCGCATGGCCTGGGCGTAGGACAGCTCGTCGGTGTAGCGGTTCCAGTCCACCCACTTGGACTGGCGCACGGACGTGCCGTTCACACTGTCCGTGATCTTGAAGTTGTCCTCCTTCAGCGCGCTGTAGTTGGCGGTGTTGACGATGAAGCCGTGGACGTCGTTGACGGTCGCGCCCTCGGTGGTGGCCGCCGTCTTGAACATGTCGGCCGAGGCGCCGAAGTTGTCGTCCCAGCCGAGCCAGCCGTGGTGGCCGGCGTCGATGTAGTTGTAGACGTTGCCGATGTCGCCGAGCTTGTTCAGGGCGTAGCCGACGCCCTTCTGGTAGTTGCCGTTGGCCTTCATCACGTCGCAGTTGGGCACGGCGGTCGGCCGGCCCGAGACGTTGGTGACGAGGTTGGGCAGCGAGTCGATCTCGACCGTGGTGACGATCCGCAGGCCCGCGTACTTCGAGTCCGAGAGGATCTCCGCGATCGGGTCGATGTACTCGGTCTTGTACCGGTCGATCTCGGTCGGGCCCAGTTCGCCGTTGGAGGCGAGGGCGGAGCAGTCACGTCCCGGCAGGTTGTAGATGACGAGCTGGACGTACAGCTCGCCGGAGCCCTTCTGCTTCAGCGCCTCGTCGAGGTGGTCGCGCAGGCCCATACCGCCGTTGGCACCCTCGATGGCGGCGATCCGGTCCAGCCAGACGCCGGTGGGCTGGTTGGCCACCCGGCTGCCGCCGGGTTCGGCCGCCGCCTTCTCGGACCACTCCGGGTTCACGTACCCCTTGGCGCCGGCGTAGGGGTTGTCCACCCGGTCGGACGGGTCGGTCGGCGGGTCGGTCGGGTCGGTGGGCGGATCCGTGGGGTCGGTCCCGCCGTCCACGTTGCAGGTCACGCCGTTGAGGGTGAAGGTGGCCGGGATCGCGTTGCTGCCGCTGTAGGTGCCCTGGAAGCCGAAGCTCGCCGAACCGCCGGTGGACAGCGTGCCGTTGTAGGACTCGTTGGCCGCGGTGACGGCGGCACCGCTCTGACTGACCTTCGCGTTCCAGCTGTTGGTGACCTTCTGGCTGCCGGCGTAGCTCCATCCCAGCGACCAGTTGGACGTGGCGGCACCGTTGTTGGTGACGGTCACGGCAGCGGTGAATCCGCTTCCCCAGTCGTTCTGCACCTTGTAGTCGACGGTGCAGGCGGCGGCCGCGGCTCCGGCGCTCGCGGAATGGGCGGCCAGTGCCGTGCCGGAGGCGCCGGCGACCAGCGTCAGGGCGGCGAGCATCGCGGTTCTGGTACGGGTCATGAGTGCGGGTTCCTTCTTTCGTGGGGGTGCTGCTGTCGTCCCGGGACGCGCTCGCGTCGGCGCGGCCCGCTGCCGATCGGCATGGGGGTGCCGTGGTGATCGGAGGTCAGGAACGGCCCGCGGGCACGGCGGAGCGGCCCGAGGGATGAGCGAGCCGGCGCACCGGCCGGCAGGGCGTCGGACAGGTACCGGCCACAGCTACGGAAACGGCTAAAAGTCCTGAACGCGAGGGGTGGAACGGGGGGTGGCGCATGAGCGACTCCTTGCAGTTCGGACGCGCCGTGACGGACGCGTCGACTGGTGGAACCGCTCCCACTGGTGCAGCGAAGGTAGCGCCAAGTGACGGCAAAGAACAGAGGAGTTACCGACTTTCTCCCCGCCGGACCCGTCGAATCTTTTCGACTCTCCACACATCTTGACCGCACCAGGCACCCTCCCCACTATGGGAGCGCTCCCACTGGTTCAAGGCTTGTTGCTCCTCCCCCACTCCCCTCCCCGAGCCGCAAGGAGGAACCAGCACCATGCACCCAGGACACAGACCCGGACGCCGCACCGCGCGGCGCTGGTGGACCGCCGCGCTCGCGGCGCTCGCACTTCCCCTCACGATGCTGGGCACCGGTTCGACTCCGGCCCAGGCGGCCGCACTCCAGTGCAGCGTGGACTACAAGACCAACGACTGGGGCAGCGGCTTCACCGCACAGCTGACGCTGACCAACCACGGCACGGACGCCATCGACGGCTGGACGCTGACGTACTCCTACGCGGGCAACCAGAAGCTCACGAACGGCTGGAACGGCACCTGGTCCCAGTCCGGCCGCAACGTCACCGTGAAGAACGCCTCGTACAACGCGCGGATCGCCGCCGGGGCCGCCGTCTCCACCGGCGGGCAGTTCACGTACAGCGGCAGCAACGCCGCGCCGACCGGCTTCGCGGTCAACGGTACCTCCTGCACCGGCGCGCACCAACCGCCGATCACCGTGCTGACCAGCCCCCAGGCGGGCGCCGTCTACTCCCAGGGCGAGGCGGTGCCCCTGGCGGCCACGGCGGCCGCCGCCGACGGGGCCACGATCAGCAAGGTGGAGTTCTACGACGACACCAGGCTGCTGGGCACCGACACCAGCTCGCCCTACACCTACTCGGCCTCCGGGTTGACCGTGGGCAGTCACTCCCTGGTGGCGAAGGCCTACGACAGCATGGGGGCCTCCGCGGACTCGACCCCGGTCGGCGTCACGGTGGCCGCCGGACCGACCGTGGTCGCCTCGCCGAGTCAACTCGGCGTCCAGCAGGGCGAGTCGGGGACCTACGAGGTCAAGCTGTCCAAGCAGCCGACGGCGAACGTGACCGTCACGACCTCCCGCGCGAGCGGCAACACGGGCCTGACGCTGACCGGTGGCGCGAGCCTCACCTTCACTCCGTCGAACTGGGACACCGCCCAGCGGGTGACCGTCGCGGCGGACGCCTCCGGCAGCGGCTCGGCGGTCTTCGAGTCCACGGCCCCCGGCCACGGCAAGGCCGCGGTCACCGTGACCCAGCTGGCGGCGGCGAAGGACTACGACGCCCGCTTCCTGGAGCTGTACGGCAAGATCACCGACCCGGCGAACGGCTACTTCTCGCCCGAGGGCATCCCGTACCACTCGGTGGAGACCCTCATCGTGGAGGCGCCGGACCACGGCCACGAGTCCACGTCGGAGACGTACAGCTACCTGCTGTGGCTCCAGGCCATGTACGGCAAGGTGACCGGCGACTGGACGAAGTTCAACAACGCCTGGGAGATCATGGAGAAGTACATGATCCCCACCCACGCCGACCAGCCGACCAACTCCTCCTACAACGCCTCGAAGCCGGCGACCTACGCGCCCGAGCTGGACACGCCGAACGAGTACCCGGCGCCGCTGGACGGCACCGTGTCGGTGGGCTCGGACCCGATCGCCGGTGAGCTGAAGTCGGCGTACGGCACCGACGACGTGTACGGCATGCACTGGCTCCAGGACGTCGACAACACCTACGGCTACGGCAACTCGCCCGGCAAGTGCGAGGCCGGTCCCTCCGACACCGGTCCGTCCTACATCAACACCTTCCAGCGCGGCGCGCAGGAGTCGGTGTGGGAGACGGTGCCGCAGCCGACCTGCGACGCGTTCAAGTACGGCGGGAAGAACGGCTACCTGGACCTGTTCACCGGTGACGCCTCCTACGCCAAGCAGTGGAAGTTCACCAACGCCCCGGACGCCGACGCCCGCGCCGTGCAGGCCGCGTACTGGGCCGACATCTGGGCCGGTGAGCAGGGCAAGAGCGGCGAGATCTCCGCGACCCTGGGCAAGGCCGCGAAGATGGGCGACTACCTGCGCTACGCCATGTTCGACAAGTACTTCAAGAAGATCGGCAACTGCGTCGGTCCGTCGAGCTGCCCGGCCGGCAGCGGCAAGGACTCCTCCCACTACCTGCTGTCCTGGTACTACGCCTGGGGCGGCGCGGTGGACACCTCGGCGGGCTGGGCCTGGCGCATCGGCTCCAGCCACACCCACGGCGGCTACCAGAACCCGCTGGCCGCCTACGCGCTGAGCACCGACGCCGACCTGAAGCCGAAGTCGGCGACGGGCCAGTCGGACTGGGCCAAGTCCCTCGACCGGCAGGTGGAGTTCTACCGCTGGCTCCAGTCCGACGAGGGCGGCATCGCGGGCGGCGCGACCAACAGCTGGGCGGGCCGCTACGCGACGCCGCCGGCCGGTACGCCGACCTTCTACGGCATGTACTACGACGAGAAGCCGGTGTACCACGACCCGCCGTCCAACCAGTGGTTCGGCTTCCAGGCGTGGTCCATGGAGCGGGTCGCCGAGTACTACCAGCAGAGCGGTGACGCCGATGCCAAGGCGGTCCTGGACAAGTGGGTCGACTGGGCGCTCTCGGAGACGACCGTCAACCCGGACGGCACCTTCCGGATCCCGTCGACGCTCCAGTGGTCGGGCAAGCCCGACACCTGGAACGCCTCGTCCCCGGGTGACAACGGCGACCTGCACGTCACGGTCGCGGACTACACCAACGACGTCGGTGTGGCGGCGGCCTACGCCAAGACCCTGACGTACTACGCCGACCGCTCGGGCGACACCGCGGCGGCCTCGACCGCCAAGGCGCTGCTCGACGGCATGTGGGAGAACAACCAGGACGCGCTCGGCATCGCCGTCCCGGAGACCCGCGCCGACTACAACCGCTTCGACGACGGCGTCTACGTCCCGAACGGCTGGAGCGGCACCATGCCGAACGGCGACAAGATCGACAACTCGTCGACCTTCGCCTCGATCCGCTCCTTCTACCAGGACGACCCGGCCTGGTCGAAGATCGAGAGCTACCTCCAGGGCGGTGCCGCGCCCACGTTCACGTACCACCGGTTCTGGGCCCAGGCGGACATAGCCCTCGCCATGGGTTCGTACGCGGAGCTACTGGAATAGCCCCCGCGAGGCGCTCCGCGGGTTGGGCGGTTCGTTTACGGCTGCCGGCCGTGTGTGGCTGGCCGCGCAGTTCCCCGCGCCCCTTGCAGGGGCGCGGTGGGCACCGCCTCCTCCTCGGTGCGCCTGACGGCTCCGTGTACACGGTCTTGTCACCGGACGACGAGACCACCTGACCGGGCGGCCCCGACCACGCCGGGGCCGCCCGGTCCTCGCATGTGTTCTGTTCCTGACGGAAGGACGGTTCCCCACCGTGCGAAGAACCCGGACCCTCACCCTTGTGCTGGCCCTCGCGGCCGGGCTGCTGGTGGGCGGCGCGCCCACCGCGTCGGCCGCTCAGACACCGAAGGCGGCGGTCGCCGCCGACGGTTACACCTGGAAGAACGCCCGCATCGACGGGGGCGGCTTCGTCCCCGGCATCGTCTTCAACCGCACCGAGAAGGACCTGGCCTACGCCCGCACCGACATCGGCGGCGCCTACCGCTGGCAGGAGGCGTCCCACACCTGGACGCCGCTGCTCGACCACGTCGGCTGGGACGACTGGGGCCACACGGGCGTGGTCAGCGTCGCCTCCGACTCCGTCGACCCGGACCGGGTGTACGCGGCGGTCGGCACGTACACCAACGACTGGGACCCGGCGAACGGCGCGGTGCTGCGCTCCGCCGACCGGGGCGCGAGCTGGGAGAAGACGGACCTGCCGTTCAAGCTGGGCGGCAACATGCCGGGCCGCGGCATGGGCGAGCGCCTGGCCGTCGACCCGCACGACAACGACGTGCTGTACCTGGGCGCGCCCAGCGGACACGGCCTGTGGCGGTCCACCGACGCGGGCGTCACCTGGTCCGAGGTGACGGCCTTCCCGAACCCCGGCGACTACGCGCAGGACCCGGGCGACACGTCCGGCTACGCCTCCGACAACCAGGGCATCACCTGGGTCACCTTCGACGAGTCGACCGGCGGCGCGGGCACGCCGACGAAGACGGTCTACGTCGGGGTCGCCGACAAGGAGAACGCGGTCTACCGCTCGACGGACGCGGGCGCGAGCTGGGAGCGGCTCGCCGGGCAGCCGACGGGCTACCTGGCCCACAAGGGCGTGCTGGACGCCGAGAACGGCTACCTCTACCTGGCCTACAGCGACACCGGCGGCCCGTACGACGGCGGCAAGGGCCGGCTGTACCGGTACGCGACGGCGACCGGCACCTGGACGGACATCAGCCCGGTCGCGGAGGCGGACACCTCCTACGGCTTCAGCGGCCTGACCGTCGACCGGCAGCACCCGGGGACGGTGATGGCGACCGCGTACAGCTCGTGGTGGCCGGACACGCAGATCTTCCGCTCGAGGGACAGCGGCGCGAGCTGGACCCAGGCGTGGCGCTACACGTCGTACCCGGAGCGCGAGAACCGCTACACGATGGACGTGTCCTCCTCTCCGTGGCTCACCTGGGGCGCGAACCCCGCGCCGCCCGAGCAGACGCCGAAGCTGGGCTGGATGACGGAGGCGCTGGAGATCGACCCGTTCGACTCGGACCGGATGATGTACGGCACGGGCGCCACGATCTACGGCACGGAGGATCTCACCGCCTGGGACGACGCGGGCGGCACCTTCAGGATCGAGCCGATGGTGCGCGGCCTGGAGGAGACGGCGGTCAACGACCTGGCCTCGCCTCCGTCGGGTGCCCCGCTGCTCAGCGCGCTCGGTGACATCGGCGGCTTCCGGCACACCAGCCTGACCGAGGTCCCGCCGATGATGTACACCTCGCCGAACTTCACCACCACGACGAGTCTGGACTTCGCGGAGAAGAACCCGGACACGGTGGTCCGGGCCGGCCACCTCGACTCGGGCCCGCACATCGCGTTCTCCACGGACAACGGCGCCACCTGGACCGGCGGCACCGACCCGGCGGGGGTCAGCGGCGGCGGCACGGTCGCGGCGGGAGCGGACGGCAGCCGCTTCGTGTGGAGCCCGGAGGGCACGGGCGTGCACTACACGACCGGCCCCGGCACCTCGTGGCAGGCGTCGTCCGGTATCCCGGCGGGCGCGGTCGTCGAGTCCGACCGCGTGGATCCGGCGACCTTCTACGGCTTCAAGTCCGGGACGTTCTACGTCAGTACGGACGGCGGCGCGACCTTCACCGCCTCGGCGGCGACCGGGTTGCCCGCCGGCGACAGCGTCCGCTTCAAGGCGCTGCCGGGCGGGAAGGGCGACGTCTGGCTGGCGGGCGGTGCGGCGGGCGGCCCGTACGGCCTGTGGCACTCGACGGACGGCGGCAAGACCTTCGCCAAGCTGCCGGGTGTCGACGCGGCCGACACCGTCGGCTTCGGCAAGGCGGCACCGGGCGCCTCCTACCAGACCCTCTTCACCAGCGCGGAGATCGGCGGGGTGCGCGGCATCTTCCGCTCCACCGACAAGGGCGCGACCTGGACCCGGGTCAACGACGACGCCCACCAGTGGGGCTGGACCGGCGCGGCCATCACCGGCGACCCGCGGGTCTACGGCCGGGTGTACGTGTCGACCAACGGCCGGGGGGTCGTCTACGGCGACCCGGCGGGAGGAGACGATCCGGGACCGGACCCCGGGCCCGGCGCCTGCGAGGTGACGTACACGGTCACCAACCAGTGGCCGGGCGGCTTCCAGGCGGACGTCCGGCTCACCAACACCGGCACGTCGGCGTGGAAGGGCTGGTCCCTCGACTGGACGTTCCCGGGTGACCAGAAGGTGACGCAGATGTGGAACGCCGAACACTCCCGGACCGGCACGACGGAGACGGCGAGGAACCTCGGCTGGAACGCCGTGGTGGCGCCCGGCGCGTCGGTGGGCTTCGGCTTCACCGGCAGCGGGTCGGGGACGAACGCGAAACCCGCGTCGTTCGAGCTGGGCGACCGGGTCTGCGCTCGGAGATGACCGACCGGGAGGGCGCGTGCCGGCGACGCGCCCTCCCGCCTCCGCGACCGGTGCGCCCGCACCGCCTGGCGCGGGCGCGTGCGGATCAGGGCGTGTAGACCGACGGCCTCGGCGCCGTGGGCATGCCCGCGCCGAGGAAGAAGCTCGGGTGCGGGGGCTGGTTGTAAGCGGTATTTTGCCAGGCCAGGGCGGTGCGGTACTGGGTGTCGTGGAGGAGGGTCGTGACGCGGGTGTCCGTGTCGTACGGGGTGGAGTAGATGCGCAGGGCGGTGTTGTCCGACGTGCGCCAGACGACCTCCTCGCGCCAGTCGCCCAGGAGGTCCCCGGCGAGGACCGGGGTGGCCTTGGTGCCGTTGTTGGAGGCGACACCGGAGCCGGTGAGCAGGCGGGTGTCGCCGGAGCTGCCGTACTTGTCGACGTGGGTACCGTCGAGGAGTTCGCGGACGGTGTCGCCGTCCCACCAGGACAGGAAGTTGGCGCTGGAGGGCTTGCGGCTGTTCACGACGGTGCCCTTGGGGTTGCGGATGCCGCTCTCGGCGGACGACCAGGACTCGGCGCCCGCGCTGCCCGACCAGATGTCGCCGGAGACGCCGCGGCCGTTGTCGCCGCTCGCGCCGGTGGACCACAGGATCTGGCCCGTGCGCGCGTCCGCCATCCACGACGAGGGCTTCGAGGCGTCCTCGTCGACCTTGAACTCCTCCAGGCCCGCGCGGGACGGGTCGAGGTCGCCGACGTGCAGGGCGTCGCCGTGGCCGTTCCTCGTGGTCCACAGGGCGTTGCCGTTGTCGTCGACGGCCATCGCGCCGTACACGATCTCGTCCCGGCCGTCGCCGTCGACGTCCGCGACGGAGAGCTGGTGGTTGCCCTGGCCGTCGTAGCCCTTGCCGCTGTTGGTGGAGGAGTTGGTGTCGAAGGTCCAGCGGCGGGTGAACTGCCCGCCCCGCCAGTCCCAGGCCGCGATCACCGTGCGCGTGTAGTAGCCGCGCGCCATGATCACGGAGGGCCGGGAGCCGTCCAGGTACGCGGTGCCCGCGAGGAAGCGGTCGACGCGGTTGCCGTAGGAGTCGCCCCAGGAGGAGACCGAGCCCCGCGCGGGGACGTAGTCGACGGTGCCCATGGCCTTGCCGGTCCGCCCGTCGAACATCGTCAGGTACTCGGGGCCGGACAGCACGTAGCCGGAGGAGTTGCGGTGGTCGGCCGAGGAACTGCCGATGACCGCGCCGGTACCGTCCCTGGTGCCGTCGGCGGTCTTCATGGCGACCTCGGCCCGGCCGTCGCCGTCGTAGTCGTACACCTGGAACTGGGTGTAGTGGGCGCCGGAGCGGATGTTGCGGCCCAGGTCGACGCGCCACAGGCGGGTGCCGTCGAGCCGGATGCCGTCGACGATCGTGTTGCCGGTGTACCCGGACTGGGAGTTGTCCTTGGCGTTGGTCGGCTGCCACTTGAGGACGAGGTCGAGCGCGCCGTCGCCGTCGAGGTCGCCGACCGACGCGTCGTTGGCCTCGTAGCCGTAGGAGACGCCGTCGGGGGTGGTGCCGCCGGACGGCGGGCTGATCGGTACGTCTTTGTAGCCGGCGCGGAACTGGATGGCGTGGACGGAGTCGCCCTGCTCGGTACCGTTCACGACCGCGCGGACGGTGTAGTCGGCCTGGGCGGGGGCGCCGGCGTGGAAATAGGTGGTGGAGCCGGTCACCGGGCTGGAGTTGACCTTGGTGCCGGCCCGGTAGACGTTGAAGGAGACGGTGTCCGGGTCGGTGCCCAGCCAGCGCCAGCCGACCAGGTTGCCGTCGCCGGTGTGGACGCTGACGACGCCCCGGTCCAGGGCCTCGACCTGGCGCGCGGTGGCGGCCTCGGCGGTGTCGGGGGCCAGTGTCGTCAGGCCCGCGCCCACGAGCCCGGCGGCGGCGAGGGCCGCGGCCAGGACGTGGGGGCGTCTGCGGGGGGTGCGGGGAACGCGGGAGCCGGTGCGGGGGTGCCTCACGGGACGAACCTCCTGGAGGACGGACGGATTCCGCCTCTCAGTCGCCGCCCGGGGCAGCCGGGTTGCCGCCCCTCGGCTACGACTTCCTGAACGCCGCGAGGGTGAAGACCGGGTCGGGCCGGGGCCGGTCCTGGTCCGGCAGGGCGGCCAGCCGCGCGGCGAACTCCTCGGCGAGCGGCTCGCCCGGCGGCAGCGTGACGAACCAGCCGCGCCGCAGGTCCGCGACCGTCCGGCGGGGGCTGCGGCCCTGGCCGTGGCCGGTGAAGCGGGCCCGGCCCGCCGGGGTCAGGCCGTGCTCGCGGGCGTACTTTTCGACGAGGTGGGCGGCGTCGTGCGCGATGCTGGGCGGGCGGGCGGCGAGCACGGCGTCGATGTCGCTGCCCACGTTGTGCGAGGCGCCCTTGTCGACCGTGGTCACGTACGTCCCGCCGGGCCGCAGCACCCGGGCGCACTCGGCGACGATCGCCCGCACGTTCTCCGCGCCGCCGGCCAGGTGCAGCAGCCACACGCTGGTGACGGCGTCGAACTCCGCCCCGGCGAAGGGCAGTCGGCGGCTGTCGGCGAGGACGACGGCGCCGGGCAGCCGGGCGGCGGCGCGGCGGGCCATGGCGGGGGCCAGGTCCACGCCGGTCACCCGCAGGCCGTCGCGTCCGGCCGCGATCCGCCGGGTGACGATGCCGGTGCCGCAGGCCACGTCGAGCAGCCGGCGGGCCTGCCGCGGCACCAGGTTCAGCACCGCCCGGGCGGCCGCCGCGGCCCGGGGCTCGCCGCCGCGGGAGTCGTCGTACCGCTCCGCTTCCTTGTCGTAGTCGAGCACACCGTCAGTGTGCCCCGTGACCGGCGGCCAGGTCCTCCACCCTGCGGGCGAGCTCGACGTCCTTCGCGGTGACGGCGCCGCCCGCGCTGTGGGTGTGCACGGCGAGCGCGACCGTGTCGTAGCCGAGGGTCAGGTCGGAGTGGTGGTCGAGCTCCTCCTGCACCTGGGCGATGTGGACGACCATCGCGGTCGCCGCGAAGTGGGAGCCGAGCCGGTAGGAGCGGGTGAGGCGGCCGGCGTCGAGGGACCAGCCGGGCAGGGCGGCCAGGTGCTCCTCGATCTCCTGCGGCGACAGCGGTTCGACGGGCATGTGCTGCGCTCCTTCGCTGGTGGTGCTCGACGGTCGGGTCCGCTTCAGCGTGCCACAGCACCGCCGCTCCGGCGCGGCCCGCGGTCGACTACCGTGCTGCGTATGACCGCACTCATGTCCGCCACCGCGCCCACCACCGACCGGGGCGTGGGCCCGCTGCTGCGGGCCTGGCGGGAGCGGCGGCGGGTCAGCCAGCTGGAGCTGGCACTGCGCGCCGACTCCTCCGCCCGCCACATCAGCTTCGTCGAGACGGGCCGTTCGAGGCCCAGCGAGGAGATGGTGCTGCGCCTCGCCGAGCATTTGGACGTCCCGGTGCGGGAGCGCAACGCGCTGCTGCTCGCGGCCGGTTACGCCCCGCGCTACCCGGAGACCCCCCTGGACGACCCGGCGCTCGGCGCCCTGCGCGAGGGCATGGAGCGGCTGATCCGGGGCTACGAACCGTATCCGGCGCTGGTAGTCGACGCGACGTACCAGGTGCTGGCGGCCAACCGGGGGATCACGATGCTGATGGACGGCGTCGCGGAGCACCTGCTCGCGCCGCCGCTGAACGCGATCCGGCTGACGCTGCACCCGGAGGGCCTGGCGCCGCGCATCCGCAATCTGCGCGAGTGGCGCGGGCACCTGCTGGAGCAGATGGAGCGGCAGATCGCCCTGCACCGCTCGCGGCCGCTGCGGGAGCTGTACGACGAGGTGGCGGCGTATCCGGTGCCGCAGTCCGCGCCGGGCGCCGCGCCGGACGAGCCGGTGCCGTACTTCGCGCTGCCGATGCAGATCGAGCACCAGGGCCACGTCCTGTCGTTCATCTCGTCCATCTCCACCTTCAACACCCCGATGGACGTGACGGTCGCCGAGCTGGCCATCGAGACGCTGCTCCCGGCCGACCCGGCGACGGTCGACTACCTTCACTCGCTGCTGCCCTGACGCTGCCTCAGGGCGCCGTACTGGAGCAGGGCGAACCCGGCGACGACGGCGGCCTGGAGCACCGCCCACACCGCTCCGGCCGTGGTGGGCGTGAGCCAGAGGACGAGCGCCACCAAACTCACGGCCGCCCAGGCCAGGTTGGCCTCGACGACGGCCCGGACGGCGAGCACCGGCGGCCGGGGGCGGGTGGCCAGCAGGCCCACGCACCCGGCGAAGACCGCGAGGAAGGCGCCGAGGGCGAGGAGCAGGCCGGAGCCGGCGCCGAGAAGGCGGCCGAGCGGGCCGGAGAGCGCGAGGTAGGCGAGCGCGTTGGCCCCGGTCACCGCCGCGTCGAGGGCGAGGAAGCGGCGCAGCATCAGCCGCGGCTCGGCCGTACGGGCGACTGCGGCAAGCTGGTGTGTGGACATGATGAGTCACTCTCCGTCGGGTCGGACATGCTGGGGTGGGGCCGGGCCCCGGGCCGGAGTGCGCCGGTCCGGAGCCCGTTGACTCCACGATCCCGCCCGGCGCGGGCGCGGTCGATTACCCGGCGGGTAATGCGTCCGGTCCCGGGAATGATCCACGAACACCCCTGTGAGACTGACAGAGGAACATGACAGACTGCGGTGTGACTTGGGCGCGTTGGGGAGGCGTGGCGTGAGCGAGCGGCGGGCCGCACCCACCGTGGGCCAGGTGGTCCTCGGCAGACGGCTTCAGGAACTGCGGGAGACGGCGGGCCTCAAGCGCGAGGAGGCCGCCAAGGTGCTCCGGGTGGCCCCGGCGACGGTGCGGCGCATGGAGATGGCCGAGGTCTCGCTGAAAATACCGTATGTCCAGATACTGCTGACGGCGTACGGGGTCGCCGGTGACGAGGTCGCGGCGTTCGTCGCGCTCGCCGAGGAGGCGAACCAGCCGGGCTGGTGGCAGCGGTACCACGACGTGCTGCCGGACTGGTTCAGCCTGTACGTGAGCCTGGAGGGCGCCGCGCGGATCGTCCGCTCCTACGAGCCGCACTTCGTCCCGGGGCTGTTGCAGACCGAGGACTACGCGCGCTCGGTCCTGGAGGCCGGGACCATCGGCAACGCGGGCGGGGACGCGGTGGAGCGCCATGTGTCCCTGCGCATGGAGCGGCAGCGGCTGCTGGAGCGCCCGGACCCGCCCCACCTGTGGGTGGTGATGGACGAGACGGTGCTCAGGCGGCCGGTGAGCATCCACGGCCGGGTGATGCGCGAGCAGCTCGACAAGCTGCTGGAGTTCGCCGGCCGGGACCGGGTGACGCTCCAGGTCGCCGAGTTCGAGGACGGGCCGCACCCGGGGACGTACGCGCCGTTCACCCTGTTCCGGTTCGCGGAGCCGGAGCTGCCGGACATGGTCTTCACCGAGTACCTGACGGGCGCCCTGTACCTGGACTCCCGCACCGAGGTCTCGGCGCACCTGGAGGTCCTGGACCACATGACGGCGCGCGCCGCCTCGACCCAGCGCACCGAGAAGATCCTGCGCGCGTACCGCGAGACGTTCTGACCGGCGACGACCCGCACGCAGCCCACGAGTCCACGCAGCGGCCCCCGAGGAGACGACACCGCATGACCGGTTCCGAGCCCGCGCCCCTCGACACCAGCCGCCCGCACCCGGCCCGGGTCTACGACTGGTGGCTGGGCGGCAAGGACAACTACCCGGTGGACGAGGAGCTGGCCCGCAGGATCCTCGCGGCGGACGGCACGGCGGTGCGCGGGGCGCGCGCGAACCGGCGGTTCATGCACCGGGCGGTGCGTACCCTCGCCGAGGCCGGGATCCGCCAGTTCCTGGACATAGGCACCGGCATCCCCACCGAGCCGAACCTGCACCAGGTGGCCCAGGCGGTGGCGCCCGAGTCGCGGATCGTCTACGCCGACAACGACCCGATCGTCCTCCGGCACGCCGAGGCGCTACTGCACGGATCGGCCCGGGGCAGCACCGACTACGTCCACGCGGACGTCCGGGACCCGGACCTGATCCTGCGGCTGGCGGGCGAGTCCCTGGACTTCGACCGGCCGGTCGCCCTGTCGCTGGTGGCCCTCACCCACTACCTCGGCGACGCGGCCGCGGGCGACGACGTGTACGGCCTGCTCAAGCGGTACGCCGACGTGCTGGCGCCGGGCAGCTTCCTGGTCCTCTCGCAGGTCACGCCGGACCTGAATCCCGAGGCGGTGGGCAGGGCCGCGGAGCTGTTCGCCCGCAGCGGCACGCCGTTCCACCCGCGCTCCCTCCCCGAGTTCGCGCGCTTCTTCGACGGCCTGGAGCTGCTGGGCCCCGGCATCATCCCGGTCACCGGCTGGCGGCCGGACCCGGAGGACGTGGCGGTCCAGGCGGAGGGCATCGTGCCGGTGTACGCGGGGGTGGCGCGCAAGCCCTGACCCGGAGGACGTCCGGCGCCCCGGCCTGACCCGTACGGGCGCCGCGAACGGGTGCGCTCCCGCGCCCGGCCCTAGGTTCGGGAACCAGGGCGAGCAAGGGAGCGCACGTGACCGACACGCGGACACCGCCCACCGAGCCGGGCGCGGCGCTGCTGCGCGCGGGCCGGTTCTTCCGGCCGGGCACCGCGGCACCCGACCTGCACAGCATCGGGCTGGTCGGCGGGCGGGAGTCGGACGCCTTCTACCGGGACCGCTGGAGCCACGACAAGGTCGTGACGTCCACGCACGGCGTGAACTGCACGGGTTCGTGCCGGTGGAACGTGTACGTCAAGGACGGCATCATCACCTGGGAGACCCAGGCCACGGACTACCCGTCGGTCGGCCCCGACCGTCCCGAGTACGAGCCGCGCGGCTGCCCCCGGGGCGCGGCGTTCTCCTGGTACACCTACTCGCCGACCCGGGTGCGCTACCCGTACGTGCGCGGGGTGCTCCTGGAGATGTACCGGGAGGCGAAGGCCCGGCTGGCGGACCCGGTGCTGGCGTGGGCCGACCTCCAGGGCGACCCGGAGCGCCGCGGGCGCTACCAGCGGGCGCGCGGCAAGGGCGGTCTGGTCCGGGCGAGCTGGGACGAGGCGGTGGAGATGATCGCCGCCGCCCATGTGCACACCCTCCGCGCCCACGGCCCCGACCGCATCGCGGGCTTCTCCCCCATCCCCGCGATGTCGATGGTGTCGCACGCGGCGGGGGCCCGCTTCCACTCGCTGATCGGCGCCCCGATGCTGTCGTTCTACGACTGGTACGCCGACCTGCCGGTGGCCTCCCCGCAGGTCTTCGGCGACCAGACGGACGTGCCGGAGTCGGGCGACTGGTGGGACGCCGCGTACCTGATCATGTGGGGCACCAACGTGCCGGTGACCCGCACGCCGGACGCGCACTGGATGGCGGAGGCCCGCTACCGGGGCCAGAAGGTGGTCGTGGTCTCGCCGGACTACGCGGACAACACCAAGTTCGCCGACCAGTGGCTGCACCCGCACCCCGGGACGGACGCGGCGCTGGCGATGGCGATGGGGCACGTGGTGCTCAAGGAGTTCTTCGTCGACCGCACGACCCCCTTCTTCGACGACTACGTGCGGCGCTTCACCGACCTGCCGTTCCTGGTGACGCTGACCGAGCGGGACGGGGCGTACGTCCCGGGCAAGTTCCTGCGCGCCGCCGATCTCGGGCAGGGCGGTGACGACGCCCGGTGGAAGACGGTCGTCCTGGACGGGGCGACGGGCCGCGCGGTGGTCCCGAACGGCTCGCTGGGCTTCCGCTGGAACGAAGCCGACCGGGGGAAGTGGAACCTGGACCTGGGCGACGTACGGCCCCGGCTGAGCCTGCACGGCCACGAGATGGCGTCCGGCGTGGAGGTGCTGCTCCCCCGGTTCGACACCGAGGGCGGCCCGCACGGGCAGGGGCGCGGCGAGGTGCTGCGCCGGGGCGTCCCGGCGACGCGGCTGGGCGGCGCGACCGGACCGCTGGTGACGACGGTCTTCGACCTGCTCCTCGCCCAGTACGGCGTGGGGCGGCAGGACCTGCCGGGCGACTGGCCGGCGTCGTACGAGGACGCCGACGCGCCCGCGACCCCCGCCTGGCAGGAGACGCACACCTCGGTCCCGGCGGCGGCCTGTGTACGCATCGCCCGCGAGTTCGCGCGGACGGCCGAGCGCTCCAAGGGCCGCTGCATGATCCTGATGGGCGCGGGCACCAACCACTGGTTCCACTCCGAGACGATCTACCGGGGCTTCCTCGCCCTGCTCCAGCTCACCGGCTGCCAGGGCCGCAACGGCGGCGGCTGGGCGCACTACGTCGGCCAGGAGAAGTGCCGTCCGGTGACCGGCTGGGCGTCGCTGGCCGCCGCGTCGGACTGGTCGCGCCCGCCGCGCCAGGCGATCGGCACCGGGTACTGGTACCTGCACACCGACCAGTGGCGCTACGACCGGTTCCGCGCCGACGTGCTCGCCTCGCCGCTGGGCGAGGGGCGGCTGGCCGGGATGGCGGGCGCGGACTGCCTCGCGCTGTCGGCGCGCACGGGCTGGATGCCCTCGTACCCGACCTTCGACCGCAATCCGCTGGAGCTGGGCGAGACCTCCGGCGATCCGGTGGCCAACGCGGTGGCCGAACTGCGGGCGGGCACGCTGAAGTTCGCGGGCGAGGACCCGGACGCGCCGGAGAACTGGCCGCGGATCGTCACCCTGTGGCGGGCCAACCTGCTCGGTTCCTCCGGCAAGGGCGCCGAGTACTTCACCAAGCACCTGCTGGGCACCCAGTCCTCGCTGCGCGCCGAGGAGGCGGCGCCCGGCGAGCGGCCCCGGGACGTCGTCTGGCACGAGGAGGCGCCCGAGGGGAAGCTCGACCTGCTGCTTTCGCTGGACTTCCGGCACACCTCGTCGACCCTTCTGTCCGACGTGGTGCTGCCCGCCGCGACCTGGTACGAGAAGCACGACCTGTCCAGCACGGACATGCACCCCTACGTGCACGCCTTCTCCCCGGCGGTGGACCCGCCGTGGCAGGCGCGCACCGACTTCGACACCTTCAAGCTGCTGGCCGAGAAGCTGAGCGAGCTGGCCCGGGACCACCTCGGCGTGCGCAGGGACCTGGTGGCCGCGCCCCTCCAGCACGACACCCCGGGCGAGATCGCCCAGCCGGGCGGTGTCGTACGGGACTGGCGGCGCGGGGAGTGCGATCCGGAGCCCGGGAGGACCATGCCGGACCTCGTCGTCGTGGAGCGCGACTACACGGCGGTCGGGGCCAAGTTCGCCGCGCTGGGCCCGCTGGTCGAGGCCAAGGGCCTGCCCGCCAAGGGCATCACCCTGAAGCCGGACGAGGAGGTGGCGCGGCTGCGGGAGCTGAACGGCACGGTGCGCGGCGGCCCGGCCGACGGGCGTCCGGCGCTGGACACGGCGGTGAAGGCGGCCAACACCATCCTCGCCCTGTCCGGCACCACCAACGGGCGGCTGGCCACCCAGGGCTTCCACACCCTGGAGGCGAGGACCGGGCAGCAGATGGCCCACCTGGCCGCCGAGCACGAGGGCCGGCGGATCACCTACGCCGACACCCAGGCGGCGCCCGTGCCGGTGATCACCTCTCCGGAGTGGTCGGGTAGCGAGGCGGGCGGGCGGCGCTACACGGCGTTCACGCTCAACACCGAGCACCTCAAGCCCTGGCACACCCTCACCGGCCGGCAGCACTTCTTCGTCGACCACGACTGGATGCACGAGCTGGGCGAGGCGCTGCCGGTGTACCGGCCGCCGCTGGACATGCACCGGCTGTTCGGCGAACCCCGGCTCGGTCCGGACGGGGACCGCGAGGTGACGGTCCGCTACCTGACCCCGCACAACAAGTGGTCCATCCACTCCGAGTACCAGGACAACCTGTTCATGCTGGCGCTGTCCCGGGGCGGCCAGACCATCTGGATGTCCGCCGAGGACGCGGCGGCGATCGGGGTCGCGGACGACGACTGGATCGAGGCGGTCAACCGCAACGGCGTGGTGGTGGCCCGCGCGATCGTCTCGCACCGCATGCCGCCCGGCACGGTCTTCATGCACCACGCCCAGGAACGCACGGTCAACGTGCCGCTCGCCGAGACGACCGGCAAGCGCGGCGGCGTCCACAACTCGCTCACCCGCCTGCTCCTCAAGCCGACCCATCTCATCGGCGGCTACGCCCAGTTGTCCTGGGCGTTCAACTACCTGGGCCCGACGGGCAACCAGCGCGACGAGGTGACGGTCGTCCGGCGCCGCTCCCAGGAGGTCGAGTACTGATGCGCCCGATGGCCCAGGTCGCGATGGTCATGAACCTCGACAAGTGCATCGGCTGCCACACCTGTTCGGTCACCTGCAAGCAGGCGTGGACCAACCGGCGCGGCATGGAGTACGTCTGGTTCAACAACGTGGAGACCCGCCCCGGACAGGGCTACCCGCGCCGCTACGAGGACCAGGAGAGGTGGCGGGGCGGCTGGGAGCTGAACCGGCGCGGCGCGCTGAGGCTCAAGGCGGGCGGCCGGTTCAAGAAGCTCGCCGGGATCTTCTCCAACCCGCGGCTTCCGGAGATCAAGGACTACTACGAGCCCTGGACGTACGACTACAAGAACCTCACCGACGCCCCGCTCGGCACCGACTTCCCGGTCGCGCGGCCGGTCTCGCAGCTCGACGGCAAGCCCATGAAGATCGGCTGGTCCTCCAACTGGGACGACAGCCTGGGCGGCGCCCCCGCCTACGGCGACCTGGACCCGATGGTGGAGCGCACGCGTCAACAGGCTGCGGAGAAGGTGCGGTTCGCGTACGAAGAGACGTTCATGTTCTACCTGCCGCGCATCTGCGAGCACTGCCTGAACCCGTCGTGCGTGGCGTCGTGCCCGTCCGGGGCGATGTACAAGCGTACGGAGGACGGCATCGTCCTGGTCGACCAGGACCGCTGCCGGGGCTGGCGGATGTGCGTGACCGGGTGCCCGTACAAGAAGGTGTACTTCAACCACCGCACCGGCAAGGCCGAGAAGTGCACCTTCTGCTACCCGCGCATCGAGGCGGGCCAGCCCACGGTCTGCTCGGAGACCTGTGTCGGCCGGCTCAGGTACCTCGGGGTCGTCCTGTACGACGCCGACAAGGTGACCGAGGCCGCCGAGACGCCGGACGAACACGACCTGTACGAGGCTCAGTTGGGCGTCTTTCTCGACCCGGAGGACCCCGGGGTGCGGCGGGCCGCCGAGGAGGCGGGCATCCCCTTCGACTGGATCGAGGCGGCCCGGCGCTCCCCCGTGCACGCACTGGTCAGCAGGTACCGCGTCGCGCTGCCGCTGCATCCGGAGTACCGGACGATGCCGATGGTCTGGTACATCCCGCCGCTGTCCCCGGTGGTGGACGCGCTGACGGAGACGGGGCACGACGGCGAGGACGCGGACAACCTGTTCGGCGCGATCGACACGCTGCGCATCCCGCTGGAGTACCTGGCCGAGCTGTTCACGGCCGGTGACACCGGTCCGGTGCGGGCGTCCCTGGAGAAACTGGCGGCGATGCGCGCCCACATGCGGTCGGTGAACCTCGGCGAGGCCCCCGACCCGGCCGTCTGCGCGGGCGTCGGCATGCGTCCCGAGGAGGTCGAGGAGATGTACCGGCTGCTGGCGATCGCCAAGTACGAGGAGCGGTACGTGATCCCGACGGCGGCCGTCGGGGACGCGCACCGGCTGGAGGCGTCGGCGCTTCAGGGGCTCCCGGACACGTGCAGTCTCGACACCGACGGCGGCCCCGGCATGGGCGGCGACGGGCCGTTCGGCCAGGACTCGGGGCGCCGGCGGCTGCCGCTGGTGCCGGTGGAGAACTTCCACATCCTGCGCAGACGGCAGACCGCGGACGACGAGAGGGAGGTCTGATCCGATGCCCGGCTTCGAGGTGCTGTACCAGGCGGCGGCGCTCTGTCTGACGTATCCCGACGACGACTTCCGCGCCCGGCTGCCCCTGCTGCGCGAGGCGGCGCCGCAGCTGCGCGACTTCACCGACCACGCGGCGGCGACCGGGCAGGGCGAACTCCAGGCGCACTACGTGGAGGTCTTCGACTTCAGGAACCGGCACAGCCTCTACCTGAGCTGGTGGACCGACGGCGACACCCGCAACCGCGGGATGTCCCTGGTCCGCTTCAAGGAGCTGTACCGCGCGCACGGCCTGGAGTTCACCGGCGAGGAACTGCCCGACTTCCTGCCGGCGGTCCTGGAGTTCGTCTCGCGCACCGGGGCCATGGAGATGCTCACCGAGCACCGCGCGGCCCTGGACCAGCTGCGCTCCCGGCTCACCGCCTTCGGCACGCCCTACGCGTGCGTCCTGGACGCCGTGTGCGCCACCCTGCCGCCCGCACCCACCGGAGCCCGCCGATGAACGTCTTCCTGTGGGGCGTCCTGCCCTACGCCGCCTTCGCGCTGCTGGTCGCGGGCCTGGTCTGGCGGCACCGCTACGACCGCTTCGGCTGGACGACCCGCTCCTCGCAGGTCTACGAGTCCAGGCTGCTCAACATCGCCTCACCTGTCTTCCACTACGGCATCCTCTTCGTGCTCGCCGGCCATCTGATCGGCCTGTTCGTCCCGGCGTCGTGGACCGGCGCCCTCGGCGTCGGTGAGCACGCGTACCACCTGTTCTCGCTCTACGGCGGCACCCTCGCCGGGGTCCTCGCGGTCGCCGGGATCGGCGTCCTGATCTACCGCCGCCGCACCAACGCGCCCGTCTTCCGGGCCACCACGGCCAACGACAAGATCATGTACGCCGTCCTGCTCGGCGCCCTGCTCCTGGGCATGATCGCCAAGCTGTCCGACACCTCGGGCGACGGCTACGACTACCGGAGCACCATCGCCCCGTGGGCGCGCAGCCTGTTCACGCTGGACCCCAGGACGGAGCTGATGGCGGGCGTGCCGGTGCTGTACCACGTGCACGCGGTGGTCGGGATGGTGCTGATCGCCCTGGTGCCCTACACCCGCCTGGTGCACATGTTCAGCGCGCCGCTTCAGTACCTGACCCGCCCGTACGTGGTCTACCGGTCGCGCGACCCCAGGCAGCTGGGGCCGCGCCCGGACCGGCGGGGCTGGGAGCGCGCGGGCTCCTAGCCGGTGCTAGGCCAGCTTGGCCGACAGGGTGATGGTCGTGCCGGTCAGGGCCTGGCTGACCGGGCAGTTCTTCTTGGCGTCCTCGGCGGCGGCGACGAACGCGTCGTTGTCGAGGCCGGGGACGGTGCCCTCCACGGTGAGGTGGATGCCCTTGATGCCCTCACCCGGCTGGAAGGTGACGTCGGCCGAGGTGACGAGCTTGGTGGGCGGGGTGCCGGCGCCGGCCAGGCCGTGCGACAGCGCCATGGAGAAGCAGCTGGAGTGGGCGGCGGCGATCAGCTCCTCGGGGCTGGTCTTGCCGTTCGCCTGCTCGGCGCGCGACGGCCACGACACCGGCTGCTCGCCGATGCCGGACGAGTCGAAGGTGACGACACCGTTGCCCTCGAGCAGGTTGCCTTCCCAGACGGTGTGTGCGGAGCGCGTGGTTGCCACGGCGGGGTCCTCTCGAATTCGCTTGCTGTACCGGGGTGGTGGTAGCCCGTGCCCGGGTTCCCGCCCCCATCCGATCACACTCCGGCTCAGCTCACCCGGAAGACCGGTCCCCGGGCCGTGAACGGCAGCCGCGCGCCCTGCGGAATCAGGTAGGCATGCTCGCGCCGCACCCGCAGGACGTCGCACCAGCCGTCGGTGATGACGAGGACCGGCGCGGTGGGCGGGAAGTCGTCGGCGCGCAGCAGCAGGTCGATGCCGGGCTGGAGGACGGTGCCGCCCCGGCCGTGCACGCGTACCCGGCCGGCGATGTCGGTGACGGGCAGGAACCCGGCGTCGTGCGGTGCCGCGTCGCAGAACACGACCCGGGCGGCGGGCACGTCGCGGGCCTCGGCGTAGGAGGCGATGGCGCCGAGCGCCTTGCCGAGCAGGGTGCGGTCCATGGAGCCGGAGGTGTCCAGCACGACGCCGAAGGTGCACCGGGCGATCTCCTCGGGCGGGAAGTACCGTCCGGCGCGCGGGATGTCGGGGGTGGCCGCCTGGCGCCGCGAGGGGCGCGCGTACGACCGGACCGGCTCGGGGCGGGGCACGAACTCGTCGAACCAGCGGGCGAGTCGGGCGTCCCAGGGCAGCGGCGGGTGGCTGAGGGCGCGGATCTCCTCGACCAGTGAGCCGGGCAGGAAGCCGCGCTCCTGCTGCTGGTGCAGGTCGAAGCCTTGGGCGAGGCCCCGGCGGTAGAAGCCGTCGAGGTCCACGTAGTCGCGGGGCGAGCCGAGCGGGGCGCCGAGGACGTCGCCGACGCCCTTGCCGCGCAGGGTGGACAGGCGGCGCATGCGGCGCAGGTCGACGGCGATGCGGTCGTAGACCTCCTCGGCGGACAGCCCGGCCAGCTCGGGGTCGTGCAGCAGGCCCTCGGGCATGGTGCCGACCTGCATCTCGACGAGCCAGCCGTTGACGACGTAGTCGCAGGCGACGTTGAAGAGATACGGGTCGCGGGTGCCGCAGCGGTCGCCGTGGCGCAGGGCGGCGTGCAGCATCTCGTGGGCGAGGACGAAGCGCCATTCCTCGTCCTCGTACCGGCGCAGCGGGTTGACGTAGATCTCCCCCGCCTCGGCGTTGACGGCGGCGACGGAGATGCCGT
Organism: Streptomyces sp. NPDC102490; assembly: GCF_044765285.1. Classification (NCBI taxonomy): domain Bacteria; kingdom Bacillati; phylum Actinomycetota; class Actinomycetes; order Kitasatosporales; family Streptomycetaceae; genus Streptomyces; species Streptomyces sp. NPDC102490. Next base: position 97,405 of record NZ_JBIWJU010000003.1, read on the forward strand.
GGGCGCGGGCCAGTTCGGCGTCGGCGACGAGGGTGATGCCCGAGGCGATGCCGCCGAGCAGCGGGTAGGAGGAGACGAACCAGCTCAGGGCCCGCTGCCAGGGTTGCAGCCGGGTGGGGCCGCCGAGCATGGCGTCGCGGCGGCCGCCCGCGAGGTCGAGGGCGGTGGACATGGTGCGGGTCAGGGCGTGGGCGAAGGCCAGTTGCCAGTCGGGGACCTGGAGGTTCCAGCCGTCCCAGGGGACGAGCAACTGGTCGGGTTCGCCGTCGGCGGTACCGCAGTGCTCGTAGGCGGCCGGGATGCCGCCTTCGCGGCGCCAGGCGGCGGCGATCCGCTCCTCGTCGCCGTCCGGGTACGTCGGCGGCAGGTGGTCGGGCGTGCGGCCGACCGGGAAGGTCTGGAGGAAGCGGTTGACGACGGTGCAGCGGGCGGCGAGGTCGTAGCGGTCGGGCTGGACGCGCTCCCCGTCGGCGGCGGGCACGTGGCCGAAGCCGAGGTGGATGAGGGCGTGGGCGATGGCCCAGGCCCACTCGGCGGGTTCGGCGTGGCGGGTGGGGTGCAGGTGGACCCGGCCGTTGGAGGTGACGCGGACGAGGCCCTGCCGGGGTGCGACCTCGCACTCCTCCTCCCGGCACAGCTTGACCTCCATGGCGGCGAGGGCCGGGTTGGCCCACACCAACTGGACGCCCTTCGCGCAGTCCTCGGCGGCCGGGTCCTTCTTCTTCTGCTGCTGCTTCTGCTTGCGGGGGCGGCTCATCGGCGGGCCTCGACCAGCCGGGGCATGTCGCGGGCGGCCTCGACCAGGAACCAGGCGGGCAGCACCGGATTGCCGTCGGCGTCGGAGGCGATGACGCTCTGGGCGACCTCGACGGAGATCTCGGCGAGCTGTACGAGCAGCGACTTGGCGCGGTACGCGGTCTGGCGGCCGTTCGCCGACATGTGCTCCTTGCTCGCGGGCAGTTCCTTGACCAGGCGGCCCCGGAACGCCTCGGCGAGGTAGTAGAGCAGGTCGCGGTCCTGGAGGCGGCTGGGCCAGCGGGCCTCGCCCTTGAGGATGGCCTCGATGCCGAACCGGCTGCGGACGATCTTGACGTAGCCGCAGAAGGCGGTCGCGTGGGCCGGCGTGAGGGTGCCGTGCGCGAGGACCTTCAGGGTCTCCTCGTCGAGGTCCTGGCCGAAGGAGTGCAGGGCGTCGGAGAGCATGTGCCACGAGCGCGGCGTGGAGAACGGCTCCTCGGTCTTGGGCGGCTTGGACCACAGGTGGTCGGGGCGGTCGGTGAGGTGGTCGGTGATCCACGGGTGGATGCCGTGCTCGGCGGCCCAGCCGAGCCAGTCCTTCGCGGAGGCGTCCAGGTGGACGTGGGTGAGGCGGTTGATCAGCGCGGAGGCGATGGGGCGGGCCAGGGCGTTGTCGGTGGCGCGGTTTCCGGCGCCGATGACGATGGAGCCCTTGGGGAGTTCGTAGCTGCCGACGCGGCGGTCCAGGATGAGCGAGTAGAACGCCTTCTGCACGTCCGGGCCGGCCGCGTTCAGCTCGTCCAGGAAGAGGCAGTACGGCTCGTCGCGGGCGATGGACTCCGGCGGGCAGAACACCGACCGGCCGTCCCGGATCTGCGGGACGCCGATCAGGTCCTCGGGCGCCAGCTGCGTGCCGAGCAGGCTCACGCACTCCAGGCCCAGCGAGTCGGCGAAGTTCCTCACCAGGGAGGACTTGCCGATGCCGGGTGCGCCCCACAGGAAGACCGGCCGCACGGTGGCGAGGCCGAGCAGCAGTTCCGGGAGACGGGCGGGAGTGACGGTGACGGCTGCCTGCACGCAGGGGCTCCTGGGGAGGGGTCGGGTCGGGAGGTGACCGGCCCAGTGTGCGTGCCCCCTGCGTCCCCGCGCAGCCGAATTACGGCGCGGTGGGCACCTCCGCGCGGCGCCTGCGGGCCGCCATCACCGCGTACACGAGCACGCCCGCGAACAGGAACAGCACGCCCTGGTAGACCGCCGCGTACCCGGCGCCCGCGACCAGCCACAGGGAGAAGGCCGCCGCGACGGCCGCGATCACGCCGTCCCGCACCAGGCGCGCCCGGTCGACCTTCTCGCCCTGCCCGGAGACCAGGTGGAAGATCTGGGCGGCCGTGGCCAGCAGGTACGGCACGGTGGCGGTGAAGGTGGTGACGAGGACCAGGACCTCGAAGACCTTCGCCGAGCCGGACGTGTAGTTGTAGACGGTGAGCAGCGAGGCGAGGACGACGGTGACGCCGACGCCGACCGTGGGCACGCCGCGCCGTCTGCGCGCGAACGCGGCCGGGAAGAGGCCGTCCCTGGCCGCCGCGTACGGGGTCTGGGCGCTGAGCAGGGTCCAGCCGTTGAGGCAGCCGGTCATCGAGACCAGGGCGGCCAGTGCGACGGCCCAGCCGCCCCAGGCGCCGCCGAACATGGCGTTCACGGCGTCCGAGAAGGGGGCGTCGGAGGTGACCAGGCGGTCGTGGGCGACGGTGCCGAAGACCGAGAGGGTGCCGAGGAGGTAGACCAGGGCGGCGCCCGCGGTGCCGAGGACCGTGGCCCGGCCGACCGTGCGGCGGGGGTCCTCGACCTCGCCGGCGCTGACGGCGGCGGACTCCACGCCGAGGTAGGAGAAGAGCAGGATCGCGGCGGCGGCGGAGACCGCGCCGATGCCGCTGGAGCCGCTCGCGTTGAACGGGCCGAGGTTGTCCGGGTCGAAGAAGAACAGCCCGCCCACCGCGACGAGCAGCAGCGGGGCGAACTTCAGCACGGTGGAGACCAGTTGGACGGCGCCGACCCAGCGGGTGCCGGCGAAGTTGGCGAGCGCGGGCAGCCACTGGATGACGAGGGCGGCCAGGCAGGCCGTCCAGCGGTGGTCGTTCACCGGGATCAGGACGTCGAGGTAGCCGACGGCGGCGACGGCGAGCGCCGCGTTGGACACCCAGGTGGTGATCCAGTACGCCCAGGCGGCGAGGAACCCGGCGAAGTCGCCGAAGGCCTCGCGGGCGTAGACGTAGGGGCCGCCGGTGCGCGGGTCGCGGGCGGCGAGGCGGCCGAAGACCAGCGCGAGCGCGATGGCGCCGACGGTCAGGACGCCGAAGGCGAGCAGGCTGACGGTGCCGAAGGGGGCGACGGAGGCGGGGAGCAGGAAGATGCCGCCGCCGATGATGTTGCCCATGACCAGGGCGGTGGCGACGGGGAGCCCGAAGCGGCGGGCGTGCCGGCCGTTGCCGGAGGAGGGGTCGGCGGGGGCGGTGTGGTCGGGGGCCGCGGGGGTCGCCTGCGGTTCCGGAGCCGGTGGGGGGACGGTCCCGGTGACGTGCATGGGGTGGTGCGCCTCTCATGGAACGGGTGTCCGGGATCGCCGGACGCGCCCATGGTCGGGCACGGTCCCGCATCGTTCCAAATCAGGCGCTTTTGTCCTGTACGAACCCCTCTGTGACGGGAAAAGGTGCGTCCTCCACGACGTTCGGCCGCGAATCGTCCGCGGGGCCCACGGGCACCTGCGGGCCGTTCGACTCGCGCAGCCAGCGGCGCAGCACCCGGTGGACGTGTTCGGCGCCGACGATCTCCGCGTCCTCGGCGGCCGGCGCGGACAGGACGACCGGCGACAGCAGGAAGGCGTGCGACTGGGCGCCGCCGAGTCCGCCGTGCGAGCCGATCTGCTCCTCGAAGGCGAGGACCTCGCCGTCGGCCGGGTCGTGGAAGGAGTTGACCATGATGTCGGCCGTGTGCGGGAAGGAGTGCGTGCGGCGTACGGCGTCGGCGGCGCCTGGGCCGAAGGGGGCCAGCGGGCCGGGGTCCTCGTCGAGCCGGTCCAGGGGCACCTCGGCGCCGCGCGCGCCGAGCACGACACCGCCGTGTTCCTCGCTGCGCACCAGCAGGAAGCCGATGCCGGGGTGGTTGGCGAGGGTCGGCAGCAGGGCCGGGTGGCGGGCGTCGATCTCCTCCCGGGTCATCCGGTGCGGCACGTCCGGGAAGGAGACCAGGCCCAGGTTGCCGGAGGCCAGCACGATCGGCTCGGACCGGCGCCCGGTGGGGGTGTCGGCGGGCCGCTGCTGCTCGGCGCCCTCCTCGACCGGCCGGTGCAGGGCGGCCCGTACGGTGTTGCGCGCCTCGGCGCCGCTGCGGGTGCGCCGGGCACTGCGCGGCACGGGCAGTCCACAGCCGGCCCGCACCAGGTCGGCGAGGGTCAGGCCGTAGCGGGCGCGGAAGGTCTCGCCAGGGCTCTGGCCGTGGTCGGAGAGGACCACGATCCGGTACGGGCGGGGGGCGTGCTCGGCGACCTTCTCGATCAGGGCCACGGCCCGGTCGAGCCGCTGGAGGACCTGGGCGGCGTCCCGGCCGCCCGGCCCGGAGTGGTGGGCGACCTCGTCATAGGCCACCAGGTCGGCGTAGACGGCGGTGCGCCCGGCGAGCATGTCGCCCATGACCGCGGCGACGACGACATCGCGTTCGACGACGGTCGCGAAGGCGCGCACGAACGGGTAGAGGCCGCCGCGGGAGACCCGCGGGCGGACCTTGTGGACGCGGGCGCGGGTGGACTGGCCGATCTCCCGGCCCACCTCGGCGACGAAGGAGAGCGCGGTGCGCACGGCGTTGGCGGGGTCGGAGAAGTAGGCGAAGTACCCGGATCTGGAGCGGGTCTCGCGGCTGCGGCGGCGGGTGGCTATGGACAGCACGAGGGCCTGCTCGTCGGCGCCGCCGCCGAACAGGTTGCCCCGGCTGGCGCCGTCGAGGCTGAGCAGTCCGCCGTCGCCGGTGCGGCGGACGGCGCGGTACTGGAGTTCGGCGGCGCTGGTCGGGCGGTTGCAGACCATGACCTCGCCGCTGTCCTTCTCGTACCAGCGGAAGGCGGGGACGTCGTGGTTGCTGCCGTGCAGGATGCCCAGCTGGCTGGCGCCGGTCTGGCTGGACCAGTCGGTGCGCCAGGGGGCGAGCCGGTGGGTGGCGGAGGAGCCGTCGCGGCCGAGCCAGCGGGCCAGGGTGGGCATGGCGCCGCGGTCGACGGCGTCGAGCAGGACGTCGTGGCCGACGCCGTCCAGCTGGAGGAAGACGGTGCCGGGGCCCGCCGGGCAGGGCGGCCCGGATCTGCGGCGGCGGTCGGCGAGGCGGTACAGGCGGCGCCGGTAGGCGTCGTCGTCGCGCACGGCCAGGGCGCCGCCGGTGGCGGAGGCGACGGCGGACATGACGGCGGCCACCACGACCGCCGTCTCGGGGGCGACGCCGCCGCGTCCGGCCGGGTTGGCGTCGATGGCGAGGAGCAGCAGCCCGCCGTTGAGGAAGAAGACCAGCAGGCCGAGGACGAGGGTCGGCACCAGGAGCAGCAGGCGGACCAGGAGCGGCCAGACCAGGGCCGAGAGCAGCCCGAAGGCTCCGGCGCCGACCGCGGCGGTCATGGCGATGTCGGTCGCGCTGTCCCCGTCGGGCGACTGGAGCCGGAAGTCGGGCAGGATCCCGGCGAGCACGAGCATGGTGACGGTGGAGACGGCCCACACCGTGACACTCCGCCCCAGCTGACTGGCGACCCGGCGCCAACGCCCTCCACCCACGCTCCGCACACCTCACGTCCCGGCCCGTCGTCCGTACGGGCCTTCCCCACCCTGTCACAACGCCCCGGAGTGCCCGTTTGTCCCCCCTGGGTCCGCTTCACACCCGCCCGGGCGGCGGTCAGCGGCCGTCGTACCCGGCCGTCGGCATCGAGAGCCTGCGGTGCACGCACGCCTTCATCCGGGCGTCGTACGACGGTTCGGCGTGGCCGACGGTCTCGACGCGGACACCGCGCCGCGCGCACTCCGCGGTGAAGTCCTCGACGGAGGACAGCGCGCTCTCCAGCACCCGGCGGCTGGGCGCCACGAACAGGTCGAGGCCGGGGCGCACTCCGTCCCACAGGGCGTCGTGGTCGTGCCGCAGACCGCGCACCAGCAACTGCCGGGCGACGACGTAGCCGTGCTCCACGGCCCAGCGGGCGCACATGGCGTGCTGGCTGCGGGAGTCGACCAGGAAGGGGTCGTCGTCCAGCTGTTCCAGTGGCGTCAGACTCGCGATCGCCGTCACCCGCACCGCCATGGTGTCCCCCCTCACCTCCCGTCACCTCCCGTTTTCGCCGCTGACCCTACTCCTGGACGTAGGCTTCGGGGAGTCGCGCGAAGGAGGCAAAGAGGTGCCGGTGGAGCTCACCTGGTGGGGTCACGCCACCTGCACGGTCGAGGATTCGGGCATCCGCGTGCTCACCGATCCCCTGTTCGCCCGTCGGCTGGCCCATCTGCGCCGCAGGCGGGGCGCGGTGCCGCCGCCGGCGGCGTGGCGCGCGGACGTGGCACTGGTCTCCCATCTGCACGCCGACCACCTGCATGTGCCGTCGCTCGCGCGGCTCGCGCCGGGCACGCGCCTGCTCGTGCCCCGGGGCGCACGCCGGGCGGTGCCGGGGCTGCGCCGGCTCGGGCACCTGGAGCTGACCGAGGTGGCGCCGGGCGACGAGACGACCGTCGGTGACCTGCGCGTCCGTGCGGTCACCGCGCGGCACGACGGGCGGCGGCTGCCGGTCGGGCGGCACCGCGCCCCGGCGCTCGGCTATGTCGTCGAGGGCGAGGCGCGGACGTACTTCGCCGGGGACACGGGCCTGTTCGACGACATGGAGAAGGAGGTCGGGCCGGTCGACGTGGCGCTGCTGCCGGTGGGTGGCTGGGGCCCCTACCTGGGGGCGGAGCACCTGGACGCGGGGCGGGCGGCCGAGGCACTGGCCCGGCTGGCGCCGCGCACGGCGGTGCCGGTGCACTACGGCACGTACTGGCCGATCGGGATGGACGCCGTGCGCCCCCACGAGTTCCACACGCCGGGTGAGGAGTTCGTGCGCCTGTCCGCGCTGCGCGCGCCGGGCGTGTCGGTGCACCGGCTGGGGCACGGCGAGAGTGTGCGGGTGGAGGTCGCGCGGTGAGCTGGCTGGGGGCCGCGACGCTGAACATACCGACGGAGCCGGCGCAGCAGGCGCTCGGCTATCCGTCGCTGTTCCTGCTGGTGCTGATCGGGGCGCTGGTGCCGGTGCTGCCGACGGGAGCGCTGGTGAGTTCGGCGGCGGTGGTGGCGATGCACCAGACGCTGCCGTTCGCCATGCTGATGGTGTTCGCGACGGCGTCGCTGGCCGCGTTCTGCGGTGACATGGCGCTGTACTGGCTGGGCCGGCGCGGGGTGGGCTCGAAGAACGGCTCCCGCTGGCTGGAGGCGATCCGGTCCCGGGCGCCGGAGGACCGGCTGGAGCAGGCGCAGGAGAAGCTCGCCGAGCACGACGTCGCGGTGCTGGTCCTCTCCCGGCTGGTGCCGGCCGGCCGGATACCGGTGATGCTGGCCTGTCTGCTGGCCGAGTGGCCGCTGCGCCGCTTCGCGCGCGGCAACCTGCCGGCCTGTCTGGCCTGGGCACTGACGTACCAGCTGATCGGGGTCCTCAGCGGCGCCCTGTTCAGCAAGCCGTGGGAGGGCGTCGCCGCGGCGATCGCCCTCACCGTACTGGTCAGCACCGCCCCGGGCGTATGGCGACGCCTGCGGGGGCCGGCGAAGGCGTAGGCCCGCGGCGATTGCCCCCCGGGTCGCGGCGCGGGGGCGGGGCGCGTCACTCCAGTACGCGGGAGCCGCCGACCGGCAGGTCCCACAGGCGCTCCCGGGGCAGGCCCGCCCGGTGCCAGGCGGCGCGTACGCGGGTCAGGGGTTCCAGGACCGGTTCCGCGGACAGGACGAACGTGCCCCAGTGCATCGGCGCCATGTGGCGGGCGCCCACGTCCTGGGCGGCCCGTACCGCCTCCTCCGGGTCGCAGTGCACGTCACTGAGCCACCAGCGGGGGTCGTAGGCGCCGATGGGGAGCAGCGCGAGGTCGATGCCGGGGTAGCGGCGGCCGATACGGGCGAACCAGTGGCCGTACCCCGTGTCGCCGGCGAAGTAGACGCGCCGCCCGTCGGGGTCGGTGAGGACCCAGCCGCCCCACAGCGTGCGGCACGTGTCGGTGAGGGAGCGCTTGGACCAGTGGTGGGCCGGGACGAAGTCGAACCGGACCCCGTTCAGCTCGGTCGCCTCCCACCAGTCCAGCTCGGTGACCCGGGTGAAGCGGCGGCGGTGGAACCAGCGGCCGAGACCGGCGGGCACCAGGACCGGGGTGTCGCGCGGGAGCCTGCGCAGGGTGGGCGCGTCCAGGTGGTCGTAGTGGTTGTGGCTGATGACGACGGCGTCGACGCGGGGCAGCGCGCTCCAGGCGACGCCGACGGGGGTGATCCGGGCCGGGGTGCCGAGGATCCGGCGGGACCAGACCGGGTCGGTGAGCACGGTGAGACCGCCGATCCGCACCACCCAGCTGGCGTGTCCGGCCCAGGTGACGGCGACGGTGCGGGCGTCCACGGGGGGCAGCGGGCCGGGGGCGTAGGGCAGCCGGGGGATGTCGGCGAGTCCGGCGGGGCCGGGCCGGACCGCGCCCTCGCGGGCGAACCGGGCGAGGGCCTTCAGGCCGGGCAGCGGCGCGGTCAGCCGGTCGTGGAAGGTCCGCGGCCACACCCGGCGCTCGGCCGGCGGCCGGGGCTCGGCGAGCGGCGGCTGGGCGGCGGCCGCGCCGGTGTCCTCGGCGGACGCGGGACCGCTGGTGGTCGACCGGGGCTGCTGCGTCATCGAGGGCGCTCCCATCGCTGAGCGTCGCGGAGACCGTCGAAGACCGACTTCAGACCGGTCAACGCGCGTTGCACGTCTGGCAGTTCCAACGGGTCCGACGAGGTGAGGCGGTCCGTCCGCCACTCGTCGGGGCCCGCGTCGAGCAGGGGCCCGGTGGCGAGGCGGACGCGCAGGGCGGGCAGGTCGTCCCCGAAGCGGTGCCCGCCGGGGGCGGGCATGCCGAGCCGGGCGCTGAGGAAGTCCTCCAGCTCCTGGGCGTCGCCGACGCCCTCGGCGCCGAGCGCGTCGCGCAGCGGGCCCAGGTCGGCGTACAGGTGGCGGCCCGCCTGCGGGGGGCGGGCGGTGGCGCCCGCGGCGACGACGGCGGCGTGCACGGCGGCGGCCACGCGCGCGTGCAGGCGTACGGCGGCGGCCCGGCGGTCGGTGACCGGTTCGGGTTCGTCGAGCGCGTACCCGGCCGCGGCGGCGACGGGGGCCGCGACGCGGGCGCCGAGCGCGGTGAGCACGTCGAGCACGCGCGCGTGCAGGCCGTTCCCGGCGGCGGAGGCGGGGAAGCGGGCGACGGCGGCCGGCCAGGCCGACGGGAGCAGCGCGCCCGCCAGGTCGGTGAGGACGGTGACCCGCTCGGGCAGCATCTCGGCGGGGCTGAGGAGCACGGTGGCGTGCGGGTCGTGCAGGGTGTCGCGCCAGGTCTCGTCGCTGACCAGGTGCAGCCCCTCGCCCGCGGCGGCCTCGACGGTCTCGTGCAGCAGCTCGGGCGGCGCGACGGTGCCGGTCGGGTCGTCGGCGACGGACAGCACGAGCAGGCGGGGGTCGCCGCCCTCGGCGCGGACCCGGCGGACGGTTTCCAGCAGGGCGTACGGGTCGGGCACGCCGCCGGACTCGGCCGGTGTCGGGACGTGGAAGACGGGTCTGCCCAGCAGCCGGGCGTACGGTGCCCACCAGGCCGCGCAGGGGCGGGGCACCAGCACGTCGCCGTCCAGCGCGGCGGTCAGCGCGAGCAGGAGGGCGCCCGCGCCGGGGGCGGCGGCCAGGTGAGCGGGTTCGGTGGCCAGGCCGCGCCGGTCCCAGTAACCGCTGGCGGCGGCCAGGAGGGCGGGGGCGCCGCCGGCCGGTTCCTCGCGTGAGCGGCCCGCGGCGGCGGCCAGTACGGCGGACAGCTCGGGCAGCACGGGCAGCCCGTCGTCGGGGAAGTGCGGGCCGTACCGGACGGGGCCGTGGCCCACGGCGTCGTGGCCCGCGCGGGTGCGGCCGACGGGGTCGGGGCCTGCGGGTCCGGTGGCCGGGCCCTCGGGGTCCGTGCGCCGCATGCGTACCTCCGCGCGGTCCGTGCCGCCTGTCCGTGCCCTGTCCGTGCCGCCTGTCCGGGCCGGGCCCTGTCTGGGCCGGGCCTGGTTTCCTGCCGGGCCGGGCCCCGTCGACGTCCGCCCGGGTTCGCTCACCGTTCGTTGATCCCCGTACCCATCGTGCCGCCCCGCCATGGCTCCGGCTCCGGTTGCGCGTGTCACAGCCGGACCGGCGTCCGCGCGGGGTCAGCGCTCGCCGTCCTCCCCGCGCAGGCGCAACCGCAGCCGGTGCGCGGCCGCGCCGCACGCGCCCGCGATCAGGACACCGCCGGCGACCAGCGCGGGCACCGAGTCGCCGAAGGTCCCGCCGGTACCGGCCCGCACCCCGTGCTCCGCCGTCCCGCCGCCGCAGGAGGTGCCCTGCGCGGTGGGGACGGGACACGCGGGCTTGGTGGGCGCGCAGGGCGTGCCGTGGGTGGGGGTGCCCGCGTGCGGGGCGGCGCTCTCCCGGCACGCCTGCTGGCCGGTGCCGGCGCCGGCGCCGCTCTCCTCCGGCACGCTCATGGTCGCGCTCCAGGGGTCGCCGCCCTCGCCGCCCGAGGCGTCCGGGCAGGCGCCGTCGACGGTCCAGTCCTCCTCGGCCCCGGCGGCGTCCTCCGTCTCCGCCCAGTCCTCGGTCTCCGCCAAGCCCCCGGTGCCCGTCGAGTCCTCGGTGCCTGTCGAGTCCTCCGTGCCCGTCGAGTCCTCCGTGCCCTCCGCGCTCCGCTCGGCCGCGAAGTCCTCGGCGGCTGCTATCCGCGCGGTGCCCCGGTAGGCCGGTCCGGACGCCGTGCCCGCGTCGTCCGCCACCTTGCGCAGCTCGACGGTGCCCTTCTCGAAGGCCGCCGAGGTGGCGTCGAGACTCGCGGGCGCGTCCCCGCCGGTCGGGCCGCAGGAGACGGAGACGGTGACGGTGTCGCCGGGGGCGGCGTCTGCCGGGCTGACCCGAGCGGCGGCCTGCCCGGCGGGCGGCGGGGCGGCCTCCTGCGCGGACGGCGGGGGTACGGCTCCCGGGTCGTCGGTGGACGGTGGGGCGACGGGTTCCCCCAGGTCGGTGGGGGGCGGCGGGACGCCCGGGTCGGCCGCGCCGAGCCCCGCGGAGAGACCGAGGGCGGCACTGGCCAGCACGGCGACGGACAGGGCGCGGGCGGTGCGGCGCATGGGACGGGCTCCTTCGAGCGACGGCTTGCGGGGCACTGCACTCGCGCCCCTCGGCCATCAGAGCCCGCCCGGCACCGGGCCGCCCGTCATCGTGCTCCGTTCGCGCGAACGCAGCGCCCGGGCGGGTGAGCCCGAGGTTTCACGCTCCCTGGTCCGGGTCCCGCAGCACCTGCTCCCGCACCCGGTCGCAGCAGCGGGTGATCAGGCGGGAGACGTGCATCTGGGAGATGCCGAGCTGTTCGGCGATGCGGCTCTGGGTCATGTCGTCGAAGAAGCGCATGTAGAGGATGGCGCGCTCACGCGGGGGCAGGGCGGCCAGCCGGTCCTTGACGGCCTCCCGGTCGACGACCGTGTCGAGCGCCGGGTCGGGGCCGCCGAGCACGTCGCTCAGTGAGTAGCCGTCCTCGCTGCCGGGGAGTTCGGCGTCCAGGGACAGGGCCGTGAAGCTCTCCAGGGCCTCCAGCCCGATCCGGACGTCCTCCTCACTCAGCTCGGCGCGCTCGGCGATCTCGGCGACGGTGGGCCTGCGGCCGGAGATGGTCTGGGACAGGTCCTGGCCCGCGAAGCGGACGCGGTTGCGCAGTTCCTGGACCCGGCGCGGCACGTGCAGGGTCCACATGTGGTCGCGGAAGTGGCGCTTGATCTCGCCGGTGATGGTCGGCACGGCGTAGCTCTCGAAGGCGTTGCCGAGTGCGGGGTCGTAGCGGTCGACGGCCTTGACGAGACCGAGGGCGGCGACCTGGCGCAGGTCCTCGTAGCTCTCGCCGCGGCTGCGGAACCGTCCGGCCAGCCGTTCGGCCATGGGCAGCCACGCCTCGACGATCCGGTCGCGGAGCGCGTCGCGCTCGGGGCCGTCGGGGAGGGTGGCGAGCCGGCGGAAGTCCTCGGCCGTGTCGGGGGCGTCGTCGTGCGGGTGCTTCACACTGGCGTGGATCGGCATGGTGCGTCGCAACTCCCTCGGAGTGCGGGGTCCCGTCGTCGCGCCGGACGGCTGTCCGGTCGGCACGGCCCGCCCCGGGCGGCCGGAGGCGGGGGAACCTCCGGCTCGAAGGAAGGGGCGGGCGGAGCCGTACGACGACACGGCCCTTGAGGTCGGGCGGTCACCGTGGGAGGACGTCCGGGCCCCTCACGGACGCGTCCGTGGCGGTCTCGCGCCGCTCCCACGGACGTGCCTCCTGTCCGAAGCACTGACCTTGCACCTGCCCCCGGTTCCCCGGCCCAAACACCCGGATGGTCAGGCGTTGCGCGGCTGCTTGACGCGCACCATGTTGCCGGCCGGGTCGCGGAAGGCGCAGTCGCGGACGCCGTAGGGCTGGTCGACCGGTTCCTGGAGGACCTCGGCGCCCGCCGCGCGGAGGTGCTCGAAGGTGGCGTCGACGTCGTCGGTGGTGAGGACGACGCCGCGCAGGTGCCCCTTGGCCAGGAGTTCGGCCATCGCCTCCCGGTCGGCGGCCGACGCGTTGGGGTCGGCGAGCGGGGGTTCGAGGACGATGTCCACGCCGGGCTGCGCCGGGGAGCCGACGGTGACCCAGCGCATTCCTCCGGACCCGACGTCGTTGCGGACCTCCAGGCCGAGCACGTCCCGGTAGAAGCCGAGCGCCTTGTCGTGGTCGTCGACGGCTATGAAGCACTGCGCGAGGTTGATGTCCATGCGCGTCACGCTACGGGCGGTGACGCGGGCGTCGCTTCTCCGTTCCTGACCGGCTTGCCGTTCCGGACGGGCTCGCCGTTCCTGGCCGGCTCGCTGTTTCTGACCGGCCGGGTGTAGACCTTGGCGACGCAGGCGGGGACGGCGGCGCCGTCGGCGTGGTCGCGCTCGCGGTAGGCGCTCGGGCTCTCGCCGACCAGCTCGGTGAAGCGCGAGCTGAACGACCCCAGCGAGGTACAGCCGACCGCGAAGCAGACCTCGGTGACGCTCAGGTCGCCGCGCCGCAGCAGCGCCATGGCGCGCTCGATGCGGCGCGTCATCAGGTAGCTGTAGGGCGTCTCCCCGTAGGCGGCGCGGAAGCTGCGGGAGAAGTGGCCCGCCGACATGAGGGCGACGCGGGCCAGCGCCGGCACGTCGAGCGGCTCGGCGTACTCGCGGTCCATCAGGTCGCGGGCCCGGCGCAGCCGGGCCAGGTCCTCCAGCGTCGTCACCCGACCACGATCCCACAGCGCCGGACGGCGCCGGTAGCCGTACCGGCGCCGTGGGCGGTCGGCACGGTCAGGCGCCGACGTAGGCGGCGAGGTGCTCGCCGGTGAGGGTGGAGCGGTCGGCGACGAGGTCGGCGGGGGTGCCCTCGAAGACGATCCGGCCGCCGTCGTGCCCGGCACCGGGGCCGAGGTCGATGATCCAGTCGGCGTGCGCCATGACGGCCTGGTGGTGCTCGATGACGATGACCGACTTGCCGGCGTCGACGAGGCGGTCGAGCAGGCCGAGCAGTTGCTCGACGTCGGCGAGGTGCAGTCCGGTGGTCGGCTCGTCGAGGACGTACACGCCGCCCTTCTCGCCCATGTGGGTGGCCAGCTTGAGCCGCTGCCGCTCGCCGCCGGAGAGGGTGGTCAGCGGCTGGCCGAGGGTGAGGTAGCCGAGCCCGACGTCGGAGAGCCGCTGGAGGATCTTGTGCGCGGCCGGGGTGCGGGCCTGACCGGCGCCGAAGAACTCCTCGGCCTGGTCCACCGACATCGCGAGCACCTCGCTGATGTCCCGGCCGCCGAATCGGTACTCCAGCACGGCGGGCTGGAACCGCTTGCCCTCGCAGTCCTCGCAGGGGGTGGCGACACCGGCCATCATCGCCAGGTCGGTGTAGATCACACCGGCGCCGTTGCAGGTGGGGCAGGCGCCCTCGGAGTTGGCGCTGAACAGGGCGGGCTTCACGCCGTTGGCCTTGGCGAAGGCCTTGCGGATCGGTTCGAGCAGTCCGGTGTACGTCGCCGGGTTGCTGCGCCGCGAGCCCTTGATGGGGCTCTGGTCGACCGAGACGACGTCCGCGCCGGCCGGGACGGAGCCGTGGATCAGGGAGCTCTTGCCGGAGCCCGCCACGCCGGTGACCACGCAGAGCACGCCGAGCGGGACGTCGACGTCGACGCCCTGGAGGTTGTGCGTCCGCGCGTCGCGGATCTCCAGGGCTCCGGTGGGCTTGCGGACCGACTCCTTGAGGGTGGCCCGGTCGTCGAGGTGGCGGCCGGTGACGGTGTCTGCGCCCCGCAGTTCCGCCACGGTGCCCTCGAAGCAGACGGTGCCGCCCGCGGTGCCGGCGCCGGGGCCGAGGTCGACCACGTGGTCGGCGATCGCGATGGTCTCCGGCTTGTGCTCGACGACGAGGACCGTGTTGCCCTTGTCCCGCAGCCGCAGCAGCAGGTCGTTCATCCGCTGGATGTCGTGCGGGTGCAGTCCGACGGTGGGCTCGTCGAAGACGTACGTGGTGTCGGTGAGCGAGGAGCCGAGGTGGCGGATCATCTTGACGCGCTGTGCCTCGCCGCCCGACAGGGTGCCCGCCGGCCGGTCGAGGGAGAGGTAGCCGAGGCCGATCTCGACGAAGGAGTCGAGGGTGCCGCGCAGCGCGGTGAGCAGCGGAGCCACCGACGGTTCGTCCAGTTCGCGGACCCACTCGGCCAGGTCCCGGATCTCCATCGCGCAGGCGTCGGCGATGCTGATCTTGCCGATCCGCGACGAGCGGGCGCCCTCGCTGAGCCGGGTGCCCTCGCACTCGGGGCAGGTGGTGAAGGTGACCGCCCGCTCCACGAAGGCCCTGATGTGCGGCTGCATCGCCTCCTTGTCCTTGGACAGGAAGGACTTCTGGATCTTGGGGATCAGGCCCTCGTAGGTGAGGTTGACGCCGTTGACCTTCACCTTGACCGGCTCGCCGTACAGGAAGTCCCGCAGTTCCTTCTCGGTGTACTCGCGGATCGGCTTGTCCGGGTCCACGAAGCCGGACTGGGCGTACACCTGCACGGTCCACTGGCTGTCCGACTTCCAGCCGGGGATGGTGAAGGCGCCCTCGGCCAGCGACTTGGTGTCGTCGTAGAGCTGGGTGAGGTCGATGTCGGAGACGGTGCCGCGGCCCTCGCAGTTCGTGCACATGCCGCCGGTGCGCTGGAAGGTCGCCTTCACCGCCTTCTTGTCGCCCCGCTCGACGGTGATCGCGCCACTGGCCCGCACCGAGGCGGTGTTGAAGGAGTACGCGCTGGGCGGGCCGATGTGCGGCTCGCCGAGGCGACTGAAGAGGATGCGCAGCATGGCGTTGACGTCGGTGGCGGTGCCGACGGTGGAACGGGGGTCGGCGCCCATCCGCTGCTGGTCCACGATGATCGCGGTGGTGAGGCCGTCCAGGACGTCCACCTCGGGGCGGGCGAGGCTGGGCATGAAGCCCTGGACGAAGGCGCTGTAGGTCTCGTTGATCAGCCGCTGCGACTCGGCGGCGATCGTGTTGAACACCAGCGAGCTCTTGCCCGAGCCGGAGACGCCGGTGAACACCGTCAGCCGGCGCTTGGGAAGGTCGACGCTGACGTCCTTGAGGTTGTTCTCGCGGGCGCCGAGCACACGGATCAGGTCGTGGCTGTCGGCGACGTGCGACCCGGGTCCCTGCGTGCCCGGCCTCTTGGCGCTGCTCATCGTGTCTCCATCTGTCGCGGGCTCGGTGAAGGTGACGCCCTCGGTGCCTCGGTGGTCACACGCTAGAGCGCGCACCGCCACCCGCGCTTCTCGATTACTGATCCGCTTGCGGGCCGCGGAAATCGGAGCGGACCCGTCCGGTCGAATCCGTGTCGGCCCGCGGTGTCCGGGTACGCGGTCGGCACCCCCTGAGGAGCTGGAGGGAGACATGCAGCGAGGCAGCGACCGGATGAGCGTCCACCGCGACGACGAGATGAAGCACGAACTGCAGGGTCTGCTCAGGTCCGGGCACCCCACCCGCAGCGAGGAGTGGAACGACCCGGAACCGGCCGCCGAGGACGATCCGGACGTCATGTACGGGCCGGTGACACCGGGCCGCGGACCGACGTACCTGGAGGCCCTGCGGCTCGAGCTGGCCCGCAATCTGACCCGGGGCAGCTTCCCCGCGGGACCGCGCGAACTGACCCGCGCACTACGCCGCGGCAACGCGCCGGACGCCCTCGTCGAGGGGCTGGACCGACTGCCGCACAAGGCGCGCTACGACAACGTCCAGGAACTGGCGGTGGCCCTCACCGAGAGCGGCCGGTCCGGTTCGCAGGGCGCGTAGGCGCCGGAAGGGAGACCGAACTTCATGCGCATCGCATTTCTCACCGCGCCCGAGGGCGTGGAGCAGGTGGAACTGACCGAGCCGTGGCGGGCGGCGAAGGACGCGGGCCACGAGCCCGTGCTCGTCTCCACGCAGTCCGGGGAAATCCAGGGCTTCAACCACCTCGACAAGGCGGACACGTTCCCGGTGGACGAGGTGGTGGGCGACACGTCCGCCGACTCCTTCGGCGGCCTGGTGCTGCCCGGCGGGGTGGCCAACCCGGACTTCCTGCGCACGGACGAGAAGGCCGTGGCCTTCGTCAAGGACTTCTTCACGCAGGGCCGGCCGGTGGCCGCCATCTGTCACGCGCCGTGGACCCTCGTCGAGGCGGACGTCGTGCGCGGCCGCACCCTGACCTCGTGGCCCAGTCTGCGGACCGACCTGCGCAACGCGGGCGCCACCTGGGTCGACGAGCAGGTCAAGGTCTGCGACGCGGGCGACAACGTGCTGATCACCAGCCGCAAGCCGGACGACCTCAAGGCGTTCTGCGAGACCTACCTGGCGGAGTTCGCCAAGGCGGCCGGCTGAGGCAACGGGCCAAGACGGCCGACTGGGGCAAGCAACGGGCGGACGGGCCACCGGCGAGGGATCGCGGGTGGCCCGCCGCCACGCTCAGCCACCGGGGGCGGCGGCCTGGCCGCAGCCGCGCTCCCGGGCGCCCGCGCGGGTGCGGCCCGGGGCCACCGGGCGCCGGGGGTTGCGGCGCAGCCACTCGCCCTCCAGCCGGGCCATGCGGTCGTTGTGGGCCCGCAGCGCGTCGTTCGACCCGTAGAGCAGGGTGTCGTGGCGCGTGCGGTGGATGGTCTCCAGTTCTCTCATCAGCTGCTGGTCGTCCAGGCGGCCCGGGTCCACTCCGGTCATCGTGTCGTCCCGCGTGTCGTGTTCGTTCATGCGTCCCGGGTACCCGCCCCCGAGCACTACCACCCCCGAGCGGCACCCGGGAGGGCAGCCACATGGATCTCGCGTTTCTGCACCCCCTCTACGAACACCAGGGACCCTGGGCCTCCGTCTACGTCGACCTGTCCCGGAACGCGGAGGACACCGCCCACGAGCGTGAGCTGACGGCCGCCGCGGTGGCCCGGGAGCTGGCGGAGCAGGGCGCGGACGACGCCACCTGCCGGGCGGTGCGGGAGGCGGTGGACGAGCTGCGGCACGCCACCGATCCGCACGGGCGGGCCCTGTTCGCGTGTGCCGGGCAGGTGGTCCTCGATCCGCCGCTCGCCCGGCCCCCGTACGGCGGGACCACCGCCGACTGGGCCCCGCTGCCGCACGTCACGCCGCTGCTCGACCTGGCCGGCGAGGACCCGGTGTGCGTGGTGGCGTACATCGACCGCAAGGGCGCCGACTTCGAGCTGCGCAGCGCGCTGGGCAGCTCCGACGCGGGCGGCGTGACCGGGCGGCAGTGGCCGGTGCACCGCACCAGCAGCGCGGACTGGTCGGAGCGCCACTTCCAGCTCCGGGTGGAGAACACCTGGGAGCACAACGCGGCGGAGATCGCGGACGCGCTCGCCGTGTGCCAGGAGGAGACGGGCGCCGACCTGCTGATCCTGGTGGGTGACGACCGGGAGCGGCGCTCGGTGCACGACCGGCTGCCCTCGCGGCTCCAGGGGCGCGTGGCCGAGGCCGCGCACGGCGCCGGCAGCAGGCTGCTGGACGACGAGGTGGAACGGCTGCGCGAGGACCACGTCCGGGCGCGCGCCCGGGAGGACCTGGACCGGTTCCTGGCCGCCCGGTCGCCGGACGGCGAGGGCCGGTCCGGCGCGGCGGAGGGCGTGCCCGCGCTGGTGGAGGCCGCCCGGGAGCACCGCATCGACGAGCTGCTGGTCATCCCGGACGCCCCCGACACGCATCGCGAGGTGTGGATCGGCGAGGACGCCGACCAGGTGGCGGTGCGCCGCACCGAGCTGAAGACGCTCGGCGAGCAGAACTCCTGGTCGGCCCGGGCCGACGACGCCTTGTTGCGCTCGGCGGTGATGACCGGCGCCCCGGCGATCTCGGTGACGCCGGTGCAGCCGCCGGAGACCGCGGAGAAGGCGCCGGTGGGCGGCCTGGGGGCGCTGCTGCGCTGGAGGTGATCCCCCGGACGCCAGGACGCCGGGACGTCAGCGCGCCCGTTCCACCCGCCGCTCGTCCCAGACCGGCTCCGGTGTCTCGCGCACCCGCCCGTCGCTGCCGAAGACCAGGTACCGGTCGAAGGAGCGGGCGAACCAGCGGTCGTGGGTGACCGCGAGGACGGTGCCCTCGAAGCCCTCCAGGCCTTCCTGGAGGGCTTCGGCCGATTCCAGGTCGAGGTTGTCGGTGGGCTCGTCGAGGAGCAGGGCGGTGACGCCCTGGAGTTCGAGCAGCAGGATCTGGAAGCGGGCCTGCTGGCCGCCGGAGAGCCGGTCGAAGCCCTGCTCGGCCTGCTGCGTCAGCTCGTAGCGGCGCAGCCGGGACATGGCGGCGCCCCGGTCCTGGGCGTGCTCGGTCCACAGGATGTCCAGGAGGGTGCGGCCCAGCAGTTCCGGGTGGGCGTGGGTCTGCGCGAAGTGTCCCGGCAGCACGCGCGCCCCGAGCTTCCAGTTCCCGGTGTGCGGCACGTCGTCGCCGGCCAGCAGCCGCAGGAAGTGCGACTTGCCGGAGCCGTTGGAGCCGAGGACCGCGACCCGTTCGCCGTAGAAGACCTCCAGGTCGAAGGGCTTCATCAGGCCGGTGAGTTCCAGCTGCTCGCAGGTGACGGCGCGGACGCCGGTGCGGCCGCCCTTCAGGCGCATCCTGATGTCCTGCTCGCGCGGCGGCTCGGGCGGCGGCCCGGCCTCCTCGAACTTGCGCAGCCGGGTCTGGGCGGCGGCGTAGCGGGACGCCATCTCGTGGCTGACCGCGGCCGCCTGGCGCAGCGTCAGGACGAGTTTCTTGAGCTGTGCGTGCTTCTCGTCCCAGCGGCGGCGCAGCTCCTCGAAGCGGGCGAAGCGTTCCCGGCGGGCCTCGTGGAAGGTGTCGAAGCCGCCGCCGTGCACCCAGGCGTCGGCGCCCGCGGGTCCGGGCTCCACGGAGACGATCTTCTGTGCGGTGCGGGCGAGCAGCTCCCGGTCGTGGGAGACGAACAGCACGGTCTTGCGGGTCTCGGCGAGCCGCTCCTCCAGCCAGCGCTTGCCGGGCACGTCGAGGTAGTTGTCCGGCTCGTCGAGCAGCAGCACCTCGTCGGTGCCGCGCAGCAGCGCCTCCAGGACCAGGCG
This sequence comes from Streptomyces sp. NPDC102490, assembly GCF_044765285.1. NCBI lineage: Bacteria > Bacillati > Actinomycetota > Actinomycetes > Kitasatosporales > Streptomycetaceae > Streptomyces > Streptomyces sp. NPDC102490. Next base: position 116,990 of record NZ_JBIWJU010000003.1, read on the forward strand.
CTTCTGCTCACCCCCGGACAGGGTCCGCACCTGCCGCCACTGGGCCTTGTCGTACGGCATCCCGAGCGCGGCGGTGGTGCAGATGTCCCACAGGGTCTCGGCCTCGTACCCGCGCACCTCGGCCCAGTCGGAGAGCGCCTGCGCGTAGGCCAGCTGGGCGGCCTCGTCGTCCACCGTCATGAGCGCGTGCTCGGCGGCGTCGACGGCGCGCGCAGCCTCGCGGATCCCGGGCTGGGCCACGGACACCAGCAGGTCGCGCACGGTGGTCTCGTCCCGTACGGAGCCGACGAACTGGCGCATGACGCCGAGGCCGCCGGTGACGGTGACGGAGCCGCCGTGCGGCTTCAGCTCGCCGGCCAGGAGGCGCAGCAGGGTGGTCTTGCCGGCGCCGTTGGGTCCGACGAGGGCCACGACGGCCCCCTCCCCCACGCGGAAGGAGACGTCGCCGAGGAGCGCTCTCCCGTCGGGAAGGAAGTACTCCAGGTGCGCGGCTTCGAGGTGACCCATGGGACCGGATTCTCCGGCTCGGGCCGGGCCCCGGGCAAACCCTTTTCGTCCTCCGTGCCCGCGTCCGCGACACGTGTCCGGGACCAGCGGCGCGGCACCGGCAGGAAACGCCGTCCGCAGGGTAGGCGGGACCCATGAGCCCCGACGTAGACCTCACCGTCCCGATGCCCGGCCCGCACCACCTCCGCGACGGTTTCCTGCGGCTGGACCAGCGGGTGTTCGAGGCCGTCGCCGCCCGCACCTGGCCCGGCGCCGACCCCCTGCTGCCCCGGTTGAGCCGCAGTGCGAACCACGGGGTGCTGTGGTTCGCCGCGGCCGCCGCCCTGGCCGCGTCGCGCACGCCGAGGGCGCGCCGTGCGGCCGCCCGGGGGATCGCCTCGCTGGGCCTGGCCTCGCTGACGATCAACACCCTGGGCAAGCGCTCGGTGCGCCGGCCCCGCCCGGTGCTGGACCCGGTGCCGCTGGTCCGGCAGCTGAAGCGGCAGCCGATCACGACGTCCTTCCCGTCGGGGCACGCGGCCTCGGCCGCCGCGTTCGCGACCGGTGTGGCGCTGGAGTCCCCGGCGTGGGGTGCGGCGGTGGCCCCGGTGGCCGCCGCGGTCGCCCTGTCCCGGGTCTACACCGGCGTCCACTTCCCGAGCGACGTGCTGGCCGGTGCCGCCCTCGGGGTGGGGGCCGCGTTCGTCGTACGGGGCGTGGTGCCGACCCGCGCCCAGCACACCCCGCCGGCCCGGCCGCGGGCCGAGGTGCCCGCGCTGCCGGGCGGCGAGGGACTGGTGATGGTCGCCAACGTCGCCTCGGGCACCTCGGACCGGGTGCGGGCGCTGTGCGACGCGCTGCCCGACGCGGAGGTGGTGGAGTGCGAGCCGGGGGACGTCCGGGCGGAGCTGGAGAAGGCGGCCGGTCACGCCCGGGTGCTCGGCGTGTGCGGCGGCGACGGCACCGTGAACGCGGCGGCCGAGGTCGCGCTCCGCCACGGGCTGCCGCTCGCGGTGCTGCCGGGCGGCACGCTCAACCACTTCGCCTACGACCTGGGCGTGGAGGACGTCCGCGATCTGTCCGGGGCGCTGGAGCGGGGCGAGGGGGTGCGGGTGGACGTGGGCCGGTTCGCCTCGGGCGGGCGGCACGGTGTCTTCCTGAACACCTTCAGCCTCGGCGTGTACCCGGAGCTGGTCAACGAGCGGGAGCGCTGGTCGCCCCGGATCGGGGGCTGGCCGGCCGGGGTGCTCGCGGCGGTGCGGGTGCTGCGCGCCGACCGGCACCCGCTGGAGGCCGAGGTGCGCGGCCGCAGGCGCCCGCTGTGGATGCTGTTCGCGGGCAACGGCACGTACCACCGCCGGGGGCTCGTCTCGGGGCGCCGGCTCGACCTGGCGGACGGGCAGCTGGACGTGCGGGTGGTGCACGGGGGGCGCCGGCCGGCCCTGCGGCTGCTGTCCGCGGCCCTCGCGGGACCGCTGACCCGCTCGCCCGCGCACGCGGCGGTGCAGGTGCCCCGGCTGCGTCTGTCGGGCGTCGCGCCCGGCACGCTGATGGCGTTCGACGGTGAGCTGACCGAGACGGAGGGCGACCTGACGCTGGAGAAGCTGCCCCAGGCGCTCACGGTGTACCGGCCGCTGCCCGGTGGCGGGCTGCTCTCCCGGCCCTTCTCCTGACGGACTCCTGACGGGCTCCTAACGGACCGTCAGACCACATCCTGAAACGGGGATCTCAGCATTCGGCTGGCGGGCGTACCGTGACCGCACTGCCGGGAGAGGGGATCCACCATGCCGAAGCCGCATGAGACCGCCGTCTACACGCACGGGCACCACGAGTCCGTGCTGCGCTCGCACACCTGGCGCACCGCCGAGAACTCCGCCGCCTATCTGCTCGGCTCCCTGCGGCCCCACATGCGGGTGCTGGACATCGGCTGCGGGCCGGGCACCATCACCGCCGACCTGGCGGAGCTGGTGCCGGACGGCCACGTCACCGGCGTGGACCGGGCGCCGGAGATCGTGGAGCGGGCCCGGGCCACGGCCGCCGCACGCGGGCTCGGCAACACCGACTTCGCGGTCGCGGACGTGCACGCGCTGGACTACCCGGACGACACCTTCTGCGTGGTCCACGCCCACCAGGTGCTCCAGCACGTGGGCGACCCCGTGCGGGCGCTGCGCGAGATGCGGCGGGTCGCGAGGCCGAACGGGATCATCGCCGTCCGCGATTCCGACTACGGCGCCATGACCTGGTACCCCGCGTCCCCGGGCATGGACGACTGGCTGGACCTGTACCGCCGGGTGGCCCGCGCCAACGGGGGCGAGCCGGACGCCGGGCGCCGGCTGAAGGCCTGGGCGCTCGAGGCGGGGTTCACCGACATCACGTCGACCTCGGCCACCTGGACCTTCAGCACGCCCGAGGAGCGGGAGTGGTGGAGCGGCCTGTGGGCGGACCGCACCGTTGAGTCGGCGTACGCGGACCGTGCCGCCGAAGGGGGCCATGCGACGCCCGAGCAACTGCGCGCCGTCTCGGCGGCCTGGCGGGACTGGGGACGGCACCCGGAAAGCTGGTTCAGCGTCCTGCACGGGGAAATTCTGTGCCGAAAGGATGCGTGACCGATGCCTGTCCGGTGAAATTCGGGAAACCAGTACGTCAGGAGGTTCAACGTTATGGTTCCGCTTCTGCTCGTACTGCTTCTCGCGATCGTCCTTTTCGGGGTCGGATTCGCGGTGAAGGTTCTCTGGTGGATCGCTCTGGCGGTTCTGGTCCTGTGGCTGATCGGTTTCCTGGCCCGCGGGACGACAGCCGGCGGCGGCAGGGGCCGCTGGTACCGGTGGTGAACGACAGGTGGTGAGGCTGCTGCCCCGGGAGTAATCACTCCCGGGGCAGCAGCGGTCCCAGCGGCCCGAGGTCCAGGTTCAGGTCCTCGGGCCGCAGTCCGTAGCGGTCCCGCAGTTCGGTCATGCGGTCGTCGAGGAGCATCAGGGTGAGCCCGATGCGCTCCTCCTGGTCCTCGCTGAGGTCGCCCTCGTCCACGCGGCGCAGCGCCTGGCGTTCCATGAGCTGGCGCAGCAGTTCGACGACCGTCAGCACCAGCTTGATCAGATCGCGCTCGACGGTGTCGGGTTCGAGGTCGAGGCGGCGCTTGCCGGGTTCGGGAAGTTCGCTCACGTCAGTCCCCGAACGGTGAGGGGACATTGCGGTTGACCGAGCTGATCAGCGCGTTCAGGTCGATGCGGACCAGGTCGACGTCCGCGATGCGCAGCGTGACGTCGCCCGTGATGACGACTCCGCCGGCCAGCAGCCGGTCGAGCAGGTCCACCAGGGCGATCTCACGGCGCTCCACGACGGTCACGATCCCGCCCCCTCTGTCTCTCCGGCGAAGGAATAGGCCGCCCAGGGCCCGGTGAGTTCCACCCGAATTCCGGGGGCGTCGTCCTTCGTACGGTCCACCGTTTCGACGAATTCCTCCGATGCGTCGCGGGCCACCAGATAGGCGGCATTGAGAACGTTCCGTCCGGCGGCGCCGGAAAGGCGGGGGTTCTGCGGCGCGTGCAGCCGTGCGTCGTCGGCCCGCTCGGACAGCCTCGCGTGCAGCCCGGTGGCGAATTCCTCGGCCCTGCTCCACAGGTCCTCGTTCGCCCGGCTCTGCCGGCGCCGCTGCCGCAGGTAGTCCCGGCCCGAGACGGGCTTGGGCGCGGGCGGTGCCGACGCCTGCGGCCGCTCGGCCTCCGCCCCCTCGACGTACACCTTCACGCCCCACTCCACCCGGCCGTCCAGCCGGTCGAGCGTGCGCCGGAAGGCCGCCTCGCGCTCCTGAAGCATCACGCGGACACCGCTGTCGTCGCGGAAGACGGTGGCCAGCCGGAGCGGCAGCGGGGTGGTGACGGCGGTGAGGGCGTCGACCACCTGCTGGTGGGCGCGGGCGGTGGCGGTGAGCCAGTCCAGGTCCTCCAGGTGGGCGCGCAGCGCCTCCTCGCCGAAGTCGGCCTCGGGCACATGGCTGACGACGGCGACCAGGTCGCCGTGCGGCAGCAGCCGGGGCGGGTCGCCCGCCACCCCCGTGAGCTGGGCCTGGAGGGCCGCGTCGAAGGGGCGGCAGACGGCGTAGACGTAGCGCAGTCCGGTCACGGCGCCTCCTTCGGTACGCGGCCCGGGTCCAGCTCACGCAGGCGTTCGCGCAGTGCCGCGTTCTCCCGGGTGAGTTCGTCGTGCCGGGCGCGCGAGGACAGTGCGGGGTCGCTCTCCCACCAGTCGATGCCCATTTCCTTTGCCTTGTCGACGGAGGCGACGACGAGCCGCAGCTTGATGGTCAGCAGCTCGATGTCGAGCAGATTGATCTTGATGTCGCCCGCGATCACGACTCCCTTGTCGAGCACCCGCTCCAGGATGTCGGCGAGGTTGGCGCTCTGTCCCTGGCCGTAGGTGTCGGGCAGCCGGCTGGGGGTGGTCATCGACGGCTCCCGCCCTCGGCGTCCTCGTACTCGTCACGGGACGCGTACTCGTCCTCCCCCGCTTCCTTCTCCTCCTCGGGCTCCTCGTACTCGCCCTCCGGCTCCTCCTCGTACTCCTCTTCCGCCTCGCCTTCCGCCTCGCCTTCCGGCTCGGCCTCGTACTCCTCCTCGGGCTCACCCTCCGGCTCCTCCTCGTACTCGCCCTCGGGCTCCTGGTCCTCCTGATCCCCCTGGTCCTCCTGATCCTGCTCCTCCTGCCGGGCCTGCTGCTCCTCTTCCTCCTCCGCGACCGCGTCCTCGTGGCTGCGGACGACCTCGCCGTCGCGGATCTCGCCGCGCCAGCCGTCGTCGGCCTCGCCCTTGAAGGTGATGTGGCGGACGTAGTTCTTGAGGTCGAGCCGGGCCCGGCGGCCCTGGGCACGCCAGATGTTGCCGGTCTTCTCGAACAGGCCCTTCGGGTAGTACTCGATGACCAGGACCACGCGGGTCAGGCTGGGGGCCAGCTCGTGGAAGCTGACGACGCCCTTGGTCGAGCCCTTGGCACCCTCCGACGTCCACGAGATCCGGTCGTCGGGCACCTGCTCGGTGGTCTTCGCCTTCCAGCTGCGGTTGGACCAGAAGACCTTCAGCTGCCAGTCCGAGGACGTGTCGTCGGCGCGGTTCGCGCTCTTGACGCCCTTGGCGAAGGTGCTGAAGTCCTGGTACTGGGTCCACTGGTCGTAGGCGGTGCGCAGCGGTACGCCGACGTCGACGTACTCGATGATGACCGTCGGCTTCTGGCCCCCGCCGCCCTTCTTGCGGCCCTTGCCGCCGGTGAGGTTCTTGAAGGCGCCGACCACGTTGTCCTTCACCTTGCCCGCGCCGACCTCGAAGGCGGCCCGCATCGGGCCCTTGCCCTCGGCGAGCTTGCGTCCGCCGTCGAGGGCGAGCTTGGCGAATCCCGGGCTGTTGCCCTCGGCGATGTCGTTGAGCTTGCCGGTGGTCTGGCCGAGCTTGGTGCCGACGCCGGTCAGCAGCCGGGTGGCCTGGGCGGCGAGGTAGTCCTGCACCTCGGCCTTGAGCCGGTCGGCCGCCTCGCTCTGCGCCACGTCGGTCAGCGGGTTCTTCTTGGCGGCCTTGCCCGCCGAGGAGGCCGCGGACCCCAGGGTGTCGCTCATCGCTCACCACCGCCCTTCGACTGCCGGGTACCCGCACCGCGGGCGGCGCTCCTGGCCCCGGCCGTCTTCTTTCCGGCCGCCTTCTTGGCGGGCTGGGCCCGCTTCGCCGCCGCCTTCTTCGCGGGGGCCTTGGCGGCGGTCTTCTTCACGGGCGCCTTCCCGGCCGTCTTGCGTGCCTCGGACGGCGCCTTCTTCGCGGGCCGCTCGCGCCGGGGCGCGGGCCGCTCCTCGGCGTCCTCGTGCTCCTCGGCGTCCTCGCGCGCGTCGGGCTCGTCGCCGTCCTCGCGCGCGTCCGGCTCGTCGCGCTCCCCGTCCTCGTCGTACTCCTCGTACTCCGAGTCGTCGGAGTCGTCGGAGCCGACGCCGGGTGCCCGGGAGGCGACGCCGGAGAGCTGGTCGCGCACCTCGGCGGTGCGCCCGTGCAGCCGGTCGGCGAGCGCGTCGATCTGCCGCTCGACCATGGCGCCCGAGGCCGCCTTGCCCACGCCTCTCAGGTCGGTGCGCAGCTGGTCGCCGATCTCCTTGAACTGCGGGTTGTTCTGCAACTGTCCGGAGACCAGTTCGGCGATGCCCTTCGGGGTCAGGTTCATCTTCTTGCCGGCCACCATGGTGCCCACGGCGACGGCCAGTTTCAGTTTCTTCGTGCGTCCCAGCAGGTATCCGGCCCCTATCGCGAGGCCCAGTCCCACTCGATTCATGGTCCCGTCCCGTTGCCCAATCCCGCGCTCGTGCGCGTAGCGGTCTCCAGCCGGTCGAGAAGCTCGTCCTCCTGTCGGTCGAACTCCTCCTCGGTGATCTCACCGGCCTCCAACTGCTCTTCCAGACGGGCAAGTTCGGCTCGTACCGTGGCGGGGTCGTAATAGATCCGCTCGGCCTCGTCGAGCACCTGTCTGATGGCCCAGGCGCTGCCGCGCACCGGTGCGAACGGCAGCAGCAGGACCTCCGAGATCAGTCCCATGTCGTCACCCCGCTCCGGTGTCCGCACCGCCCGCCACCGTGCCCGCGGGCTCGGCCGGGCCGGGCTCGACGAAGCTGTACGGCGGCAGCGGGCCGTTCACGCGGACCTCCAGGTGCGGCATCCGGCCGCGGGCCCGCTCGACGGCGGCCAGGAACTCGTCGGCCGCCTCCCGCTTCACCAGGAACGAGACGTTCGCCAGCCAGCCGGTGGACTCGGGGCCCACGCTCACGGCGTCGGCGGCGGGCTCCAGGGCGCGCTCCAGGGCGGTGGCGTCCTCCGCCTCCTTGTCCTTGACCGCGGCCGCGACCATCTCGCCGAGCTGGATCTTCGCCTCGTAGGTCCCGCCGCCCGCCTGCCTGTTGGACTCGGCGAGGGCGCGGATCTCGGGGTTGTCGGCCATCACGTGGTGCAGTACGGCCTCTTCGACGTGGTTGGCCTTGATGTTGTACTCGACCCGGCCGTCCAGCGCCCCCAGGCGTTCCGCGTAGTGCTCGGCGCGCTCGGCGAGGACTCCGGTGACCGCCGCGTCGTCGGGGGCGACGCTGCCGAAGCGCATGGGCAGCACGCAGCCGTCCGCGCCGATCTCGCTCAGCACGTTCTGGTGGGCGAGCAGTTCCCTGCGCTTGGGGCGCAGTCCCTCGGGCGCGTCACTGACGACGGCCGCCAGCTCGCCCTCCTTGAGGATCCGCACCTCGCGCGGCGGGTCGCCGACTCCGCCCGTGCCCTCGGGGAGCGAGGGATGCGTGGCGGCGGTGATGCCATAGACGTACGTACTCACTCCTGCTCCTCCTTCCGGCGCGAGGGCGCGGCCTTGCGGGCGCGCGGACGCGACGACGTCTCACGCTCCGAGCCGCTCTCGTCGCGGGCCTGCTTGAACGCGTCGGAGATGGTCTCGGCGGCGCCGGACAGCGCCCCCTTGGACTTGCCGCGGGCGCCGGACTCGGTCATCTCGCCGACCAGGTCGGGCAGCCCCGGGTCCTTGCGCGGGCCGGCCTCCAGGTCGAGCCGGTTGCAGGCCTCGGCGAAGCGCAGATAGGTGTCCACGCTGGCGACGACGACACGGACGTCGATCTTCAGGATCTCGATGCCGACCAGGGAGACGCGCACGAATGCGTCGATGACGAGCCCCCTGTCCAGAACAAGCTCAAGCACGTCGTAGAGGCCGCTGCTGCCGCCTCCGCCGCCGGTCTGTTGTGCCGGTACGACAGTCATGCCTGCAGTTCCTCCATCTTGTCGGGGATGTGAGTGGTGTTCGCGGTACGGGCGTGCGCCCTGCGCCGCCCTAGCGGCCGCGGGAGTCGGCCCGACCGCGCTCGTAGCGCCGTACGCGCCGGTAGCCGGTGAGCTGTCCCTCGGCGTCCAGTTCCACCTGGTAGCTCGCCATCAGGCTCATGGTGTCGGGCACCCGCTCCAGTTCCATGACCTCGACCTCCAGGGCCCATCCCTCCTCCGTCTGCTCGAAGGACGAGACGGACTCGGCGGTCATGCCGGTCAGCTCCGCGAGCTGGGCGCGCGCCTCGCGCAGCACCTCCATCGGCTTGGGACGGTGCGACTCCTGCGACGACTGTGATTCCTGTGATTTCTGCGATGTATGTGGCTTTCGTGAACTCTGTTGTGATTCTTGCGAGTCGGATGTGCTTTTCGTGTTCGACATGGCCACCTCCCCCTCCGTGTGGCCGCATGTGTGTTCGCCAAACCTCGCCGAGTTGCGCAGTCCGCTCAGCCGTGCAAGGCGTTCAGGCGCCGCCGGGCCGGTCCCAGGGCCCTGGGGCGGTCCGTGAGCCCGGCCCAGGGCCGGGTGCGGGCCTGCTCGACGGCGTCCGCGATGGTCCAGCGCTGGGCGTGCAGAGCGGGGTCGTCCACCTGGTCCCAGGAGAGGGGCGTGGCCACGGGGGCGCCGGGGCGGGCGCGCACGGTGAAGGGGGCGACGGCGGTCTGGGCGTAGGCGTTGCGCTGGATGTCGAGGTAGAGCCGGTCGCCGCGGTCCTTCTTGCGGGCGGCGGTGGTGAGCCGGTCGGGGTGGGCCGCGGCCAGGACGTCGGCGACGGCCCGCGCGAACTCCCGTACGTCGTCGAAATCCTGGCGGCCGTCCAGGGGGACGACGACGTGCAGCCCGCGGGACCCGGTGGTCATCGGTGCCGAGGGCAGCTTCAGCTCGTCGAGCAGCTCGCCCAGCAGCCGGGCCGCCGTCCGCACCGCCTCGAAGTCGTCGCCGGCCGGGTCGAGGTCGAAGACCATGCGGTCCGGCCGGTCGACCCGTCCGGTCCGGGACAGCCAGCGGTGCAGGGTGAGCGCGGCCTGGTCGGCGAGGTAGACGAGGGTGGCGGAGTCGTCGCAGACGGTGTGGCGGACGGTGCCGCCCTCCTTGCCGACCTCGACGCGGTCGATCCACTCCGGGTAGTGCTCCGGGGTGTTCTTCTGCATGAAGCGCGGTCCGTCGACCCCGTCCGGGTGCCGTTCCAGCATCAGCGGGCGGCCCCGCAGGTGCGGCAGCATGAACGGGGCGACGGCACGGTGGTAGTCGACGAGATCGCCCTTGGTGTACTCCGCGGCGCCGCCCTCACCGGCCGGGAACAGCACCTTGTCCGGCCGGTGCACCTCCACCGTGTGCCGCCCGGCCCGCACGGTCCGGGTGCCGTCACCGCCGCTCACGGAATGATCGCCTGCTCCACGAGCATCCGTGCGGTCGCCTCGATGGACGCGGCGTCGATCCCCGCCGCGTGCAGTTCCTCCGCCGGGCTCGCGGAGCCCGGCATCGTGGTGACCCCGAGCCGCACCAGCCGAGGCACGGGCCGTCCGTCCGTGAAGGCGTCCAGTACGGCGTCGCCGATGCCGCCCTCCGGGCGGTGGTCCTCCACGGTCACCAGGCAGCCGGTCTCCTCGGCCGCCGCGCGCAGGGTGGCCCGGTCGACGGGCTTGACCGAGTACAGGTCGATCACCCGGACCGGGATGCCGTCCGCCGCGAGGGCGTCGGCCGCGGCGAGTGCCTCGTGCAGGGTGTCACCGGCCGCGACGACGGTGAGCCGGTCGGCGTCGGAGGAGCGCAGCACCTTGCTGCCGCCGACGGGGAACTCCTCGTCGGGGCCGTAGATCACCTTGCTCTCGCCGCGCGAGGTGCGCAGGTAGCGGATGCCCTCCAGGCCGGCCATCTCGGCGACCAGGCGGGCGGCCTGGTTGGCGTCGCACGGGTACAGCACGGTCGAGCCGTGGATCGCCCGCATCATCGCGAGGTCCTCCAGGCCCATCTGGCTGGGCCCGTCCTGGCCGATGGCGACGCCCGCGTGGGAGCCGACGAGGTTGATGCCGGAGCCGCTGATCGAGGCCATCCGCACGAAGTCGTGGGCGCGGGTCAGGAAGGCCGCGAAGGTGGTGGCGAACGGCACCCAGCCGCGCGCCGCCATCCCCACCGCCGCGGCGACCATCTGCTGCTCGGCGATGTAGCACTCGAAGTAGCGCTCGGGGTGTTCCTTGGCGAAGAACTCGGCCCGGGTGGAGTCGCCGACCTCGCCGTCGAGGGCGACGACGTCACCGCGCGCGGTGCCGACCGCGGCGAGCGCCTCCCCGAAGGCGTTGCGGGTGGCGATCTCGTCGCCCTGGTCGTAGCGGGGCAGCTCGGTCTGTCCGGTGCCCGCCGAGTGCAGGGCCCGGGCGGCCTCGGGGGCGTGCACCCGCACCCTGATGTCGCGGGGCCCGCCCAGCTCGGCGACGGCCTCCTCGGCCTCGGGCAGCGGCTTGCCGTGCTGTCCCTCGCGGTCCTCCACCGCCTGCACGCCCTTGCCCTTGAGGGTGCGGGCGATGATCGCGGTGGGCTGGCCCTTGGTGGACAGGGCCTCGCCGTAGGCGCGGTCGACGGCGTCGACGTCGTGGCCGTCGACCTCGATGGTGTGCCACTCGAAGGCCCGGAAACGGCGTGCGTACGCGTCGAGGTCGTGGCCGTGCCGGGTGGGTCCGCGCTGGCCGAGCCGGTTGACGTCGACGATCACGGTGAGGTTGTCGAGGCGTTCGTGTCCGGCGTGCTCGGCGGCCTCCCAGATCGATCCCTCGGCCAGCTCGCTGTCGCCGCACAGCACCCACACGCGGTAGTCGGTGTGCTCGAGCCGCTTGCCGGACAGCGCGATGCCGACGCCCACGGGCAGCCCCTGGCCGAGCGAGCCGGTGGCCGTCTCGACCCACGGCAGCCGCTGCGGGGTGGGGTGCCCCTCCAGGCGGCTGCCCAGCTTGCGGAAGGTGAGCAGTTCCTCGTCGTCGATGGCGCCGGCCGCCTTGAAGGCGGAGTAGAGCAGGGGGGAGGCGTGTCCCTTGGAGAGCACGAAGCGGTCGTTGCCGGGGTGGGCGGGGCGCTCGAAGTCGTAGCGGAGGTGGTTGGCCAGGAGTACGGCCATCAGGTCCGCGGCGGACATCGACGACGTCGGGTGCCCGGAGCCCGCGGCGGCGGACGCCCGTACGCTGTCGACCCGCAACTGCTGTCCGAGGTCGACGAGTTCACCGGTGTTCATGAGTCTCCTTCCACGGCACGGCCGTCGGTGCGCTTGACGGGGCCGGGGGCGATGTCGGGTCCGGGGGGCGGCTGGTTCGCCGGGGGTTCGGGGCCGGGGTCGGTGGGCGGGCCCGCGGACCGGCTCGGTCCGGACGGGGCGGTGGGCCGTTTCGCGGCGGAGCCCGCTCCGGTGCCGCGGGGCGTCTTGCCCGAGCCTCCCCGGGCGGGGCGCGGTCCGGCGGCCTCGACGGCGCGGCGCGGCCCGCCGGACGCACGGGGCGAGCCGGACCGGCTCCGCTGCGCCCGCTCCCCGTGCGTCTGCTCCTTCGCGGGCTCGCCACCGGGCTGCTCCTTCGCGGACTCGCCACCGGGCTGGCCCTTCGCGGGCTCGCCGCCCGGCTGCCGCTTGGCCGGTTCACCGCCCGGCTGGTTCTTCGCGGGCTCGCCGCCGGCCCGGTCCACGGTGGGCTCGGCGCCCGGCTGGTTCTTCGCGGGCTGGCTGCCCGGCCGGTGCTTCGCCTCGGCGTCGTCGGGGCGGTCTCCGGTGGGACCGGTGTCCTTCCCGGTCCGCTCCGGACGCCCCGGTACCCGGGCGACCTCGGGCGAGGACGACTCCAGCGGCACGGACCAGGACCGTACAAGGCCCAGCTGTACGGCCTGGCGGGGCAGCACCGCGTCGAGCAGCCAGTCGGCGGCGACCCGCACGCGGTTGCCCGGCATCGCCGCGAGGTGGTAGCCGCGGGTGACCGCGCCCGCCGCCGGGCCGGACATCGGCAGGCCGAGGGGGTTGGCGGCGGCCTTGGCGCCGCCGAGGTCCACGACGAACCCCAGGTCGCGGTGGCGGTAGGCCCGCCGCGTCCCGATGCCGAGCGAGGCGGCGACGTTCTGGGCGCAGACCTTGCCGTGCCGCCAGGCGTGCTGTGCGGTCATCGGCGTGTACTGGCCCGGCTCGTTCAGATCGGGCACCGCGGCCACGTCACCGCAGGCGAACAGCTCGGGCCGCCCCGGCACCTGGAGGTGGGGGTCGACGAGCAGCCGGCCGCGCTCCATGGGCAGCCCCAGGGACTCCACCAGCGGGTCGGGCCGCACGCCCACGCACCACACCAGGGTGCGGGTGTCGACGCTGGTGCCGTCGCTCAGCAGGACCCCGTCGTGCGTGGCCTCCTTGACGGAGGTGCCCATCCGCACGTCGACGCCCCGCTGCCGCAGCACCCGTTCGGCGGTGCGGGAGAGCCGTTCGTCCATCTCGGGCAGGACTCGGGGCGCCACGTCGAGCAGCATCCAGCGGGGCCGCATGCCGGTGCGCATCGGGTGCCTGCGGACCTGCGCGTCGGTGTACATCGCGCCGTGCGCCGCGACCTCGGTGCCGGTGTATCCCGCGCCGACCACGACGAACGTGCACCGCGCGGCGCACTCCGCCCGGTCGCCGGCCGCGGCGGCCAGCTCCACCTGCCGGGTCACGTGGTCGCGCAGGTAGAGCGCCTCCGGCAGCCCGCGGAAGCCGTGGGCGTGCTCGGCGACGCCGGGGACGGGCAGCAGCTTGTTGACGCTGCCCGCGGCGAGCACCAGCCGGTCGAAGGGCAGGGTGCCCTCCTCGCCCTCCGGGCCGGTGTAGTGCACGGTGTGCCCGTCGAGGTCGATGCCGTCGGCCTCGCCGAGCACCAGCCGTACGTGCGGCAGCGAGCCCGACAGGGACACGCTGACCCGGCGCGGTTCCAGGATTCCGGCGGCGACCTGGGGCAGCAGGGGCAGATAGAGGAAGTAGTCGGTCGGGTTGAGCACGGTGATGTCGGCCTGGTGCCGGGTGAGCCGGGACAGGGTGCGGGCCGTCCGGTACCCGGCGAAGCCGGCACCGACGATCACGATGCGGGGTCGGCTCACGGTTCGCCTCCGGGCTGTCGCGTACCTCGTGAGCCTTCCGCGTCCCCTGGGCCGGGGCACCCAAACGTCCACGCGCGGGCCGCGGCACGGCGGAGCGGAAGCCGCCGCCCGCCGGTTTCCGGCCCCGCGCCCGGGTACCCGGCCCCGGAATCACCCACTCCCTGTCCGGAGGCAACCCCCCATGCCCGAATACGGCTATTTCCTCTCGTGCGAGCAGTACGGTCCCGCGGAGCTGATCGAGCAGGCGCGCATGGCCGAGCAGGCCGGCTTCCAGGCGCTGTGGATCTCGGACCACTACCACCCCTGGAACGGCGAACAGGGCCAGAGCCCGTTCGTGTGGTCGGTGATCGGCGCACTGTCCGAGGCGGTGTCCCTGCCCGTGGAGACGGCGGTGACCTGCCCGACCGTGCGCATCCACCCGGCGGTGGTGGCGCAGGCCGCGGCGACCAGCGCGGTGATGACGGACGGCCGCTTCCGGCTGGGCGTCGGCACCGGCGAGGCGCTGAACGAGCACATCCTCGGCGACGCCTGGCCGGCCGCGCACGTCCGCCTGGAGATGCTGGAGGAGGCCATCCTGATCATCCGGCGGCTGCTCACCGGCGAGGAGGTCAACCACCACGGCACCCACTACACGGTGGAGAACGCCCGCCTATACACGGTGCCCGACGAGCCGGTCCCGATCGACATCTCGGGCTTCGGCCCGGCGGCGACGAAGCTGGCGGCCCGGGTCGGCGACGGCTACATCACGATGATGCCGGACGCCTCGATGGTGGAGCAGTACCGCAAGGGCGGGGGCGGCGGGAAACTGGTCAGCGGGGGCACCAAGGTCTGCTACGACACCGACAAGGACGCGGCGGTGCGCACCGTGCACCGGCTGTGGGCCAACGAGCAGCTGCCCGGCGAGCTGAGCCAGGTGCTGCCCTCGCCGAAGCACTTCGAGCAGGCGCAGACCCTGGTCACCGAGGACATGGTCCGCGACAACCGGGTGTGCGGCGACGACGTGGACGAGCACGTGGCGGAGCTGAAGCAGTTCGCCGACGCCGGTTTCGACCGGGTCTACGTCAACCAGATCGGCCCGGACCTGCGCGGCTTCTTCGACTTCTACCGCACCAAGGTGCTGCCGCAGCTCCAGCAGAGCGCCTGACGCCCGACGCACCCGGGTAGGCCCGCACGGATGCCGTCCGTGCGGGCCTACCCGGGTGCGTCGCGGCCGGTCAGCCGCGCCCGCGCTCGTCCCCGGGGGCGACGTCGTCGCGGCGGGGTGCGGGAGTGCCCGCGCCCGGGGCGTCCGGGGCCACGGGTGGCATCGGCGGGTAGGGCACGCCGAGTCCGCCCGGCGAGGCGGCGGGCGCACCGCCGCCGGGGACGTGGTCGTGCCCGGTGCCGACTGCCGCATCCGGCCGTGACGGGTGCGGCCGGGCCGCGCCCCGCAGCAGATACGCCGCGACGCCCAGGAGGGCGGCTGTGATCAGCGCGGCGGCCCAGTCCGGGAGCGCGAGGGCGAGCGCCAGCCCCACGGCGAGCGCGACGGCGGCGCCCGCGTACAGGGCGGCGGTGCCGGACGCGGCGTACAGCGTGGCCTTGCGGCGCTGCCTGCGGGTCTGCTCACGCAGTTCGTCGCGCACGGTCTCGCGTGCCACCTGCGCCAGTTCGTCGACCAGGTGCCTGTCCAGGTGTTCCAAGTGATCCATGCGGTCCATGGGTTGCGGGTACCCGCGGGCCCGGCTTCCATGGCCGGTCGGCAGGACGGGGAGTGGCCGGCGGGCCGTTCCAACTAGGCTCGTCCGTATGGACATTCTGGGAGCCACCCTGCGCATCTACGTCGACGACCTGGACAAGGCGATCCCCTTCTACGAGGGCCTGGCCGGCGGCGAGGCCCTCCGCTTCGAACGCGGCGGCGTCCAGGTCGCCGCCGTCGGCTGCTTCCTGCTGATGAGCGGGCCCGAGTCCCAGCTCGAGGTGTTGCGCAAGGTGGCCGCGACCATCGCCGTGTCGGACGTCGAGGAGACCCGTCGCACCCTCAGTTCGCTGGGTGCCGACATCATCGCCGGACCGGTCCCGACGCCCGCGGGCCGCAACCTGATCGCCCGGCATCCGGACGGGGCGATCTACGAGTACGTGGACCGGCAGCAGTAGGGCCCCGGCACGACCCCGGGGGGCCGGGCGGGCTCACTCCCCGTCCGGCCACATCCGGAAGTCGTAGCGGGCCGGGAGCGGTGCGTCGTCCAGCCTCGCCCACAGCACACCGATGCTGTCGGCGCCCTCCCTCAGGTCGGCGACCTCGAAGCCCTCGTCGAACACGGCCCGCGCCTGCCCGTGCCGGCCCTCCGCGGCCAGCAACTCGCCCTCGGTCAGCCGGAACCGGCCACGGGCCCGCGTCACGGGGTCCAGCCGCTCCCACACGGACCGGGCGTCCGCGGTGCGCCCGGCCGCGAGCAGCGCCCCGATCGCCTCCCTTCCCAGCGCCGCGGTGACGGCCGCCCACCGCTCCTCCCCTTCCGCCGCCGCGTCGGCCCGGCGTGCGCACAGGTCGTCGAAGGCCTCCGCGTACCGGTCGGCGGCGCGCTCGTGGTGGCCGTCCTGCTGGTCGGCGACGGCGAGACAGCGCAGCAACGGCCAGCGGTCCGCGGCGGACTCGAGTCCGCGCTCCCAACTGCGCACCGCCTGCGCCCGGTCGTCGCCGTGCCACTGGGCGACCCCGAGGTGGTACTCGGCGAGGGGGGTGACGGCCGTGGTCTCCAGCATGTCCCGCCAGGGCCGGGCGACCAGCGTCCCACCGGGCGGCTCGTGGTCCTCCGGTTCGGGCAGTGCCCCGGCGCGCAGCAGGTGCAGCCAGGGCCGCTGTTCCTCGCCGAGGGTGTCCTCGTCGAAGGGGGTGCCGGGCAGCTTCCAGCCGGCCCGCAGCACCTCCAGCGCGCCCCAGCCCGACCCGGTGGCCAGGCGCTCGCCGGGCTCGGTGTCGGCGTACGGCCGCCAGGCGTCGTACGCGGCGTCGACGTCGGCCCGCGGCAGGGCGGCCTCCAGCCGGTCCTCCGCCCGGCGCAGCACGGTGTGCCAGTCGCCGTCCGGCGCGGCGTCGAGCGGCCCGTACGCCTCCAGCCAGGACAGCTCGCTCTCCGCCTCCAGCTTGACGTGTTCCAGCTGGGTGCGGACGAGTCCGGCCTGGATCTCGCAGTAGCCGCCGGTGCCGGGCTCGGTGAGCCACTCCTGCCAGCGGCGTCCGCCGGGTCCGGTGCCCCACACGAACAGCTTGCGGCCGCGCAGCAGGTCGGTGGAGGTCTGCACCAGGCCGTGGCCGTCCTCGTCGAGGGCGGCGATCCAGCGGCGCCGGTCGTCCGGCACCTCGTAGAAGTAGTCGGCGGCGTAGGTGCTGTTCAGCGGGTAGGTGCGGTCGACGCCGTCGTACTCGGGGACGGGCACCCTGCGCAGGCGTCGTTCGTATCCGAAGTGCCAGGCCGCGTCGGCGGGGGCGAGGACGCGGCGGTCCTCGGGGACGGCGATGTTGGACCACCAGTAGGTGGGCACGGGGCGCTCGTGCGGGTTGCGGATACGGGCGCCGACGTAGAGGAAGTCCGAGCCGTCCGGCAGCCACAGGTCGACCTGGAAGGGCAGGTCGCGCAGCCGCTCCCACTCCCACAGGCGCAGCATCTCACCCCCGTCGGGGGCGGGGACCCGGGCGGCGTGCACGGGCGAGCAGGACAGGGTGGTGTGGCCGGTGGCGCCGATGTTCCATTCGACGCCGCCGGAGAACCAGGCGCCGTTGAGGGCGAAGTTGGCGGGCTGGAACACGGGGTTGGCGTAGAGGAGTTCGCGGTCGGTGGGCTTGTGGCGGAGGGAGGCGATGCGTCCGCCCAGGCCCGGCAGGACGGTGGCCCGCAGCCGGTCGTTCTCGATGACGAGCGCGTCCAGACCACGCGGGGCGCGCTCCCGGTCGTAGCCGTCCCGGACCTGGACGGGCAGCAGGCTGCGCAGTGGCTCGTAGTCGACCTGGCGGGCCATGTCGCGCGGCAGGCCGGCCCGGTCCCGGTCGTCGATGCGGTGGGCCTCGTCCAGGGGGCGCAGCGGCGGCAGGGGGTTGTCCGGCCCCAGCGGCGCGGCGGGCAGGGTCAGTACCTCGCGTCGGATCGTCGTCACGGTTCCCCATGGAAGCCGCTCCCCGGCGCGGTGAACAGGGGCTACGTCGGGCGGGCGGGGCGACGTGACTCACGTTTAATCCGCTGGGACCCGGTACGGGCGCGGGCATAGGGTCGGGCGGTCGGCGCGGACGAAGACGAAGGAGAGACGCACGTGAGCGAGCAGCACACCTACCGGGTGATCGTCCGGGGCACCTGGGAGGGGCTGACCGAGGAGGCGCGCGCCCGGCTGCTCGCCGAGGCGGGCGAGCACGGGATGACGAGCATGCGGTTCACCGAGGAGGGCTCGCTGTCGTACGAGCCCGCGCCGCTGAAGCACTTCTCGATGCGCTACGTGGTGGTGTCGGACGCGGCGGACGGCGAGGAGATGGCGGGCGCGATCGCGCAGGACCGGGCCGAGACCACGCTCGGCGCGCTCGGCTACGGGTTCCGCGACCTCAGGTCCACGGTGACGGACCTGGACACGATGAAGGTCAACCGGAAGTCACGGTCTCGGCGGTGATCGCCCAGCGCTGGTGGTCGCGCCAGGCACCGTCGATGTAGAGCATCCTCGGCGAGAAGCCCTCCAGGTGGAATCCGCAGGCGCGGGCCAGGGCGATCGAGGCGGCGTTGCCCGGCTGGACGTTGATCTCCAGCCGGTGCAGGCGCATCGGCCCGAACGCGTGGCGCACCACGAGGCCGAGTCCTTCGCGCATCAGCCCGCGGCCCGCCGCGTGCGCGAAGGCGCCGTAGCCGAGCGCGCCGCTGCGAAAGCCGCCCTCGACGATGTTGTTGATGTTCACGAACCCGGCGATGGAGCCGCCGGGCACGCCCCCGGAGGCCGCGTCCGGGTCCTTCTCGCACACCAGGAACCCGGCCTTGGTGGGGTCCTCGATCAGCCGCCCCGCGTAGGCCTCGTACGCCTGGACGCTGTCCGGCGGGAAGAGCCAGGGGTGGTGCAGGTCCTTGCTCTGACGGGCCCGTTCGGTGAACTCGGCGCCGTCCGCGTAGGTGAAGTGCCGGATGCCCACGCGCGGGCCCTCGGCGAGGTGGCGGGACGGGGTGTGCGGCATGGGATCAGCCTACGACGGTCAGCGCAGCGCGGGCGCCTCCAGCGTCAAGGTGCCCGCGTCGGCGTCCAGTTCCGCCGGCACGCCGAACGGGACGGTCAGCGCTCCCTCGCCGTGCCCGAACCCGAAGTCCTCGGCGACCGGCACGCCGAGCCCGCCGAGCCGGTCGGCCAGCAGCGGCCGCAGCCGCTCGTAGGGCTCGCACTGCGCCCACGAGCCGAGCAGCACGCCGCCGACCCCGTCGAGCCAGCCGGCCCGGAGCAGCTGCGTGAGGTAGCGGTCGATGCGGTACGTCTCCTCCCCCACGTCCTCCAGGCACAGCAGCCCGCCGCGCGCGGAGGGCCGGGCGTGCGGGGTGCCCAGGTCGGCGGCGAGCAGGGCGAGGCAGCCGCCCAGGGTGACGCCCCGGGCCCGGCCGGGCACCAGCGGTGTGCCGCCCGAGGTGAGCACGCGGACCGCCTCGGGGTCGAACAGGGTGGCCCGCAGGTGCTCCTGTGCCCGGGCGTTCTTGATGAAGTCGATGCCGGCCGCCATCGGCCCGTGCAGGGTGACCAGGCCGAGGCGGGTGGCGAACGCCTCGTGCAGCGCGGTGATGTCGCTGAAGCCGACGAACACCTTGGGGCCGGCCGCGCGCATCGCCGCCCAGTCGAGCAGGTCGGTCATGCGCTGGACGCCGTACCCGCCGCGGGCGCACAGGACCGCGTCCACGGCCGGGTCGCACCAGGCGGCCTGGAGGTCGGCGGCCCGGTCGGCGTCGGTGCCCGCGAGGTAGTCGAAGGTGCCGTGCCGGTCCAGGACGTGCGGCGCCACGACCGGGTCGAGGTCCCAGCCGCGCAGCACGTCGAGGCCCGCCTGGAGCCGCTCCTCGGGCACCGGTCCGCTGGGCGCGACGACGGCCACCCGGGCGCCGGGGGCGAGCCGGGCCGGACGGACCAGCTCTGCCACCCGGCTCACCGGGTCAGCTCCAGGACCGGGACACCGGGCGGGGTCAGCCCGAAGACCTGGGCGTAGAGGGAGAGCTCGGCCTCCAGGGCGCGCACCATGGTCTCCGCGCGGCGGAAGCCGTGCCCCTCGCCCTCGAAGGTGAGGTAGGCGTGCGGTACGCCCCGGCCCGCCATGCGGTCGAGGAACCGCTCGCACTGCACGGGCGGGCAGATCACGTCGTCCAGTCCCTGGAGCAGCAGGAACGGGGCGGTGACGCGCTCGGCGTGCTCGGCGGGCGACCGCTCGGCGTAGCGGCCCGGGACCTCGGCGTAGGGGCCGATCAGGCTCTCCAGGTACTGCGACTCGAAGTCGTGGGTCTCCCCGGTCCCCCAGCCGGTCAGGTCGAGGATCGGGTAGATGATCGTGCCGCAGGCGTAGACGTCGGTGGTGGCCAGCGACGCGGCGGACGTCCAGCCGCCCGCGCTGCCGCCGCGCACGGCGAGCCGCTCCCGGTCGGCGGTGCCCTCCTCGGCGAGGGCGAGGGCGACGGCCGCGCAGTCCTCGACGTCGACGACGCCCCACTGTTCGCGCAGCCGGTTGCGGTACTCCCGGCCGTGGCCGCTGGAACCCCCGTAGTTGACCTCGGCGACGCCGATGCCGCGGGAGGTGAAGTAGGCGATCTCCAGGTCGAGGACGAGCGGGGACCGGCTGGTGGGCCCGCCGTGCGCCCAGATGACGTACGGCGGCAGCTCGCCGTCCGGGGCGCGGCAGCCCGGGTGGTGCGGCGGGTAGAGGTGGGCGTGGATCTCGCGTCCGCCCGGGCCCGTGAAGGTGCGAATGCGCGGCCGCGGGTAGTAGGCCGGGTCGACGGCGTCCTCGTGCGGGGCGCCGATCACCCGGGAGCGGCCGGTGCGGGCGTCCAGCTCCACGACCTCGTAGCCGCGGTGCGGGCCGGCGCCGACGCCGGCCACCCGCTCGCCGTGCGCGGCGAGGGCGGGCGCGAACTCGGTCCAGGGGCCCGCCGCGTCGACGACGTCGCCGGTCTCGGGGTCGAGGATGCCGAGGACGGCGGCGCCCCGGCCGTGCAGGACCGCGATCAGGCCGCTGTCCAGGGGCGCGAACCAGCGCTGTCCGAGCTTCCACAGCGGCCCGCCGAACTCCTCCTCGCGGGCGCACAGCGGCTGCCCGTCGCGGTAGAGGTTCCACCAGCCGGTGCGGTCGGAGGCGTACAGCAGGGTGCCGTCCGGGGCCCAGTCCGCCTGGGCGATCGACTCCTCGGGGCCGCCGGCGACGGTCCGGGCGTCCTGGAAGGTGCCCTCGTCGCCGACGTCGGCGACGATCAGCTCGGTGCCGTCCCAGGGCATGCGCGGGTGGTCCCAGGCGAGCCAGGCCGCGCGGCGTCCGTCGGGCGAGAGGCGGGGTCCGGTGACGAAACGGTGCCGCTCGGGGGTGAGTTCGCGCACCGCGCCCCGGTCGTCGGCGGCGGAGCCGTCCAGCGGCACCGCCACCGGGACGCGGCGCACGTCGGTGGGCCCGTCGCCGGTGAACTCCTCCAGGACGCACCACACCTCGCCGCGCTCGGGCCGCGGGTCCGGCTCGATCCAGCGCAGCCCGTCGCCCACCGGGGAGAGCGGTGTCAGCGGGCGCGGCTCGCCGCCGCCGGGGGTGAAGGCGTACAGCCGCTGGTCGGCGAAGTGCACGAAGACCACCAGCGGACCGGCGTCGGTCGTGGCCGCGCCCCACGGACGGCCGCCGTACTCGATGACGCGGCTGCGGGCGTTCCACGGTGCGGGCAGCACCGGCTCCTCGGTGCCGTCGGCGTGCCGCCGCACCAGGGTGCGCCGCCCGCCCTCGGTGGGCCGGGGCGCGGTCCACCACACCTCGTCACCGACGAAGCCGACGTCGTCGGGCCGTCCGTCGTGCGCGGCGGCGAGGGCCGCGTCGACGGGCGAGGGCCACGATCCGTACGGCAGAGTCCGCACTGACTCCCCCACTTCTCCTCCAGCTGCTTGCTCGTCCGGGCGGTGCCCGGGTCTTTACGCGGTGCGCAGGAAACGGTCCAGGACCCGGACTCCGAAGTGCAGGGCCTCGACCGGGACCCGTTCGTCCACACCGTGGAAGAGGGCCTGGTAGTCGAAGCCCTCGGGCAGCTTCAGCGGCGCGAAGCCGTACCCGGTGATGCCGAGCCGCGAGAACTGCTTGGCGTCCGTGCCCCCGGACATGCAGTACGGCACGACGTGCCCCTCGGGCGCGAACTCCTGCACCGCCGCGCGCATCCGGGCGTACGTCGGCGCGTCCACCGGCGCCTGGAGGGCCACCTCGCGGTGGGCGAACTCCCAGTCCACGTCCGGGCCGGTGAGCCGGTCGAGGGTGCTGCGGAACTCGTCCTCGGCGCCGGGCAGGAACCGCCCGTCGACGTGGGCGACGGCCTCTCCCGGGATGACGTTGACCTTGTACCCGGCGTCCAGCATGGTCGGGTTGCTGCTGTTGCGGACGGTGGCCTCGACCAGTTTCCCGGCCTCGCCGAGCTTGTCCAGCAGGGCGTCGACATCGCTCAGGTCGGTGTCGACGCCGTAGACGGCGGCGATCTCGGTCAGGGCCGCGCGCACGGTCGGGGTCAGGCGCAGCGGCCACTCGTGGTCGCCGATGCGGGTGATCGCGGCGGCGAGCCGGGTGACCGCGTTCTCCCGGTTCACCTTCGAGCCGTGCCCGGCCCGGCCGCGCGCGGTGAGCTTGAGCCAGCCCGTGCCGCGTTCACCGGCGGCGATGGGGTAGAACTGCCGCCCGGCGCCGTCGTGGAAGGTGAACGCACCGGACTCGCTGACGCCCTCGGTGCAGCCCTCGAACAGGGCGGCGTGCCGGTCGGCGAGGAAGCCGGAGCCGTCCTCGGCGCTGGCCTCCTCGTCCGCGGTGAACGCGATCACCACGTCCCGCCGGGGCCGCACCCCCTGCCGGGCCCAGTCGCGGACGACCGCGAGGATCATCGCGTCCATGTTCTTCATGTCGACGGCGCCGCGTCCCCAGACGACGCCGTCGCGGATCTCCCCGGAGAACGGGTGCACGCTCCAGTCGGCGGCCTCGGCGGGCACGACGTCCAGGTGGCCGTGGACCAGCAGCGCGTCGGCCGACGGGTCGGTGCCCTCGATGCGGGCCACGACGTTGGTGCGGCCCTCGGTCCGCTCCAGCAGCGTGGGCTCGATCCCGGCCTCGGCGAGCCGCGCGGCGGCGTACTCGGCGGCGGGCCGCTCCCGGCAGTCGCCGCCGCCCCGGTTGGTGGTGTCGATCCGGATCAGCTCGGAGGTGAACCGGACGACCTCGTCCAGCGCCTGCTCGCCGGTGTCCGGTCCGGTCCCCGTGTGCTCAGCCATACTGCTCCTCCACCGCCGCCGAGACGATCGTGGTGACCGCCTTGAACGTCCGGATCGCCTCGAACATCGTGTCGTGGGTGTACGCCACCTTCCGCTCGCCGACCTGCGCCACCCCGGGCACCACGGTCGCGGCCGCCGCCAGGTGCTCGGCGTCGAACTCCAGGGCGAGGGTGAAAGGACCGCCGCCGACCGGCTCGTGCCGCACCGCGAGCGCGGTGGCCTCCTTGGCGGCGGCCCGGATGTCGGCGGCGGTCCTGGCCGGCGTGCGGCACACGGCCGCGTACCGCGACACATGGTCCTTGACCGCGACCTTGCGCGCCTCGGGTGCGTACCCGAGCGCGTCCTCGCACGCCACGTCGTCCCCGGTGACCAGCACCACGGGCACCCCGTACTCGGCGACCACGTGTGCGTTGAGCAGACCCTCACTGGCCCGTACGTCGTTCAGCCAGACGCCGGTGAGCTGGTTGGCGAGGTAGGTGTGCGCGAGGACGCCCTCCATGCCGGCGCCCGCGTGGTACCCGATGAACGCGATGCCGTCCACGTCCCCGTGCTGGACGCCCTCCACCATGGACAGCGCCTTGTGCCGCCCGGTGAGCATCTCGGTGCGCTCGTCGAGCCGCTCCAGGAGGAGGTTGCGCATGGACCAGTGCGCCTCGTTGACCAGCACCTGGTCGGCTCCGCCGTCGAAGAAGCCCAGCACGGCCGCGTTCACGTCCGAGGTGAACATCGACCGGCACCGCTCCCACTGCGGTGTCCCCGGCAGCACGTCGGCCGGCCAGGTGACACCGGTGGCGCCTTCCATGTCGGCACTGATGAGGATCTTCATGGCCCGAACCGTACGCGCTGCCCGGCCCCCTGTGCCAGGGCTGTGGACAACCACCGGTGGTCTGGACCACTAAAGGTCCCCGTACGGCCTATGATCAGCGCTTTCTCGGGGAGGCGGGCCTAGGCGACGCCGGCCACCACCCACGTCGAGGGCAGCTCTATGCGCGTGCCGTCCGGCGTGTACTCCGTGGTGAACAGGGGGAGTTCGCCACTCGCCAGGACGGTCAGTCCGGCCGCGCGGAGGTACTCGGGCACCGCCTCGTCGGGGACGGCCCCGGGGGTCAGGCCGTGGCGGAGGACGGGGGCGAGTTTGGCGGGCGGCCCGGCGGGTTCCTGGGCCAGGCCCGCCAGGACGGTCTTGGCCGCCTGCGAGGGCTCGACCAGGAAGGCGCGGCCGTGTTCGCCCAGGAGCACGGCGAGGGCGTCGGCCAGGGGCTGCCGGTCGTCGGGCTCGCACTGGTGCAGGACGCCCCGGACGTAGACGTTGGCATCACCCAGTTCCGCGTGCAGCGTCTCCGCCTCGGCCTTGTCGGCGGCGTCCAGTTGCCGGTACGCGGCCAGTCCGCCCGGGTCGGCGTGGCGGGCGTGGGCGAGGGCGGCGGTGGAGAGGTCGGCGCCGACCACGTGCGGGAAGCGTTCGGCGAAGTAGCGGGTCTGGGTGCCGTTGCCGCAGCCCAGGTCGATCAGCGGCAGGGCGGGGTCGGTCAGGTGCGGTTCGAAGTGGGCCAGGTGGCGACCTGCGGTCAGCGTCGGCTCCGCGTCCCAGAACACCGCCCCCCGGTCCCCGGATGCCTCGTTCCAGAAGCCCTCCCAGGCGTCCCGGTACCGACTCGTCACGCTCATGCCCGTCTCCCCAGGTGCGACGACGTACGGCCCGCCGACGACGACGGGTCCGTACGGTGTACCGCGCCCGGCGCACACCCACAAGCGCCCGGCGCATACCTTCACCGGCCGTTCGCGCCGGGCGGATTCGGTCCCCGGCGCTGCCGGGCCGTACCACCCCGATCTGCCCGGCTCAGCGATGCCGGGCGGGCAGCGACAGTTCGCACCACACCGTCTTGCCCGCCTCGGTGCGGCTGGCGCCCCAGGCGCGGGCGAGGGTGCTGACCACGCGCAGGCCGCGCCCGGTCTCGTCCTCGGGACCCGCGCTCTTCAGCGCCGGCAGGTCGTGGTCGTCGTCGTCCACCTCGCACAGCAGCGTGTCGGCGCGCACCAGGCGCAGCTCGACGGGGCGGGCGTGGGAGTGCCGTACGGCGTTGGTGACCAGTTCACTGACCATCAGCTCCGCCGGGTCCGCGAGCTTCGGCAGCCCCCAGTCGTGGAGTTGCTCGCGGACCGCCGCGCGGGCGCGGCCCACCTCGGCCGGGTCGCGGGCGAGGCTCCATTCGGCGACGGCGTCGGGCTCGATGCCGGTCAGCCGGGCCATCAGCAGGGCGACGTCGTCCTTGCGGCCGCCGCGGGTGCCCAGGGCGCGGATGATGGTGTCGCAGGCGTCGTCCATGGACGCGGCCGGGTGGGCGGCGGACTCGCACAGGGTGGCGAGGCCGACGCCGATGTCCTCGCCGCGCACCTCCACCAGGCCGTCGGTGCACATCACCAGCCGGTCGCCGGGCGCCACCGGCACGCGCACCGACTCGAAGGGCACCCCGCCGACGCCGATCGGCGCCCCCGTCGGCAGGTCGATCAGCTCGCTGGCGCCGTCCGCGGCACGGACCAGGACGGGCGGGATGTGACCGGCGTTGGCCAGGTGCAGTTCACCGGCGACCGGGTCGTACACGGCGTACAGGCAGGTCGCGAGGTGGGTGTCGCCGAGCCGCTGGGCGAGGTCGTCGAGGTTGCGCAGGAGCCGCGCGGGCGGCAGGCCGAGGCCGGCCATGGTCTGGACGGCGGTGCGCAACTGGCCCATCATCGCGGCCGAGTTGAGACCGTGGCCCATGACGTCGCCGACGACGAGGGCGGTGCGGGCGCCCGGCAGCCTGACCGAGTCGAACCAGTCGCCGCCGACCCGGCCGAGCAGCGTGCCCGGCAGATAGCGGGTGGCGATGTCGCAGCCGGCCAGGCGCGCGGGGATGTGCGGGAGCATGCTGTCCTGGAGCGTCTCGGCGACGTTCTCCTGGTGGGTGTACATGCGCGCGTTGTCGAGGACGAGGCCCGCGCGGGCGGCGAGTTCGGCGCCGGTGACGCGGTCCATGTCGTTGAAGACGCGCCGCTCCGGGTGGCGGAGCAGGATCATGAAGCCCAGGACGACCGTGCGTGCCTTGAGCGGCACCAGCAGCATCGAGCGGCCCGTGATGAGCGGCCGGATGTCCCGCTTCTCGAACTGGGAGGCGATGGCGTGGCCCATCTCCTCGGTGATGCGGGGCACCAGCACCGGCTCGCCGCTGGTCATGCACTGGAAGAAGGGGGTGTGCGCCGGGAAGGGCATGGCCTCGCCGACGGGTACCACGTCGTCCCAGCGGCCGGGTTCGTCGGTGTGCTCCAGGGCGACCCGGTGCCACATGGTGGTGGTGTCCGGCACGCCGTCGGGGAAGCCCTCGCCGGCGACGACCTGTTCGCGCAGGTAGGTGCCGGCGACGTCGGTGAAGCGGGGGACGACCGCCCGGCTGACCTCGACGATGGTCTGCGCCAGGTCGAGGGAGGTGCCGATCGCGCCGCTGACCTCGTTGAGGAACTCCAGGCGTTCGCGGACCGCCGCGTACTCCAAGTCCTCGGCCTCGTCCCGCAGTTCCTCCGGCACCGGCTCACCGGCCGCCAGGGCCCGCGCGGCCCGCTCGCGCCGCGCCCGGCGCTCGGCCCGCCGGGGCACGCCCCAGTCCGGGGTGACGGGCACCCGGTCATGTCGGCTGAACTCCAGGACGGGGTAGCCCAGTTCGAGGACCTGGGCGGCGATGCGGGCGCTCTCGCCGACGCTCATGCTGGGCAGGATCTCGGGGAGGCGGCGGGCGAGTTCGTCGGCGCCGGGGAAGTCGGTGTGCGGGGCGAATCCGGGGGTGATCCGCTCGACGGCTCCCGCCCCGGCGCTGTCGTCGGCGTAGTCCCGCCGCAGCCCGTCCGCGTCGGCGGCCAGCACCAGCAGCCGCTCCGGTCCGGGCCCCACCAGGGGGTACGCCCACCAGAGCACGTCGACGCGGGCGTCGGCCGGCAGGGTGAGCCGGGCGCGGCCGGCCGACGGGTAGGAGAGCCGCCCGTCGAGGGAGGACTCCAGGCCGGGCCCGAGGCCGTCGTGGGCCGGGTACCAGTCGTGGGCCGGGCCGTCGTCCCCCGTCCCGTGCCCGGGGAGCGCGCCCGAGACGGGGAGCAGGTCGGGGGCGGGCCGCCCGATCGCCTCTTCCTTGGGCAGGGCGAACAACCGCCGTGCGCCACGGCTCCAGTGGGAGACCAGCCCCTCGCGGTCCACCACGACGACGGCCAGCGGGACGCGGCCCGCGACGGGGTCGGCCGGCACGGTGCCGGGTCCGGCACGGTGGCCGGGAGGTGCGTCCCGCTCGGTGCCATGGTCCATGGCGTCAGGCCCTCTCTGCCCACGGCTCCGCAAGATCTGTGTCGCCGTCACCACCGTACGGTGGTGGCCGGTGACCATGTGCGGCAACGGGGGAATTGGTGGCGGGCGAACGCACCGGCGCGCGCCCGCGCGCCGGTGGGCCGGTCTCAGTCCTCGTGACCGAGTTGCAGATCGCGCTCCGTCCGGCCGCCGCCGGCCACCTGGAGCACGGTCGCGACCGGCGGGTATCCGGCCGCGATGACGGTGTACTCGCCGGACGAGAGGTCCACGAACCGGAACGTGCCGTCGGGGCCGGTGGTCAGGGTGTCCACCACGTTGCCCGCCGCGTCGAGGAGCGTCACGCGCGCGTCCTCCACGGCTCGTCCGCCACTGGCCCGCACGGTGCCGCGCAGCACGGCGCCGCCGGCCAGCTCGACGTCCTGCCGGGTCTCCCGGGCGGCCTGGACGCTGACCGGCAGTGCGGCCGGGCGGAAGGCGGGGGCGCTGGCGGCGAGGGTGTACTCGCCCGCCACCAGCTCCGTGATGACGTAGCCGCCCTCGCGGCCGCTGCGGGTGGTGGCGACGACCTCGCCGTGGACGTTGGTGAGGGTGACGGTCGCGTCGCGTACGGGGCTGCCGTCGGCGGTCACGACGCTGCCGGCCAGGCGCCCGGCGCCGCCGAGGACCACGTCGAGTTCCACCGGGCGTTCGCCGACCGTCACCGAGACCGCCTGCGGCTGGTGGCCGCCGGCCGCGGCGATCAGGACGTAGGCCCCGGACCCGGGGGTGGCCAGGGCGTAGCGTCCGTCGTCGCCGCTGGCGCCCCGGCCGATCTGCTGCCCGCCGACGTCGATGAGGGTGAGTGCCGCGCGGGGCACGACGGTGCCGTCGGGGTGCTGCACCGTGCCGCAGACGGGGATGCCGCCGGCGTAGGACGACCGGGCGGGCGGCACCTGGGCGGCGGGCTGCGCCTGCTGGGCGTACTGCGGCTGCGGTGCGGTCTCCGGGTCGGTGACGGGGGCGTTGTGGGACACCAGTGGTTTCTCCTTGAGGAAGAGGGCGATGAGGAGCCCGAGGACGAGCACCGGCACCAGGTAGAGGAAGATCCGCGGCATGGCGTCGGCGTACGCCCCGATGTAGGCGTCGCGCAGCGCCGGGGGCAGGGAGTGGACGAGCTGGGGGGTGATGGCCTCGGCGTCCGGGAGCCCGGCTCCCGCTTCGGCGGGGACCCGGTCGGCCAGGGCGTCGGTGAGTCGGCCCGCGAAGAGGGTGCCGAAGACGGCCGCGCCGACGCTGCCGCCGATCTGCCGGAAGTAGTTGTTGGCGCTGGTGGCGGTGCCCAGGTCGGTGGGGCGCACCGAGTTCTGCACGGCGAGGACCAGGACCGGCATCACCATGCCGATGCCGGCGCCGAGGACGGCCATCCAGATGCTGTAGTGCAGCCGGGACGTGTCGGCGTCGAGGCGGGAGAGCAGCCACATGCCGAGGACGGACAGCGCGCTGCCGAGGATCGGGTGGGTCCGGTAGTGACCGGTGCGGCTGATGAGCTGTCCGGAGATGATCGAGGCGCCCACGATGCCGCCCATCATCGGCAGCATCAGCAGGCCGGACTCGGTGGCGCTGGCGCCGTCGACCATCTGGAGGAAGGTCGGCAGGTAGCTGGCGGCGCCGAACAGGGCGACGCCGACGACGAGCCCGACCAGGGCGGTGATGTTGAAGATGGAGTCCCGGAACAGGCGCAGCGGGATCAGCGGTTCGGGCGCGAAGTGCTCCGCGACCAGGAAGAGCAGGGTGGCCCCGGCCGCTCCGGCGCCGAGGCCGAGGATGACCTTCGAGCCCCACTCGTACTCGGTGCCGCCCCAGCTGGTGAGCAGCACCAGGCAGGTGGAGGCGGCGGCGAGCAGCAGGGCGCCGAGGATGTCCAGGCGGGGCTTGACCCGCGGCCTGGGCAGCTTGAGGACGACCGCGACGACGGCCATGGTGACCAGGCCGAACGGCACGTTGATGTAGAAGCACCAGCGCCAGGAGAGGTGGTCGGTGAAGTAGCCGCCGAGCAGCGGTCCTGCGACCGAGGCGAGGCCGAAGGCGGCGCCGATCAGGCCCATGTACCGGGCGCGTTCGCGGGGCGGCACGATGTCCGCGATGATCGCCTGCACGCCGATCATCAGGCCGCCCGCGCCGACGCCCTGCACCGCGCGGAAGGCGATCAGCTGGTCCATGGTCTGCGCGCGGCCGGCGAGCGCGGAGCCGACGACGAAGACCAGGATGGCGAACTGGAAGACGCCCTTGCGGCCGAAGAGGTCGCCGAGCTTGCCGTAGATCGGCAGGCCGACGGTGGAGGTGAGCAGGTAGGCGGTGATCGCCCAGGACATCTTGTCCAGACCGTGCAGCTCACCGACGATCTTCGGCAGCGCCGTGGCGACGAT
Source organism: Streptomyces sp. NPDC102490 (assembly GCF_044765285.1). Classification (NCBI taxonomy): domain Bacteria; kingdom Bacillati; phylum Actinomycetota; class Actinomycetes; order Kitasatosporales; family Streptomycetaceae; genus Streptomyces; species Streptomyces sp. NPDC102490. The sequence continues at coordinate 146,600 of NZ_JBIWJU010000003.1, forward strand.
CATCTGCTCCAGGGCGGCGAGCAGCAGCGCCAGCATCAGCCCGACGAAGACCAGCCGCACCCGGCGCGGGCTCAGCCCGGCGTCCTGCTTCCCGTCCGGCCCGGGAGCGGGAGGCTCCGGGGGTGCCTGGGCCTCGGCGGCCGGTTCGTCCTGCGCGGGACTGCCTACCGCGTCCTGCACCAGAGTGATCCCGCCCACGTACCGCTCCCCTCGTCACACCTGCTCACATTTGCCGCCTGAGGCGACAACTGCGAACAAGTGCGACGAGTTACGGACGCGCGACGGGTTCGCGCGGAGATCACTCGAACCGGTGAGGCGGCCAACGGCCGCCCCGTACCTGCCTTTTGGCTACTTCTCGACCTCGGCGGCGAGCCTGGCGAGCAGGGCGTCGTAGATCCGGCCGAGCCCCTTGGGCGCGAAGGTCTTCTCGAAGAAGCCGCCGACACCGCCGGCCCCCTGCCAGGTGGTGACCACGACGACCCGGGACCTGCCCTCGCCCGCCGGGGTGACGCGCCAAGTGGTGACCATGGAGGAGTTGCGGTCCTTCTCGACCAGCTCGCCGTCGGCCGGCTCGGTGACCTCCAGCAGGCAGTCACGGACGCGCTTGCTGGTGGCCTGGAGCTTCCAGTGCACGAGGGTGCCCTCGCCGTCGCCGCCCTCCCGGACCTCGTACTCACTGAAGTGCTCGGGCAGCAGCTTCTCGCGGGTGCCGCTGTAGTCGGCGAGGGTGTCGAACACCGTCTCCGCGTCCGCTGCGACGATCCGCTCCGTCGTCGCCTCGACCTGCGCCATCGGGTTCCTCCAGGGCCTGGTTCTCGGGTTCGGGGCAAGCCAACCACCCCGCCGCCCGGCCACCAAATCGGGGGGCGCGAAGCGGCCCCGCACGACTCGTCCGCACGATCAAGGGAACAAGTGTTCTATTGTGTCGAACAGTGCTACCGAGGAGGCCGCAATGCGCTGGGAGAACCTCACGGACTCCGACCACGCCCGGGCGGCGGACACCGCGCTGTTCGGCGCGGACGCCGTCGTCACGCGCACGTTCGACACGCCCGAGTTCCGCGGCATCACCTTCCACGAGGTGCGGGCCCGCTCGATCCTGAACCGGGTGCCGGGGGCCTCGCGGATGCCGTTCGAGTGGACGGTGAACCCCTACCGGGGCTGCACGCACGCGTGCGTGTACTGCTTCGCGCGCAAGACGCACAGCTATCTGGACCTCGACACGGGGCTCGGCTTCGACTCCCAGATCGTGGTCAAGGTGAACGCGCCCGAGCTGCTCCGCCGCCAGCTGGCCTCCCGCCGCTGGCAGGGCGAGCACGTGGCGATGGGCACCAACGTCGACTGCTACCAGCGCGCGGAGGGCCGCTACCGGCTGATGCCGGGCATCATCGCGGCGCTCACCGAGCGGGCGAACCCCTTCTCGATCCTCACCAAGGGCACGCTGATCCTGCGCGACCTGGACCTGCTGACCCGGGCGGCCCGGGTGACGGACGTGGGCATCTCGGTCTCGGTCGGCTTCACCGACCAGGACCTGTGGCGCACCGTGGAGCCGGGCACCCCGGCCCCGGAACGCAGGCTGGAAGTCGTACGGACCCTCGGCGAGCGCGGCATCGGCTGCGGGGTGCTGATGGCTCCGGTGATCCCCTTCCTCGGCGACGAGCCGGCCCAGTTGAGGGCCACGGTGCGGGCCGTCGCCGCCGCGGGCGCCACCTCGGTGACGCCTCTGGTGCTGCATCTGCGGCCGGGCGCCCGCGAGTGGTTCATGGCCTGGCTCGGACAGCACCACCCGCACCTGGTCCGCCGCTACGAGCGGCTCTACGCGGACGGCGCCTACGCCCCGAAGTGGTACCAGCGCCGGATCACCCGCCAGGTGCACGACCTGGCCCGCGAGTACGGCATCGGTCCCGCGCGCGCGGGAATGCCCCGCCGGACCGCGGAGCCTCGGCCCGCGCGGCCGGCCGGACCCGCGGCCACCGAGCCGGTGCAGCTGTCGCTCCTGTGAGGGCCGAGTAGGCGCATTGGAGGGCATCTTCCGACCCGATCGGGTCACGTAGGGACCGCTCTCGTTCTTCCGGAGGCGCTCGCCGGGACCATCCGGCGAGGACCGCGATCCGCGCGGACCGCAGCCGCTCCGTCCTGGGAGTCCTGGGAGAACGTCATGAGACAACGCGCAGCCGTGCTGTGCGGCGCCGCCGTCATCGCCGCCGGGACCGTCACCGCCCTCCCCGCCGAGGCGAGCGCGCCGCGGCCCCCGTCCACCGCGCCCGCCGCCGGACCGCGCTGGGAGAAGTGCGCCACGGAGGACTACCCGACGCTCCAGTGCGCGTCCCTGAAGGTGCCGCTCGACCACGCGCGTCCGCGCGGGAGGCAGATCACGCTGGCGCTGTCCCGCGTCCCGCACACCGCCGGGACGTACCAGGGCCCCCTGCTGGTGAACCCCGGCGGCCCCGGCGGCAGCGGGCTGACGCTGGCCGGGTTCGTGGCGTCGTCGCTGCCCGCGAAGGTGGCCGCCCAGTACGACGTCATCGGCTTCGACCCGCGCGGTGTGGGCAGAAGCAGCCCCGCGCTGGACTGCCGGCCGGGCCACTTCGCCCCGGTGCGGCCCGACTCGGTGCCGGGCACGCCGGACGTCGAGCGGGCCAACCTGGCGCGCGCCGAGTCCTTCGCCGACGCCTGCGGCGACAAGTACGCGGACGTGCTGCCGCACATCGACACGGTCAGCGCCGCGCAGGACGTGGACGCGATCCGCGCGGCGCTGGGCGCCGAGAAGCTCAGCTACTTCGGCTACTCGTACGGCACCTATCTGGGCGCCGTCTACGCCAAGCTCTACCCGCACCGGGTGCGGCGGCTGGTCCTGGACTCCGTCGTCGGGCCGGACGACGTCTGGTACGAGGCCAACCTCCACCAGGACCTCGCCTTCAACGACCGCCACCGGGCGTTCCTGGCCTGGATCGCCGGGCACGACGCGGCCTACGGTCTGGGCACCGACCCCGAGCGGGTCGAGGCCGCCTGGTACGCCATGCGGGCGGCGCTGGCGAAACGGCCCGCGGGAGGGAAGGTGGGCGCCTCCGAGCTGGAGGACACCTACCTGCCCGGCGGGTACTACAACGGCTACTGGCCCCACCTGGCCGAGGCGTTCGCCGCGTACGCGAACGACGAGGACACCGGCCCGCTGGTCGAGGCGTACGAGAACTTCGGGGCCCCGGACGCCTCCGGCGACAACGGCTACAGCGTCTACACCGCGGTGCAGTGCCGTGACGCCGGCTGGCCGCGGGACTGGGACGAGTGGCGCGACGACAGCTGGGACCTGTACGAGAAGGCGCCCTTCATGGTGTGGAACAACGCCTGGTACAACGCGCCGTGCGCGTTCTGGCCCACGCCGTCCCGGCAGCCGGTGGACGTCGCCAACGGGGCACTGCCCCCGGTCCTGCTGTTCCAGGCGACCGGCGACGCGGCCACGCCGTACGAGGGCGGCGTCGCCGCACACCGGCTGCTGCGCGGCTCCGCCCTCGTCGTGGAGGAGGGCGGCGGGAACCACGGCATCACGCTGAGCGGGAACGACTGCCTGGACGAGCACCTGGCCGCCTATCTGACCGACGGCACCGTGCCGCACGGCGACGGGGGCGAGGCGGACGCGGTGTGCCCGGCGCTGCCGGACCCGAAGCCGCTGGAGTCCAAGGCGGCTTCGACGTCCTCGCGGGGTTCGACCCTGCACGGGCTGCTCGGCTTCCGCGGCTAGCCGTCCCCCTCGCCGCACCCGTCGGGGGCGTTGTCAGTGCCGTGGTCCACGATGGACGCATGAGTGAGCTGACCAGGATCTCCGCCCCCGAGGGCGTCGCGCCCGCCGCGCAGTACACCCATGTCGTCCTCGGCACCGGGCGGTTCGTGGCCGTCTCGGGGCAGCTCGCGCTGGACGAGGACGGCGGGGTGGTCGGCGCGGGCGACCCCGCGGCCCAGGCCCGCCAGGTCTTCGAGAATCTCCGCCGGTGCCTGGCCTCGGCCGGTGCGACCTTCGACGACGTGGTGAAGCTGACCTTCTTCGTCACGGACATGGCCCATATGGGCGCGATCCGCGCGGCCCGCGCCGAGCACATACCCGACGACCGGCTGCCGGCCGCCTCGGCGGTGCAGGTGGGCGCGCTGGTCCGGCCGGAGTTCCTCATGGAGATCGAGGCGTTCGCGGTCGTGGCGCCGTGAGCGGCCCGCGGGCGAGCGTGCGGGTGCGGGAGATGGTCCTCGCGGACTGCGACCGCGTGTCCCTGATCCGGGTCCGGGGCTGGCAGCACGCCTACCGGGGCCTGATGCCGCAGCCGCACCTCGACGCGATGGACCCCGCCGCCGACGCGGAGCGGCGTCGCGACCTGTTCGCCCGCGCGCCGGAGGGCCTGCTGAACCTGGTCGCCGAGGACGCGGACGGCGAGGTCGTCGGCTGGGCCTGCCACGGTCCCTACCGGGACGGCGAGGTGCGCACCGCGGACGCCGAGCTGTACGCCCTCTACGTCGACACCGGACGGTTCGGCGCGGGCATCGGGCAGGCCCTGGCCGGGGAGTCGGTGCGCCGGTGCCGGGCCGCCGGGCACGCCCGGATGCTGCTGTGGGTGCTCAAGGGCAACACCCGCGCCCGGCGCTTCTACGAGCGGGCGGGCTTCCGGCCCGACGGCGCCGAGGAGCCCTTCGAGGTGGACGGCGTCGCGGTGCCCGAGGTGCGCTACGCCCGGCCGCTGACCGGCTGACGGGCCGTCACCGCTCGTCCCCCGGCCCGCCTCTCACCGCTGCCCCGGGATGCGGGCCAGCGCCCGCACCGCCGCCTCGGCCAGCGCCGGGTGGGCGAGGGCGTCGTTCAGGACGGGTCCGGCGCGTTCGTCGCCGAGGGCGCCGAGGCCCTCGACGCAGGCGAGCGCGACGCGCCGGTACGGATCGTGCGGGCGCAGCCGCCGCTCCAGCGTGGTGATCAGCGCGGGCACCGACTCGGGGGCCCGCAGCTCGACCAGCAGCCGCACCGGGTGCAGGGCGTAGGCGACCCGCAGTTCGTTGGTGGCGAGGGCGGCGGCCGCGCGGGCGGTGCGCGGGTCGCCGAGGCGGGCCAGGGCGTGGGCGGCCGAGGCGCAGCGCGGCGGGTCGCGGTGGTTCAGCAGGAGCACGAGCGATTCGAAGGCCCGCCGGTCCCCCGCCACACCCAGCCGGAAGGCCGCCAGTTCCCGGGCCCACAGCGGGTGTCCGGGCTCGGTGAGCACGGCGGCCAGCTCGTCGTGGTCCCCGGTCGCCACGAGCCGGTCGTACACCGCCCGCGCCCCGGGGGCACCCGACGCCGCCGCCTCGGCCCGTAAGCGCTCCGTGAGCGCTCGCAACGCTTCGTCCATGACACCGAGGTTAGGCGCGTCACACCGGGCGTGGGACCTACATCACGAACACCGGGGGCTGGCGCGCTCGTTACCCGCGGGTTAACCTCAGACGAGCGGGTTACCCACCCGCGGCAACTCCTCACGGTGGTCTGGTGACGCAACCACCGGGAGGGCAGTCGGTCCGGTACCTCGGGTACCGCATCAGGACTCGGCCCCGGGACAGGGCCGGTCACAGGCCGCCGGACGGGCGCGTGCGCCCTCCGCGACGGCACCGGGCGTGTGCGCCGTTCGAGCCCGGCAACACCCGCACTCCTTCCTTCCTCATGTCACGCACCCGGTGCGCCGCGACGGCGCGTCCCTGCGTGCTCCCGTCGTCACCCCTCATTCCTGGAGTCCCGCGATGGCCACTCCCCTGTCCGACACCCCTCTGTCCCCGCTCCAGACGATCGCCGTCGTCGGCCTCGGCACGATGGGCACCGGCATCGCCGAGGTCCTGGCCGGGGCCGGCCGCGAGGTCATCGGCATCGACGTCAGCGAGGCGCAGGCCGTCAAGGCGGTCGCCGCGCTGGAGTCCTCCACCGCCCGTGCCGTCGAGCGCGGGCGGCTGACCGAGCAGGAGCGCGCCGGTGCCCTGGACCGCGTCCGCACCTCCACCGACCTGGGGGCGGCCGCCGACGCCGACCTGGTGATCGAGGTGGTTCCGGAGTCGTACGAGATCAAGCAGCGGGTCTTCCGGGAGCTGGACGGGATCGTGCGCCCGGAGACGATCCTGGCGACCGGTACCAACGCGCTGTCCGTCACGCGGCTGGCCGCGGACTCGGCCCGCCCGGAGCGGGTGCTCGGCCTGCACTTCTTCAACCCGGCGCCCGCGATGAAGCTGGTCGAGGTCGTCTCCTCGGTGCTGACCGCGCCCGCCGCCGTCACGGCCGTCACCGACCTGGCGCTGGACCTCGGCAAGGAGCCGGTCGCGGTCGGGGACCGCCCCGGTTTCGTCGCGGACGGCCTGCTGTTCGGCTACCTCAACCAGGCCGCGGCGATGTACGAGGCGAACTACGCCTCCCGCGAGGACATCGACGCCGCGATGCGCCTCGGCTGCGGCCTGCCGATGGGGCCGCTGGCCCTGCTGGACCTGGTGGGCGTGGACACCGCCCGTACGGTCCTGGAGGCCATGTACGCGGCGTCGCACGACCGTCTGCACGCCCCCGCGCCGATCCTCAGGCAGCTCAGCGAGGCTGGCCTGACGGGGCGCAAGGCGGGCCGGGGCTTCTACACCTACGAGGCGCCCGGCAGCGCGGTCGTGGTGCCGGACGCGCTGACTCCGCGCAAGGGGGGCACCGCGGTCACCGGCCGGCCGGTGCGCGCCGTCGGCGTGGCCGGTTCGGGCACCATGGCGTCCGGCATCGCGGAGGTGTTCGCCAAGGCCGGGTACGAGGTGGTGCTGGCCGCCCGCAGCGCGGAGAAGGCGCAGACGGCCAAGGCCCGGATCGGCAAGTCCCTGAACCGGTCGGTCGACAAGGGACGGCTGACCGCCGAGGCCGCCGCGCGGACGCTGGAGCTGATCACGCCGACGGGCACCTACGACGACTTCGCCGACGTCGACCTGGCCGTGGAGGCCGTCGCCGAGGACCTGGAGGTGAAACGGCAGCTGTTCGGCACCCTGGACAAGGTCTGCAAGCCCGGCGCGGTGCTGGCCACCACCACCTCCTCGCTGCCGATCGTCGCCTGCGCCCGCGCCACCTCGCGCCCGCAGGACGTGATCGGCATGCACTTCTTCAACCCGGCCCCGGCGATGAAGCTGGTCGAGGTGGTCCGCACCGTGCTGACCGCCGACGACGTGCACGCCACCGTCCACGAGGTCTGCGCCAAGGTCCGCAAGCACGCGGTGGACTGCGGCGACCGGGCCGGGTTCATCGTGAACGCGCTGCTGTTCCCGTACCTCAACAACGCGGTCAAGATGGTGCAGGAGCACTACGCGACCCTCGACGACATCGACGCGGCGATGAAGCTGGGCGGCGGCTACCCGATGGGCCCGTTCGAGCTGCTCGACGTGGTCGGACTCGACGTGTCGCTGGCCATCGAGAAGGTCCTGCACCGGGAGTTCCGCGACCCGGGGCTGGCGCCCGCACCGCTGCTCGAGCACCTGGTGGCCGCGGGCTGCCTCGGCCGCAAGACGGGCCGCGGTTTCCGCGAACATGCCCGCCGCTGAGCGACCGGGCGACTGGTTCGGGCCCGACGAGGACTGGGGCGGGCTGCTCGGTCCGGCCGGGTCTCCCCCGCCCCCCGCGGGCGGGGGAGTCCCCGGTCACGCGCATGATTGCGCCCGCATGCAGTACGTTCGGGTCATGCCCCAGCCCGCCAAGTCCTCACGTACCTCAGCCACGTCCGACGCCCCGGAGAGCGCGGCCGGCAACCGAGCCGCCGCCCAGCGGCTCAAAATGCGCCGGGAGCTGGCGGCGGCGGCGATGGAGCTGTTCGCGACCAAGGGGTACGAGGCGACCACCGTCGACGAGATCGCGGCCCAGGCGGGGGTCGCCCGCCGCACCTTCTTCCGCCACTTCCGCTCCAAGGAAGAGGCGATCTTCCCGGACCACGACGACACCCTGGTGCGCGCCGAGGCGGTGCTCAACGCCGCGCCCGCGCACGAGCACCCGCTCGACACGGTGTGCCGCGGCATCAAGGAAGTCATGAAGATGTACGCGGCCCGGCCGGAGATCTCGGTCGCGCGCTACAAGCTGACGCGCGAGGTGCCCACCCTGCGCGAGGCGGAGATCGCGTCGGTGGCCCGGTACGAGCGCCTGTTCACCCGCTACCTGCTGGGCCACTTCGACGAGCACGCGCACGACGACGACGCCAACGACGACCCGCTGCTCGCGGAGGTCGCGGCGTCCGCCGTGGTCACCGCGCACAACCACGTGCTGCGGCGCTGGCTGCGGGCCGACGGGCAGGGTGACGTGGAGGCCGAGCTGGACCACGCCTTCGCGATCGTGCGCAAGACCTTCGGCACGGGCATCGGGGCGGGACGCGGCACGGCCTCCACCGGGCGGCCGGCCGCCTCCTCGGCCTCCGTGCAGGGCGAGGTGCTCGTGACGGTGGCGCGCACCGACGCGCCGCTGCACGAGGTCATGCGCACCATCGAGCAGGCCCTCAAGGAGCGCTGACCGCCCCTTCCCGCACTGTGACGACGGCCACCCACCGGGTGGCCGTTTTTGCATGTCGACGTCCCTTTTTCACCCCCGGCGGGAGATGATTCGATCGATCATCGCTCATCTGTCGCGTAAAGATTTCATCTGAGAAGATTTTCTGGCACTCAGTGCCTTGCGGGGTGACACGCGGTGTCATACGTTGAAGGTGTCCGGGCTGTCCCCGCACCTCATCCCCTGCGCGCCCGAACGCCTGCGTCACAGGCACACACCCTCACCTCAGCAGCACCGACGTAACCCTCAGCGCCCCTCCCTCAGGACGCTCACCGCCGGAGGCAACACCGTGACCGTGAAGGACATCCTGGACGCGATCCAGTCGCCCGACTCCACGCCGGCCGACATCGCCGCACTGCCGCTCCCCGAGTCGTACCGCGCGATCACCGTGCACAAGGACGAGACGGAGATGTTCGCGGGACTCGAGACCCGCGACAAGGACCCCCGCAAGTCGATCCACCTGGACGACGTGCCGGTGCCCGAGCTGGGTCCCGGCGAGGCCCTGGTGGCCGTCATGGCCTCCTCGGTCAACTACAACTCGGTGTGGACCTCGATCTTCGAGCCGCTGTCGACGTTCGGCTTCCTGGAGCGCTACGGCCGCACCAACGAGCTGGCCAAGCGGCACGACCTGCCGTACCACATCATCGGCTCCGACCTGGCCGGCGTCGTCCTGCGCACCGGTCCGGGCGTCAACGCCTGGCAGCCGGGCGACGAGGTCGTCGCGCACTGCCTGTCCGTCGAGCTGGAGTCCTCCGACGGCCACAACGACACGATGCTCGACCCCGAGCAGCGCATCTGGGGCTTCGAGACCAACTTCGGCGGCCTCGCCGAGATCGCGCTGGTCAAGTCCAACCAGCTGATGCCGAAGCCGGACCACCTGAGCTGGGAGGAGGCCGCGGCCCCCGGCCTGGTGAACTCCACCGCCTACCGGCAGCTGGTCTCGCGCAACGGCGCCGGCATGAAGCAGGGCGACAACGTCCTCATCTGGGGCGCCAGCGGCGGACTCGGCTCGTACGCCACCCAGTTCGCCCTCGCCGGCGGCGCCAACCCGATCTGTGTCGTCTCCTCGCCGCAGAAGGCGGAGATCTGCCGCGCGATGGGCGCCGAGGCGATCATCGACCGCAACGCCGAGGGCTACCGGTTCTGGAAGGACGAGCAGACCCAGGACCCCAAGGAGTGGAAGCGCTTCGGCAAGCGCATCCGCGAACTCACCGGCGGCGAGGACATCGACATCGTCTTCGAGCACCCCGGCCGGGAGACCTTCGGCGCCTCCGTCTTCGTCACCCGCAAGGGCGGCACCATCACCACCTGCGCCTCCACCTCGGGCTACATGCACGAGTACGACAACCGCTACCTGTGGATGTCCCTGAAGCGCATCATCGGCTCCCACTTCGCCAACTACCGCGAGGCCTGGGAGGCCAACCGCCTCATCGCCAAGGGCAAGATCCACCCGACGCTGTCCAAGGTGTACTCCCTGGAGGACACCGGCCAGGCCGCCCACGACGTCCACCGCAACGCCCACCAGGGCAAGGTCGGCGTGCTGTGCCTGGCGCCCGAGGAGGGCCTGGGCGTGCGCGACCAGGAGAAGCGCGCCCGGCACCTCGACGCCATCAACCGCTTCCGGAACATCTGAGGAGCGACACATGAGTGAGCGTCAGAAGGACCGGCCGTGGCTCATGCGCACCTACGCCGGTCACTCCACGGCCGAGGCGTCCAACGAGCTGTACCGGCGCAACCTCGCCAAGGGGCAGACGGGTCTGTCGGTCGCCTTCGACCTGCCGACCCAGACCGGCTACGACTCCGACCACGTCCTCGCCCGCGGCGAGGTCGGCCGGGTCGGCGTGCCAGTCGCGCACCTCGGTGACATGCGCCGGCTGTTCCAGGACATTCCCCTGGAACAGATGAACACCTCGATGACCATCAACGCCACGGCCATGTGGCTGCTGGCGCTCTACCAGGTCGTCGCGGAGGAGCAGGGTGCGGACATCACCAAGCTCCAGGGCACGACCCAGAACGACATCGTCAAGGAGTACCTGTCCCGGGGCACGCACGTCTTCCCGCCGGGACCGTCGCTCCGGCTGACGACGGACATGATCGCGTACACGGTCTCCCACCTGCCGAAGTGGAACCCGATCAACATCTGCAGCTACCACCTGCAGGAGGCGGGCGCCACGCCGGTGCAGGAGATCGCGTACGCGATGTCCACCGCGATCGCCGTGCTCGACGCGGTGCGGGACAGCGGCCAGGTGCCGCAGGAGCGCATGGGCGACGTGGTCGGCCGGATCTCGTTCTTCGTCAACGCGGGCGTCCGCTTCGTCGAGGAGATGTGCAAGATGCGCGCCTTCGGCCGCATCTGGGACCGCATCACCCGCGAGCGGTACGGCATCGAGAACCCCAAGCACCGCCGCTTCCGCTACGGCGTCCAGGTCAACTCCCTGGGCCTGACCGAGGCGCAGCCGGAGAACAACGTCCAGCGGATCGTGCTGGAGATGCTGGCCGTGACCCTCTCCAAGGACGCACGCGCGCGGGCCGTGCAGTTGCCGGCCTGGAACGAGGCACTGGGCCTGCCCCGGCCCTGGGACCAGCAGTGGTCGCTGCGCATCCAGCAGGTGCTGGCGCACGAGAGCGACCTGCTGGAGTACGAGGACATCTTCGAGGGGTCGAAGGTGATCGAGGCGAAGGTCGAGGAGCTGGTCGAGGCGGCCTTCGCGGAGATCGAGCGCATCCAGGAGATGGGCGGCGCGATGGCCGCCGTCGAGTCCGGCTACCTCAAGTCCCAGCTGGTCGCCTCGCACGCCGAGCGCCGGGCCCGGATCGAGTCCGGCGAGGAGAAGATCATCGGTGTCAACGCCTTCGAGGGCACCGAGCCCAACCCGCTGACCGCCGACCTGGACACCGCGATCCAGACGGTCGACCCGGCGGTGGAGGCCCGCGTCATCGCCTCGCTGCAACACTGGCGCGACACGCGGTACCAGCCGCCCTTCAACCACCCGCGCCCCTGCAAGGCGCTGGAGAAGCTGAAGGAGGCCGCGCGCGGCACCGGCAACCTCATGGAGGCCACCCTGGAGTGCGCCCGCGCCGGCGCCACGACCGGCGAGTGGGCCGGGGCGCTGCGCGAGGTCTTCGGCGAGTTCCGGGCGCCGACCGGCGTGTCCTCGGCGCCGGTCGCGGTCACCGCGGAGGAGGGCTCGGCCCTGTCGCAGGTGCGCCGCAAGGTGGAGCTGACGGCGAAGGAGATGGGCGTCGGCAAGCTCCGCTTCCTGGTCGGCAAGCCCGGCCTGGACGGCCACTCCAACGGCGCCGAGCAGATCGCCGTGCGGGCCCGTGACGCCGGATTCGAGGTGGTCTACCAGGGCATCCGGCTCACCCCGGAGCAGATCGTGGACGCCGCCCTGGCCGAGGACGTGCACGCGGTGGGCCTGTCCATCCTGTCCGGCTCGCACGCGCAGCTGGTGCCGGACGTGCTCGAACGGCTCCGTGTGGCCGGTGCCACAGACATCCCGGTGATCGCCGGTGGCATCATCCCGAACGGTGACGCCGAGGAACTGCGGGCCGCGGGAGTGGCCGCCGTCTTCACCCCGAAGGACTTCGACATCACCGGCATCATCGGCCGGATCGTCGACGAGATCCGGAACGCGAACAAGCTCGACCCCCTGGAGGTCCCCGCATGACCAGCCCCGCTCCCCAGGTCAACCGCCTGCGCCCCCGGCGCTCCTGCCTGGCGGTACCGGGTTCGAACCCGCGCTTCCTGGAGAAGGCCCAGGGCCTCCCCGCCGACCAGGTCTTCCTCGACCTGGAGGACGCCTGCGCGCCGCTCGCCAAGCCGGAGGCGCGGCACACCATCGTCAAGTTCCTCAACGAGGGCGACTGGACCGGCAAGACCCGCGTCGTGCGGGTCAACGACTGGACGACCGAGTGGACGTACCGGGACGTCGTGACGGTGGTGGAGGGCGCGGGCCCGAACCTGGACTGCATCATGCTCCCGAAGGTCCAGGACGCCCAGCAGGTCGTCGCCCTGGACCTCCTCCTCACCCAGATCGAGAAGACGATGGGCTTCGAGGTCGGCCGGATCGGCATCGAGGCGCAGATCGAGAACGCGCAGGGCCTGAACAACGTCAACGAGATCGCCCAGGCGAGCCCGCGCGTGGAGACCATCATCTTCGGCCCGGCCGACTTCATGGCCTCCATCAACATGAAGTCCCTGGTCGTGGGCGAGCAGCCGCCCGGCTACCCGGCGGACGCCTACCACTACATCCTGATGAAGATCCTGATGGCCGCCCGCGCCAACAACCTCCAGGCGATCGACGGCCCCTACCTCCAGATCCGCAACGTGGACGGCTATCGCGAGGTCGCGCGGCGCGCCGCCGCCCTCGGCTTCGACGGCAAGTGGGTCCTGCACCCGGGCCAGGTCGAGGCGTCCAACGAGATCTTCTCGCCGTCGCAGGAGGACTACGACCACGCCGAGCTGATCCTGGACGCGTACGACTACTACACCTCCGAGGCGGGCGGCAAGAAGGGCTCCGCGATGCTCGGCGACGAGATGATCGACGAGGCCAGCCGCAAGATGGCCCTGGTCGTCTCCGGCAAGGGGCGTGCGGCCGGCATGCGGCGCACCAGCAAGTTCGAGATCCCGGAGGGCTGAGGACGATGCAGTTCGGACGCACCTACGAGGAGTTCGAGGTCGGGGCGACGTACAAGCACTGGCCGGGGAAGACGGTCACCGAGTACGACGACCACCTGTTCTGTCTCCTCACGATGAACCACCACCCGCTCCACATGGACGCCAACTACGCCGAGAAGACGACGGACTTCGGCAAGAACGTGGTGGTGGGCAACTACATCTACTCGCTCCTGCTCGGCATGTCCGTCCCGGACGTCTCCGGCAAGGCGATCGCCAACCTGGAGATCGAGTCGCTCAAGCACGTGGCGCCGACCTTCCACGGCGACACCCTCTACGGACAGACGACCGTCCTCGACAAGTGGCCGTCGAAGTCGAAGAACGACCGCGGCATCGTGCACGTCGAGACCAAGGGCTACAAGCAGGACGGCACGCTCGTGTGCGTCTTCCGCCGCAAGGTGATGGTGCCGACCGAGACGTACGTCAAGGAGCGCGGCGGCGAGCAGCCGGGCCGCCCCGAGCTGAAGGAACAGGGGAAGTAGAGATGAGCCGTCTCGCCCAGACCCACGGGCTCACGGACGTCCAGCGGGAGATCCTCTCCACCGTCCGGGACTTCGTGGACAAGGAGATCATCCCGGTCGCCACCGAGCTGGAGCACCGCGACGAGTACCCGCAGGACATCGTCGACGGACTGAAGGAACTCGGCCTGTTCGGCCTGATGATCCCCGAGGAGTACGGGGGCCTGGGCGAGTCGCTCCTGACCTACGCCCTGTGCGTGGAGGAGATCGCCCGTGGCTGGATGTCGGTGTCCGGCATCATCAACACGCACTTCATCGTGGCGTACATGCTCAAGCAGCACGGCACGCAGGAGCAGAAGGACCACTTCCTGCCCCGTATGGCCGCGGGCGACATCCGGGGCGCCTTCTCGATGTCCGAGCCGGCGCTGGGCTCCGACGTCTCGGCGATCTCCTCCAAGGCGGTGAAGGACGGTGAGGAGTACGTCCTGAACGGCCAGAAGATGTGGCTGACCAACGGCGGAACGTCGTCCCTGGTGGCCGTTCTGGTGAAGAGTGACGAGGGTCACCCCGAGGGGACCGCTCCCCACAAGTCCATGACGACCTTCCTGGTGGAGAAGGAGCCCGGTTTCGGTGAGGTCCGCCCGGGGCTGACCATCCCCGGCAAGATCGACAAGATGGGCTACAAGGGCGTCGACACCACCGAGCTCATCATGGACGGCCTGCGCATTCCGGCCGATCGGGTGCTCGGCGGCGTCACCGGCCGAGGTTTTTACCAAATGATGGACGGCGTCGAGGTCGGCCGCGTGAACGTGGCGGCCCGTGGCTGCGGCGTCGCTCAGCGTGCCTTCGAACTCGGTGTCCGGTACGCCCAGCAGCGTCACACTTTCGGCAAGCAGATCGCCCAGCACCAGGCCATCCAGTTCAAGCTCGCGGAGATGGCTACCAAGGTGGAGGCGGCGCATGCGATGATGGTGAACGCTGCGCGCAAAAAGGACTCGGGCGAACGAAACGACCTGGAAGCGGGGATGGCCAAGTACCTCGCCTCCGAGTACTGCAAAGAGGTCGTGGAGGACGCCTTCCGGATCCACGGCGGGTACGGCTTCTCCAAGGAGTACGAGATCGAGCGTCTCTACCGCGAGGCGCCGATGCTGCTCATCGGTGAAGGCACCGCCGAGATCCAGAAAATGATCATCGGCCGCCGACTGCTCGAAGAGTATCGATTCCAGGGTTAGATGTCCGGATACGGGGTGTTTTCTTGGAGAAGAAGGTCACACCCCGTAGGCAGTGTTCGGCCGCCGACTCGGCTTCCTGGCTTACCCAGTTGCGGCGGGAAGCCGCTACGATCGCCGGAAAGCCGCCGTCCCCCGTCAGAGCGCGGCATCATCCGCTACGAAGGTCATCCATGCCCCACAGCCAAACCTCTGCACCTCGCGACAGCCTCGCCGGCGTACGCCTCGCGCGCGGAGCATCGCCGTGGCTTCTGCCGACCGTCGCCACCGCAGCCGTCAGCCTCCTGCGGGCCCGCCGTTCCGGCGCCGCCAAGGCCGTCGCCGTTCCCGCCACCGCGCTCGCGGCGGGGATGCTGTGGTTCTTCCGCGACCCCGAGCGCGAGATCACGCAAGGCCGGGTCGTCTCGCCCGCCGACGGTGTGGTGCAGAGCATCATGCCGTGGAAGGACGGCCGCACCCGCGTCGCGATCTTCATGAGCCCGCTCAACGTCCACGTCAACCGCGCCCCGCTGGCGGGCACGGTGACCTCGGTCGAGCACGTGCCGGGCGGCTTCGTTCCCGCTTTCAACAAGGAGAGCGAGAACAACGAGCGCGTCGTGTGGCACCTCGACACCGAGCTCGGCGACATCGAGATGATCCAGATCGCCGGCGCGGTGGCCCGCCGCATCGTCCCGTACGTGCCGCAGGGCACCAAGGTCGAGCAGGGCGAGCGGGTCGGCCTGATCCGCTTCGGCTCCCGCGTCGACCTGTACCTGCCGGAGGGTGTCGAGGTGGATGTCGAGGTGGGTCAGAAGACGGTGGCTGGGGTGACTCGAATTGACCGTGGTTGATCCACAGACCCAGGCCGGATGGGTGCCGGAGGCCGACGAGATGGACGACGAGGAGGAAATGCCGCTGTCGCTGCGCCTGTCGATAGCCGACACGCTCACGCTCGGCAACGCCACGTGCGGCTTCATGGCGGTGTACTTCACCACCACGGGCATCCTCATCCCCCACCTCATGGGCAGCGACGAGTCGGGCATGGCCCGGCACAGCGCGGCCACCGCGGTCATCCTGATGCTGTGCGCGGCGATCTTCGACCTGTTCGACGGTCTGGTCGCCCGCAAGCTGCGGTCCTCGCCCATGGGCGCGGAGCTGGACAACCTCTCCGACCTGATCAGCTTCGGCCTCGCGCCGGCGTACTTCGTCCTCGTCTACGGCATGGTCGCCGACGACGCCTACCAGCGGGTGGCGGCGGTGGGGGCGATCGTGGTGCTGCTGGCGGTGGTGCTGCGGCTCGCGCGGTTCTCCTGCGTCACGGTCAAGCACGGCACGTTCCAGGGTATGCCCTCGCCGTTCGGCGCGCTGACCGTGGTGTCGATCGTGCTGCTGGAGCTGCCGTTCGTGGCGACGCTGCTGGCGATCCTCGGTACGGCCTGGCTGATGGTGAGCCGGGTCGAGTACCCGAAGCCGCGGGGGCGCCTCGCGGTGGCGATGCTGGCGTGGATCGTCCTGTCGATGGGGCTGCTGGCCGGGTGGGCGTTCGACGCGCCGAGCGGGCAGCTGCTGTTGCAGACGGGGTGTGCGTTGCAGTTGGTGATGGGGGCGGTGATTCCGCTGTTCGCCACGGCTCGTCGGGTGAACAATTTCCGTGACAATCGGCGGGAGGCGCGGGCGGCGCAGCTGCCGTGACCTGTGCATGTCGGTAGGGCCCCGGACCCGGGTTGGGTCCGGGGCCCTACCGTTTGTGTGTGGTCGGCGTCGGTGCGGGCGTCCCTGGGGGCTCCGCCCCCAGACCCCCGGGCCTATGCCCGCCCACCACCCGACTCGGTGGGGAGGAAGGCGAGCCACTCAGCCCGTCCGGCGTGTGAGGACGAGGCCCGTTCAGGGCCGGCAAGGACCTACGCGACGAAGTCCCGCGCGATCTGTTCCGCCACCCGTTCCAGGATCGGGCCCGCGTCCGCGATGCACTTCTCGACGTCCGGCTCGATGTCCGTCAGGGGGTATGCCCGCCGGATCCCCGCCCGCCCCAGCGTCTCCGCCGGCAGCGCGAGGCGCCCGCACACCGCGACGACCTCCTTGCCGGCGGCCCGGGCCGCCGCCGCGACGCCCGCCGGGGCCTTCCCGTGCAGGGTCTGCTCGTCCAGCGAGCCCTCCCCGGTGATGACCAGGTCCGCCCGGTCCAGCGCCGGTGCGAAGCCCAGCACGTCCAGCATCACCTCGATGCCGGGCCGGAACCGCGCGCCCAGCAGCATCGCCCCGAAGCCGATGCCGCCCGCCGCCCCCGCGCCCGGCGAGGCGGCGTACTCGGCGGCACGCGCGCCCACGCCCTCCGTCTGCTCCAGCACCTTCGCGAAGTGCGCGAGGGCCGTGTCCAGGGCCGTCACGTCGTCCGGCGAGGCGCCCTTCTGCGGCCCGTAGACCGCCGGGGCGCCCTTGGGGCCGGTCAGCGGATTGTCGACGTCGCTGGCGAGCACCAGCTCCACGTCGGACAGGCGGGGGTCGAGGCCCGACAGGTCGGCCGAGGCCAGCCCGGCGAGGCCGCCCCCGCCCGGCGCGACAGGCGCCCCGTCCCCGTCCAGGAACCGCGCGCCCAGCGCGGCCAGCATCCCGGCGCCGCCGTCCGTGGTGGCGCTGCCGCCGACCCCGAACACGATGGTCCGCGCGCCCGCGTCCAGCGCGGCCCGCAGCAGCTCGCCGGAGCCGTACGTGGACGCGGTCAGCGGGGCGAGGACACCTTCGGGGAGCCGCTGGAGGCCGCTGGCCTCCGCCATCTCCACCACCGCGGTGTCCTCGCGCAGCGCGTAGGCCGCCGTCACCTCGTCGCCGAGGGGACCGGCGACCCGTACCTCCCGGCGTTCGAACCCGGCCGCGACCGCGGCGGCCACCGTGCCGTCGCCGCCGTCGGCGACGGGCAGCGCCTCGACCTGGGCGTCCGGCACGACGCGGCGCAGTCCGGCCGTGACGCGCTCGGCGACCTCGACGGCCGTCAGCGAGCCCTTGAACTTGTCCGCGGCGACGAGTACCCGGCGGGTCCCGTCCACAGCAGCGTCAGCCACCTTGCTCTCCCCTTGCTCTTCGGGCCTTGCGCACGTCAAGGCAGTCGCGCCGCTGCGACCCTAACCGGAGGACGCCCGTGCCGTCATGCCCTGCCCACACCGTGGAACCGGCCGTGCGCCCGCCCCGGCAGT
The DNA here is from genome assembly GCF_044765285.1 of Streptomyces sp. NPDC102490. Lineage (NCBI taxonomy): Bacteria > Bacillati > Actinomycetota > Actinomycetes > Kitasatosporales > Streptomycetaceae > Streptomyces > Streptomyces sp. NPDC102490. The sequence continues at coordinate 164,668 of NZ_JBIWJU010000003.1, forward strand.
GCCCCGGGCCCGGGCGCGGGCTCGTTACGCTTCCGGGATGACCACTGCTGACTACGCCACCTACATCGCCGGTCTGCCCCGTGTCCTCGCCGGTGCCGCCGCGGTCTTCCGGGACGCCGGGGGGCGGGTGCTGCTCGTCGAGCCCAACTACCGCGAGGGGTGGACCCTGCCGGGCGGGACCATCGAGTCCGACGCCGGGGAGACCCCGCGGCAGGGCGCGTGGCGGGAGACCCTGGAGGAGATCGGCCTCGACGCGCGGATCGGCCGGCTGCTCGCGGTGGACTGGGCGACCGGGGCGGGCAGGCCGCCGATCGTGGCGTATCTGTACGACGGCGGGGTCCTGTCGGAGGACGATCTCAAGGCGGTCCGGTTGCAGGAGGAGGAGCTGCTGTCCTGGCGGCTGGTGCCGCGCGAGGAACTCGGCGACCACCTGCTCGGTGCCCTGCACGGCCGGGTGCTGGCCGCGCTGGACGTGCTCGCGGACGGATCGGGCACGGCCGAGCTGGAGAACGGCGTCCGGGTCGACCGATAAGCGTTCGCCCCTCGTCCGCCGGGCCCCCTAACCTCGGCGGCATGACCAGCAAGCCCCTCGTCGCCCTGCTCAGCGGCGCCGGCGTGTCGACCGACTCCGGCATCCCCGACTACCGCGGTCCGAACGGGCTGTGGCGGCGCGATCCCGAGGCCGAGAAGCTCGTCACGTACGCGTACTACATGGGCGACCCGGAGATCCGGCGCCGCTCCTGGCGGATGCGGCGCGAGAACCACGCGCTGCGGCCCGAGCCGAACGCCGCGCACCGGTCGGTGGCCGAGCTGGAGCGGCGCGGGGTGCCGGTGCGGGTGCTCACACAGAACGTGGACGGCCTGCACCAGCTCGCCGGGCTCCCCGCCCGCAAGGTGCTGGAACTGCACGGCACCGCACGCGCCTACGTGTGCACGGGCTGCCACCTCCGGGGGCCGATGGAGGACGTACTGGCCCGCCTCGACGCGGGCGAGGACGACCCGCCGTGCCTGGAGTGCGGCTCCGTCCTGAAGCCGGCGACCGTGATGTTCGGCGAGCGCCTCGACCCGGTGGTGCTGGGCGAGGCGGCCGCCATCAGCAAGGCGTGCCAGGTGTTCGTCGCGGCCGGCACCAGTCTCCAGGTGGAGCCCGCCGCCGGACTGGCCGGCGTCGCCGTCGAGCACGGGGCCCGGCTGATCGTCGTCAACGCGGAGCCCACGCCCTACGACGACCTCGCCGACGAGGTGGTCCGGGAGCCGATCGGCACCGCCCTGCCCGAGCTGCTGCGCGGGCTGGGCTGAGCCGCGACGGTCGCGGGGACGGTCAGAACAGGGTGTCGGCGAGGCGGTCGACCTGGTCGAGGTCCGAGGACCAGCAGTAGAGCACGACCTCGTCGGCGCCGATGTCCCGGAAGCCGTCGACGGCGGCGCGGATCTCCCGTGCGGTGGTGAGCAGGCCCTGGGTCATGTACTCGGCGCGTCCGGTGAAGGCGTAGTAGTCGCGGAGGTTGCGCCGGGCCCGCTCCACCGTGGCGTCGGGACCGAGGGCGACGCTCGCCTGGGCGACCAGGTGCGGTCGGCCCGGGCGGTCGTACGTCCGCCAGACCGCCTCGACCCGGCGGAACAGGCCGGACATGTGCGCGGCGGGCAGCGCGGCGCCGAGGAACCCGTCGCCGAAGCGGCCGACCCGTTCCAGGGCGGCCGGGGCGAAGCCGCCGAACAGCACCCGCGGTCCGCCGGGCGTGGCGGGGCGGGGGCCGATGGGGCCGACGTCCCGGCCGTAGGGCTCGCCGTTCCAGGTGCGGCGCAGGAGGGTCATCTGCTCGTCGAGGCGGCGGCCCCGGCGGTGGAGGTCGATGCCCGCGGCGAGGCAGTCGTCGGCCCGCCCGCCGACTCCGATGCCGAGCGTGAAGCGGCCGCCCGTCAGCCGGTCGAGGGTCGCGGTCTGCTTGGCGAGCAGCGCGGTGTTGTGGACGGGGGCGATCAGCACCTCGGTCTGGAGGCGGATGCGGGAGGTGGCGCCGGCGAGGGTGGCGAGGGTGATCAGGGGTTCGGGGTTGTCGAAGACGAGCCGGTCGAGCAGGCCGAGCGTGCTGAAGGGGAGCGCGTCGGCGCGCCGGGCCCATTCCGGCAGCAGGGCCGGGTCGTCGACGGGAAGGCCGAGGCCGATGTGCGGGGGTTGCGTGGGATGCATGGGTGCGGTCCTCCGGAGGGCATGCCGAAACAGTGGCGCCGCCCCTCCGTGGCTCCGGGCTGCTGTGCGCGGGCCTGCTCCCCATCTGCGGCATCGTTCGGGAGAGCGTGGTCTTCGAAGTCCGGTGAGGGTAACGGGCCCGGCGGCGCGCGGGCAACGCGTTTTCGCCGGACCCGTCTCTAGAACAACGGCTGGGGTGCCGCCGCGCCCCGTTCGAAGTCCAGCAGGCGCCGCTTGCGCTCCAGGCCGCCGCCGTAGCCGGTGAGGTCGCCGCTCGCGCCGACGACGCGGTGGCAGGGGACGATGATGCCGATCGGGTTGCGGCCGTTGGCGAGGCCCACCGCGCGGGAGGCGGTCGGGTTGCCGAGGGCGGCGGCGAGTTCGCCGTAGGTGCGGGTCTCGCCGTAGGGGATCTTCCGGAGCTGGTCCCAGACCGTGCGCTGGAACGGGGTGCCGTTCAGGCGCAGGTCGAGGGTGAAGTCCGTCAGTTCGCCGGCGAAGTACGCCGTCAGCTCCTCCTCGGCCCGCGCGAACGGCCCGTCGTCGGCTGTTCCGAAGGTCTCCTCGGCGGGGCGGTGGCGCTGGCCGGTCATGTAGAGGCCGCTCAGGACGCCGTCGTCGGCGACCAGGGTGAGGGGGCCGTACGGGCTGTCGATCACGGTGTGCTGCTTCAGCGGTGCCACGGGTCCGTCCTTATACGGGCAGGAAGTTGATCGGGTGGTCGTCGGTCGCCCACAGGTACTGGACGGCGTACGCCCGCCAGGGCCGCCACGCCGCCGCGCGGGCGGTGAGCGCGGCCGGGGTGGCGGGCAGGCCCAGTTCGGCGGCGGCGCGGCGGATGCCGAGGTCGGTGGGGAGGAAGGCGTCGGGGTCGCCGAGGGCGCGCATGGCGATGACGTCGGCGGTCCAGGGGCCGAAGCCGGGCAGGGCCAGGAGCCGGGCGCGGGTCTCGGCCCAGTCGCTCTCCACGCCGAGGTTGACCGAGCCGTCGGCCAGGTGGGCGACCAGGGTGGTGAAGGTGGTGCGGCGGGTCCTGGGCATCGCGAGGGTCCCCGGGTCCACCGCCGCCAGCGCCTCGGTGGACGGGAAGAGGTGGGTCAGGCCGCCCTCGGGGTCGTCCACCGGATCGCCGTGCGCGGTGACCAGGCGGGCGGCGTGGGTGCGGGCGGCGGCGGTGGAGACCTGTTGGCCGAGCACGGCCCGTACGGCGAACTCCGCCTCGTCCACGGTGCGCGGCACCCGGCGGCCGGGGGCCTTGTCGACGAGGGGCGCGAGCAGCGGGTCGGCTCGCAGCTGGTCGTCGATCGCCACCGGGTCGGCGTCCAGGTCGAGCAGGCGCCGGCAGCGGCTGATTGCGACGGTCAGGTCGCGCAGGTCGCTGAGGGTGAGGCGGCAGGCGATGTGGTCGGGGCCCGGGGTGAGGGCCACGATGCCGTGACCGTACGGGAGGCGCAGGGTGCGTCGGTACGCGCCCTCCCGCCACTCCTCCACGCCGGGTACGGCGGTGGCGGCGAGGTGGCCGAAGAGGTTGTCGGGGTTGAGCGGGGCGCGGAAGGGGAGGCGGAGGGACAGGGCGCCGGGGGCGGTGGGCGCCGGGCGGTTCCTGGGGGCGCGGGCGCGCAGGTCGCTCGGGGAGAGGGCGTAGACCTCGCGGACCGTGTCGTTGAAGGTGCGGATGGAGGAGAAGCCGGCCGCGAAGGCGATGTCCGCCATCGGCAGCGGGGTGGTCTCGATCAGCAGCCGGGCGGTCTGGGCGCGCTGGGCCCGGGCGAGCGCGAGGGGACCCGCGCCCAGTTCGGCCAGGAGCTGGCGTTCGACCTGGCGGGTGCTGTAGCCGAGGCGGGCGGCGAGGCCGGGCACGCCCTCGCGGTCGACGACGCCGTCGGCGATCAGGCGCATGGCGCGGGCCGTGAGGTCGGCGCGCTGGTTCCACTCGGGCGAGCCGGGGCTGGTGTCCGGGCGGCAGCGTTTGCACGCCCGGAACCCGGCCTGCTGGCAGGCCGCCGCGCTCGGGTAGAAGGTCATGTTGCCGGGCTTGGGCGGCACCACCGGGCAGCTGGGCCGGCAGTAGATGCGGGTGGTCAGGACGGCCGTGAAGAACCAGCCGTCGAACCGCGCGTCCTTCGACCGCACGGCGCGCAGGCAGCGCTCGGTGTCGGTGTGCATTCCCGTCTGCATGGCTCCAGCATGGTGCACCGGCCGGGCCCGGGCTGGCGGGAATCCGACATGGACGTGCCCCGTGCTGGGGTCCCGCGGATCACTCCGGGCGCCATGCCGACTCGCGCAGCAGCCGCAGGCCGTTCAGGCCGACCAGCACGGTCGAGCCCTCGTGACCGGCGACACCGAGCGGCAGCGGGAGGTGGCCGATGAGGTCCCACAGGACGAGGACGGTGATGAAGACCCCGGCGACGGCCAGGTTCTGGACGACCAGCCGGCGGGCGCGCCGGGAGAGCCGTACGACGGCGGGTACGGCCGTCAGCTCGTCGCGGACGACGATCGCGTCGGCGGTCTCCAGGGCGAGGTCGGAGCCGGCCCGGCCCATGGCGATTCCGGCGTGCGCGGCGGCCAGCGCGGGGGCGTCGTTGACGCCGTCGCCGACGAAGAGCACCTTGCGCCCGGCCCGCTCCCGCTCCCGTACGGCCTCGACCTTGTCCTCGGGCAGCAGGCCGGCGCGGACGTCGGTGATGCCGGTCGCGTCGGCCACGCGGGCGGCGGCGGCCGGGTGGTCGCCGGTGAGCAGGGTGGGGGCGGTGCCGGTGAGGGCGGTGAGCCGGGTGGTGGCCCGGGCCGCGTCGGCGCGGAGGCGGTCGGTGAGGGCGAGGGTGCCCAGGAGGGTGCCGTCGCGGGTGACGCGGACGGTGGTCTCGGCGCCCTCGGGGGACTCGGCGCGGCCGACGTGCACGGTGCGGCCGTCGATCACGGCCGTCACGCCGCGGCCGGGAGCCGCCGTGAAGTCCTCCGCGGGCGCGAGGGTCAGGTGCCGGGCGCGGGCGGCGGCCACGATCGCGCGGGCCAGCGGGTGCTCGCTGGGGTGCTCGGCCGCGGCGGCGAGGGCGAGCAGGGCGTCCTCGTCCACCCCGCGGCCGGGCGCCGGGCGTACGGCGGTCACCTCGGGGGTGCCCTCGGTGAGGGTGCCGGTCTTGTCGAGGGCGGCGGTGTCGATCTCGCCGAGGCGTTCCATGGCGACCGCCGACTTGACCAGGACGCCGTGCCGGCCGGCGTTGGCGATGGCCGAGAGCAGCGGCGGCATCGTGGCGAGGACCACCGCGCACGGCGAGGCGACGATCATGAAGGTCATGGCGCGCAGCAGGGCGTCCGTGAGGTCGGCGCCGAGGGCGAGCGGGATGCCGAAGACCGCGAGGGTGGCGGCGACCACGCCGACCGAGTAGCGCTGCTCGATCTTCTCGATGAACAGCTGGGTCGGCGCCTTGGTGCGGGACGCCTCCTCGACCAGGGTGACGATCCGGGCGATGACCGAGTCGGCCGGGTCGCGCCCGACGCGGACGCGCAGCGCGCCGGTGCCGTTGAGGGTGCCGGCGAAGACGTCGTCACCGGGGCGCTTGAGGACGGGCAGGGACTCGCCGGTGATGGTGGCCTGGTCGACCTCTCCGGTGCCCTCGACGACCGTCCCGTCGGCGCCGATCCGCTCCCCGGGCCGGACCAGGACCAGGTCGCCGACGGCGAGGTCGGCGGTCGGGACGGTCTCCTCGGTGCCTTCTCGCAGGCGGGTCGCGGTGGTGGGCGCGAGGTCGAGCAGGCCGCGCACGGAGTCGGCGGTGCGGGCGGTGGCCAGGGCCTCCAGGGCGCCGGAGGTGGCGAAGATGACGATCAGCAGGCCGCCGTCCAGGACCTGCCCGATGGCGGCCGCGCCGAGCGCCGCCACGATCATCAGCAGGTCGACGTCCAGGGTCTTCTCGCGCAGCGCCCGCAGTCCTTCGAGCGCGGGCTCCCAGCCGCCCGCGGCGTAGGCGAGCGCGTACAGCGGGCCGTAGGTCCAGGCGGGGGCGCCGCCGAGGTCGAGGGGCAGGGCGAGGAGGAACGCGACGAGGGACACCAGCGCCCAGCGGGCCTCGGGCAGGGCGAGGACGCGGGTGCGGCGGCGGGGCGCCCGGCGGACGGGCGCGGGGACCGGGGTGGGGGCAAGCGTGGTGAACACGCGGCACACCATACAGGAACAGATGAAGACTCATTCATGCGTTCATGTGTGGTGAGTAGGATGAACCGCATGGGTCACGGAGCCGCCACCACCGCGCAGGACGCCGCCGCACGCGTGCGGCTGGACGCGGACAACGTCGCCAAGGTCGCCACCACGCTCCAGGCCCTGTCCACCCCCTCCCGGCTGCTGATCCTGGCCCGGCTGCGCGAAGGCCCGCTGCCCGCGACCGAGTTGGCGGCGGAGGTCGGCATGGAGCAGTCCGCCTGCTCCCACCAGCTGCGGCTGCTGCGCAACCTGGGCCTCGTGGTGGGTGAGCGACGCGGCCGGTCGGTGGTGTACGCGCTGCACGACGACCATGTGGCCGGGCTGCTCGACCAGGCCGTGTACCACGTGGAGCACCTGCGGCTGGGGATCAGCGACACGGCTGAGTGAGCAGCCGCCGCATGGTTTCGGCCGCGCGTACGGCGGCGTCCGCGCAGCAGTTGTTGAACAGCACGTGCAGCTCCTCCGACTGACGGGCCGCGCGCCGCAGGCGGGGCACCCAAGCGGCGAGTTCGGTCACGTCGTAGTCGTACCGGAAGCGGTCCTCCTTGCTGCCCCTCCCCCAGGTCCGGCTGCGCCCGTGGAACCGGACGACGGCGAGGCCGGGCCGGGTGACCGGCACGACGGGCGGCAGGGAGCCGGACAGGCCCTGCGCCATGTCGGTGCCGACGGCCGAGACGCCCAGGGCGCTGAGCAGGGCGTGGGTGGTGTCCGCCTGCTCCGCCTGCCACCAGCCCGGGTGCCGGAACTCCACCGCGAGCGGCCAGCCCTCCGCCCGCCGGACGCACGCGTCGAGGTCCGCCTCCGCCCGGGAGCCGGGCGCGAACCACGGCGGGAACTGGAAGAGCACGGCGCCCAGCCGCCCGGCCTTGCGCAGCGGCTCGACGGCCTCGGCGAACCTGCCCCACACCTCGTCCAGCAGCCCGTCGCTCGCCTCTCCCCGCCCGAGCGGCCCGGGTACGCCGCGCCGCAGGTCGGCGGGGAGGGCCTCGGCGCGCGTGGGGTGGCCGGTCAGCAGCGAGAACGCCTTGATGTCGAAGCGGAAGCCGTCCGGCGTGCGCTCCAGCCACAGCTCGCTGTTGCGCCGGCTCGGCAACGCGTAGTACCCGGCGTCCACTTCGACGACGGGCAGCCGCGAGGCGTAGTGCCGCAGCCGCCCCTCCGCGTCGCGGCGCCCGCGCGGATACCAGCCGCTCGCCAGGAGCTGCCGGTCCGTCCACGAGCAGGCGCCGACCAGAACCTCGTCCATGGGAGCCCGGAGTACCCCGGGCTCCCGCGTTCATCCCCCGCTACTCGGTCGCCGTGGGCCGCCGCGAGGCCCGTGTGGCGTCCCGGAGGTCGGTGAGCGGGCGCAGCCGGTAGGTGTACGCGTAGTCCCGGTCGGCGAAGAGCTTGAACTCGTCGTGGGTGTGCGCGCCCCAGCTGTTGTCGCCGCCGACACCCATCTGACGGTGGTTCAGGCGCAGGACGACCTCGTCCCTCGGGGTGAGCTGGTAGTCGTGCCGCACGCCGGCCGACAGGTCCTCCGGCGTGAAGTACGAGGCGTTGGCCTCCAGGAGGGGTTCGCCGGAGGCGAGCAGGCCCACGCCGTGGCGGTCGGTGAGGGCGATCCAGCGGACGTCGGTCTTGTTGCCGTTCTCCTGCGGGCGGATGTACGGGGTCCACTGCTCGGCGACGGTCCCGGAGTACCGGCCGACGTCCGTGCCGTCGTTGCGGTCCCAGTGGTTCTCCTCGGGGCCGCGGCCGTACCAGTGCACGCGGTCCAAGTGGCGCGGCAGGAACAGCATGGTGCCGACCTCGGGGATGTAGGGCAGGGTGGCGGCGCCCGGGTGCAGGGTGTTGTCGACCTTGATCTCGCCGTTGCCGAACACCGTGTAGGTGGCGCTGAAGGTGGACTCCACCGAGGTGGGCAGCGTGCCGGTGACCTTGATCTCGACGGCCCGGTCGCCGAGCGCGCGCACGGCGACGCCGGTGACCTTGCGGCGGGCGCCCGCGTCGCGCCAGGTCTGGTTGCGGGTGTGCTGGCCGTTGCCCTTGTCGTTGTCGGTGGGCGCGCGCCAGAAGTTGGGCACGGGCCCGGAGGTGAGCAGCCGGGTGCCCTTCGCCTCGTAGGAGGTGAGGGTGCCGGTGCGCTTGTCGACGGTGACCGAGAAGCCCTTGCCGGTGATCCTGACGTCCCTGTCGCGGTCCTCGTGGCGCAGGGCCGGGACGCTCTCCAGGCGGGCCGGGGTCACGGCGGGGGCGCCGGTCTCGACGGGGAGTTGCTGCCGGGCCACCTCGAAGCCGGCCTTCGCCCACGGGGTGGGCTCCTTGGTGGTGAAGGAGAGGTGGAGGAAGTACTCGGTGCCCGGGGCGGGGCGGTCCGGCAGGCGTACGGGGACGGTGATGTCCTTGCTGGAGCGCGGGGCCACGTCCAGTTGGTCCCGGGTCAGCTTCCCGCTCCGCACCACCTCGCCGTCGGCGACGAGTTCCCAGCGGCCGTCGAACTCGCGGAGGTGGGTGAAGAGGTACTCGTTGGTGAGGGTGACGGCGCCGGGGCCGCCGCCGGAGGCGCGGGCGGCGTTGATCGCCTGGTAGACGCGCTTGACCTCGGCGGCCTTGCCGGTGTGGCCGCGGTCGGCGGTGACGATGCCGTCGGCGACGAAGGCGCCGTCGTTGGGGTTGTCGCCCCAGTCGCCGCCGTAGGCGAGGAACGTCTTGTCCCGGGGCCGCTTCTGCTCGGTCTTCACGGTGGCGGCGTCGAACCAGAACCGCACGCCGTCGTCGCCGGGGCCGCGGCTGTCGGAGGCCAGTTCGGCGGCGGCGAGGGCGCGGGCGTAGACACGGGCGCGGCGGATGGTGCCGCTGAACTCCCGTACCTGGTTGTCGGCGTCGGTGGCGAGTGCGAGGGGCGCGGTGTTGTTGCTGGGGCGCCGGTCGGTGGTGCGGGTGGCCCGTTCGACGCCGTCGACGTAGAGGGTGAGGGTCCCGGCGTCCGCGTCGAAGACGCCCGCGAGGTGGTGTTCGCGGCCGGTCCAGTCGTCCGGCACGGGCCATGTCGCGGTGATCCACTGGCCCGCGGAGTGGATGAAGAACTCCAGGGTCCGGCCGTTCTGCTTGAGCGCGTACTGGGTGTCGCCCTTGGCGAGGATCGGCTGGTGGTAGCCCGTCACGTGCGGGGTGACCCAGGCCTCCAGGGTCAGGGAACCCGTGAGGTCGAGGCTGTCGTCGCGCTCGAAGACGGTGTTGCCGGACAGGCCCTTGGCGCGGTCGAGGGTGCCGCGGGTGGCGAGGATCTCGCCGCGCAGCCCGGCGGGTCCGGTCTCGGTGAGCAGGGTGCGGGCGGGGACGGGGGTGTAGAGGGACTGGTCGACGAAGTCCCAGATCCAGCCGCCCTGGAGGACGTCGTACCGGCGGACGATGTCCCAGTACTTCTTGAAGTTGCCGGTGGAGTTCCCCATCGAGTGGGCGTACTCGATCATGACGTACGGCCGGGTGTCGGAGGTGTCCTTGGCGCGCTGCTCGACGCGCTGCGGGCTGTCGTACATCTCCGAGCGGATGTCGCTGACGCCGGGGCGGTCGTCGCCCTCGTACTGGATGACGCGGGTGTCGTCGTAGGAGCGGATCCAGTCGTGCATGGCGGTGAAGGTGGAGCCGCCGCCCGCCTCGTTGCCCAGCGACCAGATGACGACCGAGGCGTGGTTCTTGTCGCGGTGCACCATGTTCTGGGCGCGCACCACGCAGGCGGCCGTCCAGTCGGGGTGGTCGCCGGGGTACTCGTCGCGGATGCCGTGGGTCTCCAGGTTGGTCTCGTCGACGAGGTAGAGGCCGTACTCGTCGGCCAGTTCCAGCCAGTACGGGTTGTTGGGGTAGTGCGAGGTGCGGACGCTGTTGATGTTCATCCGCTTGATGATCCGGATGTCCTCGACCATGTCCTCGCGGGTGAGCGCGGTGCCGCGGGAGGGGTGCATCTCGTGGCGGTTGGTGCCGCGGAAGGACACCGGCTCGCCGTTGATCCGCATCAGCCCGTCCTTGAGCGCGAACTCGCGGAAGCCGACCCGGTGGGACACGGTCTCGGTCACCTTGCCCGCGGGGTCCCGCAGGCGCAGGACGGCCGTGTAGAGGTTCGGGTGCTCGGCCGACCAGAGCTTGGGCTTCGCCACCGCCTTCGCGGCCCGTACGGTGACGTCCTCGCCGGCGCGGGCCGTGCCGACGTCGACGGGCTGCTTCAGCGGCCGGGACCAGACGGCGTGGCCGCGGGCGTCGTACAGCTGGGTCTCGACGGTGTAGCGGCCGGTGCCGCCCTCGCCGTACGCCCGCACGCTCGCGGTGACGGCCAGTTCGGCGCCGGTGTAGGTGGCGTCGAGCGGGGTGTCCAGCTTGAAGTCGCGCAGGTGCACGGCCGGGGTGGAGTAGAGGTGGACCGAGCGGAAGATGCCGCTCACCCGGATCATGTCCTGGTCCTCCATCCAGTCGCCGTCGGAGTAGCGGTAGACCTCGACGGCGATCTGGTTGGTGCCCGGCCTGAGGTGGTCGGTGATGTCGTACTCGGACGGCGTGTAGGAGTCCTCGTCGTAGCCGACCAGTTCGCCGTTGATCCACACGTAGTGCGCGGACTTGACGCCCTCGAAGTGGAGGAAGGTGCGCCGTCCCTTCCAGTCGCGGGGGACGGTGAAGGTGCGCCGGTACTGGCCGACCGGGTTGTAGCGGGTCGGCGCGGCGGGCGGCTGCGGGTCCTCGCCGAGGCCGTTGGGGCCCCAGTACGGGTAGGTGATGTTCAGGTAGATGGGGAAGTCGTGGCCGTGCAGCTGCCACACGGAGGGGACCGGGATGGTCTCCCAGTCCCCGTCGTCCACGTCGGTGCGGTGGAAGTCGGCGTCCCGGTCCTCGGGGCGGTCGGCGTAGGCGAACTTCCAGCTGCCGTCCAGGCTCAGCCGGTAGGGCGAGCGGGCGCGGTCGCCGGCGAGGGCCTGCTCGACGTCCGCGTAGGGCGTGAGCGTGGCGTGCGGTGGCTGGGTGCCGAGCCGGAAGACACCGAAGTCGTTCCACTCCGGGGGCCCGTCGGCGGCCTCCCGGCGTCCGTCCGCCCGCGCCGTGACGGGCGACGCGGACAGGGCGAGGGCGCCGAGGACGGCGGCGCCGCCCTCCAGGAGACGGCGGCGGCTGACGACCGGGCGGGGACGGCCGGCCGGAGCGGCCGGGGACTGGGCGGGTGACACGGGCGAGTGCGGCATGACCGTGGCCTTCCGTGGGCTTCGGGGGCGGCTCAACGCACGGTGCTGCGAGCGCAGTTGCCGTGGGGGTGGATCACAACTGCCGGTGACACGGCGACTACTGAGTCACGGGTCACCCTAGGACCCGAACACAACCGAATCAATTACCCCGTCGGTCTTTGTTCGTTCCTGGTGGAGGGGTCGGTGCCGGGGGCGTCAGGGCCGCCCAGTCGACGGTGCGTTCGCACCAGCGGTCCAGCAGGACGCGGTCGTGGCCGACGGCCAGCAGTCCCGCTCCGGTCGCGGCCCGGTAGTCCTCCACGACCCGGACCAGGGCGGCCGTGGTCGAGGCGTCGAGCATCGCCGTCATCTCGTCGCACACCAGCCAGCGCGGGCGCAGCACCAGGGCTCGGGCCAGGCAGGCGCGCTGCAACTGACCGTCGCTGACCTCGTGCGGGCGCCTGGTCAGCAGGTCGGCGGTCAGCCCCACGGTGGCGGCCAGTTCGGCGACCCGGTCGGCGGCCCCGTCCCGTCGGCCGGTGGCGCGCAGCGGTTCGGCGATCAGGTCGGCAAGGGCGAGCCGGGGGTCCGCGGAGAGGCGGGCCTGCTGGAAGACGACGCCGAAGGCGGTGCGCTGCTCCCGCGGGGCGCGGTGCCGCCAGTGCCGTACGGGGGTGCCGTCCAGCAGGAGGGTCCCGGCGTCGGGCCGGTGCAGCAGGGCGGCGACGCGGGCGAGGGTGGACTTGCCGCAGCCGCTGGGGCCGAGCAGCCCGACCGCCTCCCCCGGCGCGACGGACAGGGAGACGTCCCGGAACACGGGCGTGTTCCCGCCGTACCCGGCGGTGACGGTGCGCAGTTCAAGCACGGTCGGCCGCCTTCGTGAGTACGGCGTGCGGATGGTGGCAGGCCACCTGGCCGCGCAGCGGGGGCAGGGCGGCGCAGGCGTCGGTCGCCCGGTCGCAGCGGGCGGCGAAGGCGCAGCCGCCGGGGAGGGCGCCCAGTTCGGGCGGCAGACCGGGGATGGGGGCGAAGGCACGGTCGGGCAGCGCGTCGAGCAGGCCGCGGCTGTAGGGGTGGCGCGGGCCGGGGGTGCCGAAGAACGCGGCCGCGTCGGCGAGTTCGACGATGCGCCCGGCGTACATCACGGCGACGCGGTCGGCGATGCGCTCGGCGGCGGCCAGGTCGTGGGTGATCATCAGCAGGGCACGGCCGCCGTCGGGCCGGGCACCCCCGCCCTCGGCCCGGTCGACATGGCGCCGCAGTTCGTCGACCGTGCGGTCCACCAGGTCCCGGTCGAGCCCGGTGGTCGGCTCGTCGGCGAGCAGCAGGGGCGCGTCGCCGACCAGGGCGAGGGCGGTGGCGGCGCGCTGGGCGAGGCCGCCGGAGAGTTCGTGCGGGTGGTGGTCGAGGTGGTCCGGCGGGAACGCGGCGCGCTCGGCGGCGGCCTCCGCGGCGGCGCGCACGGCCCGGCGCCCGCGGGTCCCGGTGAGGTGTGCGACCGTCTCCTCCAGGTGCGCCCGGACGGTGCGGACCGGGGTGAGGTGGGCGGCCGGGCTCTGCGGGACCAGGCCGATCAGCCGGCCCCGGACGGTGCGGGCGAGGGTCCGCTCGTCGGCGGCGAGCAGGTCCAGGTCGCCGAGGAGCGCGCGGCCCGCGGTCTGCGCGTTGCCGGGCAGCAGTCCGAGCAGGGCGGAGGCGAGGACGGACTTGCCGCAGCCGCTCTCGCCGATCAGGGCCAGGCACTCGCCGGGCGCCACGTCGAAGCGGGCGTCGGTGACGGCGGCGACCCGGCGCCCGCCCGGCATCAGGAAGCGCACCGACAGACCGCGTACCGACAGCACGGGGGCTCGCTCGGTCACAGCGTCAGCTCCGATCGGCGGCGGGGGTTGATCCGCTCCCGCCAGGCGCCCGCGAGCCCGGCGACGGCGAGGGTGGGCACGATGATGAACAGGCCGGGGAAGAGCGTCGGCCACCACTGCCCGGCCAGCAGCGAACCCCGGGCCTCCTGGATCAGGTTGCCGAGGCTCGCGGTGTGGGTGGGCAGTCCGAGGCCGAGGAAGGACAGCGCCGACTCGTGCCACATGGCGTGCGGCACCATCAGTACGGCGGCCAGCGCGGCCTGTGGCAGCACGGCCGGCAGCAGGTGCCGCACCGTCACCCGCCACCGGGACGCGCCGCCGGAGACGGCCGCGTCGATGTGCGGACGGGCGCGCAGGGACAGCACCTCGGCGCGGACGATGCGCGCGGTGGACAGCCAGTGGGTGAGCGCGACGGAGGCGACCACCGGCCAGACGCCGGGCCGGAACATCGCGACGATGAAAATGCCCAGCAGCAGGTGGGGCACGGAGGAGAAGGCGTCGACGACCCGCATGACGCCCCGGTCGACCCAGCCGCCGAGCGCCCCGGCGGCGGCGCCCACGGCGGTGCCGACGACCGTCGCGGTCAGCGCGGCCGCCACCCCGACGAGCAGCGAGACGCGCAGGCCGTACACGCAGCGCAGCAGCAGGTCGCGGCCGACGTCGTCGGTGCCGAACGGGTGGGCGCCGCTGGGCGCCTCCAGCTTGGCGGCCAGGTCGACGGCCTGCTGGTCGAGCTGCGCCAGCGGCGGCACGAGCAGCACGGCGAGCACGGTCGCGGTCAGCAGCACGGCGCAGGTGCGCAGGCGCAGGGTGCGGGTGGAGCGGCCCTCGCCGCCGCGGGAGCGCCATACGGTGCCGGTCTTCTCGGCGGCCACGTCAGCCATGGACATCACATCTCACTGAGTTCCACCCTCGGGTCGAAGAGTCCGTAGAGCAGGTCCGCCAGCAGGTTCCCGGCGAGTACGGCGGCGGTGGCGAGGGTGGTCAGGGCGGCGAGCAGCGGGAAGTCGACGGCGGTGGCGGCCTCGACGGTGGCGGCGGCGATGCCCGGCCAGCTGAAGACGCTCTCCACCAGCAGGGCGCCGGTGATGAGTTCGGGTACCCGGGAGCCGATCAGGGTGAGCACGGGCAGCAGCCCCGAGCGCAGGGCGTGTCCGAGCAGGACGGTGCCCTCCCCCAGGCCGCGGGCCCGCGCGCCGCGCACCGGGTCCTCGGCGAGGGCGTCGGCGACGCCTTGGCGCACGTAGAGGGTGAACCAGGGCAGTTGGGAGACGGCGAGCACACCGGCGGGCAGCACGAGGTGGCCCGCGACCTGCCCCGGGGTGACGTGTTCGCTGGCGGTGTCGGTCAGACCGCCGGCGGGCAGCACGTCCCACTGGAGGGCGAACAGCCACACGGCGAGCAGCGCGATCCAGAAGACCGGCGCGGCTTCCAGGGTGTACGCGAGGGAGGTGACCGCCCGGTCGAGCATCGAGCCGGGCCGGCGCGCGGCCAGCACGCCGAGGAGTGTGCCGAGGGTGACGGCGACGGCGAAGGCGACGGCGCACAGCAGCGCGGACCAGACGAGCCGCTCCCCGATGACCTGTGTCACCGGCTGCCGCAGCACGCTGGAGTGACCGAGGTCGCCGGTGAGCGCGGAGGTCAGCCAGTGCCACCAGCGGACGACGAAGGACTCGTCCACCCCGAGGTTCTCGCGCAGCCGGTCCAGGGTCTCCTGGTCGGCGCCGAGCGCGGCGGTGCCGGCGTACGCCTTGACCGGGTCGAAGGGCGAGGCGGCGGCGATCGCGAACACGCCGAGGGTGACGACGAGGACGACGGGGACGGCGAACAGCGCGCGCCGCCCCGCCAGCCGTCCCATCGCGCCCCAGGGCAGCCGCCGGGTCGGCCGGATCACTTCTTCGGCCGCCAGTCCTCGATGTTCCACCAGGGTCCGCTGGCGAAGCCGTGCTCGTGCGGCTCCAGTTGGGTGGTCAGCCCGGCCCAGCGGTCGGCGAGGACGTAGAGGTGGTCGATGTGGGTGAGGAAGGTGTAGCCGGGGTCTTCGACGAGGTTCTGCTGGATCTCGTCGTAGGCCGCCGCGCGCTTCTCCGGGTCCTGGCTGCGGCGTCCGGTGTCGAGGGCTTCGTCCACGGCCGGATGGGCGTAGTGGGCCATGTTGTTGAAGCCGTCGCCGGCGAGGGTGGAGTGCAGCAGGGTGTACAGGCCGAAGTCGGGGTCGCCGACGCTGCCCAGGCCCGCGAGGACCGCGTCCGTCTTCATCCGCGGCTCGATGACCTCCCAGGTGGCGCCCTCGACCTTCACCTCGATGCCGGCCTTCTTGGCGTCGGAGGCGTAGGCGAGCGCGTGGTCCTGGCGGACCTTGTCGCCGGAGGGGTAGTACAGGGTGAAGGAGGCGCGCTGGCCGCCCTTGGCGCGGATGCCGCCGGAGCCGGGCTTCCAGCCGGCCTCGTCCAGGACGCGCTCGGCCGCGGCGAGATCGTGGGGGCGCTCGATGCCGCGCGCGTACCAGGGGTCGTCGACGGGCAGCGGTCCGTACGCCGGCCGGCCCGCGCCGTCGAGGATCTGGTCGACCATGGCCTGCCGGTCCACGGCGGCGTCCAGGGCCCTGCGGATCGCGCGGTCGCCGGTGACCTTGCCGGAGGTGGGCAGGGTGACGGCCCGGAAGTCGTAGGACCTGGCCCGGTAGGTCCGCCGTCCGTCGTCCTTCGCGAAGGTGGCGGCGAGGTTCGGCGGCAGGACGGCGCCGTCGAGGTCGCCGGAGCGCAGCCGGGTGGCGCGTACGTTGTCGTCGGCGATGACGGCCATGGTGAACGACTTCACCGCGGGCTCGGGGCCCCAGTAGTGCGGGTTGGCCTTGAAGCCGAGCTTCTCGCCCTTGCTCCAGTGGGTGAGCACATAGGGTCCGGTGCCGACCGGCTCGGTGTTGAAGTCGCCGGTGTTGGGGTCCTGTCCGCCCGCGATGTGCTCGGGGACGATGGGCAGGACGGTGCGGGCGGCGAAGGGCGCGTAGGGGTACTTGAGCGTGAAGACGACGGTGTCGTCCCCGCTGGCGCGGACGGTCTCGACGGCGTCGAGTTCGCTGCGGGCGGTGTTGTTGGTCTTCTCGTCGAGGACGGTGCGGTAGGTGTAGACCACGTCCTCGGCCGTCAGCGGTTCGCCGTCGCTGAACTTCACGCCGTCGCGCAGGGTGTACGTGTACGTCCGGCCGCCGTCGGTGACCTTCGGCAGCGCGGTGGCGAGCGCGGGCTTCAGCTTCAGGTCGGTGTCGCGGGCGAGCAGCCCGTCGAAGATCTTGGAGTTTCCGTCCTTGCCGTAGCCGAGCAGCGGGCTGAGGGTGTCCGGCTCCGAGGCGACCCCGATCACGACGGACCCGGCCGCCCCGGCGTCGCCGTCCTCGCCTCCGTCCGAGGGCGCGGAGCAGGCGGCCGCACCGGCGGCGAACGCCACCGCGGCGGCGGCACTCCGTATCGGACGTCTCCGGTCGGTCCGACGGGTCCCACGGGTCCGACGGGCTGTCATGTCTCCCCCACACTTGTTGTCGATGCGCAGCTATTGCACATCACTCGCAATAAAGCGTCAAGCCAGGTGGGGTGGGCGCCGGGCGGGGGTGGCGAATGTTCAGCGGGCGGAGCGGTTGCTGAACAATCCGGCGGCTGCTGGAGTCGGCACGGCGCCGGTTCCGCCGGGCCGGAACGACGGCGCGCGCCCGACAACCCCTGCGACGACGGGAGCGGACCGGTGGACGAGGTACAGAACAGCCTTCGCAACGGGCTGTACTGGTGCGGGGCGTTCTCGGTGATCCTGCTGCCGGTCGGGTTCGCGACCGGGTGGTGGGGGTGGGTCGTCGTGGGGTACGCGGCGATCGTCTGCGTGAGCGGGATCGTGGGCGTGGTGCTCGCCGTCGACGGCCCGGTGCTGACGGCGGCGGCCTTCCTCCTGTGGCTGCTCGCCCTCTCGGCCGGGGTGGCGCTGGTCGCCTTCGGCGTGCACGCCATCGCGACGTTCGAGCCGTACTGCACCCCGTCCGAGACGGTCGACTGCCGGATGCTGCTCAACGGGCAGGACGTGGGCGAGGCGACCGTGGCCGATCAGCGCAGAAGCATGGTCGTCGACTCCCTGTGGCCCATCGGTGGCGGAGCGGCGATCGCCGTCGCCGCGCCGGCCGTCGGGGCCGCCCGGGTACGGGACCGCTTCCGGGGCGCCGGGTTCTCCCGGCGGCGCCGGTGAGCCGTCGGCGCCCGGGGCGCATCGGGCCCCGGCGGCGGTCAGCCCACCCGCGCCGCGAACGCCTCGTACGCACGGTCGTCGAAGAGGACGAAGCGGACCTCCGTGACCGACGTCTGCGTGGCCCGTACCGTCTCGACGGCGATGCGGGCCGCGTCGTCCAGCGGCCAGTGGTAGACGCCGGTGGAGATGGCGGGGAAGGCGACGGTGCGGGCGCCCAACTCGTCGGCGACGCGCAGGGATGCGCGGTAGCAGGAGGCGAGGAGGCCGGAGCGGTCCTCGGTGGTGCTGTGCACAGGGCCGACCGTGTGGATCACCCAGCGCGCGTCCAGGTCGCCCGCGGTGGTGGCGACCGCACGGCCGGTGGGCAGGCCCTTGCCGAGGTGCCCCGCGCGCAGCCTGCGGCACTCCGCCAGGATCGCGGGGCCGCCGCGCCGGTGAATGGCGCCGTCGACGCCGCCTCCGCCGAGGAGGGAGGAGTTGGCCGCGTTGACGATGGCGTCGGCGCTCTCGCGGGTGATGTCGCCCTGGACCAGGGTGATGTCGGTCATGTCTGCCTCAGCCTCCGCCAGACGGCCTTGGCCGCGTTGTGACCCGACATGCCGTGGACGCCGGGGCCCGGCGGGGTGGCCGACGAGCAGATGAACACGGCCGGGTGCGGGGTCGAGTACGGGAACAGGGAGAGCTTGGGCCGCAGGAGGAGTTGCAGGCCGGAGACCGCGCCGGAGGCGATGTCGCCGCCGACGTAGTTGGCGTTGCGGGCGGCGAGTTCGGGCGGGCCGGCGGTGGCGCGGGCCAGGACGCGGTCGCGGAAACCGGGGGCGAAGCGCTCCAGTTGGCGTTCTACGGCGTCGGTGAGGTCGCCGGTCCAGCCGTTGGGGACATGGCCGTACGCCCAGAAGACCTGCTTGCCCGCCGGGGCGCGGCCGGGGTCGACGACGCCGGGCTGCACGGTGATGAGGAACGGCCGCTCGGGGGCGCGGTCCGTGCCGGAGGCGGCGTCCAGGGCGGCGCCGATCTCGGCGCTGTCGGCGCCGATCTGCACGGTGCCCGCACGGCGCGGTGCCTCGGCCGTCCAGGGGACGGGGCCGTCAAGGGCGTAGTCGATCTTGAAGACGCCGGGGCCGTACCGGTAGTTCGCGTAGTGGTTGCCGAGTCCGGCGATGCGGGCCAGGGCCGTGGGCGAGGTGTCGAAGACGTACGCCCGCGCGGGCGGCAGGTCGTCCAGGCGCTTGACCTCGTAGTCGGTGTGCACCGTGCCGCCGAGGTCCTTCAGGTACGCGGTCAGGGCGTCGGAGATGGACTGGGAGCCGCCGCGGGCCACGGGCCAGCCGCGGGCGTGTGCGGCCAGCGCGAAGACCAGGCCTATGGCGCTGGTCGCGAACCCGCCGAGCGGGGCCATGACGTGCGCGACGAGCCCGGCGAAGAGGGTCTTGACGCGCTCGTCGCGGAAGCGGCGCATCAGCCACGTCGACGGGGGCAGGCCGACCAGTCCGAAACGGGCGAGGGTGACCGGGTCGCGGGGCAGCGCGGTGAGCGGCAGGGACATGAAGTCCCGGGCCAGGGTGTCCCACCGGGGCAGGAAGCGCTCGACGAGCCTGCGGTACGCACCGGCGTCCCGCGGCCCGAAGGAGGCGGCCGTCTCGCCGACCGAGCGGGACAGCACGGCGGCCGAGCCGTCGAGGAAGGGGTGCGCCATGGGCAGGCCGGGGTGCAGCCACTCGAGGCCGTACCGCTCCAGGGGGAGGTGGCGGAAGGCCGGGGAGTTGATGCCGAGCGGGTGCGCGGCCGAGCACGGGTCGTGCCGGAAGCCGGGCAGGGTCAGCTCCTCCGTGCGCGCGCCGCCGCCCACGGTGCCCCGCGCCTCGAACACGGCGACCGAGAAGCCGCGGCGGGCCAGCTCCACGGCTGCGGTCAGCCCGTTCGGCCCCGCACCCACTACGACCGCATCGAGCATCGACGGCACCTTCGGACCCCTTCGTCTGCCGATGGCCACTGGGGATCAGGATATGCCCGGGGTCCGACAGCGCGCGGTCGCGGGTGCGCGGGACGTGCTGGGGCCGGGGCCCTTGTGGCCTTTGCAGGCGGCGCCGAAGCGACGTCAAAGGATCCGCCTCGCTGGCGTAGACGATCACACATGTCTCCCGGACTTTCTCCCATGGATCATCTACGCGGCCGCGGCTGTACTGGAGGCGTCGCAATGGACCGAGACCAGCCGGGAGACCCCGTGACGCAGCCCAGCAGCAAGGCCAGGACCGCCCTGGTGGTCGTCGCGCACCACCGCGCCGACTCCCTCACCGCCCACACCGCCCGCCGCGGCGCCGATCTCCTGGAGGCCGCCGGATACCGCGTCGACCTGCTCGACCTGCACGCCGAGGGCTTCGACCCGCGGATGACCACGGCGGACCAGCCGGACTGGGGCGACCGGGAGAAGGCGTACTCGGACGAGGCGCGGGCCCATATGCGGCGCGTCCTCGACGCCGACGTGATCGTCGCCGTCTTCCCGGTGTACTGGCAGAGCGTGCCCGCCCTCCTCAAGGGATGGATCGACCGCGTGTGGAACTACGGCTTCGCCTACGGCCGCAGCAAGCCGCGCCTCGCGGGCAAGCGCATGCTGTGGCTGGGCCTGGCCGGTGCCCCCGCCGACGATCCGGTCACCGAGGGGATGCACTCCCTCCTGGAGGCCAACCTCAACGAGGGCATCGCCTACTACTGCGGTCTCGCCCACTCGGCCGTCGGTCTGCTCACCGACGCCGAGGAACGCCCCCAGCGCGTCGACGCCGCCGGCAACCTGCGGGTCGGCGAGGCGGTCGCGGGCGCCGAGCGGGAGGCGCAGTACGCGGACTTCGACCGCCGCGTGCGGGAGTTCGTGGAGAAGTTCCTCGCCGAGGAGGGCGTGACGGCCTGACGGCGCCGGGGATCAGGCCTCCCCCGACAGCAGGGCCACCACCCGGCGGGCCGTGGCCGCGTCGCGGGCGGCGGTGAACGGCAGTTCGTTGCCCCCGGTGATGCGGAAGGGCTCGCCCGTGCGGGTCAGGTGGGTGCCGCCCGCCTCCTCGACCAGGAGGAGACCGGCCGCGTGGTCCCACGCCGCTTCCCAGGAGAAGGCCGTGGCGTCGGACTCGCCCCGGGCGACGGCCAGGTACTCCAGGCCGGCCGAGCCGCAGGGGCGGGGGGCCACGCCCGGGGTGCGCAGGGCCAGCAGGTCCCGCTTCTGCTCGTCCGTCGTGTAGTCCGGGTGGGACGTGGCCACCCGCAGCTCCCGGCCGGGCTCGGGCGGCCCCGCGTACAGCCGCTCGCCGTCCTGGAAGGCGCCCCTGCCCCGTACCGCCGTGGCGAGCCGGTCGTCGGCGGGGGCGTAGGTCCAGGAGGCGTGCACGGTCCCGCGCTGGGCGAGCGCGACCAGCGTGCAGAATCCCTCCTCGCCGCGCACGAACTGCCGGGTCCCGTCGACCGGGTCGATGATCCACACCGGTGCCTCGCCGCGTAGCGCCCCGTACGACGCCGGGTTCGCGTGCACCGCCTCCTCGCCGACCACCACCGAGCCCGGCAGCAGGCGGGCCAGGACCTCGGTGAGGTACAGCTCGGCCTTGCGGTCGGCGTCCGTCACCAGGTCGTGCGGGCCGGCCTTCTGGTCGACCTCGTGGGCCGCGAGCCGGCGCCAGCGCGGCATGATCTCCTGCGCGGCCGCCTTGCGGACGGCCTCCTCCACGTCGTCGGTGTGCCGGGCGAGAAACTCGTCGATGGTTTCGTTGTTCTCGATCATGACTCCATGAGAGCACGCGCCACTGACAATCCCCACCCGGGTGGTGTACTCCGGGTGGAACCGCGACGAACACCGCGTGCGGGCGTCGGCGGGCGTCAGCGGCCGACCGCGTACCCCTGCATGCCGCGCGGGTTCGCCGCCGCCGACAGCACGCCCGTCTCCGGGTCCCGGGCGACGGCGCACAGGCGGCCCTCCGACCACGCCTCGCCCACCGTCACCTCGTGCCCGCGCCGCCGCAGCTCCTCGACCACCTCCGCCGGCATCCGGGACTCCACGGTGACGGAGCCGGCCCGCATGCCGCGCGGGAAGAAGGAGCCGGGGAAGCTGTCGGTGTGCCAGTTCGGGGCGTCGATCGCGCCCTGGAGGTCGAGTCCGCCGCGCACCCGTGCCCGCAGGGCGACGGCCAGGAAGAAGTGCGTCTGCCACTGGTCCTGCTGGTCGCCGCCGGGGGTGCCGAACGCCATGACCGGCACCCCGTCGCGCAGGGCGATGGACGGCGTGAGCGTGGTGCGCGGGCGGCGGCCCGGCGTCAGCGAGTTGGGCAGGCCCTCCTCCAGCCAGGTCATCTGGAGCCGGGTGCCGAGCGGGAAGCCCAGTTCGGGCACGACGGGGTTGGACTGGAGCCAGCCGCCGCTGGGCGTGGCCGAGACCATGTTGCCCCAGCGGTCCACGATGTCCAGGTGGCAGGTGTCGCCGCGGGTCCCCCCGTCGGCGGCGACGTCCGGCTCCCCGGGCACCGGGGAGGCGGGGCTCTTGGCGACCGTCGGCTCGCCGACCCCGAGGGCGTCGAGGCCCTCCCCGTCCTCGGCCGCGACGAGCGCCCGCGCGCCGAGCCGCGGGGTGCGCCCGCCCGGGGCGCCGGGCCGCAGGTCGAAGGATGCCTTGTCATCGATAAGTTGCCGCCGGTCCGCGTTGTACTCGGGCGACAGCAGATCGGCGAGCGGCACCCGGTCCGCGCCGTCCGCGTCGCCGTACCAGGCCTCCCGGTCGGCCATGGCCAGCTTGCAGCCCTCGACCAGCAGGTGGACGTAGTCGGCGGAGGCGTAGGCGGGCAGTTCGGGCGGCAGCAGCGCCAACTGCTGGAGCAGCACGGGACCCTGGCTCCAGGGGCCCGCCTTGCACAGGGTCCAGCCGTTCCAGTCGTACGTCGCCGGGGCCTCGTAGTGGGCGGACCAGCCGGCGAGGTCGGCGGCGGTCAGGGTGCCGGTGTGGCGTGCGCCGCTGGTGTCCAGGGTGGGCCGCCCGGCCTGGCGTACGAGGGCCTCGGCGACGAACCCAGTGCGCCAGATCTCCCGCGCCGCGTCGATCTCCGCCTCCCGACTCCCCGCGCCGGACGCCTCGGCGAGCAGCCGTTTCCAGGTCGCGGCGAGCGCGGGGTTGCGCAGCAGCTCACCGGGGCGGGGCGGGCGGCCGCCCGGCAGGTAGATCTCGGCGGAGGACGTCCACTCGGTCTCGAACAGCTCGCGGACGGTCTCCACGGTCTCCGTGACACGCTCCACGGGGGCGTGCCCGTGCTCGGCGTAACCGATGGCGTACTTCAGCACGTCGGCCAGGGACCTGGTGCCGTGGTCGCGCAGCAGGAGCAGCCAGGCGTCGAAGGCTCCGGGCACGGCGGCGGCGAGCGGTCCGGTGCCGGGCACCAGGTCGAGTCCGAGCCCCTGGTAGTGCGCGACCGTGGCCCCGGCCGGTGCCACGCCCTGCCCGCACAGCACCCGTACCTCGCCGCCCGCCGGCGCGAGCAGGATCGGTACCTCTCCGGCGGGCCCGTTGAGGTGCGGTTCGACGACGTGCAGCACGAAGGCTCCGGCCACGGCGGCGTCGTAGGCGTTGCCCCCGTCCTCCAGCACCGCCATGGCCGACTGCGAGGCCAGCCAGTGGGTGGAGGACACCATGCCGAAGGTGCCCTGGAGGGTGGGTCGGGTGGTGAACATAGGGCGTCTCACCTCGCGGTTCGCGCCGGCGGCCTCACCCGCCGGCTCCCCCGGAAGGCTATCGATCGCGCTGCGCCCCTTCGTCACACTCCCCGGCCTGCGTCGGCATCGCCGCAGCCCTCGTCGGCCACCGCCGGCTCACGTCGACGCCAGCGCCTCCGTGGGAGGAAGGCGTGCCGCGCGGACCGAGGGATAGACGCCGGCCGCCATGCCGATCAGCACGGCGCCGAGGCAGCCGCCCGTGACCGAGAGCAGGTCGATCACCGTCGGCCAGCCCTGGTAGGCGGCGTAGCCGACGGTGGCGAGGACACCGAACAGGGTTCCGGCGACGGCGCCGAGCAGCGACAGTCCCGTGGACTCGGTCAGGAACTGGACGCGTATCTGACCGCGGGTCGCGCCCAGCGCCCGGCGGAGGCCGATGTCCCTTCGGCGCTCCAGGACCGAGATGACCATGGTGTTGGCCACGCCGATCCCGCCCACCAGCAGGGCGACACCGGCCAGACCGAGGAAGAGGGAGGAGAAGGTGTGCTGCGTGGCGCGCTTGGCCGCCAGGGCGTCGGAGGGGCGGCTGACCTGGACCTGTCCGGGCTGTTCCGGGAACACGGTGGCGGCGAGTACGTTCCGTACGTCCTCCAGGTGGGCCTCCCGCGCCTTGACGTAGATCACGGTGGGGTTTCCCGCGAAGCGCAGTGTCTTCTTGGCGGCCGGCCATCCCGTCAGTACGGCGTTGTCGAGGTCGTCGGCCAGCGGTAGGGAACCCAGGATGCCGATCACGGTGAACCACGTTTTGTCGATCTGTATCTGTGGAGCCGGGTCGTTCTCGGGGATCTCCCCGATGCCGAGCCGGGCGGCGGCCCCGTGGCCCAGTACGGCCGTGGGGAACTGTTCGTCGGCGGCGCTGAAGAACCGTCCCGAGAAGACTTCTCCGCCCACCACGCCCAGCAGTTCGCGCCGGGCCGCGAGCACGCTGAGTCCCGTACCGGAGAAGTCGTCCTCTCCGATGAGGTCGGAACGCCGGACCACGGCGTTGGTGTTGGCCACCGCGCTCGCCGCGGTAACCGGTTCGATGCGGCGCACCATGTCGACCGATTCCTCGGGCAGCCGGACCGGCACGGCCTGTCCCGAGAACGGCTGCGCCCGCAGCATGTTGGAGCCCAGGGCCGACATCTCGTCCATCAGCGCCCGGTGGCTGGAGGCCGGGATTCCCGTCACCACCACCATGGTGGCGACGCCGATGGAGATGCCGAGCGCCGACAGCGCGGCGCGCAGCTTGCGGGTGCGCAGGCCGAGGAGTCCCAGGCCCAACAGGTCGAGAAAGGCGAGACGTACGGGTCTGATCTTGTCCTGGGCACGCCGGGGAGCGTGCCGCGGTGCGGCGCGGGGCGGCTTGGCGGGTGCGGTCATGACGGGCCTTCGGTCAGTGCGGTGTCCGCGACCAGACGACCGTCACGCAGGTGCACCCTGCGGGGAAACTGGTCGGCGATGTCCCGGTCGTGAGTGATGAGGGCGATGGTCGTGCCCGCCGCGTTGAGTTCGGTCAGCAGGGCGAGCGCGGCGGCGCCGTTGGCGGTGTCGAGCGCGCCGGTCGGTTCATCGGCGAGGACCAGAGCCGGTTCGTGGACGACCGCGCGGGCTATGGCGACCCGTTGGCGCTCGCCTCCGGAGAGCTGCCCCGGCAGGTGGCCGGCCCGGCGGGCGAGTCCGACCCGGGCCAGGGCCTCCTCGGCCAGCTTCTTCCGGTACTTCCTGGGCACACCGGCGTACAGCAGGCCGGTCGCCACGTTCTCCGCCGCGGTGAGCCCGTCCGTCAGGTGGAAGTGCTGGAAGACGAAACCCAGGCGCCGCCCGCGCAGGGCGGACAGCTGGCGGTCGGACAGCTCCGCCACGTCCTGGCCCTCGATGACCACGCTGCCGCTGGTGGGCGGGGCCAGGGTGCCCATGATGTTGAGCAGGGTGGACTTGCCGGAGCCGGACGGGCCGAGGATGGCCAGCAGTTCGCCCCGCGCGACGGACAGGGAGACCCGGTCGAGGGCTCTCACCTCGGGCGGATAGGTCACGCTCGCCTCCCGCACGCTGATCACCTGGGTCATGCCGTGGTTTCCACCTTCATGCCCTCGCTGACGCCCCGGCCGCTGATCTCGACCAGTCCCTTGGCGAACATGCCCGTGTCGACCGGGACGAGCCGGCCGCCGGCGAGCCGGACCGCGTACCCTCCTTCGCGCAGGGCGAGCAGGGCGCCGACCGGGACGGCGAGTACGTCCTTCTTGGACTCCCCCTGGAACCGGGCCTGTACGGGAGCGGAGTCGATGCCCTTGACGGCCTGCGGGTCGTCCAGCGACACGGTGACGTTGATCTTGGTCGGCCGGGCGTCGCTCGTGTCGTCCTGGTCCGCCTGCACGGTGGTGCTGATCGCGGCGACCCGGCCCGCCGCGGTGGACCGGTCGGGCAGCACCACGGTGACCCGACCGCCCGACCTGATGGACCTGATGTCGAGGGACTCCACCGGGACGGTCACGGACTTGGTGGTGGCGGTCACCGTCATCAGGTCTCCCGACGCCTCGTCCCCGGGCTGGGCGAGGAGGTCCGCGACCCGCACCGCCGATTTCGTCACCACCACGTCGGAGAGGTCGAGGATGCCGGTCGGATCCAGGCCCACGGTCTTCTGCCAGCGCTTGATCGCGGACATCAGGGACGTGGTGAGTACGCCGTCCCCCTCTCTGACCGTGGACCGCGTGGGACTTGGGCTCGGCGGCCCCTCCTGGTCCGCATCGGTCCCCTGGCCGGCGCCGCCGTCCGGGGGCGAGGGCCGGTCGGCCGGGGGTGTGGTCTCCACCTGCCGGGGGCCCGTTGTCATGGGCCGGGGCGCGTCCGCGGGGGTCCGCTGCCGGACGGACGTGCCCGGCGCCGGCTGCGCACCGATGTCGTAGCCGAGTGCCTTGAGGCTGTCGGCGACGACGCGTATGTCACGGCCGACGCTGCCGGGGGTGTCGAGTCTGCGGTACAGGGGTGTGCTGCCGTAGAAGAGCACGGCGGAACGCTCGTCGACGCGATACAGCTGCCCGCCGCGTCTGATCGTCGCGCCCCGGTCCGGGAGCCACGTCACCCGCCCTTCGCCGGCACTGCGGATCGTGCGCGCGGATTCGTAGCCGAGCGTCCCCCGCATCTCCCTGCTGCCCGACAGATCCGTTCTGACCACGGCGACCTGTTTGATCTCCGGGCCGGACTCGGGTGCGGAGCCGTTCCCGTCCTGACCGGCCCACAGCAGCCCGGCGCCCGTTCCTCCCGCCAGCAGCACGGCGACGACGGCCAGCCGGACGGCCTTCTTCTTCCGGCGGCCCGCCGCCGGTTCGCGGGGGTCTGCCCCCTCCTGGACCGGCACCCGCAGGGGCATGGTGTCCGCGGCGTCGCGCTCACTCACCACTGAACGCCTCTCGCATGCATTCCTGGTCGATCTGGTCGGCATTCCCGGGCGGATTCGCACCGGGCTTGTAGTTCCAGCCGCTTCCGTCGGGAAGGGGGTCCACCTTGACCCCTCTGCGGTTGTTGCACTCGATCCACTCGTGGTAATCGTTCATGTAGTCGGGGTTTTTCTTCGGGTCGAGCTCCGGGGGCTGCATCGGTTTCTTTCCGAGACATGCCCTTTCCACTTCCGGGTGTTCCTTGGCGACATCCTCACCGGGGTATCCCAGCGATCCGGGATCGGCCCAGTCCGCGAATTTGTCCCCGGCCGGCGCAATGTCCACTCCGCGGTCCTTGAGGCAACGCAGATAGCCCTGGTACATGCGCAGTTCCTCGGCGTCCGTACTGTCCAGCCGAATCTGGGGGCGGCCGGACTCGGAGGCGTCGGCCGCCGGACTCCTCGTCGCCCCGCCCTGTCCGCCGCCACCCGATTCCGTGACGGAGGCGACTCCGTCCTCCTGACCCCCGGCGTCTCCTCCGGAACAGCCGGTGATCCCGGTGAGCAGTGCCACCGCCACCACGGCGCAGGAGAGGAACAGGAGCTTCTTGCCCGAACGGTCCGAACCGGCGTCGGGGCGGCCTGAGTTGTTTCGCATGCCCGGAAGCGTGACAAGGCTTTGTCAGAAAGGTGTCAGCACTTCCCGCCACCGGACTCCTTCCCGCGATTGTCAGGAAGTTGTCATGGAAGGGAACCGGATGTACCGGCGTTCACCTCGCGCTCCCCAGGTTTATCATCGGGCCATGTCCGCATATGTACTGGTGGCCGAAGACGACGAAAAACAGGCGGAACTGATCCGGCGTTACCTGGTGCACGACGGACATGCCGTAACCGCGGTGCACGAGGGCCCGGCAGCCCTCGAGGAAGCCATCCAGCGGCCGCCCGACCTGCTCGTTCTCGACTGGATGCTGCCGGGTCTGGACGGGCTGGAGATATGCCGCCGTATACGCGCCACGGGCGATATGCCCATTCTGATGCTCACCGCCCGCTCCACCGAGGACGACCTGCTCCTCGGCCTGGACATCGGGGCGGACGACTACATGACCAAGCCGTTCAGGCCGCGCGAACTGGTGGCTCGGGTCCGGACGTTGCTGCGGCGCAGCCGGCATCCGGAGCACACGGAGCACGTACTCCTCAAGGCCGGCCCGCTCACCGTGGTCCCGGACCGGCACGAGGTGTCCCTCCACGGCCGCCCCGTGAACTGCACCCCCGGCGAGTTCCGCCTGCTCAGCACGTTGGCGGCCGCCCCCGAGCGGGTCTTCACCCGGGCTCAGCTGCTGCACTGCGTCACCGACCACGGCCGAGCCGTCACCGAACGCACCATTGACATGCATATAGCGAACTTGCGGAAGAAGATCGAGCCCTCGCCCCACCGGCCGGAGTTCCTGCTGACCGTCCACGGCGTCGGCTACAAGCTCTCCCGAGGCCGCCGTGGCGTCTGAAGTCCCGCTCCGCCACAGCCTGTTGCTCCGGCTCCTGATCACCTCCGTGCTGATCTCCCTGGTCTCCATCGGGGCCACGGCCTGGCTGACGGTACGCGGCACCACCCTTGCCCTCGAGCAGGAGCGGGGCCAGGTCCTCGCGGACGACGCCACCATCCAGGACACGCTGGAGGGCTTCGCCGCGGCGCACCGGAACTGGACCGGTGTCGAGCGCACCGTCCTCGGTCTCTCCCGGTCGACGGGGCGCACCATCACCCTGACCACGCGGGCGCGCCAGGTCATCGCCGCGTCGCACCGGTCGGCCGCGGAACGGCTGCCCCTCAACGCGAGCGCCGTGATCGATCCGCTGCACGTCGCTCCGTCCACGGATCAGGGAGTCGGCCCGGCGGAGCAGGTCTCCCGCATCGACCCGCGAGCCGTCGGCCCCTACCGCCTGCCCGCCGAGGAGCGGGCGAAGCTGCGCCGGCTTGCCCGCAAGGAGGTCGCCTGCCTCTACGACCGGACGGGAGTACGCGCGCACATCGTCGAGGAGGCCAGTGGCAGGCCCGCCGTGCGCACGCCCGGAACCGCGGGGGACTTCACCCAGGCCTGTGCTTCCAAGGACCTGTTCGCCCCCACTCCGACCGAGGCGGCGGCCCTGGCCGAACTCACCGGCCTCGTCCGCGGCTGCGCGGAGCGCAACGACGTACGCCTGCCCGCACCGCTGACCATCACCGTGGACTTCCGGGTGGACGGCGACGACTCCGCGCGGCGTTCCGTCGTCGCGGACGACTGTGTGGAGGAAGGCCGACGGGAGCAGTTGGCGGCGCATGTCGCCCCGGCGGCCCTGCTGTTCGTGACCGGCCCGCCCCGCGCGGCCACCGCGGTCTTCGACCTGTCCTCGGCCGGCACCCTCCGGGTCCTGGCCACCACCGGTCTGGTCCTGGCCGCGACCATCGCCGTCACCGGCGTCATCGCGATCAGGCTGGTACGTCCGCTGCGCGCGCTGACCCGTGCGGCCCGCGCCCCGGGGGGCCGGCACCTCCGTATCCCCGTCACCGCCAAGGACGAGACCGGCTATCTGGCGGCCGCCCTCAACGACCTGTCGGAACGCCGCGAACGCACCGACGAGCAGCGCCGGGTCATGGTCAGCGACATCGCCCACGAACTACGCACGCCCCTCACCAACATCCGCGGCTGGCTGGACGCGGCGCAGGACGGCCTGGCCGAGCCCGACTCGGCGCTCCTCACCTCGCTCCAGGAGGAGGCGGGCCTGCTCCAGCACATCGTGGACGACCTCCAGGTGCTCGCCGCCGCCGACGCCGGCACCTTGCGCCTGCGTCCACAGGAGCTGGACCTCCGCACGCTGATCGAGCAGACCGTGAGCGCGCACAGGGCGACCGCGCACGCCGGACGTGTCGAGACCGTCGTCCATGTCCCGGACGGCCTCTCGGTCCACGCCGACCCGGTCCGCCTGCGCCAGGTCCTGGGCAACCTTCTGTCCAACGCGATACGCCACACCCCGCCCAACGGCCGCGTCACCCTCGGCGCCCGCCGCGTGGCGGGCGCCGTCGCCATCGAGGTGAAGGACACCGGCAGCGGCATCCGCCAGGAGGACCTGCCCCGGGTGTTCGACCGCTTCTGGCGGGCCGAACAGTCCCGCAGCAGGCGGACGGGCGGCAGCGGGCTGGGGCTGTCCATCGTCGGGCAGCTGGTGCGGGCACACGGCGGAGAGGTCTCCGTGGCAAGCCGGCCGCACGTGGAGACGGTGTTCCTGGTGCGGTTGCCGTGCTGATCCGTGCCCTGCGGCCGTCACGCGCAGCGCAGTCCGGTCAGTTCCTCGGAGCGTGCCCAGATCCGACGGGCGTCGTCGGTGCTCCGCAGGCGGCTGTAGAGCTTCTGCCGCGCGGGCGGGCCGCCCAGCCGGCCCGGGCCGCCGGGGCCGTAGAACGCTCCGCGTTCGGCCTGCGGCGAGGTGGCGGCGTACAGCGCGGGGAGCTGGGCGGTGCGGACCGTGCCGAGGAGGATGCCGCGGGCGGACAGGACGCGGATGATCCGCACGCTCAGGGTGTCCCGGGCGCGGCCCATTTCGGGACGGGCGGCCAACAGGCTGGTGGGGGCGATGCCCGGGTGGGAGAGGTTGCTGGTGATGCCCCAGTCGCCGGCCTCGCTGCGGCGGTCGAGTTCCAGGCCGAAGAGGCCGAGCGCGATCTTCGACTGGCTGTAGGCGCGCATGCCGTCGTAGGAGCGTTCCCAGTTCAGGTCGTCCCAGTTGATGGCGTTCCGGCTCGCCGCGACGCTGATCTGGGAGGTCACCCTCGCCCGGCCGGCCCGCAGCAGCGGCAGCAGGCGGGCGACGAGGGCGAAGTGGCCGAGGTGGTTGGTGCCGAACTGCACCTCGAACCCGTCCGCGGTGGTCTGCCGCGCGGGCGGTGTCATGACACCGGCGTTGTTGACGAGCAGGTGGATCGGGCGGTCTTCCGCCAGCAGGGTGTCGCCCAGGGCCGCCACGGAGGTGAGCGAGGACAGGTCGAGGGTGCGCAGGGACACTTGCGCGCCGGGCACCCGCGCCCGGATCGCGTCCAGCGCCGCCTCGCCCTTGCGCGGGTTGCGGACCGGCAGGAGCACCTCGGCGCCGGCGGCCGCGAGGCGGGTGGCGATGCCGAGCCCGAGGCCGTCGCTCGCGCCGGTGACGAGCGCGCGCCGGCCGGTCAGATCGGGGACGGTGAGGTCGAAGTCGGTGCGTGGCATGAGCTGGCTCCCGGGGGGTGTCGTTGCTGCCCTCGTCGTGTCGTCGCTTCCACCATGACCGGGTCCGGTGACCGGATGCAGGGTCTGCCGATCCCCTGATCGCCCGGCCGAGGGCAAGGCTGCCTCCTGCCCTCTCCGCAGGTCGGCGCCGGTTTCCCGGCCGTCGGCGGACGCGCCGGGCGCCGTAAGGGGGGATCGGCGATCCGTGGCTGCGCCGCCGCGACGGCGATAGAAAGGGGGGGAAAGCGGCACCGGAGGAGAGGGCCTCATGGAGATCGACCGGAGCGGGCTCGCCACCTTCCTGCGGCGCCGGCGGGAGCTGCTGCAGCCCGAGGACGTCGGACTCCCGCGGGGACCGCGCCGCCGGACCAGCGGCCTGCGCCGCGAGGAGGTCGCGGCGCTGTGCCACATGTCGACCGACTACTACGCGCGCCTGGAACGGGAGCGCGGCCCACAGCCCTCGGCCCAGATGGCCGCCTCGATCGCCCAGGGCCTGCACCTGTCCCTGGACGAGCGCGACCACCTGTTCCGCCTGGCCGGGCACAACCCGCCGGTGCGCGGCTCGGCCGGCGAGCACGTCGGCCCGGGTCTGCTGCGCATCCTCGACCGGCTGGCCGACACCCCCGCCGAGATCGTCACCGAACTCGGGGAGACGCTGCGCCAGACGCCGCTCGGCGTGGCCCTGACCGGCGACACCACCCAGTACACCGGACCGGAACGCAGCATCGGCTACCGCTGGTTCACCCTGCCGGACACCCGCGCCCTGTACGCGCCGGAGGAGCACGCCCGGCTCTCCCGCATGTTCGCGTCCGGGCTGCGCCAGGTCGTCACGCTGCGGGGGCCGGGCTCCCGGGCCGCGCACTACGCCGACCTCCTGCTGGAGCGCAGCGAGGAGTTCCGCGCCCTGTGGGACACGCACGAGGTGGGTGTCCGCCCCGGCCGGGTCAAACGCTTCCGTCACCCCGAGGTCGGGCTCCTCGAACTGGACTGCCAGACCCTGCTCGACCCCGACCAGTCGCACCTCCTGCTCGTCTACACCGCCACCCCCGGTACCGAGAGCCACGACAAGCTGCGCCTGCTGTCCGTCCTCGGCGCCCAGCCGCTCGGCTGACCGCGCCGGGTACACGAGGCTCTGTTCGCCGTCGGCGGTGACGGTGACGGTGGCGCGGGCGGAAGGGGACTGCGGTCGCCCGCCCGGGGGTTGGCGGCGACACGGGGGTGGGGGTGCGTGAGGGACGAAATGGGTGCCGGACCCGATGGACCGGGTGCCGTGCGTCGCCGACGCTGCTGCGGTGTCCTTGTTCTGGAGAATCTCGCTGTTCAACTCGGTGGTGCTGATCGCCGCGACCGCGTTGCTGCTGGGACCGGTCACCGTGTCGACGCCCGTCCTGCTCACCGAGGCCGCGATTCTCACGGTGGGGCTGGTGGTGATCCTGGTCGCCAACGTCCTGCTGCTGCGGATCGGCCTCGGGCCGCTGCGCCGGCTCGCGCACGCCATGACCACGACCGACCTGCTGCGGCCGCGGGTCCGTCCGAAGGTCGACGGCGACGGCGAGATCGCCGCGCTGATCACCAGCTTCAACACCATGCTCGACCGGCTGGAGGCCGAGCGCGCGCTGAGCGCCGCCCGCACGCTGAGCGCGCAGGAGTCGGAGCGCCACCGGGTCGCCCAGGAGCTGTACGACGAGGTGGGGCAGACCCTCGCCGCCGTGCTGCTGGACCTCAAGCGGGTCGCGGACCAGGCGCCCGGCCCGGTGCGTGAGCAGCTCTCGCAGGTGCAGGAGACGACCCGGGCCAGCCTGGACGAGATCCGCCGCATCGCCCGCCGCCTGCTGCCGGGGGTCCTGGAGGAGCTGGGTCTGACCAGCGCCCTGAGGTCGCTGTCGGACGAGTTCACCGGGCCGTCGCTCACCGTGCGCCACGAGATCGCCCCCGGCCTGCCCGCCCTCGGCGACAACGCCGACCTGGTGCTCTACCGGGTCGCCCAGGAGGGCCTCACCAACGCGGCCCGGCACTCCGGCGCCCGCCTGGTGGTGCTCACCCTGGCGCGGGCGGGCGACGCCGTCGAGCTGCGGGTGCGCGACGACGGCCGGGGCTTCGACGGCTCCGGCGGGGCCACCGAGGGAGCCGGCATCCGCGGCATGCGCGAGCGCGCCCTGCTGGTCGGCGCCGACCTCGTGGTCGGTCCCGCGCGCGGGGGCGGCACCGAGGTCCGGCTGACCGTGCCCGTCGGGGACCGGGAGGCCGCCCGGACCGCATGACCGCCCGGACCGGGTGACCGCCCGGATCGTATGCCCGCCCAGACCGGCGCGGCGCGACCCGGGGCGGCCGAGGCGGCGCGGCACGGCGCGGCCCGGCCCGGCGCGGCGCGGCGCGGCGCGGTCCGGCGCGGTCCGGCGCGGCGCGGCCCAGCCCGAGGCGGCCCGGGACAGCCCGGGGCGGCCCCGGGCGGGAACACACCGGCCGGGCGCGCGGTTGTCCCCGGATGCGGAACGGAGGCAGAACGGTGCACGGTGAGTACAAGATCCCCGGCGGCAAGCTGGTCGTCGTGGACGTGGAGGCGGAGCAGGGCGTGCTGCGGCACGTGCGCGTGGCGGGCGACTTCTTCCTGGAACCGGACGAGGCGCTGGACGCGGTGAACCGCGCGCTGGAGGGCGCCCCGGCGGACACCGACGCGGCGGGGCTGGCCGCGCGGATCGACGCGGCCGTGCCCGAGGGCACCGTCATGTACGGGCTGACCTCGGAGGGCGTCGGCATCGCCGTGCGCCGCGCGCTGGCACACGCCACGGACTGGACGGACTACGACTGGCAGCTGATCCACGAGGGCCCGCAGTCCCCCGCGCTGCACATGGCGCTCGACGAGGTGCTGACCGCCGAGGTCGCCGCGGGCCGGCGTCCGCCGACGCTCCGGGTGTGGGAGTGGGGCGCCCCGGCGGTGATCATCGGCAGTTTCCAGTCGCTGCGCAACGAGGTGGACCCCGAGGGCGCCGCCCGGCACGGCATCGAGGTGGTGCGCCGCATCTCCGGCGGCGGCGCGATGTTCGTGGAGCCCGGCAACACGATCACCTACTCCCTGTCCGTGCCGGAGGCGCTGGTGCAGGGCCTGTCCTTCCAGGACAGCTACGCCTACCTCGACGACTGGGTGCTCGGCGCGCTCGGCGAGATGGGCATCCGCGCCTGGTACCAGCCGCTGAACGACATCGCCACCAACCAGGGCAAGATCGCGGGCGCCGCGCAGAAGCGCGTCGTGGGTCCCGGGGGCGGCCCCGGCGCCGTCCTGCACCACGTGACCATGTCGTACGACATCGACGCGGACAAGATGCTCCAGGTGCTGCGGATCGGGCGGGAGAAGATGTCCGACAAGGGCACGAAGTCCGCGAAGAAGCGGGTGGACCCGCTGCGCCGGCAGACCGGGCTGGCCCGGGAGGCCGTGATCGAGCGGATGATCTCCTCCTTCGGCGGGCGGTACGGGCTGAGCCAGGGCAAGGTGACGGACGAGGAGCTGGCCCGGGCCCGGGAGTTGGCGCGCGTGAAGTTCTCCTCCCCCGAGTGGACCGCCCGGGTGCCGTGAGGGCCGCCGCGGCCCCGACCCGCGCCCGCTAGGCCGTGCCGCGCACCGCGACCAGGCCCGACTCGTAGGCGAACACGACGAGTTGGGCGCGGTCGCGGGCACCCAGCTTGGTCATCGCGCGGCTGATGTGCGTCTTGGCGGTCAGCGGGCTGATCACCATGTGGGCGGCGATCTCCTCGTTGCTCAGGCCGCGCGCGGCGAGCGCGGTGACCTCGCGTTCCCGGCGGGTGAGGGAGTCGAGGCCGGGTGCGGTGGTCCGGTCCGGGGGCCGGGCGACGAACTCGCCGATCAGGGTGCGGGTGACCGACGGGGAGAGCAGCGCCTCGCCGCGCGCCACCACGTCGATGGCCTGGAGCAGGTCGGCGGGTTCGGTGTCCTTGAGGAGGAAGCCGCTGGCTCCCGCCCGCAGTGCCTCGAAGACGTACTCGTCCAGTCCGTAGTTGGTGAGGATGACGACGCGTACGGCGGCGAGGGCCGGGTCGGAGGCGATGCGGCGGGTCGCCTCGATGCCCGACATCACCGGCATCTGCACGTCGACCAGCGCCACGTCGGGCACCTGGGCCCGCACCAGCGCCACGCCCTGCTCCCCGTCGGCGGCCTCGCCGACCACCTCGATGCCCTCCTCGGCGTCGAGCAGGGCCCGGAATCCGGCCCGCATCAGTGCCTGGTCGTCGACGAGCGCGACCCGCAGGACGCCGCTCATGCCGTCTCCCCCAGCGGGAGCCGTGCCCGCACCGAGAAGCCGCCCTCCGCGCGCGGGGCGGCGCGCAGGGTGCCGCCGAGGGCGCTCACGCGTTCGCGCATGCCGGTCAGGCCGGTACCCGGCACCGGCGGGCGGGCCGGATCGGCGGCCCCGTCGTCGTCCACGTCTACCGTCAGCACCCCCACGGACCCGTCTGCCATGGCCTCCCCCGTGTTCCGCGTGCCGTAGTCGATGCGGACCCGCACCCTCGCCGGTCCGGCGTGCCGCGCCGCGTTGGTGAGGGCCTCCTGCACGATGCGGTAGGCGGCACGGTCGAGTGCCCGGGGCAGCGGACGCTCGTCCCCGGTGACGGTGAGGTCGACGGCGAGTCCGGCCGCGCGGGCCCGCTCGACGAGCAGGGCCGGGGTGCCGGTGGGTTCGTCGGCCCGCAGCACCTGGAGGGCGGAGCGCAGTTCGCGCATCGCCTCGCCGCTGGCCTCCTGGATGGCGAGCAGCGCGGGCGGCACCTCGTCGCCGCGTTTGCGGGCGAGGTGGACGGCGACTCCCGCCTGGAGTTTGACGATGGAGATGCTGTGCGTCAGCGAGTCGTGCAACTCGCGGGCGATCCGCAGCCGTTCCTCCCCGGCGCGGCGCAGGGCCGCCTCCTCCCGGGTGCGTTCCGCCTCCAGGGCCCGCTGTTCGGTCTGGCGCAGGTACGCCTGCCAGTTCCGGTCGGCGAGCCCGGTCACGACGGCGCACAGGAACCAGCCGGCGAGCAGTCCGGCCCGCTCGGCCACGTGCTGCGTGCCGGGGCCGGTGGCCACGTATCCGGCCAGGAACACGGCGCTGCCGGCCGCCGCGACCGCCCGGTGGCCGACCCGGGCGGCGGTGTGCACGGCGCCCAGGACGGGCAGCGCGGACAGCGGGCCGGGGTGCGCGTGCACGACGTACGCCGTGCCGAGGACGGTGGCGACGGCCAGCACCGCGCGCGGGGCGGCACGGTGGAAGGCGAGCGCCGCCGAGGCGAGGACGACGAGCAGGTGGTCGAGTGCGGTGGTGTCCTCGTCGAACGCGGCGACGGTCACGCCGAGCGCGCCGACCACGGCCGCGAGGACCATGTCGGCGAGCCGTTCGCGATCGATCCGACGCCCACTCATGCCCGCACCCTATGCGCCGCCGTGGACCGCCGCGTCGGCCCTGTGGACGGCTTCGGTACTACTCCCGGCGAAGTAGCCGGCCGCCCGGCCGGGTCCCGGCGGCGCAGCGCCGGCCGCATCCGCCCGTACGACGACACCGGGCGCCCTCGCGGCGCAGGCTGCTGTCCATGCCCACACCCTTCCGTCACACCGAACCGCTGCCCCCGAAGTCGGCCACCGGCCGCGTCGCCGAGGTCTACGCACAGGCCGCGCGGGACTTCGGCATCCCCGAACCGGCCCCCTTCGTGGTCCTCTCCTCGGCGCCCGCGCTGGTCGCCCCGGCCTGGGCGCTGATGCGCGAGTCCCTGCTCGCCGGCCCCGGCGACCGGACCGGCAAGGAGGTCGCCGC
Organism: Streptomyces sp. NPDC102490; assembly: GCF_044765285.1. NCBI lineage: Bacteria > Bacillati > Actinomycetota > Actinomycetes > Kitasatosporales > Streptomycetaceae > Streptomyces > Streptomyces sp. NPDC102490. The sequence goes on from NZ_JBIWJU010000003.1 coordinate 201,456, forward strand.
CTTCGGGGTGTCGCAGGCCAACAGGTGCCGGTTCTGCGTGGACGCGCACACCATGCTGCTGCACGCCACCGGCGACCACGCCCTGGCCGAGCGGCTGGCCCGGGGGCAGGAGCCGACCGACGAGCGGCACGCGCGCGTGCTCGACTGGGCGCGGCGCACCCGGGTCCCGGGCGCCGCGCGGGATCCGTATCCGTTCCCGGCCGAGGAGGCTCCCGGCTACCTCGGCACCGTGCTGGCCTTCCACTTCATCAACCGCGTCGTGTCGTCCCTGGTGACCGAGAGGCTGCTCCCGGCCGACGCGCAACGGCTGCGTCCGGTACGGAGCCTGGCGGGCCGGTCGCTGTCCCGCACGGTGCGCCGGACCGCCGTGCCCGGCGCCTCCCTGCCCCTGCTGGACGACCCCGGCCCGGGACCGGAGTGGGCGGCGGGGACACCGGTCGGCCCGGCGTACGCGGCGCTGAGCGCCACCGCCGCGACGGGCGCCGGTCTCCTGGACGCCGACGACCAGGACCTGGTACGCGCCGCGGTGCGCGACTGGGACGGCTCCCACCCGCCCGCCGCCCCCGACCCGTTCCCCGACCGGCGGGAGCGGCCCGGCGCACGGCTGGCGCTGCTGGCCGCGCTCGCGCCGTACCGGATCACGGACGCGGACGTCGCCGCGTGGCGCCGTCCCGAGCACACCGACCACTGCCTGGTCCACCTCGTCGCGTACGGCGCGTTCACCGCCGTGGACCGCGTCGAGACGGCCCTGACCGCCGCCGGCGCCCGCGCCACTCCTCGGGAGACCTCATGACCCAGCTCACCAACTCCCGCCAGGCCGAGGCCTGGAACGGCCCCGTCGGCACGCACTGGGCCACCCACCGGGCCCGCTACGACGCGATGCTCGCCGGGGTCAACGACGCCCTGTTCGGCGCGGCGGCCGTCGCTCCCGGCGACCGTGTCCTCGACGTCGGCTGCGGGGCCGGCGCGACGACCCGGATCGCGGCCAGGCTCGCCGCCCCCGGGCACGCGGTCGGCGTCGACATCTCCGCGCCGCTGCTGGCGCGGGCCCGCGCGAGCACCGCCGCCGAGGGCCTCGCGAACGCCGCGTACGAGTGCGCCGACGCGCAGGTGCACCGGTTTCCGGCGGAGGGGTACGACGTGGTCGTCAGCCGGGGCGGCGTGATGTTCTTCGAGGACCACGCCGCCGCCTTCCGCAATCTGGCGCGGGCCCTGCGCCCGGGCGGGCGGCTCGCCTTCGTCTGCCCGCAGCCGCCCGGGGAGCACTCGGAAGAGGCCCGGACGCTGGGCCTGTTCGCCCGTCTCGTCGGCGAGGAGCCCGGCCCCGAGGCGACCGCCGCACAGAGCGCGATGGCCTCGCTCTCCGATCCGGGACACGTCCGGGACGTCCTCTCCGGGGCCGGGTACCGGGAGGTGGCGGTCGCCCCGGTCACCGTGGAGGCGGTGTGGGGCCGGGACGTCCCGGACGCCGTCGACTTCCTGCTGTCCCGCTTCCCGGGCCGGTCCCTGCCCGCCGGACGGCTCGCCGAACTGGAGGCGGCGCTGCTCCCCCACGCCACGGACACCGGCGTGCGGATGCGGGCCGGTGTGTGGCTGGTGACGGCCGTACGGCCCTGACGGCCGCCGTACGTCTGCGTCACCGCCCGGGCACGCACCGAGTTCGGCCTTTCGCCCCACGGGGACTCGTGTGACACTGGCGTCCCGTCCGCAGTGCGGGCACCCTCCGCACCGTCCCCCACGAGAAGTGCGCCGTGCGTTCTCTTCCCCTGCCGCTCGCCCTGGCCGCCCGTCTGGCGCCGGTCGCCGTGCTCGCCACGGCGGGCTGGGCGCTGTCGTCCGGGTCGGACACCTCCCCGGCCGCGCAGGACAGGACGCCGCCCGACACCGCGCACCGATCGGCGTCCGCACCGGCGACCCGGCCGGCGATGAAGACGTACGCCGCCGCACCGGCACCGTGCGAGGCCCTGGCCGGGAAGACGGTCACCTCGCTGGTGCCGGGCGCCAAGGCGGCCGGCAAGGAGATCCCGTCCACGGACACCGGGGTGCGCCGCACCTGTTCCTGGAACGCGCTCAAGGGCTACGACTACCGCTGGCTCGACGTCTCCTTCGAGGTGATGCAGACGGACGAGGCGGCGCGGAAGTCGTACCGGGAACGGGTCGCCGACCGCGGCGGCGGGGGCGCGGTCCCGGGCCTCGGCGACAGCGCCTACTCGGTCGTGAACCTCACCACCGAGGACAAGCAGCAGACCCGCGAGGGCACCGTACTGGTCCGCGCGGCCAACGCCCTGGTGATGATCACGTACAACGGCAGCGACTTCGAGTCGAAGAAGGCCCCCGGCACCACCGAGATCAACAAGGGCGCCATCAAGGCGGCCAAGGAGGCCGTGGCCGCCTTGCGGCACGGCTAGGGCTGAGCGGGGCCGGCGGTCTCGGCCCCCGGCCGCGTGGCGGGCAGCAGCGTCAGGGCCAGGTAGAGGACCAGGGACGTGCCCAGGCCCACCGCCCAGCCGTAGTCGGCCAGCGGTTCGAGGAACGGTACGGGGCGGCCGTCGACCAGGGGGTGGAAGTCGGCGCCGCCGATGGCCAGGACACCGCCGACGGTGAAGGCGAGCACCGCGCGCCAGTTCCAGCCGCCGTCGTACCAGTAGCGTCCGCCCCTGCGGTACAGGTCGACGAGGTGGAGGCGGGCGCGGCGCAGGATCCAGTAGTCGGCGATGAGGATGCCGGCCACCGTGCCGAGCAGGCCGCCGACCAGGCCGAGCCAGGTGAAGATGTAGCCCTGCGGGTCGGAGTACAGCTTCCAGGGGAAGATCAGCACGGCCAGCACGGACGTGATGAGCGCGCCCGCCCGGAAACTCACCCTGCGCGGGGCGACGTTGGAGAAGTCGAAGGCCGGTGAGACCAGGTTGGCCGCGATGTTCACGGACAGGGTCGCCACCAGGACGGTGACGAGGGCGAAGAGCAGGCCGACCACGTTGTCGGTCTTCGCGGCGAGCTGTACCGGGTCCCAGATCGGCTCGCCGTACACGGCCTGGGAGCCGGAGGTGACCATGACGGACAGGAAGGCGAACAGGGTCATCGTCGTCGGCAGGCCGAGGGCCTGGCCGCGGGTCTGGGCCTTCTGGCTCTTCCCGTAGCGGGTGAAGTCGGGGATGTTGAGGGACAGCGTGGACCAGAAGCCGATCATGCCCATCAGGGAGGGCCAGAACAGCTTCCAGAAGTCGCCGCCCCAGCCCAGCTTCGACGGCTGGTCGAAGAGCGGGCCGAAGCCGCCCGCCTTGTCGGCCATCCACCACAGCATCACGAAGGCGCCGACCAGGACGAAGGGCGCCGCCCAGTTCTCGAAGCGGCGGATGGTCTCCATGCCCCGGTAGATGATGGCGACCTGGAGCACCCAGAAGAGCGCGAAGGACAGCCACATGGTCCAGGCGTAGCCGCCGATCGTGCCGGCGTCCGTCCAGCCGTCGCCGATCAGTTTGCCGGCCAGGAAGTAGATCGCCTCGCCGCCGATCCAGGTCTGGATGCCGAACCAGCCGCACGCCACCAACGCCCGCACGACGGCGGGCAGGTTGGCGCCGCGGATGCCGAAGGAGGCGCGGGCGAACACCGGGAAGGGGATGCCGTACTTGGGTCCGGCGTGCCCGGTGAGCAGCATGGGCGCGAGGACGATCAGGTTGGCCAGGGCGATGGTGAACACCGCCTGCTTCCAGTCCATGCCGACCGCGATCAGACCGGAGGCGAGGGTCCAGGAGGCCGTGTTGTGGGCCATGCCGACCCACAGGGCGGAGAAGTTGTACGTGGTCCAGGTGCGCCCCTCGACGGGGACGGGCAGCAGGTCCTCGTTGGCGTAGGGACCGCTCGGCGGCGGGGAGCCCGGGGCGAGCTCCACGCGCCCGTCGGGCAGGGTGACTTGGGCGGACGGCGGTATGGCCGTGGGCGCGGTGTCGGTCATGGGCAGGCCAATCGTGCGAGAGGACGGGAGAGGCCGTGCGGGCGGTGCCGAGGGGGGTGCGCGGGTGCGCCCGGGGCCCGCCCGCCCCGGAGCGCGGGGCGGGCGGGGACGGGGTCAGGCGTTGACGGCCGGGATGACCTTGGTGCCGTAGGTGTCGATCACGGCTTCCTGCGCGTCGTGCATGTCGTACAGCGCGAACTGGTCGACGCCGAGGGCGCGCAGGGCGGTCAGCTTCTCGATGTGCTTCTCGACCGGTCCGATCAGGCAGAACCGGTCGACGATCTCGTCCGGCACGAACTGCGTGTCCGGGTTGCCGCTGCGCCCGTGGTGGGCGTAGTCGTAGCCCTCGCGTGCCTTGATGTAGTCGGTGAGTTCGTCGGGCACGGCCCCGGTGTGGGCGCCGTACTTGGCGACCAGGTCGGCGACGTGGTTGCCGACCATGCCGCCGAACCAGCGGCACTGCTCGCGGGCGTGGGCGAGGGCCTCGGGCGAGTCGTCGGCGGTGACGTAGGCGGGGGCGGCGACGCAGACGGTCACCTCGGACGGGTCGCGCCCGGCGGCCTCGGCGGCGTCCCGGACGGCCTTGACCATGTACTCGGTCAGGTAGAGGTCGGCGAGCTGGAGGATGAAGCCGTCGGCCTCCTCGCCGGTCATCTTCAGCGCCTTGGGGCCGTACGCGGCCATCCAGACGGGGACCTCGGCGCCCGGCTTGATCCACGGGAAGCGGACGACGGTGCCGCCGCCGAGGTCGGCCTCCTCTCCCCTGCCCAGCGCGCGGATGACCTTGATGGCCTCGCTGATGCGGGCGAGGGTGTTGGGTTTGCGTCCCGCCACCCGCATCGCGGAGTCGCCGCGGCCGATGCCGCAGACGGTGCGGTTGCCGAACATGTCGTTGAGGGTGGCGAAGGTGGAGGCGGTCACCTCCCAGGTGCGGGTGCCGGGGTTGGTGACCATCGGGCCGATCTTCAGCGTGCTGGTGTGGGCCAGGACCTGGCTGTAGATCACGAACGGTTCCTGCCACAGCACGGCGGAGTCGAAGGTCCAGCCATGGCTGAAGCCGTTGTGCTCGGCGCGTTGCATCAGCTCCACGACGCGGGAGGCCGGCGGGTCGGTCTGCAGGACGAGTCCGAAGTCCATGGGCACCGCTCCTAGTTCAGGTACTGACAGGTGGCGCGCGGGGTGTAGACGCCGTGGCCCTTGCGTCCGGTGTACTCCCGCTCGGTGACGACCGGTTCGCCGCGCGAGAGCACGGTCTCCACCCGGCCGGTGATCCGCTTGCCCTCGTACGCCGAGTAGTCGACGTTCATGTGGTGGGTCTCGGCGGAGAGGACCTGCTCGGCGTGCGGGTCGTAGACGACGATGTCGGCGTCCGCGCCGGGCGCGATGGTGCCCTTCTTCGGGTACAGCCCGAACATCCGGGCCGGGGTGGCGCAGGCGATCTCGATCCAGCGGCGGCGGCTGATGCGGCCCTCGACGACGGCCTGGTGGAGCAGGTCCATGCGGTTCTCGACGCCCGGCATCCCGTTGGGGATCTTGGAGAAGTCGCCCCGGCCCAGCTCCTTCTGTCCGCTGAAGCAGAAGGGGCAGTGGTCGGTGGAGACCACCTGGAGGTCGTTGGTCCTCAGACCCCGCCACAGCGCCGCCTGGTGTTCCCTCGGCCGGAGCGGGGTGCTGCACACGTACTTGGCGCCCTCGAAGCCGGGCTCGGCAAGGTTGTCGGTGGACAGGAACAGGTACTGCGGGCAGGTCTCGCCGAAGACCGGCAGGCCCTCGTCGCGGGCCCGGGTCAGCTCGGCGACCGCCTCCGTCGCCGAGACGTGCACGACGTACAGCGGCGCCCCGGCCACCTGCGCGAGCCGGATGGCACGGTGGGTGGCCTCGGCCTCCAGGAGGGCCTTGCGGACCTCGCCGTGGAAGCGCGGGTCGGTCTCCCCGCGGGCGAGGGCCTGCTCGACCAGGACGTCGATGGCGATGCCGTTCTCGGCGTGCATCATGATCAGGCCGCCGTTCCCGGCGGCGCGCTGCATGGCGCGCAGGATCTGGCCGTCGTCGGAGTAGAAGACGCCGGGGTACGCCATGAACTGCTTGAAGGAGGTCACGCCCTCCTCCACGAGCAGGTCCATCTCCTTGAGCGTCTCCTGGTTCACGTCGGAGACGATCATGTGGAAGCCGTAGTCGATGGCGCAGTTGCCCTCGGCCTTCGCGTGCCAGGCGTCCAGTCCCTCGCGCAGGGAGTGTCCGACGCTCTGGATGGCGAAGTCGACGATGGTGGTGGTGCCGCCCCAGGCGGCGGCGCGGGTGCCCGTCTCGAAGGTGTCGGCGGCGTAGGTTCCGCCGAAGGGCATCTCCATGTGGGTGTGCCCGTCGACGCCGCCCGGGATGACGTACTTGCCGCTCGCGTCTATCACCCGCTCGGCGGTGAACGCCTCGGCGGCCGGGGTGCCGGTCGCGGCGAGGGCGGCGACGCGGCCGTCCTCGACCAGGACGTCGGCGTGGATCTCGTCGGACGCGGTGACGACGAGGCCACCGCGGATGACGGTACGGCTGCTCATGCTGCTGTTCCCTCCTGTCAGGGGCCCCGGCGGGCGGGTCAGGGCGCGGTCAGCGGGGAGTACGCGCCCGGCGCGCGGTCGCGGTAGAACTGCCAGCGGTCGCGGACCTCGCGCAGCTTGGCCAGGTCGAGGTCGCGGACGACGAGTTCGGTCTCCTTGTCGCTCGCGACCTCGCCGACGAACTGCGCCTCGGGGTCGACGAAGTACGAGGTGCCGTAGAAGTCGTTGTCGCCCAACTCCTCGACGCCGACCCGGTTGATGGCGCCGACGAAGTACTCGTTGGCGACGGCCGCCGCCGGCTGCTCCAGCTGCCACAGGTAGCCGGACAGGCCGCGGGAGGTGGCCGACGGGTTGAAGACGATCTCGGCGCCTTCGAGGCCCAGCGCCCGCCAGCCCTCGGGGAAGTGCCGGTCGTAGCAGATGTAGACGCCGACCTTGCCGACGGCGGTGTCGAAGACCGGCCAGCCGGAGTTCCCCGGGCGGAAGTAGAACTTCTCCCAGAAGCCGCGCACCTGCGGGATGTGCGTCTTGCGGTACTTGCCGAGGTAGGAGCCGTCGGCGTCGATGACGGCGGCGGTGTTGTAGAGGACGCCGGGCTGCTCCTCCTCGTACATGGGGAGCACCAGGACGATGCCGTGCTCGCGGGCGAGCCGCTGGAAGCGCTCCACGATCGGGCCGTCGGGGATGCGCTCGGCGTAGGCGTAGAACTGGGGGTCCTGGACCTGGCAGAAGTACGGTCCGTAGAACAGCTCCTGGAAGCACATGACCTGTGCGCCCTGGGCGGCGGCGTCGCGCACCGCCTGCTCGTGGACCTGGATCATCGATTCCTTGTCGCCCGTCCAGGCGGTCTGGAAGAGCGCGGCACGGATCACTCGGCTCATCTTCGGCCTCCACTCGCTCGGTGTACGGCGAGACTAGGGACGCCGGGTGGCCGGATTGAGTGGCACGGTGTCACGTCTGCGGGGGTCGGGCATTGCACGGTGTCACCCCTGTTGGGCGTCGTGGGCGAGGAGCGCGATGTGGACGGAGGCGGCCTGCTCGAAGTCGTCGAGGTCGACGCCGAGGCGGCCCTGTATGGCTTCGAGTCGGCGGTAGAGCGCGGGCCGGGAGACGTGGTGGAGCTGGGCGGTGCGGGACTTGTTGCGGCCGGTGGCGAGGTAGGTGCGCAGGACGGGCAGCAGGTCCTGGTCGGGGCCGCGCAGCAGCCCGTCCAGCTCCCGCTCGGCGAAGGACTGCACGTGCGGGTCGTCCCGCAGCAGCCGCACCAGGCCGCGCAGGTGGACGTCGCGCAGGCGTACGACGGGCGGCGGGTCCAGGGCGGTCGCGGAGTCCGCGACGGCGTCGGCGACGTGCTGCGCCTCGCGCAGTCCCGCCGGTACGTCGGCCCAGTCGGCGCGGGCCTCGGCGGCGGCGACCACGGCGTGGCGGGAGTCCGGTTCCGCACGCAGCCGGGTCGCGAAGTGGGCGGTCAGGGCGCGGGCGTCCTGGTCGGGGGCGAGGCTGAGCAGGACGGCCACCCGGCCGTCGGCGAGCCCGGCGGCGATCCCGGGCAGTCCGAGCCGCCGCAGCACCCGGGCGGGGCGGGCGGGGTCCCGCTCGCGGACGACGAGGGGCACGAAGACGCGCCGGTTGACCGGCAGGCCCGCGGCGCGCGCCCGGGGCAGCAGCTGCCGCGCCGGTACGGCCCCGGTGACCAGGTCGGTGAGCAGGCTCCGCGCGGACTGCTCCTCCCACGCGTCCCAGGAACCCGCGGACGCGGCCCCCTGGGACCCGTGGGTCCCGTCACCGGCGAGCATGCGGTGCAGGACGAGGGCCTCGGCGGCACGGTCGGCGAGCAGCCGTCCGGCGGCCCGGTCACCGCCGTAGCCGCACAGCACCAGCCGCCCCCAGCGCTCCCCGCGGCAGCTCAGTTCGGCGCGGAGCCAGCCGTCGGCGGACCCGGCACCGGCCTGGCGGGCGATGCGTTCCCAGTCCCGCAGCACGTCGTCGACGGCCGCCCGCTCCCCGGCCGTGGCGAGGACGCGGTGGGCGAGGTTGGTGACGACGACCGGGCAGCCGGCGTGCCGGGCCACCTCGTCGAGCAGGCGCTGCACGGGGGCGCCGGCGGTGATCAGGCCGGTCAGTTCGGTGCGTACCGCCTCGGAGAGGCTGACGGCGGCGAACTTGCGCCGCAGCAGCCGGGACTGCACCTCCTCGGTGAGTTCGGCGAAGGGGAAGGGCCGGTGCAGGACGACCAGGGGCAGCCCGCAGCGCTCGGCGGCCCTGCGCATCACGTCGGGCGGGGCGGGGAAGGCGCGGCCGAGGCCGAGCACGACGGCCGCGGCCTCGGCCCGGTCCAGGGAGCGGATGTACTCGCCCTGCTTGTCCTCGTCACCGGCGAGGAGCACGCCGGTGGTCAGGACCATCTCGCCGCCGCTGAGCATCACGCCGACGTCGGCGGCCTCGGCGACGTGCACCCAGCGCACCGGCCGGTCGAGCCGGTGGGCACCGGCCACCACCTCGGGCTGTCCGGCCCGCACCCGTTCGAGGCCGAGCACCTGACGGACCGTCAGGGCCGGCTCCCAGGGCTCCCGGAGCTGCTGGGGTTGCTGGACCGGGGTCTCGGGGGTGGTGGTCATGGCGGCGCCTCCTGGGCCCGGGACGCGGAACGCGGCTCTCAGATGCTCCGCAGGGCGCGTTCGAGGATCGCGGCGCCCTCCTCGGCCTCCGCGACGGTGAGGGACATCGGCGGGGCGACGCGCAGCACGCTGGTGCTGTGGCCGCCGCCCTTGCCGACGAGCAGTCCGCCGGCGCGGGCCGCCTCCAGCACGGTGGACGCCGCCTCGGGGGCGGCCTCGTCGGTGCCGGGCCGGGTCAGCTCGACGCCGATCATCAGGCCGCGCCCGCGCACCTCGCGCACGTGCGGCACCTGGGCGGCGGCGGCCCGCAGCCGTTCGATGAGCAGGCCGCCGACGCGCCGGGCGTTGCCCTGGAGGTCGTGTTCGAGGAGGTGGTTGAGGTTGGCGAGGCCCGCGGCCATGGTGAGCTGGGTGCCGCCGAAGGTGGAGATGCTGTTGGCGTCCAGGCAGTTCATGATCTCGGCGCGGGCGATGACGCCGCCGATCGACGTGCCGTTGCCGATGCCCTTGGCGAAGGTGACGATGTCCGGCGGCCCGCTCCTCCCGTGCGCCTGCCAGCCCCAGAAGTGCTCGCCGGTGCGGCCCCAGCCGGTCTGCACCTCGTCGGCGATCCACAGGATGCCCCGCTCGTGCAGCACCTCGCGGAAGGCGGCGTACAGGCCGTCCGGCGGGGAGGTGAAGCCGCCCACCCCCTGGACGGGTTCGGCGATCAGCGCGGCGGGGGCACGGGTGTGGCCGAGCAGGTCCTTCAGGTCGGCGACGCAGGCGTCGATGAAGTCCCGGTCGTCCAGGTGGGCGTAGGGGCCGCGGGTGCGGACGCCGCCGTGGACGTAGAGGGTCTGGAGCGGGGAGAGGGAGGTCGGGGACCAGCCGCGGTTGCCGGTGATGCCGACGGAGCTGAAGGAGCGGCCGTGGTAGCTGTTGCGCATCGCCAGGATCGTGTTGCTGCGCCGGTGGGCGGTGGCGAGCAGCAGGGCGGTGTCGTTGGCCTCGGTGCCGGAGGTGGTGAAGAAGACGCGGGCGTCGGGGATGCCGGACAGCTGGGCGACGCGTTCGGCGAGTTCGACCATCGGGCGGTTGAGGTAGAGGGTCGAGGAGTGGATGATCCGCCCGGCCTGCTCGGCGACGGCCTTGGTGACCTCGGGCAGGGCGTGCGCGGTCATCGTGGTGAGGATGCCGCCGAAGAAGTCGAGGTACTTGTTCCCCTCGGCGTCCCAGACGTGCCGGCCCTCGCCGTGGGTGATCTCCAGCGGGTTCTCGTAGTAGAGCGCGAGCCAGTCGGGCAGCACGGCGCGGTGACGGGCGAACAGGTCCTTGGTCACGGCCGCACCAGCCCTTCGTAGGCGTCGGGGCGGCGGTCGCGGTAGAAGGCCCACTGCTGCCGGACCTCGTCGATGAGGTCGAAGTCCAGGTCGCGGACGACCAGCTCCTCCTTGGTGTCGCTGGCCGTCTCGCCGACGAACCGGCCGCGCGGGTCGACGAAGTACGAGGTGCCGTAGAAGTCGTTGTCGCCGTACTCCTCGACGCCGACCCGGTTGATGGCGGCGACGAAGTACTCGTTGGCGACGGCCGCGGCGGGCTGTTCGAGCTGCCACAGGTGGGCGGAGAGGCCGCGGTGGGTGGCGGACGGGTTGTACACCAGCTGGGCGCCGCCGAGGCCGAGTTGGCGCCAGCCCTCCGGGAAGTGGCGGTCGTAGCAGATGTAGACGCCGACCTTGCCGACGGCGGTGTCGAAGACGGGCCAGCCGAGATTGCCGGGGCGGAAGTAGAACTTCTCCCAGAAGCCCTTGACCTGCGGGATGTGGTGCTTGCGGTAGGTGCCGAGGACGGTGCCGTCGGCGTCGATCACGGCCGCGGTGTTGTAGTAGAAGCCGGACTGCTCGACCTCGAAGACGGGGACGACGAGCACCATGCCGGTCTCGCGGGCCAGCGCCTGCATGCGGCGGACGGTGGGGCCGTCGGGCACCGGCTCGGCCCAGCGGTAGTGCTCGGGGTCCTGGACCTGGCAGAAGTAGGGGGCGTTGAACACCTCCTGGAACCCGATGACCTGGGCGCCCCGCCGGGCGGCCTCGCGGGCGTGCTCCTCGTGTTTCGCCACCATGGACTCGGTGTCGCCGGTCCAGGTGGCCTGGACGAGAGCGGCACGTACGACGTTGGCCATGAGCTGCTCCTTCGACACGACGTCAGAGCCTCTACGCCCGTAGAGCGGGCCGTAGAGGGACGAACGTAAGCCTGGCCGGAGGGGCTTGCCAAGACCATCGTCGTCAAGGCGCGGTGTCGATCGTGTTTCGCACTCCTGTGGGTGAGTGCCGCCGGCTCAGGCCATCGCGGGCGCGCACCTGCCCACCAGCTCGTCCATGGACAGCCCCAGCGCGCGGGCCAGCGCGGCCACCGTGAAGAACGCCGGGGTGGGCGCCCGGCCGGTCTCGATCTTGCGCAGCGTCTCGGCGGAGATGCCGGCCTCGGCGGCGACCGCCGTCATGCTCCGCTCGCCGCGGGCCGTGCGGAGCAGCCGCCCGAGCTGCTCGCCGCGCTCGCGCTCTTCGGGGGTCAGAGGGGTGCGTACCATGACGTCATTCTAATACCGGCTTCCCGTACCGGACCCGCCCGTGGCGGATCGATCACCACCGTGCACGCTCCCAATTAAAATACCGGTATAGTAATTGGCATGGTGGAACTGAAGACGGACACATCGATCGACGCCATGCACGCGGCCGGACAGGTCGTCGCACGCGCCCTGACGGCCGTACGGCAGGCCGCGGACGTGGGCGTGTCCCTGCTGGAGCTGGACGCGGTGGCGCACGAGGTACTGCGGGAGGCGGGCGCGGGCTCGCCGTTCCTCGGCTACCGCCCCTCCTTCGCTCCGACGCCCTTCCCGGGCGTCATCTGCGCGTCGGTGAACGACGCGATCGTGCACGGCATCCCGGACGGCTACCGGCTGCGCGACGGCGACCTGGTCTCCATCGACTGCGGCGCCCTCCTGGACGGCTGGGCGGGCGACTCGGCGCTCAGCTTCGTGGTGGGCACCCCGCGCCCCGCCGACGTGACACTGATCGAGACCGCGGAGCGGGCCCTGGAGGCGGGCATCGACGCGGCCGTCGTCGGCAACCGCATCGGCGACATCGCGCACGCCATCGGCACGGTCTGCCGGTCGGCCGGTTACGGGATCATGGAGGACTTCGGCGGCCACGGCATCGGCCGGCACATGCACGAGGACCCGGGGGTGCCCAACGAGGGCCGCCCGGGACGCGGGCTCCCGCTGCGGCACGGCATGGTCCTCGCCCTCGAGCCCATGCTGATCGCCGGCGGCCGCGACGACTACCACGCGGCCCCCGACGGCTGGACCCTGCGCACCAACGACGGCTCCCGCGCGGCCCACGTGGAGCACACGGTGGCCATCACGAACAGCGGCCCACGCGTCCTGACGTCGAGGGACGGCATCTGAGAGACGGCGGGGTCGGGGGCGGGCGGGGCCCGGGGGCCCGGGCCGGGCCGCGTCCGGGCCAAGAGCCCTGCTGGAATCCGGGCCCGGGACCGACCAAGGTCCCGGGTGGCCGTATGCCCAAGCTGCGGACCGAGCCGCGAGCCCGCCTGCGACCGGGCGGTGAGCCGGGCGCCGGCCGAGGCCGCAGACCGAGGCCACGGGTCGGGGCCACGGGGGGCAAGGCCACGGGTCGGGGCCACGCGTCGGGGCCACAGGTCGAGGCCGCGGGCGGGGCGCAGGCCGGGACCACAGGTCGAGGCCGCGGGGCAAGGCCGCATGTCGGGCCAAATCGACAGACCGGCCGGAATCGCGAACCGCGAAGCGCGAACCGCGACCGGGCCAAGGGCCCGAACCGGGCCCGAGGTGCGAGCACCCGGGGATCAGGCTGTGAGCCAGGCCGCGGGCCGAGCCCGGATCGAAGGCGCGGCCCGGTGGTCGGGCCCCGGAGCCGGGCCGCAGCCCGGACCGGTGGTCGGCACGGCTCACCGGCCACGACTCCCGGCTCCTGGGCCACGGCCCGGCTCATCGCCCACGGCCCACGGCTCGGGCGAGGGCGCTGGTTCCGGCCGGGTGCCGGACATGCCCGGCGGAACATAACGTGTCATGTTGGGCATGACCGCACGCCTGCCGGGTTACCCGGCCCCGGCACGTCGATCAGCGATGCAGCGGAGGTCGGTACACGATGACCAGCGGCTACATGGGCCCGGAGGGCGACCCGTTCGCGGAATTCCTGGCACGCTTCTTCGGCGGGCCCAGGCCTCGGCAGATCGACATCGGCCGGCTGCTCAGCCAGCCCGCCCGTGAGCTGGTGCGCGGCGCCGCGCAGTACGCCGCCGAGCACGGCAGCCGCGATCTGGACACCGAGCACCTGCTGCGGGCCGCGCTCGCCACCGAGCCGACCCGGGGGCTGCTCAGCCGGGCCGGTGCCGACCCCGACTCGCTGGCCTCGCAGATCGACGAGCGGACCGGCCCGGTGCAGCATCCGCCGGGCGAGGTCCCGCCGCCCACGTCGCTCTCGCTCACCCCGGCCGTCAAGCGCGCCCTGCTCGACGCGCACGAGCTGGCCCGCTCCACCGGCACCGGGTACATCGGTCCGGAGCACGTGCTCAGCGCCCTGGCCGCCAACCCGGACTCGGCCGCCGGGCACATCCTGAACGCGGCCCGGTTCGCGCCCTCGAACCTGCCCACCGAGACGCCCGAGGCCGCGAAGGGCCGCACCGAGGGCGCGCGGACCACGAACACGCCGACCCTCGACAAGTACGGCCGCGACCTCACCGAGCTGGCCCAGCAGGGCCGGATCGACCCGGTGATCGGGCGCGAGCAGGAGATCGAGCAGACCGTCGAGGTGCTCTCCCGGCGCGGCAAGAACAACCCGGTCCTGATCGGCGACGCCGGTGTCGGCAAGACCGCGATCGTGGAGGGCCTGGCCCAGCGCATCACCGACGGCGACGTGCCCGACGTGCTGATCGGGCGCCGGGTCGTCGCGCTGGACCTGACCGGCGTGGTCGCGGGCACCCGCTACCGGGGCGACTTCGAGGAGCGGATGAACAACATCGTGGGCGAGATCCGCGCCCACTCCGACGAGCTGATCATCTTCATCGACGAGCTGCACACCGTCGTCGGCGCCGGCGGGGGCGGCGAGAGCGGCTCGATGGACGCCGGCAACATCCTCAAGCCCGCCCTGGCCCGCGGCGAGCTGCACATCGTGGGCGCCACCACGCTGGAGGAGTACCGCAGGATCGAGAAGGACGCGGCCCTCGCCCGCCGCTTCCAGCCGATCCTGGTGCCGGAGCCCACCACCGCCGACGCGATCGAGATCCTGCGCGGGCTCCGCGACCGCTACGAGGCCCATCATCAGGTCCGCTACACCGACGAGGCACTGGTCGCGGCCGTCGAGATGTCCGACCGCTACCTCACCGACCGGCGGCTGCCCGACAAGGCCATCGACCTGATCGACCAGGCGGGCGCCCGGGTCCGGCTGCGGGCGCGCACCAAGGGCACCGACGTACGGGCCCTGGAGCGCGAGGTCGACCAGCTGGTCCGGGACAAGGACCAGGCGGTCGCGGACGAGCAGTACGAGCAGGCGACGCAGCTGCGGGACCGGATCGTCGAGCTGAAGCAGCGGATCACCGAGGCCACCGGCGACGGCCAGGCCGACGAGGGCCTCGACCTGGTCGTGGACACCGAGTCCATCGCCGAGGTGGTCTCCCGGCAGACCGGCATCCCGGTCAGCAGCCTCACCCAGGAGGAGAAGGACCGCCTGCTGGGCCTGGAGTCCCACCTGCACGAGCGGGTGGTCGGCCAGGACGAGGCGGTCCGGGTCGTCTCCGACGCCGTGCTGCGCTCCCGCGCCGGGCTGTCCAGCCCCGACCGGCCCATCGGCAGCTTCCTCTTCCTCGGCCCGACCGGCGTCGGCAAGACCGAGCTGGCCCGGGCGCTGGCCGAGGCGCTGTTCGGCAGCGAGGACCGGATGGTCCGCCTCGACATGAGCGAGTACCAGGAGCGCCACACCGTCAGCCGCCTGGTCGGCGCCCCGCCCGGCTACGTCGGGCACGAGGAGGCCGGCCAGCTCACCGAGGTGGTGCGGAGGCACCCGTACTCGCTGCTGCTGCTCGACGAGGTGGAGAAGGCGCACCCGGACGTCTTCAACATCCTGCTCCAGGTCCTGGACGACGGGCGGCTGACCGACTCGCAGGGCCGGACGGTGGACTTCTCCAACACGGTCGTCGTGATGACCAGCAACCTGGGCTCGGACGTGATCACCCGGCGCGGTGCCGGGATCGGCTTCGGCGCGGGTGGCGCGGAGGCGGACGAGGAGGCGCGGCGCGAGCAGGTGCTGCGCCCGCTGCGGGAGCACTTCCGGCCCGAGTTCCTCAACCGCGTCGACGAGATCGTGGTCTTCCGCCAGCTCAGCGGCGAGCAGCTGCGGCAGATCACCAGCCTGCTCCTGGAGCAGACCCGCCGCATGGTGCACGCGCAGGGCATCACCGTCGACTTCACCGACGCGGCCGTGGACTGGCTCGCCGAGCGCGGCTACCAGCCCGAGTACGGCGCCCGCCCGCTGCGCCGCACCATCCAGCGCGAGGTCGACAACGAGCTGTCCCGGCTGCTGCTCGACGGGCGGGTCGCGGAGGGCGGCCGGGTGACGGTCGACGTCGAGGACGGGCGGCTGGCGTTCCGGACGCCCGAGCGGCCCGTCCCCGAACTCTGACTACTTCCGTCGCACCGGTTCGACGACCATCGCGGAGCCGCCGCCGCGCCGCACCTTCTCGGCGGCGGCCAGCCACGTGCCGTTGGCCAGGCGCTGTACGGCGGTCGCGGCGCCGATCTCGGGGTTGGGCTTGAAGGAGTGGCCGAGGGCCTCCAGTTCCGCCCGTACGGCGCTGTCGTAGAGCCCGGGTTCCAGCTCGGTCTGGGCGGCGTTGCGCTGGCTGGCGCGCGGGGCGGCGATCGCGTCGACGAGCGGGAGTCCGCGGTCGAGGAAGCCGGTGAGGGTCTGGAGCACGGTGGTGATGATGGTGGCGCCGCCGGGCGAACCGAGGGCCACGACCGGCTTGTGGTGCCGGTCCAGGACGATGGTCGGGGCGATCGAGGAGCGCGGGCGCTTGCCGGGCCCGGGCAGGTTGGGGTCGTGGACGGCCGGGTTGGCCGGGGCGAAGGAGAAGTCCGTCAGCTCGTTGTTGAGCAGGAAGCCGCGCCCCGGCACGGTGATGCCGCTGCCGCCGGTCTGCTCGATGGTGAGCGTGTAGGCGACGACGTTGCCCCACTTGTCGGCCACCGTGAGGTGCGTGGTGTTCTCGCCCTCGTACGTGGTCGGCGCGGCCGTGCCGCCGCCCGCGCAGGAGGCCGGGTGCCTCGGGTCGCCGGGGGCGAGCGGGCTGGTGAGCACCGCGTCGTCCTTGATCAGGCACGCGCGCGAGTCGGCGTACCGCTGCGAGAGCAGTTCCTTCGCGGGTACGTCCTCGAAGGCGGGGTCGCCGACCCAGCGCCCGCGGTCGGCGAACGCGATGCGGCTGGCCTCGATGTAGCGGTGCAGGTAGCCGGCCTGGTCCGCGGCGGAGAGGTCGGTGCCCTCCAGGATGTTGAGGGCCTCGCCGACGGTGGTGCCGCCGGAGGAGGAGGGCGCGATGGAGTAGACGTCCAGGCCGCGGTAGGAGGTCTTCGTCGGCGGCTGGAGCTTGGCCGCGTAGGCCGCGAGGTCCTTGGCGGACAGGTCGCCGGGGCGGGCGTTCCAGCCGGAGTCCGGGTCGACGGGCGGCTTGTTGACGGTGTCGACGATGTCCTCGCCGAGTTCGCCGTGGTAGATCGCGCCGACGCCCTTGCGCGCCAGCTCCCGGTAGGTGCGCGCCAGGTCCGGGTTCTTGAACGTCGAGCCCACGACGGGGAGTTCGCCGCCCGGCAGGAACAGCTCGGCGGTGTCCGGGAAGTAGCGGAACCGCTGCTCGTTGGAGGCGGTCTGGGAGCGGAAGGTCTCGTCGACGGTGAAGCCGTGCCGGGCCAGGCGCTCGGCGGGCTTCAGCACGGAGGAGAGCGGGCGGCTGCCCCACCGGTCCAGGGCCGTCTGCCAGGTGGCGGGGGTGCCCGGGGTGCCGACGGCCAGGCCGCTGGTGACGGCGTCGGCGAAGGCGAGCGGTTTGCCGTTCTCCGTGAAGAGCTTCTCGTCAGCGGTGAGCGGCGCGGTCTCGCGGCCGTCGATGGTGCGCACGGTGCGGGACTTGGCGTCGTAGTAGACGAAGTAGCCGCCGCCCCCGACCCCGGCGGAGTAGGGCTCGGTGACCCCGAGCGCGGCGGCGGTGGCCACGGCGGCGTCGACGGCGTTGCCGCCCTTGCGGAGCACCTCGATGCCGGCGGCGGAGGCGTCCTTGTCGACGCTGGAGACCGCGCCGCCGTACCCGACGGCGACCGGGGTCTTGGGGGCCGCGGGCCTGCTCTGGGCCGTGGGTGGCGCGGCCGCCCCCACCGAGACCACCACGGCGGCCGAGACCGCCAGGACCGTCAGATTCCGTGCGACAGGGCGACGCATCCGCACCTCCAGGGAAAGGCCGTCCGGGCAGCTTAGTTGATCGCCATGGCCGCGTCAGGAGCATGCGGGCAGCGCGTGTCGGGCGCGTGGTGCGCCCGCACCCCGCCGACCGTCGAACACCGGTACGCAGAGGCCCGCTAGCATGCGCGCCCATGACTGACGACGTACGCAACATCGTCCTGGGTGTGGTCGCGGCGGGCATCAGCGCCATGCTGGGCTGGCTCGCCCGCACCTACCTGTGGAAGCGGAAACTCCGCCGCAAGCAGGCGTTCTTCGGGCTGCCGGACAGCTCCGAGTCGCTGCTCGTCGTCAATCGGGACCCGGCCGCCTCCGAACCGGCCGTCCACCGCTTCGACGTCTTCGCGCTGCTGGAGCTCTCCGCGCTCATCAAGGACTGCGGCGCGCACGCCCACGTGGTCACCCAGGACATGGTCGGCCAGGGCTTCGGCGAGCGTACGGAGTTCTGTGTGGGCGGTCCCGGTTCGAATCGGCGCATGGTCGCCCACATGGCGGCGATGCTGCCCGGGGTGCGGATGAACGTCGACTCCGAGCCCGGTCCGGACCGGGGCGCCTTCCAGATCGGCGGCGAGCGCTACCGGCTGGAGGCGGGTGTCACGGAGTACGTGCTGCTGGCCCGCCTGACCGCCGGGGACCGGCGCGAGGCCCGGCCCGCGTTCCTCTTCTGCGGCCAGCGCGCCGTCACCAACCAGGCCGCCACCCGCTACCTCGCCCGGCACCACGAGAAACTGGCCCGCAAGCACGGCAACAACTCCTTCGTGCTGCTGCTCAAGGTGGTCAACTCGCAGGCGTACGGCCCGGACGTGGTCGAGCTGGTCGGGGACGTCACCCGGGCGGCGACCAGCCCCCTGCCTGCCCCGGCACCGGCGTCCCGCACCTCCCACCGGGCCTGACCGGGCGGCGTACCGTGAGCGCTCAGGACCGGCGTCCGGCCGCGCCGTCGACCGCCGCCGTACTGGCACGCACGACCAGCACGGGCTCGACGGAGGCCGGTTCCGGTGCCGCGTCCGGATCGGCGATGTGCCGCAGCAGGTGGGCGACCGCGAGGGCACCCATCTCGGCGAACGGCTGGGCCACCGTGGTCAGCGAGGGCGAGCAGTACTCGGCGAGCGCGATGTCGTCCACCCCGACGACGGAGATGTCCCGCGGCACCCGGCGGCCGGCTTCGTGCAGCGCCCGGATCACTCCGAAGGCCATCTCGTCACTGGCCACGAACACCGCGGTGACGTCGGGGATCTTGCCCAGGACCAGCCCGTTGCGGTACCCGGAGGCGGGGGTCCAGTCCCCCTCCAGCACCGGCGGCACGGACAGTCCCGCCTCCTCCAGGGTCTCGCGCCAGCCGGCGCAGCGGCTGGCCGCGTCGAGCCACGCCTGGGGCCCCGACACGTGCCAGACGGTCTCGTGGCCCAGCTCGATCAGGTGCCGGGTCGCCAGGCGGGCCGCCAGGGTCTGGTCGACGGCGACGACCTCGGTGGCCGGTGTCCTCGATCCGTCCACGGTGACGGTCGGCACCGAGCGGGTGAGCCGCTCGATCCCCGGGCTCACGTGCACCAGCGGCACCGACAGGATGACCCCCTCGACGTCCTGCTCCGCCAGCCGGGCCAGCGCGCCCTCGATGGCCGCGGTGTCCAGGGACGTCGTGGCGGCGGTGCTCACCGCGTACCCGGCCTCGCGCGCCGCGGCCTCGATGCCGAAGAGAAGGTTCGCACGGGAGTAGAAGGTGGTCCGCAGCGTCACGACGCCGATCGTCCGGCTGCGCCCCGACGACAGCACCCGGGCCGCGTTGTTCTTGCGGTAGCCGAGTTCCTCGACCGCGGCGAGCACCTTGGCGCGGGTGCTGTGCTGGACGTTGGGGTGACCGGCCAGGGTGCGGGACACCGTCTGGGCGGAGACCCCGGCGAGCCGGGCCACGTCGGCCATGCCGGGCTGCCGGACGGCGGTGTCGTCGGCCGTCCGCCTGCTCACGGGCGTCCGGTCGGCCGCCGGCGTTTCCGATGACATCGCTCGCCTCTCCACGAAAACCGCGGCCCGGGCCGCCGTCGCAGGTAGTCGTAGGTAATGGTTCCGCCCCGGAGTCTAGCCAGGCGCGACCCATTGGCATCGATAACATCCTCTGCCATAGTTCCCGCCAACGCGAACCTCGCGCGGATCAAGTTTCTCTGAAGGCGCCTCTGTCGACACGGAGAAGGGCGAGCGCAACGAGATGGCAGCGATCACACCTAAGCGAGCGGCCAGAGTGGACACCCCGACAGCCTCCTCATCTCCCCCACCGGGCCGCGCACGCGTGCCGCGTCCCGGTGCCGTCATCGCGGCGCTGGGCCTCACGGCCGGTCTGCTGTCGACCGCCGCCCTGCCCGCCGGCGCGGCCCCGCCCCGGGCCGTCTCGGCCCCGGCGCCCGGGGCCGCCACACCGGTGGAACTGAGCCGGGGCGGGCTGACCGTCACCGTGGCGAAGGAGTTCCCCCAGGTCATCTCCTACCGCCTGGGTCAGCGCCGTCTCGGCGGGCAGGCGACGGCCCTGGACGGCTTCACCGTCAACGGCGAGACCCATCGCGCGACCACGACGATGAAGGCGAAGGGCGGCAGGGCGA
This sequence comes from Streptomyces sp. NPDC102490, assembly GCF_044765285.1. Lineage (NCBI taxonomy): Bacteria > Bacillati > Actinomycetota > Actinomycetes > Kitasatosporales > Streptomycetaceae > Streptomyces > Streptomyces sp. NPDC102490. The sequence continues at coordinate 221,694 of NZ_JBIWJU010000003.1, forward strand.
CCTACACCTCCACCTTCGCGGACCTGCCCGGCCTGACGATCACCTCCAGCATCACGGTCACCGGGGAGACGACGGTCGTCTTCGCCGTCGAGAAGATCTCCGGCGAGGCCGCGTCGGGCGTGCGCACCCTCGCGATCCCCGGTCAGTCCCTGGTCTCGGTCGACTCCGCCGACCCGGGCGCCAACCTCGCCCGGACGAAGATCTCCACGGACTCGACGACGACCGCCGACCGCTTCATTCCCGTCACCGGCGACACCGTCCCGGACAAGGCGCCCGTGGACACCCCGTACGCGTTCGTCGGGAACGCGCAGTTGTCCGCGGGCGTCATCACCAACGCGACCGAGGACTCGCCGCAGGACGACAACACCAACGGGAACACGCGTCTGCGGTCCCGCATCGTCGACGCGGGCGAAGGGCGGCGGCGGGCGGAGCTGTCGGTCGGCACGTACACCTACCACCCCCAGGGCGCGACCGATCCGCGCGTCGACACCTACGCGCTGCCCCGGGCGACGGTGGTCCTCGCCGCCGACGCCAACCGGGACGGCACGGTCGACTGGCAGGACGGCGCCCTCGCCCACCGGGAGCACATGCGGCGCCCGCTCGGCGCGGACCGGGTGCCCGAACGCGTCGTCCAGCGCATCCCGTTCAACTTCGCGAGCCAGGCCACCAACCCGTTCCTGAAGACGCTGGACAACACCAAGCGCATCTCCCTGGCCACCGACGACCTCGGACAGTGGGTGCTGGAGAAGGGGTACGCGAGCGAGGGCCACGACTCCGCCCACCCCGACTACGGCGGCAACGAGAACGTCCGCGCGGGCGGCTGGAAGGACCTGAACCGACTCACCCGGACCGGCGCCGACTACAACGCGGACTTCGCCGTGCACGTCAACGCCACCGAGGCCTACGCACAGGCGAGGACCTTCAGCCAGGACATGGTCGAGGGACAGCCGAACGGCTGGGACTGGCTCAACCAGGCGTACCACATCGACCAGCGAAAGGACCTGGGCACCGGCGCCGTCCTGGACCGGTTCAAGCGGCTCCGCGAGGAGGCGCCGGGCATCAGGACCGTGTACATCGACGCCTACTACTCCAGCGGCTGGCTGGCCGACGGCCTGGCCGCCGAGCTGCGGAAGATGGGCTTCGAGGTCGCCACCGAGTGGGCGTACAAGTTCGAGGGCTCCTCGGTGTGGTCGCACTGGGCCGCCGACAAGAACTACGGCGGCGCCACCAACAAGGGCATCAACTCCGACATCGTCCGGTTCATCGCCAACTCCGACCGCGACGTGTGGAACGTCGACCCGCTGCTCGGCGGCGCGAGTGTCGTCGAGTTCGAGGGCTGGACCGGCCAGAACGACTGGAACGCCTTCTACCGCAACATCTGGACGGACAACCTGCCGACCAAGTTCCTCCAGCACTTCCAGGTGCTGGACTGGGACCGCGGCAGGTCCGCGCGGCTCACCGGCGGGGTGAGCGTGCGGAACGTCGACGGCGAGCGGCGGATCTCCATGGACGGCACCGACGTCCTCAAGGGCGACACCTACCTGCTGCCCTGGCAGAACGCCGGGAAGGGCGACGGCACCACCTCGCCCCTCGACGCCGACAAGATGTACTTCTACAGCGCCTCCGGCGGCGCGCACACCTTCGAACTCACCGAACAGTTCGCGGACCACGAAGACTTCACCCTCTACGCGCTCACCGACCAGGGCCGGGCGAAGAAGGCCCGGGTGGCGGCCCACGACGGGCGGGTGACCCTCACCGCCGAGAAGGGGCAGCCGTACGTCCTGGTGCCGGACGGCGGCAAGGCAGCGCCGCACCGGGACGCGCATTACGGCCAGTTCACCGGTCTGTCCGACCCCGGCTTCAACGGCGGGGACCTCGACGACTGGAACCCGCGGGGCGGCGCCGAGATCGTCCGGGCCGGCAACGGCGACAACGTGGTCCGCCTGGGCGACGGCGCCTCGGGCATCGCGCAGCGGGTCCGCGGTCTGACCCCGGGCAAGCGGTACACGCTCGGCGCGGACGTCGAGATCGGCCCCGGCGAGCGACGGGAGACGACGCTGCGGGTGCGCGGCGGCCGGGACACGGAGGCGAGGACCTTCGACATCACCCCGGCCCGGAACCGGATGGCGTCCGACGAGAAGCGGGACACGTACTCCCAGCGGGCCGCGGTCTCCTTCACCGCGCCGCGCGACGGCACGGTCACCGTGGACCTCGGCGCCGTCGCCGGTGGTGCCCCGGTCGTCCTGGACGACGTACGCGTGATGGCGGACACCACCGCCCCGCTCCCCCGCTCCCAGGACGGCACGGTCGTCGCGCACGAGGACTTCGAGGGCAACCAGCCCGGCTGGGGGCCGTTCGTCAAGGGCGACGCGGGCGGTGTCACCGACCCCCGGACCAGCATCAGCGACCTGCACGTGCCCTACAGCCAGAAGGAGTGGAAGAACGCCTACTCCCCCTACGACTCCGGCACCTTGCGGGGCAAGGCGGTCGACGACGTGCTCGCCGGCCGGCACTCGCTGAAGTCCCACGCCGAGAACACCGGGCTGGTCCACCGCACGACCCCCGCGACGGTGCCCTTCCAGGAGGGCCACCGGTACCGGGTCTCCTTCTCCTACCAGACCAACATCGAGGGTCAGTGGGCCTGGGTGACCGGCGCGGACCGGGTCGCCGACGGGAAGACCACCTCCCGGGACATCACCCGTGAGGTGCTGGCGCCGGCCCTGGACACGGCGGCCTACTCCCGGGAGATCGTCGCGGGCTGCGGGGACACCTGGGTCGGACTGCGCAGGCTCGGCAGCGCCCGGGGCACCGATCTCGTCCTCGACGACTTCGCCGTGACCGACCTGGGCGAGGCGGAGACCGGGACCGCCTGCGCCGCCGTCACGGCACCCTCCGGTGTCGAACTGAGCCCCGGCGTGCCCGGTGCGTACGTCACGACGTTCACCAACCACGAGTCCGCCGACGCCGACAACGTGGGCATCGCCCTCCAGGGGCTGCCCGAGGGCTGGAAGGCCGAGGTGCAGGAGAAGGACGGCAACCTCTTCGAGCGCGTGGAGCCGGGCGCGACCGTGCGCACCACCTGGCTCCTCACCCCGCCGGCCGGTACGACCGACACCTCCGCCACGTGGAAGGTGACGGCCGCCTACGCCCACGCGGGGACCACCAGGACCGTCTCGTCCGAGGCCCGCGCCGCGGTGACCGCGGAACCCGTTCTCGCGCCGGGTGCGATGACCGCGACCGCCGACTCGGAGAACGGCTCGTCGGGGGCCGGGGAGGGGCCGGTCGCCAACGTCCTCGACGGTGACGCCGGCACCATCTGGCACACCGACTACACCGCCTCCCAGGCGCCGTATCCGCACTGGGTGACGCTGAGGCTCGGCGGCGCCGCCGACATCGACGGGTTCGGATACCTGGGCCGGCAGAGCGGCGGCCAGAACGGACGTGTCGCCGGCTACGAGGTCGCCGTGTCGGACGACGGCGCCGACTGGACGACGGTGGCCCGCGGCACCCTGAAGGACGTCCCGCAGACCCAACGCGTCTCCTTCGACCGGGTCCGCGCCTCCTACGTGCGGTTCACCGCGCTCGACGCGCTCAACGGGCAGCCCTACGCGGCCGCGGCGGAAATGCGCGTGTACGGCGTGCCCGTGGACCTTCCCACGGGGTATCCGCCGGGCGAACGCCCCGCCGACGTCCGCTGAGCCTCCGGCCGGGTGCGGCCCGCTGCTCCTTCGGGAGGCGGGCCGCACCCGGCCGCTGTCGGCCGAAGCCGTCAGCCGAAGGTCTCGACGTACTCCTCCGACGGCCCGAGGCCGGGGCGGTCGCGCAGGGATACACGGTCGCCGAGGCGTTCGAGTTCCAGCACGGTCAGGGTGTTGTCGCCGGGGCGCAGGAACGGACCGGGCAGGTAGAGCGTGCTCTGGGGTCCGATCTCCCAATAGCGGCCCAGCAGGGCGTCGTTGACCCACAGGAACCCCTTGCCGAACCCGGGCAGGGCGACGAAGGTGTCCGCGGGCTCGGTCACGGACAGGACCGCGGTGGCGAACCCTGCCCGGCCGTCCGAGGGGGCCGCCGCCGCGGCGCGTGCCGTGTCCCGCGGGGTCCAGGCGTCGAGCGGCAGCGGACGCGTCGTCCAGCCGTGCACCAGCCGCCGCTCCACCCGGACACCGCCGAGGATGCCCTTGCCCTGGCCGAGCAGCGGGCCGTAGTTGATCCGTCCCTGGTTCTCCACCAGCAGGGCCAGCCGGACCCGCGCGCCGGTCCCGGAGACGGTGAAGGAGGCGCTCTCCCGGTCCAGTACGGCGACGGGTGTGTCGTCGACGAAGACCTGGGCGCGGTCGTGCAGGCCCGTGACGGTCACCTCGTGGTCCCCCGGGGGCAGCAGCGGCTCGGCCTCGTAGAGCACCAGCCCGGAGGCCAGGGACAGTTCCTCGAAGCTCAGCGGCAGCGGTGCGGCCACCGGCTCGGACACCGCGCGCAGCGCGTCGAGCAGGCCCGCGCGCCGGGTGACCGGCAGGTCGCGGGGCGCCAGCAGCGGGGGGTCGGCGGGCAGCGGGCGCCGGGCCGCGGCGCCGTCCAGCGCGGTCAGCCTCTCCCGCAGGGCGAAGAACTTCGGGGTCAGGGCGCCGTTCTCGGCGACGGGGGCGTCCGAGTCGTAGCTGGTGACGGTCGGCTGGATGCGTTCGCCGTCGTGGTTGGCGCCCGCCCACAGCCCGAAGTTGGTGCCTCCGTGCGCCATGTAGAGGCTCACGGAGCCGCCCTCGTCGAGGATGCCGCCGAGGTCCTCGGCGGCGCTCGCCGCAGACCGGACGTGGTGCTTCTCGCCCCAGTGGTCGAACCAGCCGTTCCAGAACTCGGCGCAGAAGAACGGCTCCCCGCTCCGGCGCCCGCGCAGCAGTGCCGCGGCCTCGGCGGGACGTGAGCCGAAGGTCGCCGCCGCCAGTTCGCCGGGCAGGGTTCCGCCGTCCTGCATCAGCGGGGTCGGTCCGTCCGCGGTGTAGAGCAGTTCGGTGATGCCCCGGGCGACGAGGGCGTCCCGGATGTGGCGGACGTAGGAGTGGTCGTCGCCGTAACTGCCGTACTCGTTCTCGATCTGCACCGCCACGACCGGTCCGCCCCGGCCGGCCTGGAGGTCCGCGACGCGGGGGATCAGCGCGTCGAACCAGCGGTCGACCGCGTCCAGGAAAGGGCCGTGGGACGTGCGCAGCCGCATGCCCGGGGTGCCGGTCAGCCAGGCGGGCAGACCGCCGTTGTCCCACTCGGCGCAGATGTACGGGCCCGGCCGCACGACGACGTCAAGGCCCTCGTCCCGGGCGAGCCGGGCGAAGCGGGCCAGGTCGCGCGGGCCGTCGAAGCGGATGTCGCCGGGGGTGCGTTCGTGGAAGTTCCACGGGACGTAGGTGTCGACCGTGTTCAGACCGAGGGCGGCCAGCCGTCGGAGCCGGTCGGCCCAGTGTCCGGGGTGGACCCGGAAGTAGTGCAGCGAGCCGGCCAGCACGCGGTGCGGGTGCCCGTTCCGCAGCAGGGTGCCGTCGGCGTAGGTGAGGGTGGATCGCTGCACGGTTCCTCCTTGACCGTCGATGGCTGTGACTATGGCAGACGATGTTATCGATGCCAATCCTTCTCCGGACGCGATCGGCAGGACGGCGTCCGTCCCCCTTCTCGATCGGGAACTTCCTTGTGGCACAAGGGCGTTGAGGCCGTTGCGGGGCTGAAGGGGAGTGGACATGACACAGGGGCTCGCGCGGGACCCGTGGCGGCTGCTGCTGATCGAGGACGACCGGGAACTGGTCCTCATGCTGTCCGAGGTGCTGCGGGACGAGGGCTACGCGGTCGATGTCGCGACCGACGGCCAACGGGGACTGCACCTCGGCCTCACCCGGCGGTACGACGTGTTCGTCGTCGACCGGCGGCTGCCGGTGCTGGACGGTCTCGATCTGCTGGGCCGGCTGCGGACCCGCGCGATCCGCACACCGGCACTGATGCTGACCGCGATGGGCACCGTGCACGACCGGGTCGACGGCCTGGACGCCGGCGCCGACGACTACCTGGTGAAACCCTTCGACCTGGACGAACTCGGGGCCAGGCTGCGGGCCCTGTGCCGGCGTTCGCTGGAGGGCAGTGACGTCCTGCGGATCGGTTCGGGGCGCCTGCACGTCGGCCCGCGCGAGGTCGAGTCGCCGGACGGCGAGCGGATCGCGCTCGCGGCGCGGGAGTTCGCCCTGCTGTGGGTGCTCGCCTCGCGTCCCGACGCCGTGCACACCCGGGCGGAGCTGCGCCGGCAGGTGTTCCAGGAGGCACCCGCCGCCTCCATCGTCGACACCTACGTCTACTACCTGCGCCGCAAACTCGGGCGGCAGGTGGTGCGCACGGTGCACGGACTGGGCTACCGCCTGGGCGCGTTGTGAGCGTGTCGGTGTCCGGGGAGCGGGCGGCCGTCCGCCGGGCCCGCCTGCGCATCGCCGTACTGACCGGCGCGATCATCACCCTGCTGGTCACCGTCGTCGGCGGCGTCGCCGACACCGTCATGACGCGGGCGCAGAGCGACCAGGTGTGGCGGGAGCTGCGCTACGGCGCGGCGCGCGGCGACCTGTCCAGTCCGCCGGTGTGCACCTGGCTGTTCGCGCGCGGCGCGACCGCGCTGGCCAACGCCCCGGCGGGCTTCCCCGTGGAGGCCGACATGCGGCGGGTCCGCCGGACCCACGAGGCGGTGGAGCGCACCGTGCGGCGCGACGACACCCGGTATCTGGTGCGCACCCAGGTCAGGGCGGACGGAAAGGTCGTGCAGGCGGTGTTCGACCTGCGGTTCCAGTTGGCCGACCGCCGGCACCTGTGGTTCGCGCTGGGCGTCGCCGAGGTGGTGGGCCTGCTGGCCGCGGCCGTCACGGGGGTGGTCCTCGGGCGGCTCGCCGTGTCCCCGCTGGCCGAGGCGCTCACCCGGCAGCGCCGGTTCGTCACGGACGCCAGTCACGAGCTGCGCACCCCGGTCACCCAGGTGTACACGCGGGCGCAGCTGCTGTCGCGGCAGGCGGCGGCGCAGGGCATGCCGGCGCCGCACCGCGAGGGGCTGACGCGACTGGTCGGCTCGGTCGGCCGGCTCGGTGAGGTGCTGGACGACCTGCTGTTGTCCGCGAGCCTCGCGGCGGGCCCGGCGCGGCCGGCCGACCATCGGCCGGTCGACCTGGTGGCACTGACCCGTGCGGTGGTCGCGGAGGAGGCGGACCGGGTGCGGGAGGGCCGGCTCACCGTCGTCGTGGACGGTGAGCCGCACCCCTTGTTCGTCGACGGTGTCGAGTCGGCGCTGCGCCGGGCCGTCGGGGAGCTGCTGTCCAACGCCGTCGGCCACACCCCGCCGGGCGGGCGGATCGAGGTCGCCCTGGCCCGGGTGCGCGGCACGGTCACGCTGACCGTCGCGAACACCGGGAAGGGCTTCGACCCCGCCGAGGCGGAACGGCTCTTCGAGCGGTTCCACCGGGGCGGGGCCGCCGGCCGGTACGGGCTGGGGCTCGCGCTGCTGCGGGAGGTCGTCACCCACCACGGTGGCACGGTCACCGCGACCGGACGCCCCGGGCACGGCGCCCGGTTCACCATCCGGCTGCCGCTGGGCGGTGTCCCGGCCGTCTCCGTCCCGCCGCCCCGGGGCCGGGTGCCCCGCCTCGTACCGCGTCGGGTCAAGGCCGGGCGTAACTGAGCAGCAGGCGGGCGGCGGTGCGGACGTCCGAGTCCAGCGGGCGGTCCGGGTCGACCGGGGGGATCGCGCCGGCGAGGGCGGCCAGGAGTTCCGCGCACCCGGGTGCGGTGGGGCGGCGGGCTCCGACGTGGGCGGCCTGGCGCAGGCCGAGGGCGAGCGAGCCGCACAGCAGGCCGAGCAACTCGGCCGTGTCGTGGGCGCGCAGGGCCGCCTGGGTGCCGAACGGGACGACGTCCTGGTTGTGCAGGTTCGTCGGCAGGCTCTGCATGCCGGCCGGGGTGGCGGCGCGGCGGATCTCCGCCACGAACGCGGTGCCGGCCAGCTGCACGCCTTGCAAGCCGTGCTGGACGCCGGGCTCGGTGGCGAGCATCGGCGGCAGTCCGCCGTTGCGGGCCGGGTCGACCAGGAGGTCGAGCTGGCGTTCGGCGAGGTTGCCGAGCTGGGCGGTGACGGAGGCGAGCAGGTCGGCGGCGAAGGCGGCGGGCTGCCCGAAGAAGTTCCCGCCGTGCACGACCTTCCCCTCCCCCACGTCGTCGGTGCCGGGGCCCGGCCCGGGCGCGGGGAAGAACAGCGGGTTGTCGCTGACTCCGGCGAGGTCGGCGGCGACGACACCGTCGACGTGGCGCAGCGCGTCCTCGGCGGCGCCGAGCAGCTGCGGGGCGCAGCGGATGCTGTACGGCTCCTGGAGCGGCCGGGTGCCCGAGGGCGTGCCGCCCGCCAGGGTCCGCCGCATCCGGCCGCCCACGTCGACGGCGCCGGGGTGGCCGTAGGCCCGCAGCAGGTCGGCGTCGAGGAAGCCGGTGTCGCAACCCAGGAGGTCGGTCAGCAGGCAGGTGAGCGCGGTGAGCGCGCGGTGGGCGGCGCGGACGGCGTCGAGGGCGAGCGCGGTGGCCGCCGTGGTGACGGAGGTGCCGTTGACCAGCGCGAGCGCGTCGCGTCCGTCGAGGGCGAGGGGGTGCAGCCCGGCGGCGGTCAGCGCCTCGCCGGCCGGCATCCGGTCGCCGTCCACGTAGGCATGGCCCCGGCCGCGCAGTGCCTGGGCGGCGTAGGCGAGCGGGATGAGGTCGCCGCTCGCGCCGACGGAGCCGTAGCGGGGGACGGCGGGGGCGAAGGTGGTGGCGAACATTGCCGCTAGCCGGTCGACCACCTCGGGCGACACCCCCGACAGGCCCTGGGCGAGGGAGCGGGTGCGCAGGAGCAGCGCGGCGCGGACGATCCCGGGCGGGAGGTCCGGTCCCTGGCCGGCGCCGAGGTGCGCCAGGGTGTTGTCGCACTGGTCGGCGTCGTCGGTGCGGCCGGCGTAGCCGACGAGGGCGCCGAAGCCGGTGTCGGCGCCGTAGATCCGGCGGTCGGCGCCGCGCGGTCCGCGGCGCAGCGCGTGGAAGAGACGGCGCCCGCGGGCGACGCGTGCGCGGGCCGCCTCGTCCACCGTGACGGTGAGGGGGAGCGCCGCGCGGCGCAGGGCGGCGGCGTTCAGGGGGCCGGTGAGCGTGACGGTGTCCGTGGGTGTGAGCACACCGGGGAACGTAGGCCCGGGATCTCAGAGGGCTCTGAAATCCCGTGGCTACCTTCCGTGCCATGAGCCATGACTACCTCATCATCGGAGCGGGCCCGGCCGGTCTGCAACTCGCCTCCTTCCTGGAGCGGGACGGCGCGGACTACGTCGTCCTGGAGCGCGGCGGCGTTCCGGGCGCCTTCTTCACGCGCTTCCCCCGGCACCGCTACCTGATCTCGAACAACAAGGTGCACACCGGCTACGACGACCCGGAGCTGCGGCTGCGGATGGACTGGAACTCGCTGCTGAGCGACGACCCGGAGCTGCTGTTCACCCGGTACAGCCCCCGCTACTTCCCGGCCGCCGACGACCTGGTGCGCTATCTGGCGGACTTCGCCGAGCGGACCGGGGTGCGGGTGCGGTACGACACCGAGGTCCGGCACGTCACCCGCGACGCCGAGGGGTTCACCGTCACCGATCAGGCCGGGACCGAGTGGCGGGCCAGGCACCTGGTGGTCGCCACCGGCCTGCACGTGCCGAACCTGCCGTCGGTCCCGGGCGTGGAACTGGCCGAGCGCTACGACACCATCGACACCGACCCGGCGGCCTACACCGATCAGCGGGTGCTGATCATCGGGCGGGGCAACTCGGCGTTCGAGACCGCCGAGAACCTGATGGAGAACGCGGCGGTCATCCACGTGGCCGGCTCGGGTTCGCTGCGCATGGCCTGGCGGACGCACTACGTGGGGCACCTGCGGGCGGTCTACAACAACTTCCTGGACAGCTACCAGCTCAAGTCGCAGAACGCCCTCCTGGACGGCCGGGTTCTCGACATCCGGCGCGACGCGGACGGCTACCGGGTCCAGTTCGCCTTCGAGCGCAACGAAGACGTGGTCAAGGACCTGCGCTACGACCGGGTGATCGTGGCGACCGGGTTCCGCTTCGACGCCTCGCTGTTCGACGGGACCTGTACGCCGGACCTGATGGTCGACGGCCGCTTCCCGGAGCTGACGCCGCTGAGCGAGTCGGTCAACGTGCCCGGCCTGTACTTCGCCGGGACGCTGATGCAGGGCCGGGACTTCCGCAAGGCCACGACCGGTTTCATCCACGGCTTCCGCTACATGGTCCGGGCCATGTACCGGGGCCTGCGCCAACGCCACCACCAGGAGCCGTGGCCCGCAACGCAGTTGGGGGACGCCACGGAGCGGGCCGTGGACGCCGTGATCGGCCGGGTCAACCGGTCCTCGGCCCTGTGGCAGCAGTTCGCCGTCCTCGGCGACCTGCTGACGCTCGCCCCGGACGGCACCATGCGCTACGCCGAGGAGGTCCCGGTCGCCCATGTGCCGGACGCCGTCGCCGCCGGGGACTTCGGGGACGTCGCGGCGCACGCCGTCATCACCCTGGAGTACGGCAAGGACCACGACCTCGTCGACCCCTTCGACGTGAGTGCGGGCCGCGGGTCCCAGTACGACGTCTCCGGCCTGGACGGCCGCTATCTCCACCCGGTCGTGCGCTGGTACCGGCAGGGCGCGTTCGTTGCCGAGCACCACCTCGCGTCGAACCTGGAGAACGAGTGGGACAGCGAGGAGTACCACCGCGCCCCGCTGCGCGCGTTCCTCGCCGCCCGACGCGACGCGGTGGCCCCGGTGGCGCCGTGACCCTCCGCGAACTGCACGACGCGGCGCGCGCGGCGCTCGATCCCGTCCACTACGACTACGTGGCGGGCGGCGCGGGCGAGGAGCGCGCGCTGGCGGCCAACGAGCGGGCCTTCGACCGGTACGCGCTGCTGCCCCGGGTGCTGAGCGGCGCCGCGCGGCGGGACACCGCCGTCGACCTGCCGGGCGCCCGGCGGGCGGCGCCGGTGGTGGTGGCGCCGACCGCGTTTCACCGGCTGTTGCACCAGGACGGCGAGCGGGCCACGGCGCGGGCCGCCGCGGCCGAGGGCGCCGTCCTGGTGACGGGTGTCGCCGCGACGACGGCGGTGCCGGCCGTCGTCGCGGCGGCCCGCGAGGCGGACCCGGACCCGGCGGTGTGGTTCCTGCTCTACCCGCACCCGCGCCGGGAGGTCACCGAAGCGCTGGTGCGGCGGGCCGAGGAGGCCGGCTGCTCGGCCCTGGTCGTCACCGCCGACTCGCCGCTGTTCGGCCGGCGCACCCGGGACCTGCGCAACGGGTTCGACGAGCTGCCGCCCGGCTTCGCCGCGGAGAACATGCGCGACCTGCCGGGCGCCCCGCCGGGCGCGCTCACCGACATCCCGATGCACCCGGCGGCGTCCTGGCGGGACGTCGCCGAGACGGTGGGCATGACCTCGCTGCCCGTGTGGGTCAAGGGGGTGCTCCATCCGGCGGACGCGCGGCTGGCCGCCGGGCACGGGGCGGCGGGCGTGATCGTGTCCAATCACGGAGGCCGCCAGTGCGACACCGCCGCGGCGTCCGTCGACTGCCTGCCCGCGGTGGTCGAGGCGGTCGCCGGTGCGGTGCCGGTGCTCCTGGACGGCGGGGTGCGCCGGGGCGGTGACGTGGCCGTCGCCCTCGCGCTGGGCGCGGCGGCCGTCGGCGTGGGACGCCCCGTGCTGTGGGGGCTGGCCGCCGAGGGCGAGGCGGGCGTCCGCGAGGTGCTGCGCACGCTGCTCGCCGAGTACGACCACACGCTCGCCCTGTGCGGCGGGCGCCGCAACACCGACCTGAGCGCCGACATGGTCGTCCGCGGGGACGCGGCGTGGTGAGCGGCGCCCGGCGGCCCGCCTCGTGGTGGCTGCCGCGCGCGGTGGTGGCGTTGCGCGTGCGCGTCTTCGAGAAGGTCAACGGCGACCGGGTGGTGACCCTGCCCAACGCCACGCACGGACCCGAGGTGTTCGAGCGGGTGTACGCCCATCCCGCGGCGAACGGCCGGAGCGCGGGCGCGGGCCTGTCCGACCTGTTCTGGTACTGGCTCGCGCCGGGTCCCGAGGTGCACCAGGAGCACCTGGAGCCCGGGGAGCGCTACGACGAGGTCGCGGCGACGACGCGGCGCATCCTCGCGGGCTCCTCCGCCGGTCTCGCCGAGGCGGCCGGGCGGGCCGTCGCGGACGTACTGGACACGGTCCCGCTCACCCGGGTCAGCCTGGTGCGGCTGCGGGACCTGCTGATGCCCGCGTGGGCCGCCTTCGCCTACGAGCTGGTTTTCCGCCGGCCGTGCCCGCCGCACGCCCGGGACCTGATCACCGCGCACGCCGACGACGTGATCACCGCCCTGAAGTGCACCGGGCTGCGCCACCCGCGCCGCCGGGCCCGGCTGACGGCGTACCTCGACGAGCGGATCGCCGCCGGAGAGGTGCCGCACCGGCTGCCGCCCTCCCTGACGCCGGCCGAGCAGGCGCTGTATCTGCAGGGAACGTTCTTCAACACGGCGGTCGTCCAGCTGTCCGAGGCGACCGCGCACGTCCTGCTCGCCCTGGCCCGCCACCCGCGCGTGCAGCGCCGCCTGACGGAACGCCCGGACGACGACCGGTACCTGACGCGGGTGATCGACGAGACGCTGCGCCTGTACCCGCTGTTCGGGATCGCCCACCGCATCACCACGGACGAGGTGCCGCTCGACGACTCGACGGTGCTGCCGGCCGGGTCCGTCGTGTGCTTCAGCTACCCCGACTACCAGGCCACGGGCCATGAACGGCCCGACGCGTTCGATCCGGACCGCTGGTCGGACCCGGCGGCCAGGAAGGCCCCGTACATCCCGTTCGGGATGGCGGCGAACCGTCCCTGCCCCGCGTGGCGCGTGTCCCCGATCGTCCTGGGCGTCGCGGTGCGCGAGGTGCTGCGCCGGTTCCGGCTCGACTCGACGGCCTCGCACACCCGCTCCAACCCGCACCGCGCGCCCTGTCTGCTGATCCCCCGCCCGCTGACCCCCGGCCGGCGGCGGCTGGCGGCCCTGCGCCGGTTCGTCCGGCTGCGCGACGGCGTGGAGGACGTCACCCGGGGGGTGCGGCAGCTGGTGCTCGGCACGTTCATGGTGCTGCACGCCCGCCGACTGCGCCTGGCTGCCCGGTACTTCGAGGAATCGCGCTCCGGACGCTGTCCGGTCGCCCACCACACGGAGAGCAAGGAGAGCAACGGATGAGCACCACGGAACTGGGCCCCGCCTTCTTCCTCGCGGTCGTCGTGATCCTCCTCGTCTGCCGGGCCGTCAGCCGACTGCTCCAGACAGTCGGGCAGCCACCCGTCGTCGGTGAGATGCTCGCGGGCGTGGTGCTGGGCCCGTCGGTCCTGGGCGCCCTGCTGCCCGGCGTCGAGTCGGCGCTCTTCCCCACCGAACTGCGGCCGGTGCTCTACGTGGTGGGGCAGATCGGGCTCGTGGCGTTCATGTTCCATGTCGGCTGGGACTTCCGCGCGGACCGGCTCCGGGGAGTCGCCCGGTCGGCCGGACTGGTGTCGGCGGCCGGGCTGGTGGTCCCGATGGTGCTCGGGGTGGCGCTCATCGCCGCCGTCGGCGAACGCACCGGCGCGCTCGCCCCGGACGTGTCGCTGACGGTGTCCGGTCTGTTCGTCGGCGTCGCGCTGGCGGTGACGGCGTTCCCGATGCTGGCCAGGATCATCGCCGAACGGAACCTGGCGAAGAGCCGGTTCGGCGCCCTGTCCCTGGGCGCCGGGGCGGTCGACGACGCCGCGGCCTGGGTCCTGCTCGCCGGGGTCTTCGGCATCGCGGGGGGCAGCGCCGGGAAGGTCTCCGTGGCCGTCGCCGGGGGCCTCGGCCTGATCGCGGTGATGGCCGTGGCCCTGCGGCTGCGCGACCGTACCGCGCTGCTCGCCGAGCGCACCGGACCCGACCAGCTCCTGCTCGCCCTCGTCGGCGTGCTGTTCCTGATCGCCTGGTACACCGACGTCATCGGGCTGTACGCGGTGTTCGGCGCGTTCACTCTCGGCGTCGTCTTCCCCCGCTCACCGCGGCTGGACCACACCGTCGGGACCCTCCAGCCGGTGGGCGCGGTCTTCGTGCCGCTGTTCTTCACCTACTCGGGGCTGAACACCGACTTCTCCCTGCTGGGTTCCGGACCGGTCCTGTTCTTCACCGCGGGGTGCGTGGTGGTCGCGGTCGTCGGCAAGTTCGGCGCCTGCTGGCTCGCGGCACGGGTGGCGGGCGAGCCCAACCCGGTCGCGCTGCGGGTGGGGGCGCTGATGAACGCGCGGGGCCTGATGCAGTTGGTCGCCCTCAACCTGGGACTCGCGGCGGGCATCGTGACCCAGGCGATGTTCAGCGCCCTGGTGGTGGTCGCCATCACGACGACCGTGATGGCGACGCCGCTGCTGGCCCTGCTGGACCGGCGGGACCGGGTGCGCGCCGGTCGGCCGCCGGAGGCCGTCGCCGTCGGCGGCCGGTGAGACACGGGCCGGCCTCGTCGGCGGGGGGGCCGGCCCGCCGGCTCAGGTACCCGTCGTCAACCGTCGCTTGTCCGGCTTCCCGGTCGCGGTGAGCGGCACCTCGTCGATGAGGGTGAGCCGGGTGGGCGCGCAGGCCCCGCCCAGTTGTTCGGTCACCAACGCGCGGAGGTCGTCGAGGGCGGGCACGCGATCGGCCGCGGGGACGACGAAGGCGTGCACGGCCTCTCCCGTGGCGTCGTCGGGCACCGCGACGACGTACGCCTCGGTCACGGCCGGGTGCCGGGCGAGCAGCCGCTCCACGGGACCGGTGTAGTACATGTTGGCGTCGACGATGACCACGTCCCGGGTCCGTCCCGAGAGCCACAGGCGGCCCTGGGCGTCGAGGCTCCCGAGGTCCCGCGTGCGGACCCAGCCGTCCACGAACACCTCTCCGCTGAGTGCGGGTTCACCCCAGTACCCGGCACCCTGCGACGGCGTGCGGACGAAGATCTCCCCCTCGGTGCCGGCCGGGACGGGGCGGCCGGAGGGGTCCCGGACCTCCAGGTCGACGGGCGGCACGCCGAGCGAGCCGGGCGGGTCGGTAGGGGTGGCCATGGAGATCATGCCGGTCTCGGTCTGCCCGTACCCGTGGAAGACGACCGGGCCGAGCACCCGCGCGGCCGCACGCGCCCGGCCCGGTTCCAGCGGCGAGCCGGAGACCATGAGCGCGCGCAGGGTACCGAGGTCGACGGGCGCGGCACGCAGGTCCGCCACGAGCCGGTTCAGCCGCCCGACCGTGATGACGCTCGCGGTCGCCCGGTGCCGCACGAGGGCCCCGGGGACGTCCGGCGGGTCGGCGGCGACCAGGACGCCCCCGGCGGCGAGTGCGAGCAGACCGTACTCCAGCATGACCTGGCTGGCCAGGGTGCCGAAGACCAGGAACCGGTCCAGCCGGCCGGCCAGCTCCCGGACCGCCGGCGGCCAGTCCCCCGGCCGCAGCGCCCAGGCCGCGGTCATCGCCGCGTACGTCTGGACGCACGCCTTGGGGACACCGGTGCTGCCGCTGGTGTGGATGAGCCGGGCGACGTCCTGCGGGCGGCCCGAGACACAGGGTCGCCGACCGTCGTCCGACGCCGCCAGCAGCTCGTCGAGCGGCAGGACGACGGTCGGCGGCCCCGCGTCCGCACCACCGGGCCGGTCCGTGACCGTGACCGTGACCCCGGCGTCGCACAGGAGGGCCGCACGCTGGTCGTCCGTCATGCCGGGCCGTACCCCGACGACGCGGGCTCCGACCGTGTACGCGGCGATGACGGCGGCGAACGCCTCGGGAGTGACGCCGAGCAGCAGGGCGACGGCACTGCCCGGCCCGAGGCCGCGCTGCCGCAGGGCGCTCGCCACCCGCCGAATCGTGCCGAGCAGGTGCCGTCCGCTCACCTCCCGGCCGTCGTGCTCGAAGACCGTGCGGTCGCCCGCCGCGTCGAGGAGGTCGAGGACTGCACCGGGGAACTGTTCCGTCATGGCGCTCCTTCACGAGGCCGGTTGCGGCACGGGGGCGAGGGCGTCGACCGGTTGATCGCACGTCCGGGCCGGACGCTAACGGCGCGGTATCAGAAGCCTCTGAGACGGGGGCCCGGTCCGGACCCGGCCCGGGCCGGCGCACACTCCTTCCGGTGCGTGCGCCGGCCGGTCGTGCTCAGCAGGCGCCGAGGTCCTCCCAGACGCCCCACTCGCCGGTGGTGCCGGGCTCCTCACCCGTCACCCACCACTTGGCACGCCAGGTGTGGCCGTCGTGGGAGACGGTCTCGCCGCCGTTGTAGACGCTCCCGGCGTTCCAGGCTCCCGCGGCGCAGTCGCCCGGCTGGTCGCCACCGCCGTCACCGCCACCGTCGTCACCGCCGCCGATGTTGACGTCGATGCAGGCGTAGAAGGCGTTGGCGGTGTCCGCGATGTTCCAGACCGCGAGCACCTTCTGCCGCCCGCTGAACCCGCCGAAGTCCAGCTGGTGGCTGACCGAGGCGGGCGGCAGGGCGCCGTGCCCGTCGAACTGGGCGATCTTCCGGTCGCCGATGAAGTACTGCCAGTTGCTGGTGGCGTGCCGTGCCTCGATGGTCCAGGTGAAGGTGTGCGTGGTGCCGATCGGCGTGACCCGCCAGCCCTTGCCGTCGTCGTCCAGGTCGGCCCACCGGGCGTCCCCGCCACTGCAATCGCGCAGCCCCTTCGGGCCCTCGACGCTCGCCGGTTCCCACTTGATCTGGCCGCACTGCACCACGCGGTGGGCGCACTGGTCCTGCCGGCTCCCCGGCGAGACCACCCAGCCGTGGGCGCTCGCCGTAGGCGCCGGCAGGCTCAGGGCCACCACGGGAGCGACCAGCGCTCCCACGGCGGCGGCCGTCCTTCTTTTCATGCGCATGACATCACTGTTCCCTTCGGTCCGCGTCGCATCAGCCTGCCCCGGCTTACGACGGTGCCGATGAGGCCACCCCGCCCGCAGGTCTAGACCTGCACGCGTAGGTCTAGACGTTAGCGAAGGAGTGGGGGCCGTCAAGGGGGTCGGCGCCGCGCCAACGACCAAGGCCGGGGCGGCCCTTGTGCCGGGCGGTCCCGTGTAGTGGGCTGTCCGCCATGAAGAAGAGAAGCATGGCGGCCCTGACCGCGATCCTGGTCGTGGCCTCCCTCGTCGCGGCGGCGCCCGGTCAACGGGCCGCGGCCGCCGGCCCCGGACCCGGCGACGCGGCGCGATCCGCCGCGTCGACGCTGGTCGGCGGAGTCGACCTCGACACGGTGACCATCCCCGAACTGCAAGCCCGCATGCACCGCGGGTCGCTGTCCTCGCTCCAGCTGACCCGCGCCTACCTGCGGCGGATCAAGGCCGTCGACCCGAGGATCAACTCGGTGCTGCGCACCAGCCCGACGGCCCTGCGCCAGGCGGCCGCCAGCGACCTCAGGCACCGCCTCGGCAGGACCCGGGGCCCGTTGGACGGCATCCCCGTCCTGCTCAAGGACAATGTGAACACCCGCGACATGCCAACCACCGCCGGGTCGCTGGCCCTCGCCGGCAGCCCACCGGACACGGACGCCGACCTGGTCGGGAAGCTGCGGGCGGCCGGCGCGGTGATCCTCGGCAAGACCAACCTCTCCGAGTGGGCCAACTTCCGCGCCGCGAAGCCTACGTCGGGGTGGTCGGCGGTGAGCGGGCAGACCAACAACCCGTACGTCCTGGACCGCAATCCCTGCGGTTCGTCCTCCGGTTCGGCCGCGGCACTCGCCGCGTCGCTGGCCCAGGTGGCGATCGGGACCGAGACGGACGGCTCCATCGTGTGCCCCGCCGGGATGAACGGCGTGGTCGGCCTCAAGCCCAGCCTCGGAGTGGTCAGCCAGTCGGGCGTCGTACCGATCTCCGCCGAGCAGGACACCGCGGGTCCCATGGCCCGCAACGTGATCGACGCCGCGCTCACCCTCTCCGTGCTCGGCGGCCGTGACACCGTGCGCGCCGACGGCGCCCCGAGCCTCACGGACGCGGTCGGCCGTCCCGGCACCCTGCGCGGCAAACGCATCGGCCTGTGGCGGCTGCCGTCCCTCGGCGCCGAGGTCGACGCCCTGATGACCCGTACCGCGCAGCGGCTGACCGCCGCGGGGGCCGAGGTCGTCGAGGTGACCATGCCGTATCAGGAACGGCTGGCCGCACTCGAGTTCCCGGCGCTGCTGAGCGAGTTCCACCGGGACATCGACGCCTACCTCCCCACCCGCGGCGGGCCGCAGGACCTGGCCGGGCTGATCGAGTTCAACCGCACGCACCCGCGGGAGCGGTCCTGCTTCGCCGGCCAGGAGCTGTTCGAACAGGCGCTGGCCGCACCGCCCACCACCGACCCGGAGTACCGGGCGATGCGGGCGGAGTTGACCGACCTGTCCCGGCGGTCCATAGACGAGGTCATGGCCGCGCACGACCTGGACGCCATCGCCTCCCCGACGAACCCGCCCGCCTGGACCACCGACTGCGCCCGCGGCGACAACGACGTGATCCCGTCCTCGACCCCCGCCGCCGTCGCCGGGTACCCCTCGCTGTCCGTGCCCGCCGGCTTCGTCGGCGAGCTGCCGGTGGGGCTGCTCCTCATGGCCGGCCACCGCCAGGACGCCGAACTGCTGTCCCTGGGGGCGGCGGTGGAGCATCGGCTGGACGCCTGGCGGGCGCCCCGGTATCTGCCCTCGACTCCGTCCGGTACCGCACGCTGAGCCGACCGGCGGGCGCCAAGTCGTCGAGCAGCGCCTCGACGCGGTAGCTCGCCGGTATGCAGCTGACCTTCTCCTCGCCCGCGAGCAGTGATCTCCGGCTGCACCCTGCGTAGTCCCCCGTGCGTTCGTGTCCGCTCCGACCACTGCAACGTATCGAGACAAACGGCATGAATGCCACCGACACGCACCTTTCATCATTACCCCTATTTAAGGCGGGCTTTGCGGAAGGCATGACGGCGGGCGACCGTGGCGGCGGCCCTGCGGTGCGTGTTCCGGCGCACGCTGCGACCCGCGCTGCGGCCCGCGCTTCGCCTCACGTCTCGGCGACTTCGCCGTACAGCTGGGAGAGTTCGGGGACTCCGTCCTCCGCCCACGCGTGGCCGTTGGCCACCACGTCGAACTCCCGGCCGGAGGCGAGCCGGACGACCGGCTGCCCGTCGGAGCGGATGGCCCAGACGGCGCCGGGCACGGTGCGCACGATCACGGTGCCGAGGTACAGACCGGCGTCGTTGCCGAGCCAGCTGAGGATCTCCTCGTCGCTGCGCCAGCGTGGCAGCACCTGGTCCAACTGCTCCAGGGAGAGCGCGGAGTCGTCGAGCCTGACCCCCTCCCGCAGCGCCTGCGAGCGCAGCAGGTCACAGTCGGCGAGCAGGTCGCCGATGCCCTCCGCGTCGTGCGCCCGGGGATCTTGGCGCCGCTTGCCCAGGAAGGGGAAGTTCATACCTCCACACTGTCATTCGTACCGCCATGTGCACCACAGGGCACGCGGAACGTGTGCGTGTGCGACATGCGGGCGGGACGTGGGTGTACGGGTGGGGCGTGCGCGCGGCTACAGGTCCAGGTCCACGACGACCGGCGCATGGTCCGAGGCGCCCTTGCCCTTGCGCTCCTCGCGGTCGACGTAGGAGTCGGTGACCGTCTTGGCGAAGGGCTCGTTGCCGTACACCAGGTCGATGCGCATGCCGCGGTTCTTGGGGAAGCAGAGCTGGCGGTAGTCCCAGTACGTGAAGGGGTGGTCGTACTTGAGCGGGCGCGGGACCACGTCGGACAGGCCGGCGCCGCGCAGGGAGGCGAGGGCGGCACGCTCGCCGGGGGTGACGTGGGTGGCGCCCTCGAAGGCCGCACGGTCGTAGACGTCGTCGTCGGTCGGCGCGACGTTGTAGTCACCCAGCACGGCGAAGGGGCGGCTGCCGGAGGCGTCGCCCTCGACGGCGGCGCGCAGGGCCTCGAACCACTGGAGCTTGTAGGCGTAGTGGGGGTGGTCCACCTCGCGCCCGTTCGGCACGTACACGGACCAGACGCGGACCGGGCCGCAGGTGGCGGAGATCGCGCGGGGCTCCTGGACGCCCTCGTAGCCCGGGTCGCCGGGCAGGCCCTTGACCACGTCGTCGAGGCCGACGCGGGAGAGCACCGCCACCCCGTTCCACCGGCCGGTGGCGTGGACCGCGGCCTCGTAGCCCGCCTCGCGCAGCGCGTCGAAGGGGAACTGCGCCTCGGCGACCTTGGCCTCCTGGAGGCACAGCACGTCGGTGCCGCTGCTCTCCAGCCAGGCGAGCAGCCTCGGCAGGCGGGCGGTGATCGAATTCACGTTCCAGGTCGCGATGCGCATGTCCCACAACCTACCGGGCGGGACTGACAACGGGTCCCGCCCGGGGTCCGGCCCCAGGTCTCACACCCGGGTCCCACACCCGTGTCTCACACCCGGGCCGAGTCGCCCGGCGTCAGTCGCAGGTGCTCGGAGCCGCCCAGCTCGCCGATCTGACGGTCGTAGATCGGGCGGGCGAGATCCGTGAGGAGCGCGTCGTGGATGTCGTAGGCCCGCTGGGGCCTGACCTCGCGCACGTAGTCGATCACCTCGGCGATCTTGTTCCAGGGAGCCATGACCGGCAGCATCAGCGTCTCGACCGGACGGTCGGGGACGGTGAGGGCGTCACCGGGGTGGAAGACCTTGCCGCCGTCCACGAGGAAGCCGACGTTGGTGACGCGCGGGATGTCCGGGTGGATCACCGCGTGCAGCTCCCCGTGGACCTGGACGTCGAAACCGGCGGCGGTGAAGGTGTCGCCGTGGCCGACGGTGTGGACGCGGCCCGGGAACGCCGCCGAGATCTTCTCCGCGACCGACTTCAGCGTCCAGATCGCGGCGGCCGGGTTGTCCTCCATGGCGGCGCGCAGCCGCAGCTCGTCGAAGTGGTCCGGGTGCTCGTGGGTGACGAGGATCGCGTCCGCACCCAGGGCGGCGTCCTCCTCGCTGAACCCGCCGGGGTCCAGGACGAGCGTCTGCCCGTCCTTCTCGAGGCGGACACAGGCGTGCGACTTCTTGGTGAGCTTCATGACTCCATCCTGCCGCCGCGCGCCCGCTCCCCGCCCCAGGGGCTCACTCCGGTGGTGTCGTCTCCTCGCGGATGACCTGCTGGGCCACCCGGAACGCGCCGTTCGCGGCCGGCACGCCGCAGTAGACGGCCGCCTGGAGCAGCACTTCCTTGATCTCGCCGGGGGTGAGGCCGTTGCGCAGGGCGGCCCGGAGGTGGGGTGCCAGCTCGTCCAGGTGGCCGCCAGCGACGAGGGCGGTGAGGGTGACACAGCTGCGCGAGCGCCGGTCGAGACCGGGACGGTTCCAGACCTCTCCCCAGGCGTACCGGGTGAGGAGCTCCTGGAAGTCCCCCGAGAACTCGTCCGCCTGTGCGAGCGCCTGGTCGACGTGCCCGTCACCGAGGACCTCGCGGCGCACCTTGAGCCCCGCGTCGTACGGATCGGGCCGCCCCTGTGCCTGCGGCGGCACGACGGGGGCCGGGGCGATCTCGGCGATGGGCGCGGTCTGCGGCGGGGCCGGCACCGGCTGGACGGGCGCGGCGGCGGGCCCGGCGACCGGGGCCAGGTGTGCGGCGGGGTGGACCGGGACGGGGATCTGGCCGGTGGAGGTGGCGTCGTGGGCGACCTGCCAGGCGGTGGTGAAGTGCCGCACCAGCAGGTCGGTGACCGCCGCGGGCTGTTCGACCGGGACCAGGTGGGAGGCGCCGGGGACGACCGCGAGGCGGGCGTCGGGGATGCCGGCGACCAGGGTGCGGGCCTCGGCGGGGCCGGTGACCTGGTCGTCGGAGCCGACGAGGACCAGGGTGGGGACGCCGACCCGGCCGAGTTCGCCGCGCACGTCGAAGGCGGCGAGGGCCTCGCAGGCGGAGATGTAGCAGCCGGGGTCGGTGGTCCGCACCATCTGCACGGCCCACTCGGTGATCGCGGGCTGGGCGGCCGCGTACCCGCCGGTGAACCAGCGCTCCGGGGAGCTGCGGGCGATGGGGTCGAGCCCGTTGGTGCGCACGATCACGCCGCGCTGGCGGAACTCGTCGGCCGTGCCGAACCGGGGCGAGGCGGCGATCAGCGCGAGGGAGGCGAGACGCTCGGGGTGGCGCAGCGCCAGCTCGATGCCGATGGCACCGCCGAAGGCACACCCGGCGTACCCGAAGCGCTGCACGCCGAGCCCGTCGAGGGTGGCCAGCAGACGCGTGGTGAGTTCGGCGACGGACCCTGCCGGGTGGGCCGGGGCACCGCCGTGTCCGGGCAGGTCGAACCGGAAGACCCGCCACTGCTGAGCCAGCTCGGGCACCTGCCGGTCCCACATGTGCCAGGTGGTACCGAGGGACGGTCCCAAGATCAGCACGGGGAGGTGTTCTGGCCCGTCAAAGCGGTATTGCAGTGTTTCGATCTTGGCTTCGGTCACGGGTTCACACCTTCATCTGTCACGATCTGTCACACGCCCCCTGCGAGACCTCCCCACGCCTCCGCCGCTGGAAGCAGGTCCGCCACGTCCGGCTTCACGTACCACTTCTTCGTCGTCTTCACGTTGGTGTGCCCGGCCCACATGGCAAGCAGGTGATCCGGCACCCCGTTGTTGGCCAGGTACGTGAGGCAAGACGCCCGAGCATCGTACAGACGGACCCTGCGGAGGCCGTTTGCATCCATTATTTTGTAGGCCCGCGTTCGGAGCTGCCGACCGTTCAGCGCGCCCCCAAGTTCATCCACGAGCACATACCCGCCACCCCCGTACCCCTCGCCCGCCGCCAGGTGTTCCACTGCCTGCATGGCGCGGAACGTCTTCAGCGCCTCCCGTACGAGGCTCGGGAGCGGCAACGCACGCTCCCCCGCCATGCTCTTCGTGTCCTTCTCCACCACCGTGCGGTTGCCCATCATGGTCCGGGTGTTGGCGATGCTGAGCGTGGCCGCGTCCAGGTCGATGTCCGACCACCGCAGGCCGCAGACCTCCGCCGGACGGAGCCCCATCAGGGACAGCAGCAGCGGCGCAAACAGGCGGTCACTCTTCATCGCAGCGACGAAGGCACCCACCTCCGAGGCGTTCCATGGCTGGACAACCTCCTTGGTCTTCCGCTCCGCCTTCCGGGCCTTCAGCGGAATGTGCACCTCGCTGGCTACGTTGACGGTCACCAGACCGCGTGTGACAGCGCGGTTCAGGGCGTCCTTCAGTCTGGCCAGGCTCATGTCAACCGTGGTGACCCCGAGACCCGTTCCCGCCTTCCCGCCCCGCGCACGGCCTCCCTGGAGAGCCCACCGCATCCACGCCATCACATGGTCCTCCGTGAGTTCCTGCAGCCGGACGTTCCCGAGCTTCCCGCGTACACGATCCAGCGTCACCCGGTAGTTGTAGACCGTGGTCGGCTCCAGGTCTTCGGCCTTCATCACGAGCCACTGATCCAGCCACTCGTTCACGGTGATCTTGTTGGGCGGGACGAACGTCCCTTCGTGCCGCTTGCTGGTGATGCGGGCGTACTCCGCCTTCGCTTCCCTCAGCGTGTTGAAGGTACGCCGGAGCTGCTTCCGCTTCCCCGTCTCCGGATCCGTGCCGGCGTCCACCACGAAGCGGTAGCGCACCTGTCCCTTTGCGTTTGGGGGCAGCTTCTTGATCGGTTCAGGCATCTCAACTTCCTTTCCTGGTGCGGTCGGCCAGCTCGCGATCTCCCCTAAGGGCTGTCCCGCAACGACCTGGAAGCCCATGCCGGGGTTCGAAAAGTGGCGATGCCGTGCGAGCAGTGTGCGTACGGTGCTGGAGTGATCGACACTGATAGCGCTCGGTTGGGTGCGGAGGCCGCGCGGCGGTTGGCTGAGGCGGACTGCTGTGAGATAGCTCCAGGGCTCACGGATGAAGAGTTCAGCCGGATCGAGGCGACCTATGGATTTGAGTTCTCCCCAGAGCATCGTGCCTTCCTGACGGGAGGGCTGCCTGTTGCCTCACCTCCCGAGGAAGGCGCGACGTGGCAGCAGCCCTGGCCCGACTGGCGTCACGCGGATCTAGACGACCTGCGCCATCGGCTGGAGTGGCCCGCACGAGAGGTGCTGGCCGACGTCGCTCATGGCAGCTGGCATCCGGCCCTGGGGGCGCGTCCCGCCACCAATGATGAGGCCGTGGAGGTGACCCGAGCGGTACTTGCGCAAGCGCCTCAACTCGTTCCCGTATACGCGCACCGCTTCATACCTGCGGGTCGCCACACCCCGGGGCATCCGGTCTTGTCGGTGTGGGGAACCGACATCGTCTGCTACGGCCACGATCTGGCCGATTACATCGACCGCGAGTTCAGTGAGGTTGACGAGGATGCGCCTTGGGCTCCGCAGGCGTCCGTGCCGTTCTGGAAGGACTTCCTCGGCTGAGACTGCCGCCAGATGGTACCGGTCGTAAATGATCTCTGTCGTGCCTGGTGTGATCACGGCCTCGAAGCCGTCCTGGATAGCCCCATTCGCAGGGCTGAGCCCGCGCTGTTTCGGCAAGCTGCTGACCACACTGCGGCGCGATGGAGCAGATGCAGTCCACCGAGGCCGGCCGTGGAGCCTGCCGCTGGAGGACCGGGTGTTATTGGTCACGGCCTATTGGCGTACCAACCTGACGTTGCGACAGCTCGCACCGATGTTCGGCGTCTCGAAGTCCACGGGCACCCTGGTCCCCACCCGGGATCACACCATCGCCGAGCGGTCGAAGAACTATCGGTACTCCACCAACCACCAGGTCGTCATCGACGCCGTCACCCGCCTGATCGTCGTGGTCGGCCGACCGCTCGCCGGGAACCGCAACGACTGCAAGGCATGGGAGGAGTCCGGCGCCAAGGCCGCCGTCGGCAAGACCCTCACGATCGCCGATGGCGGCTACCCGGTCACCGGACTCGTCATCCCGCACCGTCGGGAGCGCGGCCAGACCGAACTCCCAGCCTGGAAAGAGGATCACAATAGGTCCCACAAGCAGGTCCGGGCACGGGTCGAGCACGTCTTCGCCCGCATGAAGACCTGGAAGATCCTCCGCGACTGCCGCCTCAAAGGTGACGGCGTCCACCACGCCATGCTCGGTATCGCGCGGATGCACAACCTCGTCCTCACCGGATAGATCAACGGGCTTCACCGTGATCAACCATGCCCGAGGCGACCCGGAGATCATTTACGGGACAATCCTTAGGGCCTGTACTCGAGCAAAGCGGGAAGTCCCACATGGTCAGTTGAAGACTCCATGGTCATGACCACTCGCTTTCCACATGCGTTGCCAATCCTTTTCATGAACTTCTCGACGACAGCAAAGTCCGATTCGTCCACGACATCTCGAGGGTCGAACGTGAACTCAATCTCTGACGGGTCGAAGAAATAGGATGTGAACCAAATGTCGTCGATGCGGACAGCTAACGTCACCGAATCCTCCCCGCTCCGCTCAAGCGCGGCAAACAACTCCGGCGCCCCAGACCGGAGCAGTTCCTCGCCCCGCGGGTGGGTGGTCGAGAACTCGACTACCCACCCTGAAGCCACGAGGTCGCGGACCACTCGCTCCCAGTCCTCCACATCGGCGTCCAGGACGCACACATCCCTGAGTGCCCCATCCACCGCAAAGAGTCCACTATCGTACAGCAATGCACCCTCAACCTTCCCTTCCAGATCACAGGAATCCTTCGAACGTCAGGTCCCCCCCCCGCATACTCCAGCGAGCTCCCCATCCACCATCAATTTTGACATCCCGCACCATTCCCCCGTACTGCGGATTGTTGTGGGGCCTAATCGTAGTCCGGGCCGACGGGTTCGTTAGGATTTCCTCGATGATTTCCTTGGCAACCGCCGAACGTTCACTGTTGGTGAGCCGACCGAAGTCGTACATGTCCACATGGGCCTGACCACGTTTCGCGATGTTTCCCGGGCTGGGATCTCCGTGCTTCTGCAGGGCCCGCCCGGCTGGGGTAAGCTGCCCCTTGCCCCCAGTGGTGGCCAGATTAAGGAGGTCATCGACCGTCGCAGTTGCGCAATTCGCGTTATGCACCAGGACCGGCGTCTGCCCAGCGAGTACATAGTACGTGTGCTACGCGAAGCCTTTGACCTGCCTTTTCGCAGGTCAAGTGCGGTCTGCTGGTCCGGTGAGGTGCGTGGGTGTCCGTGGTTGTGCGGGGTTGTTGCCGTCGCTACTGCCGTCAGAGGGTTCAGCCCAGGTACGGCTTCTCGCGTTGTTCCAGGAAGTGTTGGAGCCTGAGTCGTTGGGTGTGGTGCATCGGCAACCGCTCGATCTCTTCTGATGGCACGAACCGGAGTTCGGTGGACTCGTCGGAGATTGTCAGTTGGCCGCCGGTGATGCGGGCGGTGAAGCAGACGTTGAACTGACGGCGGACCTCGCCGTCGGTGTAGACGATGATGTGTTTCGGGTCGGTGTAGGTGCCGACCAGGCCGGTGATCTCGACGTCGAGGCCGCTCTCCTCTTTGACCTCTCGGACGGCTGTGCCTGGCAGGGAGTCGGTGAGGTCCATGCCGCCTCCGGGCAGGGCCCACAGGTCGTTGTCGCGGCGGCGCTGGAGGAGGATGCGCCCGTGGTCGTCGGTGACGACGGCGGATGCGGCGACGACCATGCTGTTCGGCTTGGGCGCGTTGGGGTCGTCGTAGTACTCGGTGCGGGCCACGGTCAGCCTTCCTCTCGTACGGGGGTTGCCGTCGCCCACACGGCGTCGAAGCTGTCGGCGTAGGTGCCGAACATGCCGCCTGTCTCGTGACGGCGAAGGTGCCACACGGGGGCTGCGTAGGCGTTGACGCCCCAGACGTGTGCGTTGACGAGTTGCTGGTCGTCGGCCCGGTAGAGGGAGTTGTAGAGCGTGGTGCCGTGGGTGCGGACTTCGATGCCGGGGGTGTCGGCGAGCGGCTTGTAGTGCATGAGCGCGAGGCGGCAGCGGGATTCGATGCCGTGGCCGAACCGCTCTTCCTGGCCGCGGGCTTGGACGTTTTCGCTGTCGGGGTCCCCGATCGCGATGCGGACGGTGCAGCCTTCGGCGGTGCGTTCGGTGAGGAGTTCGTTCAGCCGCGGGTATGCCTCGTGGAGGAAGACCGCCGCGTAGACGAGGATGTCGATCCGTTCCCGGGCTTGGGCCATCAGGTCGGTGAACGTCGAGACGGGGATGTCGGCCCGCTGTTCGTAGAGCGCGAGCAGTTCGGGGCTGATGGCGCGGGCGGGGCGGGCCTGGCGGAGCGCCGGCCAGAGTGCGTGCACGTCTTCTCCCAGGGCCTTGGCCGCCTGGAGGGCGGTGGCACGACGTGGGATACGCCCGAGGTTGACCCAGCGCTCGACCGACTTGGGGTCGACCTCGACCTGCTGAGCGAGTGCGGCGTACGTCCAGCCTCCCGCCGCCATGACGGCTCGTAGTCTCTCGTTCGGCACGAGTCTCCCCCTTCGTCCCAGGACGGCACCAGGGACGTTCTACACGGTGCGGGACGTCCCGAATTGGGGTTTGGTGGAGGTTCCTTCGTCCTGGTGACCGGCGTGAGGATCGGTGCCGACCCTGCGGCACCAACAGGCCCAGGGCACGCATCAACGCCGCCGAGGAGCGTCACCGTGCGAATGAGCGCCACCCCATGTGTTCCCGCCCTGCGACTGGACGCCCGGTCGCGGGCCGCCTCGCCGGGGCGGTCACGATGACGGCCCCCACCCCTGATGCCGACGGGCACACCGTCTCGCCCGATGCCGGCGCCCTGGTGGTCGACCGGCGGAGCGGCAAGGTGGGCGTGGTGATGGGGCATGTGGGGACGTACGTGCAGCTTCGGCCACCGTGCGGTGGCCGGGAGTGGGACGTGCCGCCCGAGGACGTACGTACGCCGACTCCGACGGAGGAGCCGAGCGCGAAGGTGGCCGTGGCCAACCGGAGGTGGGGACGGTGACCCCTCGCTCGGTCCTGCGCTACGAGACCTGGACGCTCCAGCCCGACCGCGAGCCGGACGCGGAGCCAGTCCATTACGCGATGCAGTGCGCCGTGGACGGAGAGACCTCGCTGACAAGCGAGGAGTTCGCCGAACCGCAGGAGTGGGTGTTGCGGCACTGTGGGCAGAACCCGTCCCACCACACCTACCGGGAGATCATCACCCGCCCCTGGCGGACCTGGCGCCAGACGTGATCCGCCTCGCTCGCCCAGGTGCCGCACCGCGCTGACCCACCCGACTCCCGTCCCTGCCGGGCGCAGCCGATCGAGGCTCCCCCGCACTCGTCAGCCCCGGCAGGGACGGGCCTCACGTACGTGCCGTGCCCATGGCTGTGGGGGTTCTGGCCTCTGCCACAGAAAGTCAGCCACGACGGTGGGCGCGCCGACCGACCACCCGCCACGTGTGTCTCGCTCAACCCCGCACCGGCATCAGCCCCGTTATCTCCATCGTCACGGCCCCAGCCAGGCAGCAAGCATGGGCGCGTCCGGGACGGCGCGAGCCCGCCGGGCGGCCTCTCAGGTGCCCGGCCAACCTGCTGCTGAGGGGTCGGACCGGGGCTTCCGATTGGGGGTCCGGCTTACGCTCCCGGGCTCTGCGCGCCGAGTGGTCGGCGGCCGTCGCCAGCGGGGCGGCAGACAGGAGCGGGCGGCGGTCGCCGACCGCCGGCGCGCGGCGGCCCGCGTCAGCGGGACGCCCTTGATCAAGTAAAGAAACTCTGAACAGCTCGCCTTGGATGCCTCGTGTCCTGCCGCTCTACCGCGTGCGGTCGGTTCAGCGTCGGCGTCTGCCTTCGTTCAGCCGGTCGTGCAGGCGCTGGGCCTTGGCGGCGGTCTCTTCTGGCGTGTAGTTGCCGCTGAGACGCTTGCGTTGCTCCATGACGGCGCGCATGGCATCACGGTGGGCGGTGGCGGCTTCGAACTCCGTGCTGGCCTTGGTGAACCGTTCCTCGGCGGCGGCGAGTTCGGCGGCCACTTCGTCGTCGCTCTTTCCGCTGAGCCGCACCGCTTCCTCGTCCGCACGGCGCTGCGCCGCCGTTTCCTCCAACCCCTCGTTGTAGCGCTTGAGGAACTGATCGCGCGGGCTGAGCTGGCGGACGAAGACGCCCCGGCCCTGCACGGAATAGATCAGCCCCTCCTCCTTGAGGACCCGCAGGGCGTTCTGCGCGGTGGAGTTGGCGATGCCGTACTGAGCTTGCAGGTCGCGGGCGGACGGGAGCTTGGCGCCCGGCGCAAGTCGGCCGTCCTGGATCTGCTCGCGGAGTTCGTCCGCAGTCCGCACGTACGGGGGGCGCGGATCGTCGGCAGGACTGTCGGCGGTCCGCCAACCGCGTCGGAGGTCGCCGAGACCGATGTACTCAGGATCGGACTCGCCAGGATCGACCTCGTCTTCCTCGACGGCGTCTGTCTTCACTTCGGCGGGTGCCATCGGCTTCGGCGCTCGGACGTAGCTGCCCCGGCCCAGGACCGAGTAGATCAGCCCCTCCTCCTTGAGCAGCCGCAGGGCGTTTTGGACCGTGGAGCTGGCGATGCCGAAGCGCTTTTGCAGCTCGCGCGCGGCGGGGAGCCGCTCGCCTGGGCGCAGCTCGCCGTCGTGGATCGCGACGCGCAGGACGTCGGCGGCCTGGACGTATGGCGGCCGGGGGTCCTCTCCCAGGGGCAGCTTCATGGCATGAGGGTAGCGGGGCCAGCACTCGCGGCACACTCAGGCGTCCTCGGCGTTTTAGCTGTATCGCTGTAACGATACGAATCGAGTGTCGCGGGTGTAGCGAGTGTGCCGCTATGGTCATGGCCAGTCGATCAAGCGGCTCCATCGAACGAGGATGTGATGGCATGGCCATGACCCGTATCCGTGTTGCCCTGCTGCCGTCGGCGGTCTGCATCGCGGGCACCGACCCGACGCTGAAGATCAAGGACCAGCAGACCGGGGAGGTCGCCACCGACCGGGAGACCGGCGCGTCGCTGTACACGGTGACTGTGATGCTCATGGAGGACGGCCGGGCCGAGGTCCTGAAGATCACGGTTCCGGAGACGGGCCTGGCGGCCGGGCTCAAGCCGGGGGCGATGGTGCGGCCGGTGGAGCTGTTCGCAACTCCGTGGGCGCGAATCTTCAACGGACAGCTCTCCGACGGCGTCGCCTACCGGGCCGCCCGCCTGGAGCTGGTGACGGCGGAGGCGGCCCAGTGAGCCGCTTCGAAAACTCCGTACCAGAGCGGGAGTTGTACCCGCTCCGGCCGCTGCCGGGGACCGAAGGCAAGGCCGTGTTCGCCGTCTCGGCCGCGGTGCTCGATCTGCTCGGCCTGAACCCGGTGCAGGCGGCCCGCCTGGACCTGGGGCATGTGCTCCACCTGATACGCGAAGAGGGGGCATGACATGGAAGCCATCGCGGGATACGCGTCGTACGCGCTGCCGATCGCTACTGCGCTGGTCGGTGTGTGGCTGCTGGTGACGGTGGTGCGCTACGTGCGTGCCGACCGGGGCACGCGGGTGAGCATGCGGCAGGCCGTCCGGGTGCGGTGTGGCTGGGTACGGCTCGCGCGGATGGCCGGGTTGACGGTCACCGACAAGACCCCGAGCCTGCTCGCGCAGATCACCGCGTCCAAAGACGGCCCCGCCCCCGCACCTCGGGTGCTCACTCCCCGGATCAAGGTGAAGCCCGACCGGTTCGGCGTGGTCGTGCGAGCAAAGACTCTGCCGCAGGTCGAGCTGGAGGAGTACCAGAAGGCGGCGCGGTTCCTGGCGGACGCCTGGCGGTGCACGCGGGTCTCCGTCCTGCCGGACGGGCCTGGCCGGGTGGTGATCCGGGGCGTGCGCTCCGACCCGCTGACCACGCCGACCGCACACCGGCCCATCGGCCGCCCGCCCACGGACCTGACGCGTTGGGAGCTGGGCGTGGACGAGTACGCCGCCAAGGTGTGCGTGTCCTTGGCCAACGTGCCCGGCGTGACCGTGGCCGGCGTTCCCGGTGCGGGCAAGACCTCGACCGTCAACAAGTTCGTCTGTGACTTCGCGCCGTCTCCGTCCGTGCAGATCGCGACTGCGGACGGCAAGGTATCGCGGGCCTCGGAGGGCGACTACGCCGACCTCGTCAAGCGGATGTTCGCGTTCTGCGGGGACGACCTTGACGAAGCCAACGCACTGTTCAAGCGGCTGGTGGAGCTGCGTCGACGCCGGTCCTCGACCATCCGTGACGTACTGGGCGTGAAGAACATGTGGCACGTCGGCCCCTCGCCGCAGTGGCCGCTCACGGTCCTGATCATCGACGAGGCACACACATTCTTCCGCGAGTACAAGGGCAGCGACGCCGAGACGAAACGTTTGGGCGCGCTAACGGCGGAGAACGCCCGGCTGGTGGAGGACCTGGTCAAGAAGGGCCGCAGCGTCAGCCTCCTGGTGATCCTGATCAGCCAGAAGACCACCGGTGACGCCCTCCCAACCTTCATCCGCGACGTGTGCCCCATCGGGCTGTCCTTCGCGCAGAAGACGGTGGAAGCCGCGGTGGCCGCGCTGGGTGACGACATCCGCAACTGGCCCGACGCCAGCCCGGTTACCTTGCAGGACCCCGCCTATGTCGGCGTCGCCGTGATGGCGATGCAGGGCCGCCCCGGCTACACCCGCATCCGCACCCCCTACGTCTCGGACGCCGACGCGGCCCGCGTCGCCGAGGACACCTCCGATCTGACCGCCGATCCCACCCTCCTCCTTGACGCCCTCGTCGACAACACCGGCCGCAGGCTCCCCGAGAGCGGGCCGGACGGCACCCCCGTCCCGCTCGTCAAGTGACACGAAAAGCCCACGTCAGAAGGGAGGTTGATCGCATGGCGGAGGAACGGTTCACCCGGCGCACCGTGACCGTGGTCATGGTGGTCATCGCCGCGCTGGCCTTCGTCTTCTCCTTCGGCAACGTCTGGGCGCTCGCCCTGCGGCTCGGTGTCCCCCGCCCGATCGCGCCGCTGATCGCCCCCATGGTGGACCTGTCCGTCGTCGGGCTCCTGGTCGCACTGCGCTTCCTGGCCCTGCGCGGCGTCCCCAAGCGTGAGCTGGAGGCCGGTACCCGGCTGCTGCACCTGTGCGGCCTGCTCACCCTCGCGCTGAACACCACCGAACCGCTGCTGACCGGACGCTACGGACGGGCCTGCCTGGACACCGTCGCTCCGCTCCTGCTGCTCGGCTGGGGACACGTCGGCCCCGCCTTCCTCGCCCAGTTCCACACCCTCACCCGCCCCACCCCGCACCTGGAGGCAGCCGCCATCTCCGAACCGGTGCCCGACGAAGCACCCGCACCCGAGCCCCCGACGCCCGCCCCGGTCGTCGCCGCCTCCCCGGCCGAGGAACTGGAGCCCGCTCTGGCTCCGGCCGCCGCTCTGCCCATCGCCGTCGCCAAGACGACTCGGCCCGCCTCCGGCCCGGCCCTGCCTGCCGCCCTGCTGGACGCGGCCCGGCGCATCGCGGACACCCACCACGCCGAGCACGGAACACCCATCACCGCCGCCCACCTAGGAACGCGCATGGGCGTCGCCCAGCCGGTGGCCACCGCCGCACTCGCTCAGCTCTGAGCCGGCCCTCACCGGCCGCATCCCCCTCGCCCGCCCCAGGGCCTGGTTCGTCATGCCCCGAGCAGCACCAACACGCCCTCTGGCCTGGCTGGTTGCTGCTCGGGGCCACCCACCCGACAGAAGGGACACGCCTCGAATGGTCACCCTAGACCTGCGCCACGTGGCAAGCCCCGCCGTGCGGGACCTGCTCCACCTCGTCAACCACCCCGACTTCGACCGCGCGCAACAGCAGATCGAACGCCTCGGCGGCTGCACCGAGCCCGTGCGTCTGACCGGCCACACCACCACCGCCGATTCCGCGACGGGTGAGGTGCTGCGCTCCTACACATCCTCCGCCGAACCGACGGGCAGCCTGCTCACCATGTGCGGCAACCGCCGCGCCTCCCGCTGCCCGGCCTGCTCCCGCATCTATTCCGCCGACACCTATCACCTCATCCGCGCCGGCCTCTCCGGCGGCAAGACCGTGCCCGACACCGTCCGCACCCACCCCCGCGTCTTCGTCACCCTCACCCCGCCATCCTTCGGCCCCGTCCACAACCGCCTCACCACTCCCGACGGCGACATCCGGCGCTGCCGCTGCCGCAAGCTCCACGAACCCACGGACGCCCTGATCGGGACGCCGCTAAACCCCGGGACGTACGACTACGAAGGCGCGGTCTTGTTCAACGCCCACGCCTCCACGCTGTGGGCCCGCTTCACCACCTACCTGCGCCGCGAGATCGCCGCCGAGCTCGGCATGACCCAGAAGGCCGCCCACGCGGTCCTGCG
Source organism: Streptomyces sp. NPDC102490 (assembly GCF_044765285.1). Lineage (NCBI taxonomy): Bacteria > Bacillati > Actinomycetota > Actinomycetes > Kitasatosporales > Streptomycetaceae > Streptomyces > Streptomyces sp. NPDC102490. The sequence continues at coordinate 254,966 of NZ_JBIWJU010000003.1, forward strand.
GGTGTCCTTCGCGAAGGTCGCCGAGTACCAGCAGCGCGGCCTGGTCCACTTCCACGCCGTCATCCGACTCGACGGCCCCGACGGCAACAACCAGCCCCCACCGCCGTACGCCACCGTCGCCGTACTCACCAAGGCCGCCCGCGCCGCCGCCGCGCGGGTCCGCGTCACGGTCGAGCCAGATGCGGTCGGGAAACGCGAACTCACCTGGGGCGAACAGTTCGACGTACGCGAGATCGCAGCCTTCGGCACCGACACCGAATTCACCGACCAGGCCGTCGCCGCCTACGTGGCGAAATACGCCACCAAGTCCGCCGACGCCTCCGGCATCCTCGACCACACCCTCCTCTGCCGCCCCTGCCAGGGACGCGGCGCCACCCTCCTGCCCCACGGCACCCCGCTCCCGTGCACCGCCTGCGACGGCACCGGACAGGCCCGCCCGCTGCCCCGCCTCGCCGTCACCCGACACGTCCGGCAGATGATCCGCACCTGCTGGGAGCTGGGCAGGCTGCCGGAGTTCGCCCACCTCAAGCTCCGGAAGTGGGCACACATGCTCGGCTTCCGGGGCCACTTCTCCACCAAGTCCCGCAGCTACTCCATCACCCTGGGCGCGCTACGCGACGCCCGCCGCGCCTGGCGCACCGAACAGGCCCGCATCCACGCCGGCCTGCCCGATCTCGCCCCGACGACCACCCTCGTCATCAGCCGGTGGGACTACCTCGGCTCGGGGTACAGCCCCGGCGCCGCACTCCTCGCAGCCCACGTCTGGCACCGCAAGGAACTGGAAAGGCAGTTCGCGGCCGAGGGGGGCTGTTGATGGCCTCGCCCCCGCTCGCCGTCCTCCACGCGGAAGCGGCCCCTGCCCTGGATCTACTCACGGTGCCCCAGGTGATGGCCCGCCTCCAGCTCGGCCGCTCCGCCGTCTACGACCTGCTCCGCACCAGACAACTCGCCTCGATCACCCTCGGCCGCGCCCGCCGCATCCCCACCCACGCCCTCACCGACTTCATCCGCACCCGCATGGAACAGGAAGCCGCCTGATGACCACAGCCCGCCCCGCTTCGTCCCGCCGCTCCCGCACCCGTGCGAACGGCGACGGGACCGTCTACCAGCGCAAGGACGGACGTTGGGAAGCCGCCGGATACGTCCTCGCCCCCGGTAACACCCGCAGGCGCGTCCGCGTCTACGGCACCACCCGTAAAGACGCGGTGACCAAGCTCACCGAGAAGATCGCCGCCAGCAACCGCGGCCTCCCCATCGCCGCAGCCGACAGCACCGTGAGCGCCTACCTCGCGTACTGGCTGGACGGCGTCGCCGTTCACCACCTGCGGGAGAACACCCACACCCGCTACGCCGCCGCCATCCGCCTCCACATCAATCCCGGCCTCGGCGCCAAGAAGCTCGCCCGGCTCACCACCCGCGACGTCCGCACCTTCCTCGACGGACTCCGCACCACCTGCCAGTGCTGCGCCCAGAAACGGGACTCCGCCCGGCGATCCTGCTGCGCCATCGGCCAGTGCTGCGGCAAGCGGCTCTCACCGCTGACCGTCACGTACGTCCACGCCGTACTCAAGTCCGCCCTGGAACACGCCGTCCGCGAGGACGAACTGCCGCGCAACGTCGCCCGGAACGTCAAGACCGCCACGCCCGCCCAGACGCTTCCAGCCCCTCACTGCCGTCGAAGCCCGGCAACTGCTTCAGACGGCCAATAGCGACCGGCTTCACGCCCTGTACGAACTCGCTCTGCGCACCGGACTCCGCAAGGGCGAACTCCTCGGCCTCAACTGGGAAGACCTCGACCTCGACGGCGGTACCGCCACCATCCACCGCTCCCTCCAGCGCACCCGCACCCAGGGCTTGACCGTCCTGCATACCAAAACCCTGGCCTCCGAGCGGCGCATCGCCCTCCCTACCGAGTGCCTCAGTTCCCTCAAGATCCACCAGGAACAGCAGCAGGAAGAGCGCCAGGCGGCCGGAACGGGCTGGACGGACAACGGCCTCGTCTTCACCACCCCGAACGGCCAGCCACTCGACCCCACCAACCTCACCCGCCGCTTCCGCCGCCTCCTCCACAGCGCAGGGCTCCGGACGATCCGCTTCCACGACCTCCGACACTCGACCGCCACCCTGCTCCTGGAGCAAGGCGTCGATCTCGTCGTCATCAAGGAACTCCTCGGCCACGCCCACATCGGCGTTACCGCCGGCGTCTACGCCCACGTCCGACTCCGCCTCCAACGCCAGGCCATCGACACCCTCGGCAGCATCCTCAGCCAGACCGACGCCCCGGACGACCCGCCCACCGCAGCCGTCGTCCGCTGACGTTGCCGTCACCGTTGCCGTCAAAACCCAGGATGCCCCTTTCTCCGTCACCCGGGAAAGGGGCATCCTGTTTCGCTCCACAGGAGCATCTACGGTGATTCAGTCGTCACTCAGGAGTTGCAAAACTCCTTCAGGCCCACCTGAATCGATAATCCCCTTGAAGGAATCCAGCATCGCCGCCAGACCGCCCTCTGGAATGATCACGAGGTCGGAACACTGGAAGTACGCACCGCTGGCGCATTCCCCAGTCTCCTGCCATCGATTCATCACCTGTTCGATCGCCCGTAGCGTCATGAACGTGGCGCTCCATCGCGTCCCATCCGGGAGGCTTAGTTCAGCGTCAACGTTCTCAACGGTTTCCTTGTCGTCCTCCGCACCCAACATGAAGAGGGCACTGAACTGCTGGTTCTCTACGCGGTAGAGAGAATCACTGACCATAGAGCTGGTTCAGCCTCGCAATCACCTTTGACTCGTTTGCCTTATCGGATTTCCCAACGATCTGAATCCCTCCGTCAACATTCCGGAAGAATAGGCGACCGCCGTTTCGTCCTCGCGCGTAGGTGACATCCGTTCCAGACAATGCCTTACTTCCGAGTCCCGGATTCATATTTCCGCGCGACAGCTGCTGGAACAGGCTATCCAGGTCGGCCTGAACCTTCTGATTCTTCCCTGCCTGCTGCGCAGCCTTCACCAGGGACGAGTCCCCGCCAATCGCGGAAGACATCGTAAGGCAGCCACTGGAATTATGAACCAGAACCGGCGTGGCCCCCGCCAGCACATAGTACGTGTGCAGGTCTTCGACTGTGAGGTTGTATGTCCGCGCGTGCTTGGTGTAGGCACGGTTGCTGATGACGCGGACGGTGGTGCCGTCGGGGGTTCTGAGGGTCGTGCCGGCGGCGAGGTTGCGGGCCTCGACCCAGGCTCCGATTTCTGGGACCCAGAAGGGGTGTTCGTGTGTGGCGGTGAGCTTTTTGGGTCCGTTGGGTGTTTTGATGGTCAGTTCGTTGAAGTGCTTGTCGTCTTCGGTGATGATCAGGCGGGTGACCTTGCGGAGGCGGGTCTGCCCTGTTTCCGGGTCTGTGGCAACGACCTCGTCACCGACCTTGATTTTCTCGATTTCCCTGGTCTTGCCGTCGGCCATGAGGACTTCGGTGCCGGCAAGGAAGCACTTACATCCCGAACTGACCCGTGCGAGCCACTTTTCGACGGCTTCCCTGCCCTTTTTTACAACCGAATCAGGTACCAGTTTCGCTACCTTCGCGAAGGGAAGGTCCGAGGCGATACCGAAGTAGTCCCACCCGTCAGCCTGTCCGGAAATTGCCTTTTTCCATGCTTCCACGTCAGGGAAGACGAGACCGGAAATGAATTTGAGGGCGTTCTTCTGGGCTGTCAGGTTGTACGGCTTGATGAGGGTCGTTGTGCCCATCGTCGGGTGGTAGCTGCCTGTTCGGGTAACGCTGTGGACGTCACCTTCCGAGTCGTAGGTGTAAACAGATTGTTCGTGACGGGTGGACCAGCCTCCGTCACTGCCGGGGACCACCCAGTCCCGGTAGATGCTGTCGCCGTCTTTGCAGCCTCTCCAGCAGTCGGTGACCGGCTTCATGCCGTCGGGGTCGCTGGTGCTGATGGGGCTGTTCTTGGCGTAGGCGTAGCCGTTCATCTGCAGCGGGTCCGTGATGTCCAGGAGCGGGTCCGCGCTGATGAAGCGTCCGTTGGCCTGGTCGTACTCGCGTGCGCCGATGTGGGTCAGGCCGGTGGCGGTGTCGTCGATGCCGGTGCCCAGGTAGCTGCGCTTGTCCGGCCAGGAGGTCGGCTGGGGGCCGCGGGCCTCGCCGAAGGGTTTGAAGGCCCGTCTGGTGACTGACTGGTTGGCGGCCATCTGGATGGTGGTGTTGGCGGTACCGAGATGGTCGGCGAGTTGGATGTTGCGGGTGTGGCCGGTGCTGGTGCCGTTTGAGGTGCGGACGACTGTCGGGGCGCCGGGGTGGACGTAGTTGCGGGTTGCCTTGGTGATCTTTCCGGTGCTGTCGGTGGTGAGTTCGCCGCCGGGAAGGTAGAGGGTGGAGCCTTCGCTGGAGTTCTCCAGGAGGCGTTGGCCGCCGGTGTCGTAGGTGTAGTTGACGGTGGTGGCGCCGGTGGTGACGGTGGCGGGCTTGTTTTCGGTGGTCCAGGTGAAGTTCTGGGTGTCGTTGGCGAGGTCGCGTTTGGTGGTGTTGCCGGCGAGGTCGTAGGTGTAGGAGCTGCCGGAGCCGGTGGGGGTGGTGGAGACCCAGGCGAGGGTGTGCGGCTGGGTGGCGACCGGTTCGGTTGTGCCGTTTCCGGTGGTGGTGCCGTAGTTGGAGCGGTAGGTGATGTTCTTGGTGGGGTCGGTGACGTGGTGCTCGGTGAGGGTGGAGCGGTTGCCGATCCAGTCGTAGGTGAATGCCTGGCGGTAGGCGGTGGTGGAGGATGCCACGGTGCCGGTGGCCGGGGCGGCTGCTGCGAGCGTGCTGGTCAGTGAGGTGTCCGGGCTGGAGGTGTCGGTGTCCGCGTTCGGAGCGTCCGCGACGGGGCCGGACGAGGCGGCGTAGTCGGTTCGGTAGCCGAAGGTGGCACCGTTGGCGGTCTTGCAGCCGTTGCCCGTACCGGTGGGGGCGATGTTGGAGGTCCAGGCGTGGACGAGTTCACCGAGGGCGTCGTAGGTGAAGCACTGCGTGTCCCAGGTGGAGCTTGCGGCTTCACTCAGCTTGCGGGCATGCGAGGTGATGGTGCCGGAAGCGTCGTAGGAGTAGTAGCTGTCGGTGATGCGGTGCGGTGACGCCGTCTCGCGGTCGGCGACGGTGCGCTGCAGCCGCCCGGTGTGGGGGTCGACGAAGTTGGTGGTCCACACGCGATAGGGCTGGGAGCCGGAGACGGTGCGCAGGACTTCACCGAACGGGGAGTAGGTGGCGTCAGCGGTATACCAGTCGGCGCCCGCTGTTGACTCGGGCAGGCCGTCCTCGTTGTAGCGGGTGACAACCTTCTCGGAGGCGATGCCGCCCTTGGCCGGGTAGGTCACCGAGAGGGGCTTGCCGGTCGGTGTGTAGCTGTAGGTGTAGCTGTACGTGCCCGAGAGCCCGGCGGTCTTGGTGTTGGCGGGGATGGTGATGTCCCGCCCGATGGGCTGGTAGTCCGTGGTATAGCCGGTGATCCTGGTGACGTAGTCGCCGTCCGGCATGTGCCGGGTCGAGGCGACCGGCATACCGAGTGCACCGACAGCGTCGAAGGTGAAGGACTTGATGGGGCTCGCCGTGGCTGAACCCTCGCGGACGGCCGTCACACGTCCGAGTGCGTCGTAGGTCGTGTGGAGGGATTTGCCGTTGGCATCGACGGTGGTGAGGGGGCGGTCGGCGCCGTCGTACGCGGTCGTTTTGGTGGTGCCGGTGTCCGGGTCGGTGGCCTCGACCAGACGGCCGCGTACGTCGTACTTGTACGTCCACTTGTTGCCGGCCGGGTCGGTGACTTCCGAGCGGTTGCCTCGGACGTCGTAGGCGTAGCGGGTCGACCGGGTGGTCGTCTGGGCGGCGTCCGTGTACTGCTCGATCTCGGTGACCCGGCCAAGGGCGTCAGTGGTGGTCCAAGTGGACGGGGACGTGTTGCCCGGGGGGTCTACGTGCACGGTGTTCGGTCCGTACGAGGTGAAGGTCTCGTACTCGAAGTCACCGTCGTGGTAGGTCGCTTGCCGGATGGTGCGGCCCATGCCGTCGTACTGGGTCTTGAGGTAGCTGGGGATGAGGGTCGTGGACCTGGGTTGGAAGAGGGTTGTGGTGGGCTGGTCCGCGGCGAGGTAGCCGTTGGTGACGATGCTGGTCCGGCCGTGGTCGTCGTAGGAGGTGTCGGTGATGATGCGGCCGGGGCCGTGGGCCTCGTTCTGGGTCTGGACCGGGCGGAGCAGTCCGTCGTAGATGGTGACCGAGGAGGCGTAGCTGCCGTCGTCCTTGATGGTCTTGGTGGTGACGGCGGCGGGGCTGGTCCTGGAGGGGGTGGCTGTGGCCTGTTGGTAGCTGATCTGGACGTCGGGGGTCTGGGTGCCGCTGGAGCGGGTCGGGGACCAGCCCTTGGCCAGGCGGCCGAGGTCGTCGTACTCGTACCGGGTCACGCGGCCGTTGGGGTCGGTGACGGTGAGCGGGAGGGAGCGGCCGGGGTCGAAGGTGGTCGTGGTGGCGTGCCCGAGGGCATTGATGGTCTTGAGGCCGGTGAGCGGGCCTCCGGTGTCGGCTGGTGTGTAGACGTTCTCGGTGGTGCCCTGACTGGGCTTGGTGACCTTGCGGACGCGGCCGAGCGGGTCGTAGGTGGTGGTGGTGACGACGCTGTGTGCGTCGCCCTCGCCGTTGGATTCGGCGACGGTGGTGGGCATGCCCTTGAGCGGCGTGGCGGCGTTGGCGAGGTTGTCGTAGCTGGTGCGGACCGATTTCAGCAGGTGCGTGGCGTAGTTGGCACTGTCGTATTGGGCGCAGGGAACGGCGATCGTCCGGCTCAGGGAGATCAGGCCGATCAGGTGTGCGTCGGTGTTGTGGACGTAGGTGTTGCGGGTGCATTCCTGCTCGGAGCGCGCTTCGCCGGTGCCGTCGGGCTTGACGACGAAGCTTTCGATCTCGGTGGCCAGTCCGTAGGTGTCGTCGACGGTGGTCAGGGTGCGCTTGGACTGCCATCCGCTGTCGAGGGACTGGATGTCGTCGGTGCGTTTGATGCCGACGCGGTGGGCGAGGAGCGGTTCCATGGCCGAGCCGTCCTCCGCCTCCCGGGCGCGGGAGGCGGTCTGCTTGGACCAGGGGAAGTTCAGGGTGCGCCGGACGAGCTGCTTGTCCGAGTCCTTGTAGACGAGGGCCTCCGCTACCTGGCCCGCGTACTGGGGGGCATCGTCGCTGACCAGGGTGTACGCGCCGGTGGAGTCCTTGACCTCACCGCCGGTGCCGACGAAGTAGCGGGTCTCGGAGTACGACTGCGACTGCGGGTCGTCGTTGCCGGTCTTGCTCGAAGTGGTCTTGCTGCCCTTGGTGACGGACACCTGGCGGTAGCCCTGCCAGTCGCTGTACGTGCGCAAAGCGGGACGCTGGAACTCGTCGTCGGACTTGGCCCAGGCGGGTCCGGTGTACTTGTACTTGGTGACGATCGGCACGCCGTGGTTGGTGACCTTGTCGGTCTCCACAACGGAGTCGACGACGTACTTGTTGAACCACTGCTTGGCAGGCGTCTTCTCGTCGCCGTCCGGTGACCAGCGGACGGGGTAGCAGGTTCCGTTCGCCTTCCCCTTGTCCTCGGACGGCGGGGTGGCGCAGCCTCCGGTGTACTCGACCTCAATGTCGGCGCCGGCCTCGGTGGCGACGGTGCCGATGCGGGGACGGGTGAAGGCGGGTCGCTGGTCCTTGGGGCCGGTGCGGACGAGGTTGGGGAGCTGGCGGTCACGCAGGCGGGACTGGAGCGGAGAGGAGGAGCCGACGCGGTACTCGGCGAAGCTCACGCCGTCCTTGGACTGGACGGTGCCGCTCGTGTCACCGGGACCGTATCCCGTGCGGGTGATCGAGTTGAGCCACAGTCCCGGGGAAGTGTCATACCAGTCGTCGGGGAACGACTGGTGCAGGGCATAGACGTCGACCTTGCCGAGGCCGGTCACGCCGGGGCGGGCACCGAGGGTGGTGACGGTCTCCAGGCGCATCTGTGTCCAAAAGGACGGGAAGCCGGGGCAGAGCTTGGACGTCGATTTGCAGTTGAGGTTGCCGGGAGTGTCCCACCAGGGGCGGTAGGCGCCAGGGTCGTGGGTCTTGGCGAAGTTCGCCGGGTCACAGGCGGTGGTGGACTTCAGGCAGCGCTGCTTGACGCCGAAGCTGACCTGCGCGGAGGGCTTGGACAGGTCGTCCGAGCGCATTCCGTAGTCGATGGTGGTGGGGTAGGCGAAGCGCTCGTAGGCTTCCGGAGTCTTCCGCTTGTCGCGGACGGCGTAGTAGTTCGTCTCCTGTTTCCAGTTGACGACCATCACGTTGCCGTGGACGTCCGCGACCTTGTCCAGGCCCCAGCGCCACGCCTGCTGCTTGCCCGCTCCGCAGCGGGAGTCGGCGAAGGCGGTGGCATGGCACGGTTCACCGGGATGGTTACCGAAGACAGGGACCGTCGAGACCGAGTTGGTGTCGGCGTGGCCTGCGCCGACCTCGTGCCGACCGAAGGTGTACACGGTCCCGTCGGTGCTGGTCACCTCCCAGTACTCACCGTCGTTGTCGCCGTTCGCCGCTCCGGTCTTGAGCGTGACCCTGGTGCCGTCGTCGGACGCGGGCCGGTAGGTGTTGGTGGTGCCGACGCGGACCAGTTCGGTGGTTCGGCCGGCGAGGGACATCACCGCGTTGTGCGAGACCCAGCACAGGTCGGAAGTCTTGTTGGATTTGGCAGTGTTGTTGGGAGCGCCGGCATCCAGGGTTTTCCGGTCGTCCTTGCAGCTGCGGTAACGGCGCTCGATGTGACCGGGGTCGTAGTCCCAGCCTTCGCCGATCCATGAGCCTTGCGGGGAGGAGACGCCGGTGCGGCCGTCCACGGACTGCGAGTTGTAGGTGAGCGCGATCTTCGGCACGGGGCCGGCCGGGGGTGCTGGAACGGTCAGCGGGTAGGACCAGACGAAGGCGCCGGAACTGCCGGCATGGGACCAGGAGCCGGTCGAAGCGAGGGGCGTCGCCTTGAACGAGCCGCCGGGGCCCTCTCCGGAATCGACCGCACCGATCACCGTGGAGTCGCCGCTGCCTTCCGCGTTCAGGAGGCGGGAGCCCGCCGACTGCGCGGAGGTGCCTTCGGACGCCGCGGCGACGGTGTCGTCGGCGGCCGGATCGACGGTCGCGGAGACCGTGTTGGTGTCCGGGTCGTTGACCGTCTCCAGCTCCGTGTACGTCTGGCACTCCTCGGCCTCGGGAGTGGTCAGGTAGCACGCGGGGAACTGGACCAGGCGCAGGCGGGAGCCCCAGTCGGCGCCGTAGAGGTTCTCGAAGGTCCGGTAGTCCAACGAGAGCGCGACCGGCACCGCCCCCGTGTCCGGCGGGTCGACGCGGATGACCGCACCGTCCACGCCCTGCGTGGTGACGTCGACGCGGGCGTCCACGCTCACGCCCCACGCACCGGTGGGCGCGGGCTGCCCCTCGGCCGGGGCGAGCGTGACCGGGATCTGGTCCGAGGACTCGGGCTCGACGGTGGCGGACAGGCTCCGTGCGGCACCGGACGGAAAGGTGACCGTTGCGGTGGACGCGGGAAGCGGGGTGGCGGTACCGGACGGTGCTTCTTGCCTGTCCTGCGGAACGTCGGTCTTCAGGCTCTCGACGTCCTGGTTGACCGAAGTGCCGTCGGCCGGAACGACTTTGTCGAGCGACTCGAGCAGCAGGGCTTCGCGCCCCGGTTCGTTGACCGGCGGGACCGGTGGCACGGCCACCGATGTCGCGGGCAGCAGACCAACGAGCACGGCGGCACCGGCTGCTGCGACGACGGCTCTGCGGACGCGCAGGCTTCGAGACGAGCGAGTTCGACCGAACACGGAGGGTCCCCCCGGACCACTTGGAGCGGGGTCGGAGAGGGACCTCGCGCAGGACGAAACAGATCGGGCGAATTCTGTGAGAGGTCTGTGAAGAAATGCCAGACACTCGGAGTATTAGTGATCATCGTCACGCCATGTATCGACAAAGTCACTCACAGAGTGCAGCAAGCAGGCCGTATTGACCTGAGAGGGTGTAGATCCCGCGGAAGGCATGAGTTCGCGGAATGGCGTCTGATACCCACTCAAAGCCGACCGCATAGAGGGTATTTGATGCCGAAATGGGGACCTCGCTCGACTTCTTCCTCACCCATCAGCCCGGCGGGGTGACGCACCCGTACGAAGACGAGCCAGCCGGCCCGAGCCTCTGGCGTGTGAATTCACAGGGTGACGACAGGCGGCTCATGAGTCATCATCAGCTCGCCCTGCCATGCCCGCGCCCCCGTACGGAACGGTTCGCTTCGCCATGGCCGGCCACATCGTTCCGGAGGAGCCCGCACACGTGGATCTGCGTGCCGGGCATGGGGAAGGGGACCTCTTACGATGCCAACCAGCCAGTTCCGCATGCCCGGACGGCGCACCCTGGTGTTCGCCCTCGCCGCGGCGGTCGCAGCGACCGGCATCGGCTATGCCGGGTTCGACGGCTCCGATGCACGACAGCCTGCCAAGCCTCAGCGGGCGAAGGCGGTCACGGAGAGCGCCGCCTTCGTCCAGGCCGCCCGCTCAGGCAAGCAGGTCGAGGTCACGGCGGACCGTACCGAGCATTCGACCACATGGGCCCGTCCCGACGGCCAGCTCGCGACGCGCTTCCACGCCTCGCCGGTCCGGGTCCACAAGGACGGCGAATGGCGTGCGATCAACACGGATCTGCGGCGCAGCGAAGCCGGCTGGGAGACCACGGCCACCAGCACCCGGATGGTGTTCACCGCGGGCTCAGGCAAGCAGGCCCCGGAGCGGGCCTCGCGAGCCGGGGTGCGGCGTGTGTCGCTGGCAAAAGGTGCTCCAGCCGCGGCCGCAGCCGGAGCAAGCGACCTTGTCACGCTCTATGTGGGCGACGCCGGTGAGTACGCCATCCAGCTCACCTGGCCGGGCCCGGTCCCCGCTCCCGTCATCGACGGTTCTCGCGCCCTGTACCCGGAGATCTTCCCCGGCGCCGACCTGGTGCTCACCGCGGACAACGACGGCTTCGCCCAGCTCCTCGTCCTGAAGAACCGTGCGGCCGCGGCCAACCCGCTGGTGCAACACCTCTCGTACGGCATCACCTCCGAAGACCTGACCTTCCGCCTCGCCCCGCTGTCAGGCGTACTGACGGCCGAGACCTTCTACGGCACCGAGGTGGCCAGCTCCGGCACCCCGCTGATGTGGGACTCCACCGGCCAGCCCGCCGTCACTGACGGACAGGTGGGAGCCACGGCCCAGCCAACGGGCTCGGAGAGCCCCGAGCCCAGCAACTCGGAGTCCTGGACGCCAGAGCCGGTACCGGCCGAGGAGGCGACGAACGACGCCGAGTCCGACGAACAGACCGACCGGGAATCCGAAGCCCCGAGCCTGCCGACGCCCACCGACGGCCCTGAGGTCACACCCTCAGAGACCGCCACGCCCACCGCCCCCGCCGAACCCACCCCCAGCCCGTCACAGACGGGATCGGCGGCAACCCTTTCCCTCCCGCTGCTCGACGGCCCGTCACCGGACTCCCTGGGCAACACGGTGGAATCCGATCTCTCGGGCGACAACTGGGTCATCACGCCAGACCTGAACTTCCTCAATGATCCGGAGACGAAGTACCCGGTCTTCGTCGACCCGTCCGTCACCAAGCACATGGACAACTGGACAACCGCCTACAGCCGGCATCCCAACGCCACCTTCTACAACGGCAAGGGGTTCAACAAGGGCGGCACCCACGAGGCCCGGGTCGGCTTCGAGTCCGACACCTGGGGCACGTCCCGCTCCTTCTTCAACATGAACTTCGACAAGAACCTCAAGGGAGCGAAGATCAGCAGCGCCAAGCTGCGCCTGCTGGAAACGTACTCCTGGTCCTGCAGCGCCCGGTCGATGAGCGTTCACGTCACCGGAGCGATCAGCAAGAAGACCAACTGGAAGAATGCCCCGAAACTGACCGACGGCAACAAACTGCAAACCCGTAGCTTCGCGCACGGCTACAAATCCGGCTGCCGCGACGCCTACGAGACCTTCGACGTGAAGAAGGCCGCACAGAACTACGCCGACCTCGGCCGCTCCAAAATCACCTTCGGGATGCGCGCCCGAGACGAGAAATCCCAGTACGCGTGGAAGAAGTTCCAGGCCAACGGCGACAACGGCCCTGCACTCGAACTCGTCTACAACCGGCGCCCCTCGTCCCCCACCAACCTGGACCTGTCCCCCGACGCCAAGTGCACCACCACAGAGCCGTACGTCCGCATGGGCGCAGGCAGCGTCACCTTCACCGCGCGAGGCAAGGACAAGGACAGCAACCTCGACTATCTGGACTTCGACCTCTGGCCCACCGGCAAGTGGGGCACCACCGGCGACGTGCTCGGCTCCACGGGCAAGGTGTCCACCGGCAGTGACGGCGGCGATGCCCTGCGCTCCACGCCCGCCTTCCCCACCAGCAAACTGACCAACGGCACCCTGTACTCCTGGCGGGTCCGCAGCGTCGACGACAAGGGCGCCACTTCCGGCTACTCGCCGGCGAAGACGCCCTGCCGGTTCGTGCTCGACACCACCGCCCCCAAGCGTCCGAAAGTCACCTCCACCGATTTCCCCGACGCCGACGGCTCGGAGAACGGCTTCGGTAACGACGCAGAGGACGCCAACTGGTCGAAGTTGAAGTTCGGTACGGCGGGCTCTTTCACGGTCTACGCCGGCTCCACAGACACCGTCCGCTTCGAATACTCCTTCAACGGTTCCAACTACAACTTCTCCAAGAGCCGTACCGCCGGAACCGCCGTCACCACCCCGACGACCATCACCGGAGCCAAACCCCCGACAGCCGGCCCCAACGTCCTGTACATCCGCGCTATCGACGGAGCAGGCAACGCCTCCACCCCCGCCCTCTACTTCTTCTACGTCAGCCCGCGCGACGAAGCTGACAGCGCCGGCGACTTCACAGGCGACGACCTCGCCGACCTCATGGTCGTGACTGCCGCGGGCAACCTCGCCCTCTACCCGTCCCAGGCCACACCCGACCTCGCCCGCGCCAGCGGTGACCTCGACTACTCCATGCCCGGCGCCTACCGCGCCAACCCCGCCAAGGACCCGGGCTCGGAGGACGGCCTGCCCCCGTTCGTCGCCGCACCCTCCGGTCACTTCAAGGGATCCCTGATCACACACAACGGTGACATCTACGGCGGTGACGGCCTCCAGGACCTCGTCGTCAGGGTCGGCGGGAAGCTGTGGGTCTACCCGGGCGACGGCTACGGCGCGGTGAACGTCGACAAACGCAGAGAGATCATCCTTCCGGCCGGCGCCCCGTCACCCGCGTCCATGGACCAAATCATGGCCGCCGGTGACATCACCGGTGACGGCAAGACCGACTTCCTCGCACGCGTAGGCACAGAACTGTGGGCACTGGTCGGATACCACGGGGCCACGATCAGCAGCGCGACCCGGCTCACCTCGACCCTCTGGGACGCGCGGGACATCGTCACCGTCGGAGACGTATCCGGCGACGGAATCGCCGACATGATCTACCGGTCCGACCCCGACGCCGCCCTCCGCCTCCGCAAGGGCATCGCCAACGCATCCGGCAGCGGCGTCAACCTCAACTCGCTGGCCTCCGGGGCCAACTCCGCAGGCGGCGCGGACATCGCCTACTCCGGAGGCGGCTGGTCCCGCGCCTCCATCCCGCACATCCTCGGCACCCCCGACGTCACCGGCGACTCCACCCCCGACGTCTGGACCGTCCGCGCAGACGGCTCGGTCCGGATATACGCCGGAAAACCCGACGTACTCCCCGGCGCAGGCTCCGAGATCATCACATCCCGCTCATACTGGAAGGACCGCATCGCCATCGGATGACCCTCGACCGCCGCGCGCCCGGAGCGACTCCATGGGATGGCGGGTCCGGGCGCGCTGAGTGAAAAAGAGATCGAGACCTGGGCACAGCTGATGACCGGCCCCCGCGTGCTGCTTTACATGACCGGGTCGCGCTGAGAGGGACAGACCCCTCGTTCGAGGGGATGAGCGGGTGCGATCGCAAATCAGGCACTCGAGAGAGTCACAGGGGCATGGACTCCTTCGGGCACCGACCGCATCGTGCGCGCCAGTGCGTTCGACCTCACGTCGAAGCCGCATCGGAGCGCTCCGGTGCGGCTTCGAGGTCTCACGGATCCGGGCAGAGACCCCGCTAGGACGTACCTCAGCGGGGCCTCGCCCTAACACCCGCGTATCACAGACGCCCCTATAACGCGGGGGTGTGGGCAACCGGTCTGACCAGGTTGAATACCTCGCGGGCTGCGTATCGCTTGAGGCATCCGATGATCTCGCGTCGAGTCTTGCCCTCCTGGGTGCGGCGTTCATAGTACGCCTGGGTGCGCGGGTCGTGGCGCAGCCGTGAAGACGATGCGGTGCAGGGCGGCGTTCGCCTGCCGGTCGCCGCCGTAGTTGAGCCGCCGGGTTCTTCGCCGGCCGGAGGAGTACTCGATGGGGCTGACTCTGCAAAGGGCAGCAAAGGACGCCTCAGTGTTCAGCCGCTCGGGGTTGTCTCCCATGGTGATCAGGAGAGTGACGGCGCTGTCCGGACCGATGCCCACCGGCACGAGCAGCTGTGGGGCGTGGCGTTCGACGAGCCGGGTCAGGCGTTGGTTCAGCTCGTCGATCTAAGCGGTGAGCTGCTCGATGCGCTCGGCGAGCATACGCAACGTCAGGTGGGTGGCCTGGGCCACCGCGTCCTCGTCTCCCCCACCGTCGTACGGGGCGAGGCGCGCGCAGGTTCGATACAGCTCGGCATTGCCCAGGCTGGACAGCTGTTCTCGCAGGGCGGGGTCAGCGATGACCAGGACGGCCTTGAGCTGGTTGATCGCCTGGGTGCGGGCCTTGACCGCGGAGTCCTTGGCGAGCTTGAACAACCGGGCACTGTGCACCGGACCGTCGCCGGACTTGGCCCGGGCCTGGGCGCGGCCGCTGAGCACGGCCCGCGCGGCGGCCTGAGCGTCGAGCGGGTCCGACTTGCCCAGCAGTCGGCGGGCCGAGCGGTCAGGCCGGTTCACTTCGAACACCTGGATCTGCTGGGCCATTAGGTAGCGGGACAGGCCCGCGCCGAAGGTGCCGGTACCCTCCACACCGGCCCTACGTACGGGCCCCCGCTTCCGGGCCCACAGGAGCAGCTGCCGGTAGCCAGCCGCCGTCGCCGGAGAGGACTCGGTCCCCAAGATCTTCCCGAGCGGGGAGATCACGGCGGCGACATGCACTTCACCGTGCGTGTCCACGCCCAGAACGACCTCGCGCCGAACGGGAGGATCCGTGCTCGAGGAGGTGCTGCGATGTCGGCTCGCCATGATGATTCGCCTCCCACGTGATGACGTGCTGCTGGACGGATGGCATCGGCCCGCTCGGACGGTCTGAACCGTGATGGCGCCTGGAACTCGGCAAGGCCCCTATAGGGACACGCCCTGTGGCTCGGTACCAGCTGGCACCATCCCGCAACGGCAGTCGACAAGCCTGTGACTGGACACTTCGGTCATAGATCTCACGAGTCAGACCCCCAACCGGGACGGCATCGCGCAACCGTCCCATCGACCCCGGCGCATCGGCACCTCCCGACCACAGCCGGAAAGCTTCGCCCGAACCAGTGCCCAACGCGGCCGAAGCAGGCTGAGAACGAGTCGACTCCCCACCCAGTCATGACCGGCAATGACTGACCACCCGGTCCCCGCCGGACAGTCTCGACCGGGCGGCCATGTCCGCGGGAGGAGGGCGGCAAATCCGTCGAGGGTTCCGGGTTCATGTTGTTGGAATAGCTGCTGGTTGCGAGGTGCGTCTGCAGGGTGGCGTGGGTACCGCGTAGCCACGTGATGTCTAGCGGGCTTGCACCCACGTCAGCTCGCTCGTTCGGACGAATCGAGTCGAAGCACCGGTCGCCTGCCAACGGAACTGACACCATGCCGCCGTCGTACGTCACTGCAAGTCGAAGGCGGACCATTGGAACGGCAGGTCAATGAGCGACAGCTCTCGGTGTTGCAGTGGGTGGAAGCCGGGTGTCCTGCTGGCATTTGGGAGACCAACTCCTACAAGACCACCTGTCAGGCACTGCACAACCGGGGCCTGGTAACGGTCTCCCGGAAAAGCGGGCAGTGGAGCGTCACCCTGACAAGCGCCGGCCAGCACTACCTGGCACACGGCACGTACCCTCCCCGCGGGTCAAGCCCGCGGAAGACCCAGGTCGCCGCTCCACGTCCCCAGTCTCCCCGAGCGCAGGTAACTCAGGCCGCCCTGCGGAAGCCAAGCCCTCCCTCGCAGCCTCGTGTGACGCTCACGGAGCAGCTGTTAAAGGAGCTCGCGGAGGCCGGCGGCAGGATCATCAAGAGCGGCAGCGGTCCTGACCTGGAGAAGTGGCCGTCCCGCGTCGCCGCCGCACGCAGATCCGGACGGATTCCGGAGGCGAAGGAACTGTACGGAAACTGGTGCCGCGACGGGTACGAGATTAAGCTCGTCGACATTCCCGCCTGGCGTCTTGCCGTCCTCGACACCGTCCCGGTGCCCTCGCGGCTCACTCGGCCGCACGCCGTGGTCCGGGCCATGCAGAACGAACGGCAGCCGCTCGGCCTGACCAAGCCCGTTCAAGGACGCGCTCTCCGGCTCATCCAAGCACTGATCACCGCTGCCGAGGCCGAAGGACACACCTGCTCGGCCGGTCAAACCGGCTTCGCACCTCCGTCTCATCGCCGCCGCAGGGCAAATCCTCACTTCACCATCACCGCCCAGGGCCAGACCGTGGGGTTTCTTGTCCTCCAGGAGCAGGACCGAGCCGAACACGTCGCTACCGAGAAGGAACTCGCCGACGCCAAGAAGCACTCTTGGGTCAGGATCCCCCGCTTCGACTACACCCCGTCCGAACGCCTCCGCTTCATCATCAGCGGCGGCCAGCCACACCGAGCGAGCGAATGGGCCGACACTCCCGGCCGTCCCCTCGAAGAGCAGCTCGCCGAGATCGCACAGGAGGTCACGCTGCGCGGCGAAGCCGCCGAACGCAGACGCCGGGATGAGGCCGAAGCGGCACGCCAGAAGCGGATCCGCTGGGAAGCCGCCATGGAACAAGCCCGCATCCGGTACGCCGAGGCGTACCGCGTCAGGCACCTGGAATCCCAGGAAGCGGCATGGCGCCACGCCACCCGACTGATCGAGTACGTGAGCGCGGTACGCACACGCGTCGAGGCCATGCCACCGGGGCAGACCAGAATCGAAGCCGAAGCATGGATCAGCTGGGCAGCATCCACCGTCGAGCGCCTCGACCCATTGCACACACCGCCCCGACTGCCCGACATCCCCGAACCACGAGCCGACGACCTGAAACCCTTCCTCGGGCGCTGGAGCCCCTACGGCCCCTGAGCCGCGATAGCGGACGCGCACCGACTGGTGGCACTCAGATGATCATCGGTGATCTCGGACAGAACGGCGCGGCCTCGTCGCACCCAATGTCGGATGTCGTCGACCGCGCTGAGCGCCGCTTCACGGCCGAGCTCGCGCGTGGCGACGTGGTCGATCTCCGAGAGCAGCAGCGGGGACATACCGGGAGCCCCGCAGCCATGATGGCTTCGTTTGACGCACGCTGCCCCCGCGATCGCCCCAGCGTGTCTGCAAGATCGCCGTACCGTCCACCGATTGCGCTCCGCACGTTGACGCACGCCCGGGACGCACTCCCGGCTCACGCTCCAACCCACCTCCGTACGCGCAGCTTTGGCGGCTTGTCACCAATCAACCTACATCCACTGGTGTTTGCTGCTTGAGATGTCATGGGCATTCTGTATGGGTCTGATCGTCGGCGTGGGTGCGACCTTGGGGGGCCGATGGCAAGAGGGGACGTCTGGGCGGGAAAGGGCACGACCGGATCGGTCGCGGACCTCGTCGCCCAGTTCGGCGAGGAGGTCAGGGCCAAGCTGCAAGGTCCCGCAGGGGCAGTCAGCAGTAAGGAGGACACCCTGACCGCGCCGGTGGAGCATCTGCTGCGCGGCATGGCCTCGCGGCAACGCCTCAAGCTCATCGTCCACGGTCAGAGTCGTATCAAGGAACTCGGGATACGGCCCGACTTCGCCATCGCCTGCGGCAGCAGGACCATAGGGCACGTCGAGCTGAAGCAGCCGGGCTCGGGGGCCGATCCGGAGAAGTGGTCGGTGAAGAGCCACGACCGCAAGCAGTGGGAGAAGATCAAGGCACTCCACAATGTGCTGTACACCGACGGATACCAGTGGGCGGTCTACCGTTTCGGCGTACAGGTCGGCCCGACCGGAATCCTGGTCGGAGACCTTGATTCCGGTAGCCGGCAACTCGTCGTCGCGGACACCGGGTTCGAGCGTGCCCTCACGCACTTCTTCCTGCCGGCGCCCATCGTCCACGACAGCGTCAACGAACTGGTCAAGCGCATCGCGGGAATCTGCGCCCTACTGCGTGACGAGGTCACCGAACGTCTCACCCGCGAGGAGCACGGGGAGGCTGACGCTGCGTTCTCGATCCTGGCCGACAACTGGAAGGACCTGCTCTTCCCCGACGCTCGCCCGGAGGAGTTCGCGGACCAATACAGTCAGACGCTGACGTTTGCCATGCTGCTGGCTCGTCTTGAGCACATTGATCTGGGCAGGCTCACGCTTCCCGAGGTCGCGATCCGACTGGGCAAGCGGCATTCCTTGATGGGCAAGGCGCTCGCGGTGCTGACGGACGACGCCCTCGACGATCTGCGTGGCATCATCGACCCGCTGATCGACGTCTTGTCGGCCGTCGACCCCGAGATGTTCAAGGACGAGACCGGAGACGCCTACCTCCACCTGTACGAGGGCTTTCTGAGCGCCTACGACCCGGAACTGCGACGGCGGACGGGTACGTACTACACGGCCGGCGAGGTCGTCCGCTTCATGGTCGGCTTCACCGACGAGGTGCTGCGAGACCGGCTCGGCCAGGAGGACGGGTACGGAAGCGAGGACGTCACCGTCGTCGATCCGGCCATGGGCACCGGGACCTTCCTCATCAACATCATCGACCACGTCGCCAAGTCCCTGTCACTGAAGTACGGCAGGACGCTCAAGTCCGGGCTTCTCCGAGAACTCTCAGGCCGACTGGTCGGGCTGGAGAAACAGACCGGGCCGTACGCCGTCGCCGAACTCCGTGTGCACCACGCCTTCCGGTCCCACGACGCCGACATCACGCGCCGCCCGCCGAGGCTTCTGGTGGCCGACACACTCGACGACCCTGCCGTCGAGCACCACCTGGGCTTCATGTACGAGGCGATCGCCCGCCACCGCCGAATGGCGAACAAGATCAAGGCGGACGAGAAGGTCATGGTGGTCATCGGTAATCCGCCCTACCTGCGGGGTGCGAGACAGTCGGGCGTCGGACGCTGGGTCACCGAGGGCAACCCGAACGGCCAGGGCCCGATCCTCGCCCGCTTCCACCCAGAGGACAACGGACGCGTCGGATACGCCCTCGACAACCTTTACGTCTACTTCTGGGCGTGGTCCACCTGGAAGGTCTTCGACCAGTTGGCCGCCTCGGGAGCGCCGAAGGCCCCCAGCGGGATCGTTGCCCTCATCACCAACTCCGGATACCTGGACAGCGAGGGCTCGGCCGGCATGCGCCACTACCTGCGCGAGGCCGCCGACGAGGGCTGGATCATAGGTCTCTCCCCCGAGGGCGCCTACTCCGACACGCGCACCCGTGTCTTCCAGGATGTTAAGCGGGAGATCTGCATCGCCGTATTCGTCCGCCGTGGCGCCCCGGACGCGGGTACACCGGCGCGGGTCTGGCGACTCGACGTCCCCGCGGGCACACGCGAGGAGAAGTTCAACTGGCTGGAAGGGCTTGGCCTTGACGGTCATCGCGACGGGACCTCCTGGCAACTATGCCCCACACAGTGGACCGCGCCTTTTCACGTCCTGTCCGACTCCGAGTGGTCGGCAATGCCAACGGTGGACGCCCTACTGCCCTGGACGAGCTCCGGCAACAAGAACAACCGCAGCTGGCCCGTCTCACCCAGCCGCGACGTCCTGGAGAGCCGGTGGCGCAGACTCGTCCAAGCCCCAGCGGAGGACAAGGCTGCACTGCTGAAAACCACCAGAGACCGCCGTCCGGATAAGCCGGAACCACCACTGCCCCGCCAGCAGGAGAGGGAAAGCCTTGCCGCGGAGAAGGAGCCGTTGCCGGTCACTGTTCCCTACGGCCGGATGACCTTCGACAGGCAGTACATCATCGCGGACAGACGAGTGATCGACTTTCCGCGGCCGGCCTTGTGGTTCGCCCACAACGACCAGCGTCAGATCTACCTGTCCGAACTCCACACGGAATCAGGCCGACCGGGACCGGCGGTGAGTTTCACTGCCCTGCTGCCCGACATGCACCACTTCAAAGGCACCGAAGGCGGCCGCGTCGCCCCTCTCTACCGCCACCCTCACCAGGCTGAACCAAACGTCACCCCTGGCCTGCTGCGTCTTCTCACCAAGACGCACGGCGTAACGGTCACCGCCGAGGACCTCTTCGCGTACATCGCCGGAACAGCCAGCCACAGCGGCTACACCCGCCGCTTCGCCGCGAACCTCGCCGAGCGCGGTGTCCGTATCCCCATAACACGCGACCCGGCTCTATGGGCGGAGCTCGTGGAAGTGGGCAGGCGCACGGTGTGGATCCACACGTACGGCCAGCGCTTCGCCTCCCACCACGACAGTTCACCTGGCTCGTCCCCAAGGCTTCCCCCGGAGGAACAACCGGAATGCGTCGTCGTGATCGGAGAGGACGACGGGTTACCTGCGGACATCTCTTACGACGCGTCCACGCGAACCCTCACGGTGGGCACGGGCTGCATACGTCCGGTGGCGCCGGAAGTCTGGCACTATCGGATCGGCGGGGTGCAGGTGATCCGCAAGTGGTTCAGCTTCCGCAAGCGCAAGCCAGACGTGGAACGGCAGACCCCGTTGAACGACATCCTGCCCCCGACCTGGCCTGCCCGGTGGACCGTCGACCTGCTTGACCTCATCAACGCGCTCGGGCTCCTCGTAGCCCTCGAACCCCGACAGGCCCGGCTGCTGGACGCCGTGAGCAGTGGCCCGCTCATCACCACCGACGACCTACGGGGCCAGGGCATCCTGCCGGTACCTGCCTACGCAACCAAGGAACCGAAACCGCCGCGGAAGTCTCGACGCGCCCCCGGGCCTGGTCAGGAGAGCCTCGGCTTCTCGGACTGATACCCGCCCGGCCTGAGTGCCTGACGCCCGCAACATCAACGGAATATTTGCGCGACGACGCCCCGCCGCAGACCCCGGCTCGGCGCAACCGCATCCAGTCTGGCGGTTGCACACGTCTGCTGCCGGCAGCCGGCGGCCCTTGCCGGAGAGGATTCGGTGCCCATGACCTTCCCCAGCTGGGAGACTGGAGCGGCGACGTGAACCTCGCCGTGCGTGTCCACACCCAGGTCGACCTCACCCCGATTGGGCAGATCCGTGCTCGAGGAGGTGCTGCGCTCTCTGAAGGAAACGGCTCTTCAGACTCATATGCGAGTGCAATCGCAAAGTGTAGGCGCGCCCCGAAAACGGTACAGGGACACGGGCCGCATGAGGCGCCCAACGCATTGTGCCTGACAGCGCAGCCGATCTCACGACGAAGCCGCGCCGGAGCTCTCCGGTGCGGCTTCGTCGTCTCACGGCTCCACGCACAGCCCCCAGGCGGGGCCACGCCGTATCACTCGTCTATCACACCGGGATCACCAACTGGGCGGACCCTCCCAGACCAGCAGGTCCTGACCTGCTATTTCATGCCCGCGCTGGACTGGCGTAGACGCCCCTGGACGGTCTCTACAACCTGTGCCAGGTGGTGCCCAGTGAGGGACCCAGGATCAGGACTGGTGCGTCTTCCGGCCCGTCAAAGCGGTATTGCAGGGTGTTCGGCGGTGTCTCACTCACGCCCCGCACCCTCTCACGTCTCACGAAATCTCACACAGCCGGGGGAATCCTGCGACCCGGCGCTTCCGCGGCTCGACTCGTCGGGCCCTGCCGGTGTCCGGCCGGCCGGTTCACCGGATCGCGTAGGCCCAGAAGGTTCGCGGCAGCTGCCGGTCCGGGGTTCTTCGGCTCACTAGGCGGCGCGGACCTCCACGCCGAGTGTTCTGAGCTGCTCGATGACCGGGTCGTGCGGATCGGCGTCGGTGATCAGTCCGGTGATCTTCTCCCACGGCAGGACGCGGTACGGCGATGCCGTACCGATCTTCTCGCAGGAGGCGAGGACGTAGGTGTCCGCGGCCCGGGCGGACAGGGCGCGCTTCATGGCCGCCTCCTCGGCGTCCCCCGTGGTCAGCCCGGCCTCGGGATGGACGCCGGTGACGCCGAGCAGGCACAGGTCGGCGGAGACGTTCTGCGCGGCCTCGACCGCGGCGGCGCCACAGGTGACGGCCGAGTGCTTGAAGACGCGCCCCCCGAGGAGGAAGAGCTCCGCCCGCGGATGGTCGATCAGGGCCGTGGCGATCGTCGGACTGTGGGTGATCACCGTGCAGGCGAGGTCCTTCGGGAGCGCCCGCGCCACGGCGAGTGCGGTGGTGCCGCCGTCGAGGATCACCGAGCCGCCCGGCCGCACCAGCCCGGCGGCCACCGAGGCGACCTTCCGCTTGCCGTCCGGGGCCACCGACTGCCGGGAGCCGTAGTCCACCACTGCGGGAGACGCGGGCAGCGCGCCGCCGTACACCCTCTGGCACAACCCCTCCGCGGCGAGATCGCGAAGGTCACGCCGCACGCTGTCCTCGGAAATGCCCAGGTCGGCGGCGACATCCTTGGCCACGATCTTTCCCGCGCGGGCGAGCAGACCGAGCAGGTGCTCGCGTCGTTCAGCGGCCAGCATCCACGTTCCTTCCTGTTCTTGCACGTTTCTGCATGTATCTTAGCTGACATGACCGACAAGCCCCTGCTCATCCTCATCGCAGGCCCCTACCGTTCCGGCACCGGCGGCGACCCGCAGGCCATGGCCGCCAACCTCGCCCGTCTGGAGGCGGCGGCCTGGCCCGTCTTCGCGGCCGGGCATCTCCCTGTGATCGGCGAGTGGATCGCCCTGCCCGTCCTGCGCTCCGCCGGCGCGGGCCCCACCGACCCACTGGCCAACCAGGTGCTGTACCCGACCGCCGACCGGCTCCTCACCCATTGCGACGCCGTGCTGCGTCTGCCGGGCGCATCCGCCGGCGCCGACCAGGACGTCGCCACCGCCCGCCGCCGCGGCCTGCCCGTCTACCACGACGTCGCTGAGATTCCGCGCCGCATCCCGCAGGAGACCATGTGAGAAGCCGCCCGGGTGTCGACACCCCCGATCACCGCGGACGCACCGGTCTCCACCTCGCCGGACGCGACCTCGCCCGCAACCCCGACGTCCGGATACGCGACGTCGAACTCACCTCCCAGGGCTGGCACGTCCTGCGCCGCACCACCTTTGACTATCGACGCCGCGACGGACGGTGGGAGACCCAGCAGCGCGAGACCTACGACCGCGGCAACGGCGCTGTCGTCCTGCCCTACGACACCGAACGCGGCCGCGTCCTGCTCACCCGCCAGTTCCGCTACCCCGCCTACGTGAACGGCCATCCCGACGGCATGCTCATCGAGGCGGCGGCCGGACTGCTCGACGCGCAAGACCCGCACACCGCGATCCGCCGCGAAAGCGCCGAAGAACTCGGCGTCCGGCTCGGCCCCCTCACTCACGTGCTCGACGCCTACATGAGCCCGGGCTCCGTCACCGAGCGCCTCCACTTCTTCGCCGCCCCCTACACCCCGGCCGACCGGACCGGCGCGGGCGGAGGAGTCGAGGAGGAAGGCGAGGACATCGAAGTCCTCGAACTGCCCTTCACTGAGGCCCTCGCCATGACCGGCGACGGACGCATCAGCGACGGCAAGACCGTCATGCTCCTGCAATGGGCGGCCCTGTCGGGGCCCTTCGCCCGGCAGCAGAACGCCTGAAAGCCCGCCTCCAGAGACCCCGGCCGGACTCTGCCCGCTCAACGCCTTCGCTTGATGACGAACGCCGCGGGCCGACGACCATCGCGCCTGCTCCCGCCGCGACGGCTCCGGCAGCATTACGGCGCGTAGCGGCGTCCCACCATGCAAGCGAAGCCGGGTTCCCTGCGAACCGCGTCATTCCGAAGACAGGCGAAACTCATATTCGGGGCGGTCCCACGGCACGGCGGGCGGGTTCGCGAGCACGGTGCCGATCCGCACCGCGCCTGCGCGGTGGTAGAAGTCCTCGGCGGGAGGATGCGACACGACCTTGACACGGTCGAGCCCGGCGGCACGGGCCTCGGACTGCATGTGCGCCACAAGCAGCCGTCCGATACCCCGTCCTTGCGCTTCGTCGGCGACGAACAGCAGGTCGAGCTCCGGTGGGGCGAGGACGAGCGAGTAGAACCCGAGGACCCGGCCTTCCCGCTCGTCGGCGCCGACGGCCACGAAAACGCGGTGGGCCTCGATGTAGTCAGGCCCGACCCGGTAGCCCGCGACTGCGGCCGCGTACTGACCCTCGTAGGCGCCTGAGCCACGCACGAGCCGCGTGAGCCGTTTGGCATCCCCCGCGACCGCCCTCCGAATCGTGACCGGCAGGCTGATCGGAGAAGTGCGTGACGTCATCGGGAGAGTATTTCGCACCGGGGAGTGCCTTCGTGCGGCAGGTCGGCTGCCCGGGGCAGGCGTTTCGCACACCGCTAGCGGGAACCGCTCGGCAACTAGGACGCCCGAACCGCTGCGGAGGAGCCGGAAAACGGGGTGGCCCACCACGGGTTCGCGTCCACCCGGCGCCGCCCTCACGAACCGCAGCAGCCGCCCGCCGCGGTGTCCTCGGTGTCGGCGCGCACCGCCGCGGGCGCGGTGAGCTGGACGAGCCGCGGTTCCGGTGCGGCACAGCAGCCGCCGGCGTCGGTCTGCCGGGAGTCGGGGGTGTCGAACAGGCCCGCGCCGCCGCAGACTCCGGTCTCGGGAAGGGTGAGTTCCACGCGGTCGGCGGCGTCCAGGTCGCCAGCGATCGCGGCGGCGACGGAGCGGACCTGCTCGTACCCGGTCATGGCGAGGAAGGTGGGGGCGCGGCCGTAGGACTTCATGCCGACCAGGTAGACGCCCTGTTCGGGGTGGGAGAGCTCGCGGTGGCCGTGCGGGTAGACGGTGCCGCAGGAGTGCTGGTTGGGGTCGATCAGCGGGGCGAGTTCCACCGGTGCCTGGAGGCGCTCGTCCAGGCCCAGGCGAAGTTCGTCCAGGAAGGACAGGTCGGGGCGGAAGCCGGTCAGCACGATCACCTCGTCCACCGGGTCGAGGCGGCGCCCGTCCTCGCCGACGAGGACGAGGAGGCCGTCGGCATCGCGTTCGAACGCCTCGGTGCGGAAGCCGGTGACCGCGTCGGCGTGCCCCTGGTCGACGGCGGTCTTCGCGGCGAGGCCGAGGGCGCCGCGGGCGGGGAGCTGGTCGGCAGTGCCGCCGCCGAAGGTGGAGCCGGAGATGCCGCGGCGCAGGACCCACACCGCGTGCGTGCCCGCACCGTCCTCCGACTCGGCCAGCTCGGCGAGGGAGGCGAGCGCGGTGAACGCGGACGCGCCCGAGCCGATGACGGCGGTGCGCCTGCCCGCGTACCGGGCGCGGACGGCCGGGTTCCGCAGGTCCGGCACGCGGTAGGTGATCCGGTCGGCCGCCGCCTTCTCACCGAGCGCGGGCAGGCCGCTGCCCCCGGCCGGACCCGCCGTGGCCCAGGTACCGGAGGCGTCGATCACGGCGCGGGCGAGGATGCGCTCCTCTCGGCCGTCGGCGTGCTCGACGTGCACGACGAACGGCTGCCGCTCCCGGTCGGCGTCGACGATCCGGTCACGGCCGGCCCGGGAGACACCGGTGACGGCGGCCCCGGTGCGGACCCGGTCACCGAGGGCGTCGGCGAGGGGCCGCAGGTACCGCTCGGCCCACTCTCCGCCGGACGGATACGTCGCCGGGTCGGGCCGGGTCCAGCCCGTGGCGGCGAGGAGCTTTTCGGCGGCCGGATCGACGACTTCGCCCCAGGTGGAGAACAGGCGTACGTGGCTCCACTCACGCACGGCCGCGCCGGCCTTGGCGCCCGCTTCGAGAACGAGGGGCTCGATACCGCGCTCGACGAGGTGGGCGGCGGCGGCGAGTCCGACCGGTCCGCCCCCGATGACGACGACGGGGAGCTGCTGGGTGCTCATGATGCTCGGTCTCCTTGACGGGCGACGGCGGTCAGCCGGGGGTGGCACGGAGGGACCACTACGGCTCCTTGATTCGACGTCTGTCGATATCCCTCCCCGTCTCGGAGCTTGGCACCCGTATCGACGAGTGTCAACATAGACGTATGTCGAAATCAGAGGCCCTGGAACTCCCCGTCCTTCAGGGCGGTGACGTCGTGCCGTGCTGCCCGCCGATCACCGCCGGGGAGCTGTCCCCGGCGGACGCGGAGAAGATGGCCGCCATGTTCAAGGCGCTGTCCGACCCGGTGCGCCTGCGCCTGTTCTCCAAGATCGCCTCGCATCCGGGCGGGGAGGCGTGCGTGTGCGACATCGCGGACGTCGGCGTCTCGCAGCCGACCGTCTCCCATCACCTGAAGAAGCTCCGCGAGGCCGGCCTGCTGACCTCCGAACGGCGCGGCACCTGGGTCTACTACCAGGTCGCCCCGTCCGTGGTGGCGGCCATGGCGGCCATGCTCGACCTGCGCGGCTGACCGCCACCGAGGCCGGCGGCGAGCCCGCTCGGCCACCCCCGGCCACCACCGCGTCCGGATGCCGCGTCATGGAGTCGTCGTCACCGCGTCGGCAGGGAATGTCCTGCGCCAGGCGAGCGCGACGTAGACGAGGCCGATCAGGACGGGTACTTCGATGAGCGGGCCGACGACTCCGGAGAGGGCCTGGCCGGAGGTGACGCCGAAGGTGGCGATGGCGACCGCGATGGCCAGCTCGAAGTTGTTACCCGCTGCGGTGAACGCCAGGGTCGTGGTGCGGTCGTAGGCGAGTCCCAGGCTCTTGCCGAGGAGGAAGCTGCCGAAGAACATGACCGCGAAGTAGACCAGCAGCGGCAGCGCGATCCGGGCGACGTCCAGCGGCTGGGAGGTGATGGTCCTGCCCTGGAGGGCGAAGAGGATGACGATCGTGAACAGCAGCCCGTACAGCGCCCAGGGGCCGATCTTCGGCAGGAAACGGGCCTCGTAGCCCTCGCGGCCCATCGTCTTCTCGCCGATCCGCCGGGTCAGGAAGCCGGCCAGCAGCGGGACGCCCAGGAAGACGACCACGTTGAAGGCGATCTCCCCATCGAGATGTCCAGGTGCTCCCCGTCGCCCAGGCCCAGCCAGCCCGGCAGCAGGTCGAGGTAGAACCAGCCGAGCAGGCCGAACGCCAGGACCTGGAACACCGAGTTGAGCGCGACGAGCACGGCCGCGGCCTCGCGGTCGCCGCAGGCGAGGTCGTTCCAGATGATGACCATGGCGATGCAGCGGGCCAGGCCGACGACGATCAGACCGGTGCGGTACTCGGGCAGGTCCGCCAGGAAGATCCACGCCAGGGCGAACATGACCGCGGGTCCGAGGACCCAGTTGATGACCAGGGAGGAGATCATCAGCTTGCGGTCGCCGGTGACGGCGTCCAGTTTGTCGTAGCGGACCTTGGCCAGGACCGGGTACATCATGATCAGCAGGCCGAGGGCGATGGGCAGGGAGATGCCGCCGACCTCCACCTTCGCCAGCGCGTCGTTCAGCCCGGGAATCACCCGTCCGAGCCCCAGGCCGACGGCCATGGCGATGAGGATCCACACCGCCAGGTAGCGGTCGAGGGTGGAGAGCTTCCCGACGATCGAGTCGTCCCCGGCCCCGGCCGGAGCGGAGGTGGTGGGCTCGGTGGAGGTCACGGGCAGGCCCTCTTGTTGTCGGCGGCGGTACGGGCGGACTCGGCCAGGTCGGCGAACTGCCCGGCGAGCCGGCCGATGACGTCGGGGCGCAGCTTGTAGTAGGTGAAGCGCCCGCACGGCTCGGTCTCCACGACCCCGGCCTCACGCAGGACCCTCAGGTGGTTGGAGAGGTTGGTCTGCCGGGCGCCGGTCTCCTCGACGAGGTGGGTGGTGCACAGCGTCTCGCGGGCGAGCAGGGTCACGATCCGCAGCCTGAGCGGGTCGGCCAGCACCCGGATCAGGTCAGCGTCGACTGACGTCATCATGGGCTGATACTTTCACATCACCCGACACTGATAACAGCCGAAACTGATAACAGCTGACACTGATAGCAGCTGACACTGATAGCAGCCGAAGGCTCGCCCACTCCGCGAAGGAAGAACGCATGTCCTCTGCTCCGCTCGCCTCCGTGCTGTTCGTCTGCGTCCACAACGCCGGCCGCTCCCAGATGGCCGCCGGTTTCCTCCAGCACCTCGCGGGCGACCGCGTCGAGGTCCGCTCCGCCGGTTCCGTCCCGGGCGCGCGGGTCAACCCGGCCGCCGTGGAGGCGATGCAGGAGGTCGGTATCGACATCGCCGGTGCCAGGCCGAAGATCCTGACCACCGAGGCCGTCCAGGCGTCCGACTACGTCATCACCATGGGCTGTGGCGACGCCTGTCCCGTCTTTCCCGGCAAGAAGTACCTCGACTGGACCCTGGAAGACCCGGCCGGCAAGGGAGTCGACGCCGTCCGCCCCATCCGCGACGAGATCAGGGCTCGCGTCGAGGCCCTCGTCGCCGAGATCGACGCGAGGCAGGGGGCGTGACCGGGCGCGGCCCCGGTGACTGACTCACGGGTGCGTCAGTGTCCGCCGGTGAGCTGTCCGGCGAGGCGCCGGCGCATATCGGCGCTGGGCGGGTTCAGGCCCACGACGGTGACCCTCTTGCCGCGTTGGGCGTACTTGGTCTCGATCGCGTCCAGCGCGGCGACGGACGACGCGTCCCAGATGTGGGTGCCGGAGAGGTCGATGACGACGTCGTCGGGGTCGCCCTTGTAGTCGAACTGGTAGACGAGGTCGTTGGAGGAGGCGAAGAACAGCTCCCCGGTGACCGAGTAGACGACCCGCTTGCCGTCGGGGTCGACGACGCCGGAGACGCGGGCCAGGTGGGCGACCCGCTGGGCAAATATGATCATCGCGGCGATGGTGCCGACCACCACGCCGATGGCCAGGTTGTGGGTGGCGACCACACACACGACGGTGATGACCATGACGAGGGTCTCGCCCATGGGCATCCGCTTGAGCGTCCTGGGCCGGATCGAGTGCCAGTCGAAGGTGCCGACCGACACCATGATCATGACGGCGACCAGGGCGGCCATCGGGATGTCGGACACGACGGGGCCGAAGACGACGACCAGGATGATCAGGAAGGTACCGGCCAGGAAGGTGGAGAGCCGAGTGCGGGCGCCCGAGACCTTCACGTTGATCATGGTCTGGCCGATCATGGCGCAGCCGCCCATGCCACCGAAGAAGCCGGTGACGATGTTGGCGATACCCTGGCCGATCGACTCACGGGTCTTGCCCGAGCGGGTGTCGGTGATGTCGTCGACCAGCTTGGCCGTCATCAGCGACTCCATCAGGCCCACCAGCGCCATGGCGAGCGCGTACGGGGCGATGGTGGTCAGCGTGTCCAGGGTGAACGGCACGTCCGGCAGGCCCGGCACCGGCAGGGAGGACGGCAGCTCGCCCTTGTCGCCCACGTTCGGGACGGCGATGCCCGCACCCACGGTGATCACGGTCAGGACGACGATGGAGACCAGCGGTGCCGGGACCACCTTGGTGACCTTCGGGAAGAACACCATCAGGACCAGGCCGGCGGCGATGAGCGGGTAGACGGCCCAGGGCACGTCGTGCATCTCCGGCACCTGGGCCATGAAGATCAGGACGGCCAGGGCGTTGACGAACCCCACCATGACGCTGCGCGGCACGAACCGCATCAGCTTGGCGATCCCGAGCGTGCCGAGGATCACCTGGAAGACGCCCGCGAGGATGACGGCGGCGACCAGGTACCCGAAGCCGTACTCGTGGTTGAGCGGCGCGATCACCAGGGCGACGGCACCTGTCGCGGCG
This sequence comes from Streptomyces sp. NPDC102490, assembly GCF_044765285.1. Taxonomy (NCBI): domain Bacteria; kingdom Bacillati; phylum Actinomycetota; class Actinomycetes; order Kitasatosporales; family Streptomycetaceae; genus Streptomyces; species Streptomyces sp. NPDC102490. Next base: position 284,991 of record NZ_JBIWJU010000003.1, read on the forward strand.
GAGATCATCGCCTTGCGGCCGCCCACGACGGAGATGACGACGGCCATCGTGAACGAGGCGAACAGGCCGATCTCGGGGTCGACGCCGGCGATGATCGAGAACGAGATCGCCTCCGGGATCAGCGCCAGGGCGACGACCAGCCCGGCCAGTACCTCGGTGCGCGCGACCTTGGGTGACGCGAGCCACTCCGGCCTGGACAGGCGCAGCTTGGGGGCTTGGGACAGCGGTGAGGACATGCAACCGTTTCTTTTCAGGCGCAGGCGCAGGCGTCCGCTGCCGCTGGACACACGCGCTCGGCGTACGTGATCCCGGTGAGGAATCGTCCGGCGGTCCAGCCGCCTCGGCGGGGGCCTCGCCGGACAGGGCGGCAACCCTCGGGTCGCCGGTCGGGCATCATTGCCCGGAAGTCTTCAGTGCGGCCAGGGCACTCTACCCTGACGTGAGGGGAGAGTGTGGTCTCGGAGCCCAGGCGGACCGAGCGGACAGAGACGGCAGGACGATGACGGAACAGCGGCACATGCAGATCGGCGAGGTGGCCGAACGGACCGGTTTGTCGCTGCGTACGATCCGTCACTACGAAGAGGTCGGCCTGGTTGTTCCCTCGGCCCGCAGCAAGGGCGGTTTCCGCCTCTACACGGAGTCCGACGTCGACCGGCTCATGGTGATCCGCCGCATGAAGCCGCTGGACTTCTCCCTCGAGGAGATGCGGGACCTGCTGGAGATCACCGACCGGCTCGCCGCTCCCGACGAGGCACCGGCCGGTGAGGAGAGGGAGCGGCTGCGGGAGCGGCTGGACTCCTACCGGAAGGTGGCCGACGCGCGCTGCGAGACGTTGCGCGCGCGCCTGACGATGGCCGAGGACATCGCCGCCACCCTGCGGCGAAGGCTCGACACCGACTCCCGGCAGGCTGCGGCCCGCACGGCAGCGGGCGAGGGAGAGGCGAACGGATGAGTCTGCGTTTCGAGGAGATCGACTGGCGACAGACGCCGATCGGTGACATCAGTCTGCGCCGGCGCCGCCATCCGGCGACGGGCGAGGACGTCTACGAGGTGAAACTGGGCGACGAGTTCCTGATGTCCAGCCTCTTCACGGCCGGCGAGATCGCGCTGGCCGAACTGGGGCTGGCGGCGCTGCCGGACGACGCCCAGCTGGACGTGGCCGTCGGCGGCCTGGGACTGGGATACACCGCCCGGGCTGCGCTGGACGACCCCCGGACCGGCACCCTCACGGTGATCGACGCGCTCGCCGAAGTCATCGACTGGCACCGACGCGGGCTGGTGCCCCTCGGCACCGGACTGACCTCGGACGCGCGCTGCCGACTGGTGCACGGCGACTTCTTCGCGCTGGCCGCCGATCCCGGTGGACTGGACCCGACGATGCCGGGCCGTCGTTTCCACGCGGTCCTGCTGGACATCGACCACTCGCCGAGCCATGTGCTCAACCCCCGCAACGCCGCCTTCTACCGGCCCGCCGGGCTCCGCGCTCTGGCGGCGCACCTCCACCCCGACGGAGTGTTCGCCCTGTGGTCGAACGACCCGCTGGAGGAGCAGTTCACCTCCGCGCTCGCGGACGTCTTCGCCGCACCGCGGGCTCACGTCGTCACGTTCGACAATCCCCTCCAGGGCGGCACCGCGACCAACACCGTGTACGTGGCGCACAAGAAGTAGCCGTCCCCCGGTCAACGCCTGGACGGCGGCCGCCGACCGCGCTCAGTCCGTCACGCGGGCCGTTCGGGGAGCGTCGGGAGAACCTTCTCGGCCACGTCCAGGAGGGCGCTGTCGTCCGGGAGGGCTCCGGAGGCGCTCCACACGGTGAGGTCGTAGTAGCCGCCCTGGTCCTTCGCGTCGAGGGCGACGGACAAGGTGCGGGCCAGGGGGCCCTGTTCGACCGGTCCGCCGGAGCTGCCGCTCCCCAGGTTGATCTCGATCTTCATCGTGTGGTCCGAGGCGAGGACCGCGGGCCGGCCGAGGACGGAGAGCGTCTTGACGTCCGTCTCCTCGCCGTACTTCATCAGCTTGACGTACTGGGCGATCGACAGGTGGTTGTACGTGACCGAGACGTTCACGGTGTACGTGTCGAACTGAACCTCGGCCTCCGGCTGGGCGACCTTCCCGTCGGTCAGCGGGGCGGTGTTGCTGGTGCCGGATGCCACGGTCGCGGTCTCCGCGGGCGTTCCGAGGAGCTGGGCCAGGTCGGGCCTGTTGAGCGCCTCGCACAGTTTGTCGCCGGTCACGGCGCGGGGGGTCTTCTTGTAGGCGCCCGGCAGTTTCTCGTCCTCCCCGCTCGTACAGGAGGCGGCCTGCGGTGTGCCGGCATCCTCGGCGGGCAGCAGGTTCGGGCCCAGCCACGCTGCCGCCCCGAGCGCCCCGAAGACGGCCACGGCCGCGAACGCCTGGCCCCAGGCGTTGGGTTCCTTCTCCGGAGCGGTCGGGGCGACGGGGCGCTGCACAGCCGGGCGCTGCGGCTGGGGCTGGGGCTGCGGTTCCGGCTGGGGTTCCGGCTGGGGTTCCGGCTGCGGCTGCGATTGCGGGGCCGTGGCGCGGCGTGCGCGCAGGGCCTGGGCCACCGTGTGGATCCGCACCGCGGTGAACACCAGGAACGCCAGGCCGATCCCGGCCGCCACCCACTCGGCGTCGCGGTAGGCGAGGTACATGATGCGCACGCCGAAAACGGACCCGACGACGATGAGCAGCGGCTCGCGTACCCAGAAGGGCAGGAGACGGACGAGGAAACCGAGCATCCGGCGATCTCACCAGGCCAAGATCGCGCGTGCTGTGACGGAAGCCATAGTTCCGGCTCGCTACTCAACCGTGATGGAACGGGGCTCGTGGGGACGGCTCCTTCCCACCGTCACCATCACCCCGCTGCGCTTCTGACTGGCACATCAGTCAGTCTCTCAATAGGGCTCTATATCAGCCATTTCCCTCTCCCTTGCCGTTGAGTTTTTCGCAACACGTGTCTAGGGTCGTGCCCGTGGAAACCGACGACGCTCTCGACGGCGCCCCGACCGCCGACACCGCCGCCCGCGTCCGCGGGGTCATCTCGGCCGCGGGCGTCAGCCAGCGTGAGTTCGCGCGCCGTGTCGTCATGGACCCGTCCAAGCTGTCGCGTTCGCTGAGCGGCACCCGCCGCTTCACGGCCGCCGAGCTGGCGCGGATCGCCGACGAGGGGCGGGTGGACGCGGGCTGGCTGCTCGGCACCCGGCCCCGCGAGAAGGCCACGGAGCCGTCCACCGGGGTCGAGGGCGGGCGGCCGTTGCAGATCGTCCGCGAGACGGTCCGGCTGATCGCCGAGCACGGCTTCCACGCGGTGCGGGTCGCCGACATCGCCCGCGCCTGCGCCACCAGCAGCGCCGCGATCCACTACCACTTCCCCGGCCGCGCCGAACTCCTGGAGGCGGCCGTGCGCTGGTGCATGGACGAGGACACCGCGCGCCGTGCCGCCCGGCTCGCCGAGGCGGACGACGCGGCTGCGGAACTGCGCCAGCTCATCGCGTTGCAGACGCCGCGCACCGCGCAGCAGCGGCGTCAGTGGGCGGTGTGGCTCGACCTGTGGGCCGAGGCCGCGCGCTCGACCGCGGTGGGCCGACTGCACTCCGAGTACTACCGGCAGTGGCGGGAGACCGTCGCCGACGTCGTACGCCGAGGGGCCGGACAGGGCGTGTTCCGCGCCGGGCTCGATCCGCAGGCGGCGGCACTGACGCTCACCGCGTTGATCGACGGCCTGGCGACGCACGTCCTCTCGGTGGGCGGGCCGTCGTCCGCCGCGGCGGCGGACGCGATGCACGCGGCGCTGACCGCTCATGTCACCGACACGATCCTGGCCCCGTAGTCCGGACGGAGGCCGGCCCAGCGGCAACACAAGACCCGATCCCGGGAGTTCCCGTATGCCCATGACCGAGAACGTCATCATCACCTGTGCGCTCACCGGCGCCGGCGACACCGTCCGCAAAAGCCCCCACGTGCCCGTCACCCCGGAGCAGATAGCCAGGAACGCCGTGGAGGCGGCCGCCGCCGGAGCGGCCGTCGTACACATCCACGTACGCGATCCGGAGACCGGCGATCCGTCCCGCGACCCGAAGCTGTACCGGGAGGTCGTCGAGCGCGTGAAGGAGACCGGCACCGACGTCGTCATCAACCTCACCGCCGGCATGGGCGGCGACCTGGTCATCGACCCGGACGACCCGCTCACCCACCTCCCCGGCACCGACCTCGTCGGCGGGCTGGAACGGCTGCCGCACGTCGAGGACCTGCTTCCCGACATCTGCACGCTGGACTGCGGTTCGCTCAACTTCGGCGACGGCTCGAATCTCTACGTCTCGACGCCCGACATGCTGCGCGCGGGCGCGCGGCGCATCCAGGAGCTGGGCGTGCGGCCCGAGCTGGAGATCTTCGACACGGGGCAGCTGTGGTTCGCCAAGCAGTTGCTCGCGGAGGGCCTGCTCGACGAGCCGACGGTCTTCCAGCTCTGCATGGGCATCCCGTGGGGCGCGCCCGCGGACCCCGGGGTGCTCCAGTCGATGGTCGCCATGCTCCCGCAGGGCGCCCGTTGGGCGAGCTTCGCGCTCGGCCGGATGCAGATGCCGTGGGTCGCGCAGTCGATCCTGCTCGGCGGGCACGTTCGCGTGGGCCTGGAGGACAACCTGTACCTCGGCAAGGGCAACAAGGCGACCAACGCCCAGCTCGTCGAGCGGGCGGTGACCATCACCGAGTCGGTCGGCGCCCGCGTCGCGACGCCGGACGAGGCCCGCGCCACCCTCGGCCTCAAGCCCCGCAGGTAGCCCACCGGACCGCCCGGACGACAAAGGATTCCTCATGACCTCACCCGAGAACGTCCGCCGCGTCGCCTGCGTCGGTGCCGGAGTCATCGGCGGCGGCTGGGTCGCCCACTTCCTGGCGCGCGGCTACGACGTGACCGCCTGGGACCCGGCACCCGACGCCGCACGGAAGCTGCGCCGCCTGGTCGACGCGGCCTGGCCGACGCTCACCCGGCTCGGCCTCGCCGAGGGCGCGTCGACCGACCGGCTCACCGTGACCGGCACCCTCGAACAGGCCGTCGCCCACGCCGACTTCGTCCAGGAGAGCGCTCCCGAGCAGCTCGATCTCAAGCGTGATCTGCTGGCCCGCCTGGACGCGGCGACACCGCCCGGCGTCGTCATCGCCTCCTCCACCTCCGGCTATCCGATGACCGACATGCAGACGACGGCCGCCGATCCGACCCGCCTGGTCGTCGGGCACCCGTTCAACCCGCCCTATCTCATCCCGCTGGTCGAGGTGGTCGGCGGCGAGCGCACCGACGCGGCGGCGGTCGCCTGGGCCGCCCGCTTCTACGAGGTCGCGGGCAAGTCCGTCATCACGATGGACCACGAGGTACCGGGGTTCATCGCGAACCGCCTCCAGGAGGCGCTGTGGCGCGAGGCGCTGCACATGGTCGCGAACGGTGAGGCGACGGTCCAGGACATCGACCGGTCGATCACCGAGGGCCCGGGGCTGCGCTGGGCGGTGATGGGGCCGATGCTGACCTTCGCGCTCGCGGGCGGCGAGGGGGGCATGGCGCACATGCTGGACCACTTCGGCCCGTCCCTGAAGTCGCCGTGGACGCGGCTCGAAGCGCCGGAACTGGACAAGGAGTTGTACGACGCCGTGGTGGCGGGCTGCGACGAGGCGGCGGACGGCCGTTCCCTCGCGGACCTGGTGGCCGAACGCGACCGGGGCGTCGTCGAGGTGCTGCGCGCCACCGGCCGCCTGGACCGCGAGGAGGGCGCCCGGTGACGCGGCTCCCCCTGTTCCGCAGCACGGTCCGCCCGGAGTGGATCGACTACAACGGCCATATGAGCGAGGCCTTCTACGTCCTGGTCTTCGGCCACGCCACGGACGCGCTGATGACCGGGACGGGCCTGGACTCCGGCTACCGCGAGACGACGGGCTGCTCCCTCTACACGGTCGAGTCCCACGTCCGCTTCCTGCGGGAAGTACCCGCCGCCTCGCATCTCGCCGTCCGCACCCGGGTGCTGGGCGCGGCGGCGCGCAAGGCGCGTTTCGCGCACGAGATGTACGTGGTGCCGGGACCGGAGTCGGAGCCGGCGTCGGACGCGGTCCCGGTGGCGACGACGGAGCTGCTCGCGGTCCATGTCGACCAGCGGGCGGGCCGGGCCGCCGAGTTCCCGGACGAGGTCCGGCGCCGCTTCACGGAGCTGACGGAACCGGCGCCGGACTGGGCGGGCCGCTCGATCCCCGCCGTGGCCTAGACCTTTTGTGTCTAGACCTCTTGCCCGCCCGTGACGCGCAGGCTACGTTTCCCGCAGTTCGGAGTCCTTCACCTTTCCTTCAACTCCCTTGACGAGCAAGGCTGGAAGGAGCATGTCCGCATGCAGGACCGGAGTCTGTCCAGACGGACCGTTCTCGCTTCCGCGACCGTGGTCGCCGCGAGCACGGCGGGTGCCGTGGGGGTGGCGGCCACTCCCGCGGCCGCGCACGGGCGCGAGCACCGCCTCAGGAAGATCATCTCCAGGATGAGCGTCGAGGCGAAGATCGGCCAGTTGTTCGTCCCGTACTTCTACGGCACGTCGGCGACTTCTCCCAGCCAGTTCGACCAGGACCGCAACCTCAGGGAACTCGGCGTCCGCACCGTGGCCGAGCTGATCGCCAAGTACCACATCGGCGGGGTCATCCTCTTCTCCGGCTGGGCGAACAACATCCAGGACCCCCGGCAGGTGGCGGACTTGTCGAACGGCGTGCAGCGCGCCTCGCTAGCCCTGCCCACCCCCGTCCCGTCCCTGATCTCCATCGACCAGGAACACGGGGCGAACGTCCGCATCGGCAGCGGCGCCACCCAGTTGCCGGGTGCGATGGCGCTCGGCGCGGGCCGCTCGCTCTCCGACGCGCGCGATGCCGGGCGGATCTCGGGCACCGAACTCGCCGCTCTGGGCATCCACCAGAACTTCGCCCCGGTCGCCGACGTCAACGTGAACCCGGCCAACCCCGTCATCAACGTCCGTTCCTTCGGGGCCGACGCGCGCCAGGTGGGCCGTATGGTGGCCGCGCAGGTGACGGGGTATCAGCAGACCGGCGTGGTGGCCTGCGCCAAGCACTTCCCGGGCCACGGGGACACCGGACAGGACAGCCACTCCGGACTGCCGGTGATCACCCACACCCGGGAGGAGTGGGACCGCGTCGACGCCCCGCCCTTCCGGGCCGCGATCGCCGCCGGCGTCGACTCGATCATGACCGCGCACCTCCAGGTCCCCGCGCTCGACCCCAGCAACGAACCGGCCACCCTGTCCCCCGCGATCCTCCAGGGCGTGCTGCGCGACGAGCTGGGCTTCGACGGCGTCATCGTCACCGACGCCCTCAACATGGCGGGTGTGCGCACCAAGTACGGCGACGACCGCGTGCCCGTCCTCGCCCTCAAGGCCGGTGTCGACCAGCTGCTGTTCCCGCCGGACATCGACGTCGCCTACCACGGCGTGCTGGCCGCCGTGCGCGGCGGGGAGATCACCGAGGACCGGCTCGACGAGTCGGTGCTGCGCGTCCTGCGCCTCAAGGACAAGGCCGGCCTGCTCAGCGGCAGCCCCTACACCTCCCCACGGGAAGTCGACCGGGTCGTCGGCGCCCGCGGGCACCGGCTCGCCGCCGCCCGGATCGCCGAGCGCACCACCACCCTGCTGGTCAACGAGGACGGGGCGCTCCCGCTGCGCCGCGGGCAGCGGAGGCTGCTCGTGACCGGCGCCAGCCCGGCCTTCCCGACCGACGGCACCCGTACCTCGGTGCCCGAGCTGGCCAAGGCGTTCGAGGAGCTGGGCTACCGCACCACCCACCTCGCCACCGGCCGGGAGCCCGACGCGGCGAAGATCGACGAGGCCGTGGCCGCCGCACGGGGACGGGACGCGGTGATCGTCACCACCGACAACGTCGGCGCCGCCAGCCCCCAGCGCACCCTGGTGACCCGGCTGCGCGCCACGGGCGTCCCGGTCGTCCACCTCGCGGTGCGCAACCCCTACGACATCGCCCACCTCGGCGACGTCCCGGCCTCGCTGGCCTCCTACTGCTGGACCGAGGTCGAACTGCGCGCCGCCGCCCGGGTGATCGCCGGCCGGGTCGCACCGCGCGGCAGGCTGCCCGTGCCCGTCCAGCGGGCCGACGACCCGACCCAGGTCCTCTTCCGCATCGGGCACGGCCTGTCGTACGACGACTGACACCCGCGGGCGCCGGGGTCAGGCGACCGGGCGTTCCAGGGCCGCCTCCGTCTCGCCGCTCCCGGACCCGTCGCGCTCCGACTCGTCGCTTCCGGACTCGTCGTTCTCGGACTCGTCGCTCTCGCCGAGGAAGCCGCCCGACTGGTGCTGCCACAGTCTGGCGTAGGCGCCGTCCGTCGCGAGCAGTTCCTGGTGGGTGCCCTGCTCCACGACGCGTCCGCGGTCGAGGACGACCAGGCGGTCCATGCCGGCGACGGTGCTCAGACGGTGGGCGACCACGAGAGCCGTGCGTCCGTCCATCAGCCGCCACAGGGCGTCCTGGACGAGGACTTCGCTCTCCGAGTCCAGGGCGCTGGTCGCCTCGTCGAGCAGCAGGATCGGGGCGTCACGCAGGACGGCCCGGGCGAGGGCGACGCGCTGGCGCTGGCCGCCGGACAGCTTCACCCCGCGCTCCCCCACCAGGGTGTCGAAGCCGTCGGGGAGCTGCTCCGCGAACTCCGTGACGTGCGCGGCCTCGGCGGCCGCGTGGATCTCCTCGTCGGTGGCGCCCGGCCGGGCGAAGGCGATGTTGTCCCGCAGGCTGCGGTGGAACATGGCGGGTTCCTGCGGGACGTAGGCGATCAGTGAACGCAGGTCGCTCTGGCGCAGCCGGCTGATGTCCTGACCGCCGATCAGGATGCGTCCGTGGTCGATGTCCGACATCCGCAGCAGGAGCCGGGTGAGGGTGGTCTTGCCGCCGCCGGACCTGCCGACCAGGCCGATCCGGGCGCCCGCGGGCACGTCCAGGCCGAGCCCCTGGAAGATCGGCTTCGCCCCCGTGTGGGCGAAGGTCACCGCCTCGAAGCGGATGCCGGTGTCCCGCGGCGCGAGTGGTTCGGGCGCGTCGGCGTCCAGCACCGTGGGCGGGTCGAGCAGCAGCTCCGTGAACTGGGCGGCCTCGGTCATCGAGCTTTCCAGCCGCCGGTAGATCTGGTTGAACTCGAACATGATCTGGGTGGCGTTGGAGTAGTAGGTGAAGGCGACGACGACCTCCTCCACTCCCTGGCCGGGACCGCCGAAGGCGATGGCGACCAACAGGCCCAGCACGTTGGTCAGTACGGACATGGGCGCGATCAGGACGTCCACGCGCAGGTTGCCGTAGTCCCACGACCGCAAGGTCAGGCGTCGGGAGTCCGCGACCCGGCTGCGGTGTTCGGCGGCCTCCCGCCGCTCGGCCGCGAAGGCCCGGATGGTCTCCATGTTCATGAGGCTGTCGGCGACATGGCCGGAGACCCGGGCGATCGCCGCCTCCCGGTCGTTGACGAGCCTCTGCCGACGGCGGATCAGCGGCGTCGCGGTCACCACCGTCAGCGCGATCATGACGAACAGGCCGACGACGAGCATCGGTTCGTAGCTCCACAGCACTACGGCGCCGAACACCAGGGGGACGAGGCTGCCCACGATCCGGTACGTCACGGTGTCGACGAAGTCCTCGAAGCGCTTGCCGTAGCTGAGCACCCGCTTGGTCAGGGAGCCGGCGAAGTTGTCGTGGAAGAAGGCGGCGTCCTTGGCGAGGAGTTCGTCCATGCCGCTCACGTACAGGTGCTCCATGCCGAGGGCGTCCACGCGGTTCAGGCAGTGCTGCCCGACCCGCCAGACGGCCTCGGCGAGCAGCAGCGTCACACCGAAGCCCAGCACGTACGGCAGCGCCGGGCCGAGGGTGAGACCGCCCTCGTCGGCGGCCTGCCCGGCCAGCTTGGCGATCAGCAGCGGGGCGACGTAGCGGATGCCGATGTTGCCCACGGCCGGCAGCAGCAGCGCGGGCAGGGCCAGTCGTCGTAGGCGCCGCAGTTCCCGGCCGTAGTGGCGCAGCGCCAGGAGAACCGCGCTCCTGCCCGGCGCCGGTCCTCGCGTCTCTGATGTCCCCATCACACTCCCGGAGGTTCGGAAGCCGGAAGTTTCCCGTCGGACGCGGTACACAGTCCAGGCATTTACCGCGGACCGGTCGAGAACCGGACACCGTGCGGCCCGCCTTCGGCGCAACGTGACATTGTATGGTGAGGGCCAATTGGCCGGCCGGACGCAGGAGCACGGATGCCGCATCTCACGTCGCGGGCGATCTCCGTCCAGACCCATCTGCGCGACCAGGTCGCCGACGCGCTGCGGGCCGCCCTCATCGCCGGTGATCTGCGTCCCGGTGTCGTCTACTCCGCCCCCACCCTGGCCGCGGAACTCGGCGTCTCCGCCACGCCGGTGCGCGAGGCCATGCTGGACCTGGCCCGGGAGGGGCTGGTCGAAGCGGTGCGCAACAAGGGGTTCCGCGTCACCGAGATGACCGAGCGGGACCTCGACGAGTTCACCGAGATACGGACGCTGATCGAGGTTCCCACCGTGGGACGCGTCGCCGCCACCGCGACCGTCGAGCAGTTGGAGGCGCTGCGCCCGCTGGCGCGGCGGATCGTCACCGCGGCCCGTGAGCACGACGTCCTCAAGTACCTCGAAGCCGATCACCACTTCCACCTCGAACTGCTGGGCCTGGCCGGCAACCACCATCTGGTGCAGGTGGTGGCCGACCTGCGCAAGCGTTCCCGCCTGTTCGGGCTGGCCAGCCTCGACGAGGCAGGGCGGCTGGTCGCCTCCGCGCAGGAACACATCGACCTGCTGGATCTGCTGGTGGCCGGCCGCGGCCGGGAGGCCGAGGAGTGCATGCGCCGCCATCTCGCGCACGTCCGCACGCTGTGGGCGGACGGCACCGCCGAGTCCGTCAGAGAGTGAAACCCGCCGGGTAGGGGTCGGTGGGGTCGAGCAGGTACTGCGCGGTGCCGGTGATCCAGGCGCGGCCGGTGACGGACGGCAGGACGGCCGGGCGGTCCCCGACCGTCGTCTCCCCCAGCACCCGCCCGACGAACCGGGAGCCGATGAAGGACTCGTTGACGAAGTCCTGACCGGCCGGCAGCAGACCGCGGGCGTGCAGCTGCGCCATCCGGGCGCTGGTGCCCGTGCCGCAGGGCGACCGGTCGAACCATCCCGGATGGATCGCCATGGCGTGCCGCGAGTGCTCGGCGGTCGATCCGGGGGCCTCCAGGTAGACGTGGTGGCACACGTCGATCTCCGGGTTCTCCGGGTGGGACACCGGGTTCTGCTTGTTGACCGCGTCCATGACGGCCAGCCCGGCGTCGAGCAGCCGCTGCTTGTGTGCCCGCTCGAAGGGGATGCCGAGGTCGTCGGTGCGGACGAAGGCGTAGAAGTTGCCGCCGTAGGCGATGTCGTAGCGCACCGCCCCGTATCCGGGCACGTCGACGACCTGGTCGAGTGCGTGGCAGTACGAGGCGACGTTCTCCAGGGTCACCGACTCGGCGTGGCCCTCGCGCACCCGCACCCGGGCCGTGACCAGTCCCGCCGGGGTGTCGAGCCGCACCAGGGTCTCCGGTTCGGTCACCTCGACCATGCCGGTCTCGACGAGGACCGTCGCGACGCCGATGGTGCCGTGCCCGCACATGGGCAGGCAGCCGGAGACCTCGATGAACAGGACGCCGTAGTCGGCGTCCGGTCGAGTGGGGGGTTGCAGGATCGCCCCGGACATCGAGGCGTGTCCGCGCGGTTCGCACATGAGCAGGGTGCGCAGGTGGTCGCGTTCGGCGACGAACCGCTGCCGTTTCTCGAACATCGTCGCGCCGGGGAGGACGCCCACCCCGCCCGTGATCACGCGGGTGGGCATGCCCTCGGTGTGCGAGTCGACGGCGTGGTAGCAGACCGTCGAGCGCATGGTCAGTTCACCCCGGCGTCGACGAGGGCCTGGGTGGCGGCCCGTACGACGGCTTCCGTCTCCGGAGCCAGCGGCTGCCGGGGCGGACGGCAGGCGCCGCCGCGGCGGCCGGTCAGCTCCTGGCCGAGCTTGATGGCCTGGACGAACTCCGTCTTGCTGTCCCACCGCAGTACGGGGTGCAGTTGGCGGTAGAGCGGCAGTGCGGTCTCCAGGTCGCCCCGCACGGACGCCTCGTACAGCGCGAGACAGGCCCGGGGGAAGACCTGCGGGTATCCGGCGACCCAGCCCTTGGCGCCGGCGAGGGCGACTTCCAGCACGGTGTCGTCGGTGCCGATCACGAGGTCGAGGCCGGGGGCCAGCTCGGAGATCTCGTAGCAGCGCCGCACGTCCCCGGAGAACTCCTTGACCCCGACGATGAAACCTTCGGCGTGCAGCTTCGCCAGCAGGTCGGGGCGCAGGTCCACCTTGGTGTCGATGGGGTTGTTGTACGCGGTGACGGGCAGGCCCACCGAGGCCACCCGTTCGAAGTGTTCGAGCACCGCGCGGTCGTCGGCGCGGTAGGCGTTGGGCGGCAGGCACATGACCGCCTGGCAACCCGCGTCCCGGGCGAACCTGGCGTGCCGCTCGGCCTCGCGCGCGCCGTAGGCGCCGACGCCGGGCATGACGGTGAACCCTTCGGGGGCGTGCGCGACGGCGGTCTCGACGACACGATCGCGCTCCTCGTACGTGAGGGTCTGGTACTCGCCCAGGGAGCCGTTCGGCGCGACGCCGTGCATCCCCTGTTCGGCGAGGTGGGCGACGCTCTCGCCGTAGGCCGCGAAGTCGACCGAGAGGTCGTCGTGGAACGGCAGGCTGGTCGCGACGATGACGCCGTGCCAGGGCTTGCGGGTCTCGCTCATGAACACTCCTTGTCGGTTGCACCGTTGTCCGTCGATGCCGTCGATACCGTCGATACCGAAGGTGCCGCCGGTGCGTCGTCGAGGTCGGCGAGCGCCCCGAGGGTGACGGGTGTCGCGACGAGCCGTTCCGCGGGCTCGTAGGCCCGCCGCCGCTCCGTGAGGCAGTGCACGGCGGGTCCGCACATCCGGCCCTGGCACCAGCCCATGCCGGCCCGGGTCAGTTGTTTGACCTGCCGGTGGTCGTGGGCGCCGGCGGCGCGGGCGGTGCGGATCGCCCCGGCGGTCACCTCCTCGCAGCGGCACACCACGGTCTCGTCGGTCAGCCACGAGGGCCAGGCGGACGGGAGCGGGTGGGCCAGGGCCATCGCCCGGGCGAAGGCCCGCTGCCGGGCCACCGCCGAACGCAGGGCGGCCAGGCGTCTGTTCGCCGGTACGGAGGTCGGTGCGGGGGTGGCGCGGGAGTCGGCGAGGACCGACCGGGCGGCGAGCCGCCCCTCGTTCACGGCGAGGGCCGCCCCGCCCACACCACAGGTCTCCCCCGCGGTGTAGAGACCGGGGACGGTGGTGCGCTGGCCGCCGTCGACCGCGACGACCGCGTTGCCGTCCGCCGCGTCGGTGAGGGCACAGCCGAGGGGGACGAGCAGGTCGAGCTGGGGTGCGAAGCCCCAGCCGACGCCCACGGCGTCGACCTCGACGCGTCGTTCCGTACCCGGGCGCGGGCTGCCGTCCGGCGCCAGCGAGGCGATCCGCACCGCGGCCACGCGTTCACCGCCGTCCGCGGCGACGATCGCCGTGCGCGGGCGGAGCGGGACGCGGTGGCGCAGGAGCGCTGCGGCGTACCCGGCTCCCTCGGCCCACTTGCCGGGGTTGCGCAGCAGCGGGCCCGGGTGCCGCAGCCACGCGTTCGGGTGGGCCGCCTCGCACACTGCGACGACCTCGACGCCGCGCGCCGCGAGTCCGGCGGCCACCGGCAGCAGGAACGGGCCGGTGCCGCCCAGCGCCACGCGGCTTCCGGCCGCCACTCCGCCGCCCTTGAGCAGCGCCTGCATCCCGCCGACGGTCAGTACGCCGGGCAGGTCCCAGCCCGGGAAGGGCAGTTGACGGTCGTAGGCGCCGGTGGCGACCAGCAGTCTGGGCGCCCGCAGAACGAGGGCGGTCTCCCGCGGCGCCTGTCGACGGTCCACGGCGTGGACCGCGAACCCGTCGCCCTCGCGGACGGCGGACCACACGCTGTGTTCCAGGCGCAGGTCGAGCCGGCCCGCCGTCCGGTGTGCGGCCAGCGCCTCGCACAGGGCGCGGTACCGGCGCAGTCCGTGGTGCAGGTCGTCGGTCGGGACGGCCGCGCGCGCGTGCTCCGGCGGGTGCCGCCAGTACTGACCGCCGACGGCGGTTCCGGAGTCCAGCAGTACGACGCGCAGTCCCCCGGCCAGCGCCGTGGCCGCGGCGGCCATGCCCGCCGGGCCCGCGCCCACGACGACGAGGTCCGCCGGCTCAGTCATCGCCGCCCTCCTGGGTCGTGACGGTCATGCCCGGCCGGGCCGGCACCAGGCAGGCGCGCTGTCCGCGGGTTCCGTCGACGGTGACGAGGCAGTCGAAGCAGACGCCGATGCCGCAGAAGACGCCACGCGGGCGGTGTCCGACCCGGGTGGTGCGCCAGGCGAGTCGGCCGGTGGCCACGAGGGCCGCGGCGACGGTCTGTCCCTCGACGAACGGCAGCGGCTCGCCGTCGACGACGATCTCGCTCACTGGGGAGCACCTCCGGCGGTCAGGAAGCGGTCGGGCAGCAGGCCGCTGTGGGCGGCCGGATCGGCGCCGCGCCAGGGGCGGCCCAGCAGGTGGGCGGTGACGAGCGCGCCGGTCCCGGAGGCGAGGCCGATGCCCGCCCCCTCGTGGCCGCACGCGTGGACGACGCCCGGCACGCGCGGGTCGGGGCCCACCACCGGCAGGTGGTCCGGGCAGTACGGCCGGAACCCGCGGTAGGCGCGCATCAGATGGACTCCGCGCAGGAACGGGAAGAGCCGGCACGCCTGGGCCGCGAGCCTGGTGACCACGGCGGTGTTCATCGTGGTGTCGAAGCCGACGCGTTCCCGGCTGGCGCCGATGAGGACCGTGCCGCCGCGCGTGCCCTCGACGACGCACGAGGTCTCCAGCCCGGCGTCGGAGGAGGCCACGTTGGCGACGTAGTCGGCGGAGTAGACCTTGTGGCGGACCATCGGCGGCAGCGGTTCGGTCACCAGGACGAAGCCGCGGCGCGGCAGCACCTCGATGGGGGCGCCGAGCCGTCGGCCGACCTCGCCGCCCCAGGTCCCGGCGGCGTTGACGACGGCGTCGGCGGGCAGCACCTCGTCGGCGGCCGTCCGGACGCCGGTGAGGCGGCCGTCCCGGCCGGTCACCGCTCCGGCCACCTCGCCCGGGTGAAAGCGTGCGCCGCGCCGTACGGCGGCTCGCAGCAGCGCGGCCGCCGCCAGCACCGGCTGCACCTGCGCGTCCTGCGGGTAGTGGACGCCGCCGGGGAGGTCGGGCGCGAGGTGGGGTTCGAGGTCCCGCACCCGGTCGACCCGCTCGACGCGGACCCCCGCCGCCTCCTGCCGACCGGCGAACTCGTGGAGCGCGGCGAGGCTTTCGGGGCCGCTCGCGACGACCAGGCCGCCTTTCGGCTCCAGTTCGAAGGTGTCGGGGCCCAACTCCCGGCCCGCTTCGTCCCACAGCGTGCGGCTCAGCCGGGCCAGGTCTAGTTCGGGGCCGGGTTCCTTGTCGGAGAGGAGGACGTTGCCCTCTCCGCGGCTCGTCGTCCCGGCGCCGACGGGGCCGCGGTCGGTGACCGTGACGTCCATGCCCGCCGATGCGGCGTGGAAGGCACAGGCGGCTCCGACGACTCCCGCACCCACGACGACGACTTTCAGGGCCAACGGCTCCTCCTCGGCGCCCGCGTGCACTGTGCAATGTCACATGCCATGGGTGAGGCTATCCATCCGGCAGGCGGAAGACAACGCCTCCTCCGCCCCGGCTCTTCCCCGGCTGGTCCCAGGCTGGTCCCAGATGACGGGAGGGGTCAGAGATCGACTCGGGTGCCCAGGCCGGTCAGGGCGCCGACCGGGTCGAGGTCGGGAGTGCCGCGCGGCCACCAGTCCTCACGGCCGGGTTCCGACTCGTACGCGTACCAGAGCCCCACCCGGCCGAGTCTGAGCTGGACATGGCCCCGTGGGTGGGTGAGGCGGTTGCGCCAGGGGCGGAAGGCGGGGAGGTCGGCGGCGCGCAGCAGCGGGCGGGCGCGGTCGAACCGGCCGGCCGGCGGGTCCCAGGGCTCCTCCAGGACGTCGAGGCCCTCCGGTCCGCCCTGCCGCCAGGCGGCGACGGCCCGCGCCAGCTCCGCCGTGTCACGTCCGGCGGCCGAGGCGAGGGACGCGTAGAGCGTGCGGGTGCCCGCGGTGAGGCCGGAACCGGGGCGCGCGGCGGCGAGCCGGACGGCGTCCTGCCACAGCGTCAGTCCGCCGACGGGATCGCGCCCCGTGGTGAGCAGGGCGTGGGCGCGGGCGGCCGCGTCGGTGGCCAACTGGTCCAGCGCGAACGGGTCGGGGCCGCCGGGCGCTGCCGGGTAGGCCGGTGGCTGTTCGGGATGCGGGGGTGCGGGCAGCGGCGCCGGGAGGGGCGGCAGGGCGCGCGGGGTCAGCGCCTCACCGGCCCGGACGCCGGGCAGGGGCGCCGGTCCGCGGTCCTGGGCAGCACGCGCGGCGCGGGCCGCGTTCCGCCGGGACAGGGCGTCGAGCAGCGCGCGTTCGCCCCGGCCGCGCAGCAGGAGCAGGACGAAGGGGTCGGCGTCGAGCAGCCGTGCCGTCTGGTAGCAGAGCGCGGCGGCGTGCTTGCAGGGGTGGCCGGAGTCGGGGCAGCTGCACTGCGGGGTGAGGTCGCCGGGCCCGGGGAGCAGCGGGACGCCGCGGTCGGCCAAGTCGGCCAGGGAGTGCGGAAGTTCCTTGTCGAGGAGGGCGGCGATGTGTCCGGGCCGTTCGACGGCGGCGTCCAGGAACCGGTCCCAGTCGGCGTCGCCGAGCGTCCGCAGCCGCACCTGGACGCGGTACGGCCGGGCGCGGCTGCCCTGCACATAGGCGAGGACCAGCCCGGGCGTCACGGTGATGGCGTCCACATGCCCCCGCTCCGCGTAACCGCGTCCGCGCTCCAGCCGGGCGGCGTCCAGGGCGCCCTCCTCCAACGCGGTCACCCACGCGTTTCCCCACCACGTCCCGGCGAAGCCCTCGTCCCCGGCCCGGGGCGGCAGCGCGGGAAAGGTACGCCGAAGATCGCCGTCCCGGCCCGGGGCCGCCATCGAGCGGGGTGCGCGGGGTCGCGCGGGCGGTGCGGTGGCACCGGCGACGGCCCGACCGCGCGCCGCCGAGGACTGCTGCGGGCGCCGCGACCACCCGGCGCCGGGCTCCGGACCTTCCGGGTGGGGCGCGGGGTCGGCTTCCGGGGAGGGGGGCGTGGCTTCGGCGGCAGCTTCAGGTGAGGTGGGCGTGGCTTCGGCGGCGGGCGCCGAACCTTCCAGGTGCGGCGCGGGGACGGCTTCAGGGGCGGCGGGCGTGACTCCGGCAGCGGGGTCCGCGCCGGGGGACGAGTGCGGCGCAGGCGCAGCGTCAAGGGAGGCGGGCATGCCTCCGGCAGCGGGGTCCGCGCCGGGATACGAGTGCGGCGCAGACTCGGCGTCAGGACCGGCGGGCGCGGCACCGACGGCGGGGTCCGCGCCGGGAGACGCGTGTGGCCCAGGCTCAGCGTCAGCGCGGGCGGGCGTGGCTCCGGCGACGCGATCCGCATCGGGAGACGCGTGCGGCCCAGGCCCAGCGCCAGGACCGGCGGGCACGGCACCGACGACACGATCCGCACCAGGAGACGCATGCGGCCCAGGCCCAGCACCAGAACTGGCGGGCGCGGCACCGGCAACCCGATCCGCACCGGGAGACGCATGCGGGTGGGTGGCCGCCCGCCCCTCGGCGGCGGTTGCGGCGGCCGGCTCCCCGGCGGGCGGGGCCTCCTCGACCGGGTCCGACCCCTGCTCCGGGTGGGCGGCCACCCGGACCCCGGCGGATTCACCGGTCGGCACCCCGGCGGGCAGGGCCTCCTCGACGGGGTCCGCCTCCGGGGGCAGTCGGAACGCGCCCGCGGCGAAGTCCCGTACGGCACGGGCGCGGGCGTCGGCGGTGCCGGGACCGCCGGTCGCCCGCCGCTGACGACCGGCCGGACGGGGCGACCGGCGCGCGTGCGCCGCGCCCTCGGCCGGTACGCCCTTGGCCGACGCGTCCGCCTTCGCCTGCCGACGCGCCGCCCGCAACGCCTCGCGCGCCACGTCCGCCGGCCGGGCGGCCCCCACGCCCATGGAGCCGGGAAGTGACGCCCCGTCCGGTGCGGGCACGTCGTCGGACCGGACGGTCTGCTCGTCCGGAGCTGAGGGCTTCCCCACGGGCCCCGGATCTCCCGGGCCGGTCGCGTCGGCTGGGTCTGGCAGGGCCGGGGCTGCCGGTTCCCCGAGCGCTCCGCGGTCCGCCGGGGCCGCCGAACCGGCCGGACGCGCAGCGCCCCGCGGTCCCGGCGGCGGCACGTCGGAGGCGTTGGCGGCAGCGGGCTCGTCGGGGACGTCGGGCCGCGTGTCAGGGCTGTCCGCGGGGTCGTGCACACCGGCCTGCCGTGCGGTGCGGGCGCTGCGCAGCGCGGCGCGGGCGATGTCCCCGGGGCGCGTCGAGGTGGGTTCCCCCGGCGTCCGACCCGGGTCGCCGCCCTCCTCACCCCGTGCCGGGGCCGGGGGCGGTGACGTCGCCCCGCGTTCTCCGTCCGCGCCCGCTGCCTCCCCGCGCTCGCGTGCCTCGCGCAGGGCGCGGCGGGCCTCGTCGGCGGGCCGGGGGGTCATGACGGCCTCCGCAGGGACACGAGGTCGGACAGTTCACGGGCCGTCAGTTCGGTGAGGGCCGCCTCCCCGGAGCCGAGGATCGCGTCGGCCAGGGCCCGCTTGGACTGGAGCATCTCGGCGATGCGGTCCTCGACCGTGCCCTCGGTGATGAGCCGGTGGACCTGGACCGGCTGGGTCTGTCCGATGCGGTAGGCGCGGTCGGTGGCCTGTTCCTCCACGGCCGGGTTCCACCAGCGGTCGAAGTGCACGACGTGCCCGGCGCGGGTGAGGTTGAGGCCGGTACCGGCGGCCTTCAGGGACAGCACGAGGACGGGGGTCGCCCCGCTCTGGAAGCGGTCCACCATCCGCTCCCGCTCCGGCACCGGCGTGCCCCCGTGCAGCAGGTCGACCGGGACCGCGCGGGCGGCCAGGTGGGAGGTGATGAGGCGGGCCATGCCGACGTACTGCGTGAAGACCAGCACCGAGCCGTCCTCGGCGAGCATGGTGTCCAGCAGCTCGTCCAGCAGGGCGAGCTTGCCCGAGCGCGCGGTCATCCGGTCGGCGCCGCCCGGCGGGTGCTCCTCCTTCAGGAACAGCGCGGGGTGGTCGCAGATCTGTTTCAGCGACGTCAGCAGCTTGAGGACGAGACCGCGGCGACCCATGCCCTCGGCCTCCTCGATGGCGAGCATCGACTCGCGCACCACCGCCTCGTACAGCGCGGCCTGTTCGCGGGTGAGCGGGACGGGGTGGTCCGTCTCGGTCTTCGGCGGCAGCTCGGGGACGATGCCCGGGTCGGACTTCTTGCGGCGCAGCAGGAAGGGGCGGATGAGGCGGGCGAGGCGCTCCACCGCCTGGTCGTCCTCGCCGTTCTCCACCGCGCGCGCGTGCCGGGCGCGGAAGGACTTCAGGGGGCCGAGCAGCCCGGGGGTGGTCCAGTCGAGCAGCGCCCACAGCTCGGAGAGGTTGTTCTCCACGGGGGTGCCGGTCAGGGCGACCCGCGCCGGGGACGGGATGGTCCGCAGGGCCTTCGCCGTCGCCGAGTACGGGTTCTTCACGTGCTGGGCCTCGTCCGCGACGACCATGCCCCAGGGCTGCTCGGCCAGGGTGGTGGCGGCGGACCGCATGGTGCCGTAGGTGGTGAGGACGAAGCCGCCGGTCAGGTCGTCGAGGGTGCGGTCGGGGCCGTGGAAGCGGCGGACCGGGACGCCGGGCGCGAACCGCTCGATCTCCCGCTGCCAGTTCCCCAGCAGGGAGGCCGGGCAGACCACCAGGGTCGGTTCGGTCCGGGCCCGCCTCAGGTGCAGGGCGATGACGGTGACGGTCTTGCCGAGGCCCATGTCGTCGGCGAGGCAGCCGCCGAGGCCGAGCGAGGTCATGAGGTCGAGCCAGGCGAGGCCGCGCAGCTGGTAGTCGCGCAGGGTGGCGTGCAGTCCGGGTGGTGCCTCGGCGGGCCGCACGCCCGCGGTGAGCCGGTCGCGCAGGGCGGCCAGCGCGCCGACGGGCACCACGTCGACCGTCTCGCCGTCGGCCTCCGTGCTGCCGGTGAGGGCGACGGAGAGGGCGTCGACCGGGTCGAGCAGCCCGAGATCGCGCTTGCGGGCCCGGCGGACGAGCGCCGGGTCGACCAGCACCCACCGGTCGCGGAGCCGGACGACGGGGCGGTGGGCCTCCGCGAGGGTGTCCATCTCGGCCTCGGTGAGCGCATCGCCGCCGATCGCGAGCTGCCAGCGGAACTGGAGCAGGTCCTCGCTCTCGAAGAAGCCCGTGCCGTCGGTCGCGGAACCGGGCGCGGTCCTGATCACCGCGGTCGCGGTGAGGTCCTGGGCCAGGTCGCGGGGCCAGTGCACGGCCACCCCGGCGGCGGCGAGCCGGGCGGCCGCCACCCCGAGCAGGTCGGTGACCTCCTCCTCGGACAGGGCGAGCACGTCGGGCACGTCCTGTTCGGTGAGCCGGTCGAGCGGCGGCCAGACCCGGGCCGCGCGCCGTACCGCCAGGGCGGTGTCCACGCGCGCGCGGGCACCGAACGCCGCGTCGGCCGTCCCCGACCACAGGTCGGCCGCGTCGGCGACGAGGGTGGGGTCGGCGAGGCTGTGCACCTGGACGACGGCCGCTCCGGCGTTGCGCGGGCCGCCGTCACCGCCTCCCCCGGCCCCGGGGGCGCCCTCCCCGTCCCGGTCGAACAGGTCGTACGCCGACAGGTCCAGGCGGAGCGAGATCCGCACGCCCGCGTCCATGCCGGCGGCGACCTCCGCGGCCCAGTCGTGGGCGTCGGGCAGGCGCTGGGCCTCGCGTGCGGCGAACGGGCGGCCCGTGGCGTGCGGTGCGGCGGGGGTGCGGGGCAGGGTGTCGGCGACCGCGTCGAGGAACGCGCGGACCAGCGCTTCCGGCTCCGGCAGGCGGATCGGTCCCGGCCCTTCGAGCGGGACCGCGTGCCCCTCCGGGGGCAGGGCGGCGGCCACGGCCCGCAGGTGCGCGATGTCGTCGGGGTCGAGCGGACCGGCCCGCCAGGCGTCGTGTCCGGCCGCGGTCAGGCCGGGCAGCAGCCGGCCGCGCGCGGTGAGCCGCAGGGCGTGCAGGGCCGCCGCGCCCCAGCAGGCGGTGGCCGGGTGGGCGGACGGGTCGTGCCGGGCGCGCACCAGCAGCGGCAGCGCCTCGGCGAGCGACAGCGACAGCGCGGGTGCGCTCCCGCGCCGCACCCCGGCGCCGTGCCGCCGTACGACGGTCAGCTCCGTCGGGTCGCCGGGCCGGTCGTCGCGGTCCGGTCCCGCCTCCCCGGCGACCGGGCCGCCGGCAGGGTCCCAGAAGGCGATCCGTCCCTCGCGCGGGAGCGGCGCGGGCAGGAAGACGGCCGCGAGCCGGGCGGGGACGGACGCCGTCGGCGCCTCGGCCCGCCTCGTCTCCGGCACGGCCACGTCACCCATACGTCCTGTCACCTCCCGCCCGTCTGCCCGATCAGATGTCTTCGACTCTACGGGCGGGGTCTGACAATCGGCTCCGGCGGTCCGCCGCCGGGGCGCCGGGCCGCGGGGACCTTACGGAACGGTGTGCGAGACGACGTACACCATCGGGTAGTCCGGGTTCTTCATGTTCACGACGACGTCCTGGGTGGGCGCCGGGTCCTTCTGCTCGTTGACGACGCCCCACCAGAAGCCGGACCCGCCGAACTCCCAGCCGGTGACCCGCTGGGCGCGGTCGCTGATCGCGATCCTGTCCTTCTTCAGCGCGTCCCGGTCGACGCCCAGCCCGGCCAGGAAGACGTCGAGACCGGCGGCGGTGGTCTCGAACTGGACGTAGAGCCGGCTGGTCTTCCAGTTGTTCGTCTCGTAGTACGCGACCTCTTCGGACGGCACCGGGACGGGCACCTCGTAGATGCGGCGCTGGAGCTTGGAGGGCCAGCCCTCGGTCATGCCGGTCGCCGCGTACTTCGCCTCCTTGTCCCGGCCGCTGTCGCGGCTCTGGCTGGCGGAGATCGCGAGGTAGCCGGCCGGGACGCCGATGAGCAGCACGATGATGATCAGGGTGAGCGCACGCCGGCGGATCATGTGCCGACGGTCCTCCGCCGCGGGAGGGGGCGTCTCCGGGGGGCCGGGCTGGTGGGGCAGGGATTCCGTCACAGCGACTCCCCGGACGTGCGGCGGGCCTCGGCGTACCGCTCGTAGCGCTCGTACCGCTCCACCCGGCGCCGCTTGGCCCGGCGGAACCGGCGGGCGACCAGCCGGGCCAGGTCGGCGGCGCCCACCATGCCGGCCTCCGGGCCGAGCTGGGCCCGGACGATGCGGGCCTCGGGGCGGTACCCGCGGCCGGTGAGCTGGCGCTTGAAGGCGTCGCGCGCGGGGCCGATCAGCAGGTCGTCGGCGGCGCTGACGCCACCGCCGATGACGAAGCAGGACGGGTCGAGGGCCGCGGCGAGGTTCGCGATGCCGACGCCGAGCCACTGCCCGATGTCCTGGAGCAGCTCGACGCACATGGCGTCGCCCTCGCGGGCCAGCTCGGTGATCATCGGGCCGCTGATGTCGCCGATGCTGCCCTTGACGTGCTCGATGATCCCGTACGCCACCGGCGAGTCGGCGGCGGCCATCTCGCGGGCCTCCCTGACCAGGGCGTTCCCCGAGCTGTACTGCTCCCAGCAGCCGCGGTTGCCGCACGGGCAGCGATGGCCGCCGGGGACGACCTGCATGTGCCCGAACTCGCCGGCGACGCCGTACTTGCCGCGCTTGACCTGGCCGTCCTCCAGGATCGCGCCGCCGATGCCGGTGCCGAGCGTGATCATGACGAGGTGGTCCTCGCCGCGGCCGGCGCCGAAGCGCCACTCGGCCCAGGCGGCGGTGTTGGCGTCGTTGTCCACCAGGACGGGGACCGCGAGGCGGCCGGCGATGCGGTCGCGCAGCGGCTCGTTGCGCCAGGACAGGTGGGGGGCGAACAGCACGCGGTTGCGGTCGGCGTCGACCCAGCCGGCCGCGCCGATGCCGACGGCGTGCACGTCGTGCCGGTCGGACAGGTCCAGGACCAGCTCGACGATCGTGTCCTCGACGACCTTCGGGCTCTTGGACTTGTCCGGGGTCTCCGTGCGGAGCGTCTCCAGGATGGTGCCGTCGGCGTCGACGACACCCGCCATGACCTTCGTACCGCCGATGTCGATGCCGACCGTGGGCACGCGGGGTGCCGTGAGGTGCGAGCGGCGTTCCCTGGTGCCCACGGTGCGCAGGACCGTGGCGCGGCGGGAGCCGATGGGGGCGGTGAAGTCGCGGTAGGTGCTCATCGGGTGCGATTGTGCCGCACGCTCACGCCGGGTGCCGAATGGGACAGGGGGTGGTGTGACCGGTTCGTTGCCGGGTGCGGGTGCGTCGTGGTTACTCGCGCCGTTCCCCGCGCCCCTGGGTGCGTTGCAGCTCATGGCGCAGATCGTCCAGCTCGTTTCCGCCTGCCATCTGGCGCGTCAGCTCGTCCAGCGTGATGGCGTCCCGCTCGTGGTTGCCGACCATCGTGCCGCGCTTCAGCAGGACGAAGCGGTCGCCCACCAGGTACGCGTGGTGGGGGTTGTGGGTGATGAGTACGACACCCAGGCCCTGGTCACGTGCCGCCGCCACATATTTGAGGACCACACCGGACTGCTTCACCCCCAGTGCCGCCGTCGGTTCGTCGAGCACCAGGACCTTCGCGCCGAAGTACACCGCGCGGGCGATCGCCACACACTGGCGCTCGCCGCCGGAGAGGGTGCCGATGGGCTGGTCGACGTCGCGGAGGTCGATGCCCATGCGCAGCAGTTCCGCGTGGGTGGTGCGGCGCATGTGGTCGACGTCCATGCGCTTGAACGGGGCGACGCCCTTGCGCGGCTCGGAGCCGAGGAAGAAGTTGCGCCAGACCGGCATGAGCGGGACGACGGCCAGGTCCTGGTAGACGGTGGCGATACCGCGGTCCAGCGCCTCGCGCGGGGAGGACAGGCGGGTCTCGTCGCCGTCCAGGCTCAGCGTGCCGCCGTCGTGCTGGTGCAACCCGGAGATGATCTTGATGAGGGTGGACTTGCCCGCGCCGTTGTCGCCCAGGACGCAGGTGATCTCCCCGGCGTGGACCTCCAAGGACACGCCTTCCAGGGCGCGTACGTTGCCGTAGTTCTTGCTGACGCCGGACAGCTCGACGAGCGCCGTACGGCCTTCGGTCTGCGTCATGTGGTGGCCTCCGCGCGCTTGCGGACCCAGGCGTTGAGCAGGGTCGCGAGGAGCAGCATCGCTCCGAGGAAGAACTTGAACCAGTCGGGGTTCCACTCGGCGAAGACGATGCCCTTGCTGGTCATGCCGAAGATGAACGCGCCGACCGCCGAGCCGACGGCGCTGCCGTAGCCGCCGGTGATCAGGCAGCCGCCGATGACGGCCGCGATGATGTAGATCAGCTCGTTGCCGACGCCCTCGCCGGACTGGACGACGTCGTAGGAGAAGAGCAGGTGCTGGCCCGAGATCCAGGCGCCGAAGCCCACGCCCATGTAGAGGCCGATCTTGGTCCTGGTGACCGGGACGCCGACCGCGCGGGCGGCGTCCTTGTTGCCGCCGACCGCGAAGATCCAGTTGCCGGCCCGGGTGCGCAGCAGGATCCAGCTGGCGACGGCGACCAGGGCGAGCCACCACAGGATGGTCACCTTGAAGCCGACGCCGCCGATGGTGATCGTGGCGGCGAAGACGTCGTGGGCGGAGGAGAAGCCCTCCATGTCGGCGATCGACTTGGTGGAGACGGTGCCGTCGATGAGCTTGGTGAAGCCCAGGTTCAGGCCGGTCAGCATGAGGAAGGTGCCCAGCGTGATGATGAAGCTGGGCAGTTTGGTGCGGGTGAGCATGAAGCCGTTGAAGGCGCCGATCGCCAGGGTGACCAGCAGCGACACACCGACGCCGACCCAGACGTTGGCGGTCATCTGGTAGCTGAACATCGACGACACCAGGGCCGAGGAGGTGACCATGACGCCCGCGGACAGGTCGAACTCGCCGCCGATCATCAGCAGCGCCACCGGGACGGCCATGATGCCGATCGTGGACGCGGCGTAGAGCACCGTGCTGAGGCTGGCGGCGTGCAGGAAGCTGTCGGCGAAGACCGCGAAGAAGACGAAGACGGCGATCGCGCCGACGACGGAGCCCAGCTCGGGACGGCCCAGGAGTGTGCGCAGCGGAGAGGTCCGCAGAAGCCGTTCGTCGGCCGCCTTCACCTGCGTGGCGTTCACCGGGTGCCCCGCTTCGTGTAGTCGGCCAGCGCTGCGGCGTCGTCCTTGGTGATGATCTGCGGCCCGGTGAGTACGGGGCGGCCGCCGCCGAGCATGTCGGCGTTGTACTTGTACAGCCACAGCAGGTCCACGGCCTCGTAGCCCTGGAGGTAGGGCTGCTGGTCGACGGCGAAGCCGAGGGTGCCGTCCTCGAGTCCGGCGGCCACCTTGGCGTTGAGGTCGAAGGTGTCGATCTCGGCCTTGCTGCCGGCGCCCTGCTTGGCCTTGACGGCGGTGTCGGCGTAGGGGGCGCCGAGGGTGACCACGGCGTCGACGGACTTGTCGGTCTGGAGCTTGGCCTCGATGGCGGACTGCACATCCGGCATGCTGGTGCCGTTGACGTAGAGCCGCTGGACCTTGCCGTCGAAGGTCTTCTCCACTCCGTCGCAGCGCTGCTCGTGGCCGACGTTGCCCTGTTCGTGGAGCACGCAGATCGCCTGCTCGCGGCCACGATGGTTCAGTTCCTCGCCCACGGCCTCGCCCGCGATGGTCTCGTCCTGGCCGACGTGGGTGAGGGCGCCGAACTCCTTGGACTCCTCGGAGCCGGAGTTCACCGTGATCACCGGGATGCCCGCCTTGTGCGCGCGGGCGAGGGCGGACTTCATCGCGTCGGGCTTGGCGAGGGTGACGACGATGCCGTCGACCTTCTTGTCGATGGCCGCGTTCACGAGCTGGGCCTGCTGCTGTGCCTCGTCGTCGTGGGAGTACAGGAAGTTGATGTTGTCCTTGACCGCGGCCTGCTCGGCGCCGCTCTGGACGATGTCCCAGAAGGTGTCGCCGTCACCCGAGTGGGTGATCATCGCGAAGGTCCAGCGGGGGGTGTTCACCGCCGCCCTGCCCTCGGCCGACGCGGCCTTGCGGGCGTCCTCGGCGCGCTTGCCGCCGGTGCTGCTGCACCCCGCCAGGGACACCGAGAGTGCCCCTGCCAGCGCGATGCCCACCCATGTCCGAAACCGTGCCACGAGGCCGTGCCCTTCTTGCTGTGCCGTGCTGTGCGCGCGGGGTCTGTCACCACCCCGGCCGGGTTCTGGAAACCCCAAACGCCCCATTGTCCGACACACAAGCGGAGCCTTTGCCTCCGGGGCGCGGCCGAGGGTCACATTGTCCGGACATGGCGACGAACCCGCACGATGGGTGCCGCCCGTGGGTGGTGCCGGTGGGTGCCGGCGCCGGACGCGCGGTCGCTCAGGACCGCACGAGCAGCTGGAACTCGAAGGAGTAGCGGGACGGCCGGTAGGTGTGGGTGCCGAACTCGACCGCGCGCCCCGTGTCGTCGAAGGTGGTGCGCTCCATCGTGAGCAGCGGGGCGCCCGCGTCCTCGCCGAGCCGCTCGGCCTCGCCGGGGGTGGCGGCGCGGGCGCCGATGGACTGCCGGGCGCTGTGCAGGGTGATCCCGGCGGCGCGCATCAGCCGGTAGAGGCCGGTGGCCTCCAGCTGCCCGGTGTCCAGGTCGACGAGGCCGGGCGGCAGGTAGTTGCACAGGTACGCCATCGGTTCCCCGTGCGTCAGCCGCAGCCGCTCGATGCGGTGCACCTCGCTGTCCTCGGCGACGCCGAGCGCGGCGGCGATCTCCGCGGGGGCCGGGACGACGGTGTTGACCAGGACCTTCGTCGCCGGGCGCTGGCCCGCCGCCTCCAGGTCGTCGAAGAGGCTGCTGAGTTCCAGGGGGCGCCGGACCTTGCTGTGCACGACCTGGGTGCCGACGCCGCGGCGGCGCACGAGCAGGCCCTTGTCGACGAGCGACTGGATGGCCTGGCGGACGGTGGGCCGGGACAGACCGAGCCGCGCGGCCAGCTCGATCTCGTTGCCCAGCAGGCTGCCGGGGGTCAGCGCGCCGTGCTCGATCGCGGCCTCCAGCTGCTGCGACAGCTGGAAGTACAGCGGCACGGGGCTGCTGCGATCCACGCTGAGGTCCAGCGACACGGTCGGGTCCACTTCTGGTTTCGGCACGGGCCGAGCGTAGCTCCGTGCGCAGATGACGGGAAGTTGTGTAGTTCGATTGTCCGGACATACGCATTGACAGGGGGCGGCGGTGAGCCCACTTTGATTCCATGCGCATCGGGGTCATCGGAACGGGCCGCATCGGCACCGTTCACGCCAACACGCTCAGCCGCCACCGCGACGTCGGGTCCCTGATCCTCACGGACGCCGACCTCACGCGGGCCCAGGAGCTGGCGCACCGGCTGGGCGAGACGGCGGCGCCGGGAGTGGACGAGATCTTCCAGTGGGGCGTGGACGCGGTGGTGATCACCACGGCGACGCCGGCCCACGCGGAGCTGATCGGACGGGCGGCCCGTTCGGGGCTGCCGGTGTTCTGCGAGAAGCCCATCGCCCTCGACCTGCCCGGCACGTTGCAGGCGATCGCCGAGGTGGAGGCCGCCGGGACGATCCTCCAGATGGGTTTCCAGCGCCGCTTCGACACCGGCTACACCGGGGCCCGGGAGGCGGTGCGGTCCGGGCGGCTGGGCCGGCTGCACACCGTCCGGGCGGTGACGAGCGACCAGGCCCCGCCGCCGGCCGAGTACCTGCCGCAGTCCGGCGGGCTCTACCGGGACACGCTCATCCACGACTTCGACGTCCTGCGCTGGGTGACCGGGCGGGAGGTCGTCGACGTGTACGCCGCCGGGTCCGACGCCGGTCCGCCGGTGTTCCGCGCGGCGGACGACGTGGACACGGGCGCGGCGCTGCTCACGCTGGACGACGGCACGCTGGCGACGGCGACGGCGACGCGGCTGAACGGGGCGGGGTACGACGTCCGCATGGAGCTGGCCGGGGAGCTGGACCAGATCGTCGTGGGCCTGGACGACCGTACGCCGATCGCGTCCACCGAGCCGACCGGTCCCCCGGCCGCGGACAAGCCGTGGACGGGCTTCGTGGAGCGCTTCGGGCCCGCCTACGAGGCCGAGCTGAACACGTTCGTGCGGGTGGTGCGCGGCGAGCGGGCCAACCCCTGCGACGGGCGCGAGGCGCTGCACGCCCTGCGGATCGCGGAGGCCTGCGACATCTCCCGCCGCGAGCGCAGACCCGTACGGCTGGCGGAGGTCCCCGAGGCGCCCACCTCTTAGGGGGTGTCGTCCTGGTACTCGTCCAGGAGTCCCGCGTCGTACGCCAGCAGGGCGATCTGGACCCGGTTGCCGAGGCCGAGCTTGGCCAGGATGCGGGAGACGTGGGCCTTGACCGTGGCGACGCTCATGAAGAGGTGGGCCGCGATGTCGGCGTTGGCCATGCCACGGCCGACCGCGACGGCGACCTCGCGCTCGCGGTCGTTGAGGGTCTCCACGCGGGCACGCGCGCGCGTGCGCCGCGCGTCGGGGCCGGTACCGGCCACCGCCCGCTGCATCAGGCGCCGGGTGACGGCGGGCGACAGGACGGGTTCGCCGGCCGCGACCCTGCGCACCGCGTCGAGGATCTCGGCGGGCGGGGTGTCCTTGAGGACGAACCCGGCGGCACCGGCCCGCAGGGCGCGCAGTACCTGCTCGTCCGCGTGGAAGGTGGTGAGCACGACGACCTGGGGCGCGTCCGCCCGGCCCCGCAGCCGCTCGGTCGCCGTGAGGCCGTCCACCCCCGGCATCCGGATGTCCATGAGGACGACGTCCGGGCGGGTGCGGTCGACGAGCGCCCCGGCCTCGTCGCCGTCGGCGGCCTCGCCGACGATCTCCACGTCGTCGGCGCCGCCCAGCATGAGGGCCAGACCGGCCCGCACCAGCGGGTCGTCGTCGACGAGGAGCAGTCTGATCGCAGTCATGCGTCCCACGTAATCACGGTCGCCCCCGGCCCCTTGTCGCGTGTCGGTCCCACGGCAGCGTCGCCCGGACCTCGAAGCCGCCGCCGGGTGTCGGGCCGTGCTCCAGGGCGCCGCCCGCGAGCGTGGCCCGCTCGGTCAGCCCGATCAGGCCCTGCCCGGACCCGGGCACGTGGGGCACCTCGCCGCGGGGCGGGGCGTTGCGCACCGACAGGGCGAGTCCGTCGCCCGGTGCTCCGGTGACCGAGACGATGACCTCGGTGCCGGGCGCGTGCTTGCGCGCGTTGGTCAGCGCCTCCTGGGCGATGCGGTACGCGGTGCGGCCGACGGCGGCGGGGACGGCACCGGGATCGGGCACGCGGTCCACGAGGGTGACCTTCATGCCGGCCTCGCGGGACTCGGCGACCAGCGCGTCGAGCGCCGCGAGCGTCGGCTGGGGGCGGCCCGCGTCGTCGGACTCCCCGGCCCGCAGGACACCGATGATCTGCCGCAGGTCCTGGAGGGCCTCGTGCGCGCTCTCCCGGATGACGCCCGCCGCCCGCACGACCTCTGCCCGGGGCGCGTCGGGCCGGAACTCCAGGGCGCCCGCGTGCACGCTGAGCAGCGTCAGCCGGTGGGCGAGGACGTCGTGCATCTCGCGGGCGATGGCCTCCCGGGCCAGCCGCTGCGCCTGTTCGGCCCGCAGCCGGGCCTCGGCCTCGGCGTGCCGGGCGCGGTCGCGCAGGCTGAGCAGCAGCTGGCGCTTGGAGCGGACCAGCAGGCCCCAGCCGAGCACCGTGACGGCGAGCAGGAAGGCGATGAGGAGGGAGGCGAGGAAGGGCAGTCCGGGTTCCGGGCGCATCCAGTAGTACAGGGGCGTCACCGCGAGACTCGCACCGCCGATCCAGGCCACGTACCGGAAGGGCCGGTGCACGGCGAGGGTGAACAGGGCGGCGAGGACGGCACCGCCCGCGGTGGCCGAGACCAGGGAGACGGGCACCATGGCCACGGCCAGCCCGACCGGCCAGCGCCGCCGGAGCCAGACGGCGGCACAGGCCAGGGCGCCGATCAGCTGGTCCGCGACGGCCATGGCCGGTGAGAGGTCCGGCTCCTGGTCCAGCGCGTCGGCGGCCAGCAGGCCGATGGTGACGGCGAGCAGGAAGCAGGCGAAGTCGACGACCCAGTCGCGCGCGGTGCGCCGGGGGCGGCCGCCGGGCCGCCGGGGCTGCGGGTACAGGTCCTCGACCAGGGCCGCCGGCAGCACCCAGCGCTGTTTCGCGAAGGCCGGGGGCACCGTGGCCCGTTCGTCACTGTTCACAGTCGACAAATCTACGCAGGAACGGCGTCCGGAACCGCCGGTCGGCGGGGAGCGTCGACCGAAGTCGCGCGAGCGGCGACTTTCGGCGCGCGGTATGCGCGCGCCGCCGCCTTCCGTCGGGCAGGACTCGCCCCGCGGCCGATGTGTGTGGGGGTACCGCGGGGCGAGAGTCGTGATCATGAAGCAACTGTTGGAGTTCTTGGGCTTCCTCGCCGTGGTGCAGGGCCTGATGGGCCTGGTGCACGAGTTCACCGACTGGAACGTCGGTCTGGTGCAGCGGATCGGCGTCCTGGACGGCTACGAGGTCTACGCGAGCGGCGCGCTGCTCGCCCTCGGCGGCGCGCTGTTCGCCGCCGCCGAGAGCCGCAGGACCAAGTGAGTCGGGCGGCCCGGCCTCAGCAGCCGTAGTCGACGAGGTCGAACGACGCGTAGTGGTCGGCCGTGTAGTAGTCCTCCTGGTTCTCCTCACCGGTGACGATCCGGCGGGCGCCGCGCGTGTCGGAGCCCGGCGTGATCACGGTGTACTCGTGGTAGTACCCGGAGGACTGGCTGGGCAGGACGCCCTCCCGGTTCTGGAAGACGGTCCCGTCCTGCTCGAAGGGGTAGGGACCGCCCTGCTCGATCAGGTCGAGCGTGTCGTGCGCCTGGGAGGGCAGGTCGCTGTAGCAGATGTCGCCGACCGCCGCGGGGGCGGCGCCGGCCGTGGTCGCGGAGACGGTGCCGCCCACGAGGAGGGCGGACAGGACTGCGGCTGCTGCGCCGAGCCGAGCGGCGCGTGGGGGGAATCGCATGCGCTCATGATGACGCGCGTAGACAGTGGCATGTCAATGACAAGACGGTGGAGTTTCCCGGGACGTCCCATGTGTTTTCCGCGTGTTCACACCACTGTTCGACACGGGCGTGGCACCGCTCAGGTCGACGTCCGTTCGCCGCCAGCACGGGCACGGCGATCCGGCTGGGATGGACCCATGAACACGAACACGAACACGCACACGAACCCACCCGCCACCGCCACCGCTCCCCTGACCGGCCGCACGGCGCTCGTCACCGGTGGCAGCCGGGGCATCGGCGCCGCGACCGTCCTCCGGCTGGCGCGGGAGGGCGCGGACGTGGCCCTCACCTACGTGAACGGCAAGGACGCGGCCGAGGACGTCGTACGGGCCGCCCGGGCGCTGGGGCGCCGGGCGGTGGCGCTGCGGGCCGACTCCGCCGACGCGGACGAGGCGGCGGGGGCGGTCGAGCGGGCCGCCACGGCGCTCGGCGGCGACCTCGACGTGCTGGTCAACAACGTGGGCCTCGGACTGCTCGGCCCGCTGGAGAGCCTCTCCCGCACCGACGTCGACCGGCTGCTGGCGGTGAACGTCCGCGGCGTCTTCCTCGCCTCGCAGGCGGCCGCGGCCCGCATGACCGAGGGCGGGCGGATCATCACCGTCGGCACCTGCATGACCCAGCGGGTGCCGGGGCCCGGCGGGACGCTGTACGCGACGAGCAAGTCGGCGCTGATCGGGCTGACCAAGGCGCTGGCCCGGGAGCTGGGCCCGCGCGGGATCACCGCGAACATCGTGCATCCGGGGCCGATCGACACCGACATGAACCCGGCGGACGGCCCCCACGCGGACGGGCAGGCGGCCATGACGGCGCTGGGCCGGTTCGGCACGGCGGACGAGGTGGCGTCGACGGTGGCGTACCTGGCGACCGCCTCGTACGTCACCGGCGCGGAGTTCGCGGTGGACGGCGGCCACGCGGCGTAGCCGCCCCCGGGAGGCGGTCACGAACGGGCGTGCGCGCGGGGCGCACCGGTGCTGTCCTGCCGGTGCGCCCCGCGGGTCTGTACCGAGCGGCGGGTCAGCCGCCCAGTTCCTGGTGGCGGGCGGCGAGGTGGGCCGCGCCGTCCTCGGTCAGGGAGCCGAACAGGCGCAGCCGGGAGATGCCGCCGTCGGGGAAGATGTCCACGCGCGCGTGGGTGCCGACGGCCGTCTCGGGCAGCACGAAGCGGTGGTTGGTGTCGGGCTGCATCCGGGTGCGCGGGAGCACCTCGCGCCACTCGCCCGCCTCGCCGTCCTTGACGGAGACGGAGGCCCAGCCGGCGCTGTTGCCCTTCAGGTACGCCGTGTCGATCTCGATCGCGCGGATCTGTGCGCGGTCCACCAGGCGGTACTGGATCCAGTCGTTGCCCCGGTCGCGGCGGCGGCGGGTCTCCCAGCCGTCGTCCATCTTGCGGGAGCGGCCCGGCTGGATGGTGTTGGTGGCCGGCGAGTAGAAGAGGTTGGAGGCGTCCTCGACCCGGCCGCCGTTCTCCAGGGCGACCACGTCGAAGGTGCCGAGGGCGGTGAGCCAGGCGGGGTCCGGGACGACCTCGCCGTACACGCGCAGGCGGGCGATGCCGCCGTCGGGGTGCTGCTTGAGGCGCAGGTGGGTGAAGCGCTGCTCGGCCGAGACGGCGAAGCCGTTGGCCGCGTGGCCGCCGACGGCGGTGCGCGGGACGAGGGTCGTCCACTTCACGTCGTCCGCGAGCAGTTCCTCCGGGGACGGGGAGCCCGCGACCGAGGCGCCCTCGACGGAGACGGCCTGCGGGTAGTTGCCGCGGAAGTGGGCGGTGTCGACGACGATGCCGCGGATCACGCCGGGGGCGCCGAGGCGGATCAGCGCCCAGTCGTGGTCGTCCTCGGTGGGCCAGGGGTGCTCGGCCGAGGCGCCGCGGCGCCGGCGGGTCTCCCAGCCGTCCATGACCTTGCCCTTGTGCCCGAAGTGCTCGGGGTCGAACTCGGCGGGCTCGGGCACCAGCAGGTTCTCGCGCTGGGCGAAGAACTCGTCGTTGGCGGCGACGACACCCGCGCCGAGCTGCCGGTCGGCAAGGTTGGCGTACTGGGTGAAGGGAAGGTCGGCGGTGCGGTAGTCCGCGTACGGGTCGCCGCCTCCGTAGGGGTTCGCGTCTCCGGTGAAGCTGGCCAACGACGTGTTCTGCTGGGCCGTCACGGTGATCAGGTGTTCCTTTCGGGGCCGTTCGGGAGGGACTGGGTTCAGGGGGTCCGGGGCGTCAGGCCCGGTCGAGGAGCTGTCCCTTCGGGTCGGTGAACGCGCCGTCCGCCACGACGCGCGTGCCGCGCAGCCAGGTGGACTTCACGACGCCGTACAGGGTCTTGCCCGCGTACGCGGTGACGCGGTTGCGGTGCTGGAGGGCGGCCGGGTCGACGGTGAAGGTCTCGTCGGGGGCGAGGACCGCGAAGTCGGCGTCGCGGCCGGCCGCGATGGCGCCCTTGCGGCCGTCGAGTCCCACCTGGCGGGCCGTGTTCGCGGACATCCAGCGCACGATGTCCTCCAGGCCGAGGCCCCGCTCGCGGGCCTTGGTCCACATCGCCGGGAGGCTGAGCTGGAGGCCGGCGATGCCGCCCCAGGCGGTGGCGAAGTCGTCGGTCTTCAGGTCGGCGGTGGACGGCGAGTGGTCGGTGACCACGCAGTCGATGGTGCCGTCCACCAGCGCCTGCCACAGCAGGTCCTGGTTGGCGGCCTCGCGGATGGGCGGGCAGCACTTGAACTCGCTGGCGCCGTCCGGCACTTCCTCGGCGGTGAGGGTGAGGTAGTGCGGGCAGGTCTCGACCGTCACCCGCACGCCGTCCGCGCGGGCCTCGGCGATCAGCGGCAGGGCGTCGCTGGAGGAGAGGTGGAGCACGTGCACGCGGGCGTTGAACCGCTTGGCCTGCGCGAGCAGCGTGGCGATCGCGGTGTCCTCGGCGTCGCGCGGGCGGCTGGCGAGGAAGTGGGAGTACTTGGGGCCGCCCTGCTGCGGGGCGGCGGCCAGGTGGTGCGGGTCCTCGGCGTGCACGATCAGCAGGCCGTCGAAGGCGGCGATCTCCGCCAGGGACCGGGCGAGCTGCTCCTGGTCGAGGTGCGGGAACTCGTCCACGCCCGACGGCGACAGGAACGCCTTAAAACCGAAGACCCCGGCCTCGTGCAGCGGACGCAGGTCCTTGACGTTGTCCGGCAGGGCGCCGCCCCAGAAGCCGACGTCGATGTGCGCCTTGTCGGCGGCGACCTCGCGCTTGGTGCGCAGGTTGTCGACCGTGGTGGTGGGCGGGATGGAGTTGAGCGGCATGTCGACGAGGGTGGTGATGCCGCTGGCGGCCGCGGCGCGGGTGGCGGTCCAGAAGCCCTCCCACTCGGTGCGGCCGGGATCGTTCACGTGCACGTGGGTGTCGACCAGGCCGGGCAGGACGACGTGGTCGCCGACGTCCTCGAGCCGGGCGCCGTCCGGGACGGGGGCGTCGTACGGCAGGACCGCCGTGATCTTCTCCCCGGTCACCGCGATCGACGCGGCGCGGGTCCCCTCGGGGGTGATGACGCGCGTCGAGCGCAGCACCAGTTCAGCTCCGGACACCCGAAACCCCTCTTTCTGCCGCCGAGTTTTTTCAACGTTCTGTTGAAGTCTCCTGTCGAAGGAGTCTTCATT
Organism: Streptomyces sp. NPDC102490; assembly: GCF_044765285.1. Classification (NCBI taxonomy): domain Bacteria; kingdom Bacillati; phylum Actinomycetota; class Actinomycetes; order Kitasatosporales; family Streptomycetaceae; genus Streptomyces; species Streptomyces sp. NPDC102490. Next base: position 319,930 of record NZ_JBIWJU010000003.1, read on the forward strand.
CCCGCTCCCGTGCCGTCAAGAGGCACCCTTTGTGCGGGCATGCCCACGGCCCAGCCCTGGACGTTTCCACAAAGCGGAATTAGAATTCCAGCAAGCAGAACGTAGCTACGTACAAGCCGGTAGTCAACCGGCCGCCGGGTACGCTTCTTTCCTCCCGCCAGCCCCGAAAGGAACGTGCCGTGCCGACGTCCAGCGCCAGCACCACCGACTCCGCCAGGTCCGCCACCGGCGGCGTCCAGTCCCTGGAGCGCGCCTTCGACCTGCTCGAACGGATGGCGGACGCGGGGGGCGAGGTCGGCCTGAGCGAGCTGTCGGCGAGCAGCGGGCTGCCGCTGCCGACCATCCACCGTCTGATGCGGACGCTGGTGGCCTGCGGATACGTACGCCAGCAGTCCAATCGCCGGTACGCGCTGGGCCCACGCCTGATCCGTCTGGGCGAGTCCGCCTCCCGGCTGCTGGGCACCTGGGCGCGCCCGCACCTGGCCCGGCTGGTGGAGGAGACCGGCGAGACGGCGAACATGGCGCTGCTCGACGGGGACGAGATCGTGTACGTCGCGCAGGTGCCGTCCAAGCACTCGATGCGGATGTTCACCGAGGTCGGCCGGCGCGTCCTGCCGCACTCCACGGGCGTGGGCAAGGCGCTGCTCGCGGATTTCCCGGCGGACGAGGTGCGGGCCCTGCTGAGCCGTACCGGCATGCCGGCCGCGACCGACAAGACGATCACCACGCCGGACGGCTTCATCGCGGCGCTGGAGGAGGTGCGGCGCCAGGGCTACGCGATCGACGACAACGAGCAGGAGATCGGCGTCCGCTGCCTGGCCGTCTCGGTGCCGGACTCCCCCACCGCCGCGGCCATCTCCATCTCCGGCCCCGCGGGCCGGGTCACCGAGGCCGCGACCGAACGGATGGTGCCCCTGCTCCAGCAGGTGGCGGCGGAGCTGTCCCAGGCCCTGCTGACCTCGAACGGCACGAACGGCAACCCGGCCGCCTGAGGCCCCCCACGGGGCTCAGCGGCGCGGCGGGTCCCCGAACAGTTCCACGGCGTGACGGACCTCCGTCAGCCCCGCCCCGAGCGCGCTGACGGAGCCGATCGCACCGGCTATCAGCAGCAGGGCGCGGCGCAGCCGTGCCGCCTCGGGGATGCCGTGGCCCGCCATGGCGGCGAGGTCGGCCAGCTCGTCCTCCGCGATCCCGCGGTCCGGGAAGTCGGCGGGCAGCACGGCGAGTTGGCGGCGCAGCCGGGACACGGCGGTCCGCAGTGCCACCACCCTCACGTCCTCGTCGCCGACGGTCACGTGCCTCTGCCCCAAGCTCCGCAACACAACCCTCCCCCTCGCACCCCGTTGTGCGCGGGCCAGTAAACGCCACCCCGCGCCGCGCGCGCCACCGCGCGGACCGAAATTCAGCCTCCGGAAAGCCTCCGGAAACCCCGCGCACGCCGGGGCGTTTGGCGGCCGGTCAGGTATGCAGGGGGCATGACCGACAACGAGGCCCGGACAGAAGACCAGGTGGGCGGCGAGGTGGCGGGGCTGCTGCTGGCCGCCGGGGGCGGCCGACGACTCGGCGGCCGCCCCAAAGCGCTGCTCGAACATCGCGGACATCCACTCGTCGAACGCGCGATCGACATCCTGCGTGCGGCCGGCTGCACCCGTGTACACGTCGTCCTGGGGGCACGCGCCGAGGACGTACGCGCGCGGGCGGCGCTCGACGGCTGCGTTCTCGTGGACAACCCCGGCTGGGAGCAGGGCATGGGGTCGTCGCTGCGCGCCGGGCTCGGCTCACTGGCGGGGACCGGGGCGCGGGCCGCGCTGGTCTGCCTGGTGGACCAGCCCGGCATCGGCGCGGAGGCGACGGCCCGGGTGCGCGCCGGATACCGGGACGAGACGTCGCTGGTCTCGGCGGCGTACGCGGGCGTGCGCGGGCATCCCGTCCTGCTCGGCGCCGCGCACTGGGCGGGGATCGCGGCGACCGCCACCGGGGACCGGGGTGCTCGCGCCTATCTGAGGGAACACGAGGCGGAGATCGCGCTCGTCGAGTGCGGGGACGTGGCGCGGCCGTACGACATCGACACCGAGGCGGACCTGGTCCACCTTGAGTGAGCGAGGTGGCACCGAGAGCCACCTTCCCTCGACCCGGAGAATCTCGACGTCAACAAACCATTGAAGTTCCACGATGAGGAAACTACTATCCACTGACCAGAAGCACTCCGCTGCACGGCGAGTGCGTAATGCCCCATACGCACCCTCTGGCACCCGGTGCCACCGCTGAAGGAAGTGACAGCTCATGTCCGCACCAGCGCCGTCCACGCTGGCCATCGTCGACGCCGAGCCCCTGCCCCGGCAGGAGGAGGTCCTCACCGATGCGGCGCTCGCCTTCGTGGCCGAGCTGCACCGGCGGTTCACGCCCCGGCGTGACGAGCTCCTCGCCCGCCGTGCGGAGCGCCGCGCCGAGATCGCCCGCACCTCCACGCTCGACTTCCTCCCGGAGACCGCCGCGATCCGCGCGGACGACTCCTGGAAGGTGGCCCCCGCTCCGGCCGCGCTGAACGACCGCCGGGTCGAGATCACCGGCCCGACCGACCGCAAGATGACCATCAACGCGCTCAACTCGGGCGCGAAGGTCTGGCTCGCGGACTTCGAGGACGCCTCCGCGCCGACCTGGGAGAACGTGGTCCTCGGCCAGCTCAACCTGACCGCGGCCTACACCCGCACCATCGACTTCACCGACGAGCGCACCGGCAAGTCGTACGCCCTGCGCCCGGACGCCGAGCTGGCGACGGTCGTCATGCGCCCGCGCGGCTGGCACCTCGACGAGCGCCACCTCCGGGTGGACGGCCGCCCGGTGCCCGGCGCCCTGGTCGACTTCGGCCTGTACTTCTTCCACAACGCCCAGCGTCTGCTGGACCTCGGCAAGGGCCCGTACTTCTACCTCCCGAAGACGGAGTCCCACCTGGAGGCCCGCCTGTGGAACGAGGTGTTCGTCTTCGCGCAGGACTACGTCGGCATCCCGCAGGGCACGGTGCGCGCCACCGTCCTGATCGAGACGATCACGGCCGCGTACGAGATGGAGGAGATCCTCTACGAACTGCGCGACCACGCCGCCGGGCTGAACGCCGGGCGCTGGGACTACCTGTTCTCCATCGTCAAGAACTTCCGTGACGGCGGTGCCAAGTTCGTGCTGCCGGACCGCAACGCGGTGACGATGACCGCCCCGTTCATGCGGGCGTACACCGAACTCCTCGTCCGCACCTGCCACAAGCGGGGCGCGCACGCGATCGGCGGCATGGCGGCCTTCATCCCCTCGCGCCGGGACGCCGAGGTCAACAAGGTGGCCTTCGAGAAGGTCCGCGCCGACAAGGACCGCGAGGCCGGCGACGGCTTCGACGGCTCCTGGGTCGCCCACCCCGACCTGGTCCCGATCGCCATGGAGTCCTTCGACAAGGTCCTCGGCGACAAGCCGAACCAGAAGGACCGCCTGCGCGAGGACGTCGACGTCAAGGCGGCCGACCTGATCGCCATCGACTCCCTGGACGCCAAGCCGACGTACGCGGGTCTGGTCAACGCCGTCCAGGTGGGCATCCGCTACATCGAGGCGTGGCTGCGGGGCCTCGGCGCCGTCGCCATCTTCAACCTGATGGAGGACGCGGCCACCGCCGAGATCTCCCGCTCGCAGATCTGGCAGTGGATCAACGCGGAGGTCGTCCTCGACAACGGCGAGCAGGTCACCGCCGACCTGGCCCGCAAGGTCGCCGCCGAGGAACTGGCGAACATCCGCGCCGAGATCGGCGACGAGGCCTTCGCGGCGGGCAACTGGCAGCAGGCCCACGACCTGCTGCTCACGGTGTCGCTCGACGAGGACTACGCCGACTTCCTGACGCTGCCGGCGTACGAGCAGCTGAAGGGCTGACGCCGCACGCACACGTCTGCGCCCCCGGTGCCGAGGCTCGGCACCGGGGGCGCAGGCGTGTGTCAGCCGAGGTGGGCCGACCAGTCCTGCTCGGCGGGCGGCTTGCCGTGCAGGTCGGGGACGCGCTTGAGCCAGTCGGGCCGCCCCCGCTGCGTGCGCGCCGCGCGGGCGGCGTTCTCGGCGGCCAGCTCCTCGCGGCTCGGGAAGCCGGTGGGCAGCCACTGGCGGGAGGCCCGCACCCGCGCGTGCAGGTAGTCCACGTAGGCGGCGCGCACCTTCTCCGGCGTGTCGAGGTCGCCCTCGCGGGTCAGCCACGCCTCCGGCACCCGGCCCACCACCTCGCGCAGCAGCTCCCGCGTCACCTTCGGCGCCAGTTCGGCGTCGGCGGCCGGGAGGTCGGGCGCGTAGTGGCCGAGGGCGTGGTGGCGGAAGTCGTACGCCTTCTCCGGCGGGGAGGCGCCCCAGCGGTGGTGGAAGACGAGGGCCGCGCCGTGGTCGATCAGCCACAGGCGCGGGGGCGCGGTGCCGAGGGTGGGCCAGACCATGAGGTTGGAGCTGTGCACCGTCCGGTCGACGTTCACGGTGAGGGCGTCCAGCCAGACGACCCGCCCGGCCTCCCGCGCGTCCACCGGGAACACCTCGGCCAGCTCGGGCGTGAGGTCGGCGCCGCCCGACAGGTAGTCCATGCCGAGGTTGAGCCCCGCGCTGGCGTGCAGCAGGTCCCGCACCTCCTGGTGCGGTTCGGCCTCGGCGATCGCCGGGTCGAAGTGCGCGAGCACCAGCTCCGGCACCCGCAGGCCCAGCTCCCGGGCCAGCTCCCCCACGACCACCTCGGCGACCAGCGCCTTGCGCCCCTGCGCGGAGCCGGTGAACTTCAGCACGTAGGTGCCGAGATCGTCGGCCTCGACCACGGCGGGCACGGACCCGCCGGAGCGCAGGGGCTCGACGTAGTGGGTGGCGGTGACTTCGGTGAGCATGGGACGAGCATATGGACGGGCGCGCCCGAACGCGGAACGCGCCGACCCGCGGACGGCTCAGGCCGCCCCGCGGCGGCTGCGGAGGAGTTCCACACCGTCCCCTTCGAGGTCGTCGCAGTACGCCGCGCGTCCGGTCATGGCCATCACCAGGGCCACGGTGGGGCCGGACACCACAGGTCCGGAGCCGGTCGTGAAGGGGCCGTCGTCCGCCACGAGCCGCAGCCCCGCGATGCGCTTCTTGGCGACGACCACGAGGTCCGAGCCCTGGTAGTACTCGGCCACCCGCGTGACGACGTCGATCGGGTAGTCGCGCCGGATGCCCAGCGGACGCCGGATGTCCTCGCCGTGCACCAGCGTCTCGCCCAGGACGGCGATGGCGGGCAGGGGCGGCTTGGTCGTGCTCGGGACGATGTGTTTGAACCGCGCGAGGGTCTCGGCCGGGTCCGCGCCCAGCTGCTCGGCCAGCCGCATGGCGACCTGCTGGTCGAAGTCGAACCGGCAGCGGATCACCCCCGCCATCCAGCGCACGGCGTTGAGGCTCGCGCTCGCCGTGAGATGCGCCAGCACCTCGCGCACCGTCAGACCGGTGCACAGCGACGGCGTCGCCCACTGCTCGTCGGTCAGCTCCCCGAGATCGGCCGCCAGCGCCGCTCGCTCCGTACGGATCGTGGGCCATACGCCGGCTCCGCGGCGGCGTGCCACGGTCAGTTCCGGATCAGTCATGGGAAGGTCTCCTGTCATCGGCGTACGGCGGGGTGTCGGGGAAGGAGACTCTCACTCCCGCGGGAAGTCATCGCCCGTGGCGGATCTCTGGCCACGCGGCGGCAGATCCAGTTCCGCGCGGACCGTCTTGCCGACGGGGACGCGGTCGAACACGCCCCACCGGTCCGCCAGCGCGTCCACCAGCAGCAGCCCGCGCCCGTGCTCCGCCTCCGGGGCCACCGTGACCGCCGGGCGGCGCTCACCCCGACTGTCGGAGACGTCGATCCGCAGCGTGTACGCGTCGAGCCGCAGCAGCACCTCGATGTCCCGCCCCGGCACCCGCCCGTGCGTCACGGCGTTCGCCGCCAGCTCCGCGACGAGCAGCGCGGCCGTGTCGGACACAGCCGAGCCGTACGGGACGCCCCACGCGTCCAGACGGTGCAGGGCGAGGTGGCGGGCCAGGCGGGCACCGCGCGGGGTGGAGCTGAACCGCTGGACGAACACACGCGCGGTGACCGGGAGTCGGGGGGTGGAGGCTGGTCTCATGCCGCCCATCCCACCTGCGGTGACGCCGTCCCACCAGATCAGCGACCGGTACGCACGGTGAGCGTACGGGTGCGGACGGTGGACAGTAGGAGTAACCGTCCGTGACCATGGGCCCGTTGAGTGGGCGTGACGGGTGGGAGGTGTCCCGGATGACGGACGGTACGGGCGGCGCGGGTGAGCCGGAGGCGTCGGACAGCCTCAAGGCGTTCGGCGAGGTCGTCAAGGCGTTCCGCAAACGGGCGGGGCTGACCCAGGAGGAGTTCGCGCCACGGGTGCGGTACTCGGTGCCGACGGTGGCGTCCATCGAGCAGGGGAGGCGGTTCCCTCCGGTGGACTTCGTGGAGCGCGCGGAGCAGACCCTCGACGCGTTCGGCGCGCTGCGGGGTGCGGCACGGCATCTGTCGCGGCAACCGGGGCTGGCGAGCTGGTTCCGGCAGTGGGCGCGGTTCGAGGCGGAGGCGGTGAGTCTGTACACGTATGAATGCCGGTTGATTCCGGGGCTGTTGCAGACGGAGGCGTACGCGCGCACGCTGTTCACGAACCAGCTTCCGCCACTGGGTGACGATCAGATCGAGGCCCAGTGGGTGGCACGGGCTGAACGACAACGGCTGTTGAGGGAGCGGCCGAACACGGCGTTCAGCTTCATTCTGGAGGAGCACCTGTTCCTGCGGCGCATGGGCGGAGCGCAGGTGACCCTGGAGCTGATCGACCACGTACTGGGGCTGGCGGAGCTGCGGAACGTGGAGGTACAGGTGATGCCCTTGGTACGGAATGCCCACGCGGGGCTCGACGGCCCGATGCAGCTCCTGGAGACGCCCGACGCACGCTGGTTCGCCTACAACGAAGGGCAGCGCGGCGGCCAGTTCGTCTCCGAGCGGAAGGAGGTCAGCGTCCTCCAGATGAGGTATGCCAGGATGCGGTCACAGGCCCTCTCCCTCGATGACTCCCTGGGCCTGTTGCAGCGGATGCGAGGAGCCTCATGAGTACTACGGAACTGGACTGGTTCAAAAGCTCGTACAGCAGCGGCGGCGACGGCGACTGTGTCGAGGTGGCCTCCTGCCCCGACACCATCCACGTCCGTGACTCCAAGGTCCCGGACGGGGACCAGCTCGCCGTCTCCCCCACGGCGTGGACCCGCTTCCTCACGTACACGACCGACGCCTGACGCCCCGCCCCGGAGCAGTCCCGGGGCGGGGCATCCCGGTCAGGAGGCGGCGCCGTAGACCGTCGCCCTCCTGGACGTGGCCACGATGCCGTCGCTGCCGTTGAAGATGCGGTTGCCCCAGCCGGTCAGCGCGTTGGGGTCGAAACCGTTGACCATGTCGAGGTACTCGACGCCGCCGCCGTTGCCGCTCCAGGACCAGCCGATGTAGCCGACGCCGAGGGACTGGGCCGTCGCCATGATGGCGTCCTCGTCGGGGTTGCCGTCGCTGTGCTGGTTCCCGAACTCGCCGACGACGATGGGCACTCCCTTGCCGACGAAGGCGTTGAGGTAGTCCCGCACCTCGGCGGCGGTGTCGTAGACGCCGTACATGTGGATGGAGAAGACGGTGTTGCGGTCGGGGTCGGCGGCGAAGACCGAGGCCGCGTTGGCGCGCATCGTGCCGGACCAGTCCTGGCCCCAGTTGGGCGCGTCGACCATCAGGGCGTGGTCGAGGCCGGCGCCGCGGAGCTTGCCGATGGCCGACTTGGTCGCGTCGGTCCACGCGGCGTAGTTCGTGTTGCCGAAGGGCTCGTTGCCGATGTTGACGACGACGTAGTCCTCCTGGCCCGCCAGCGCGCTCTTCACGCTGATCCAGTAGTCGGCGGCCTGGTCCAGGCTGGTCGCGGCGCCGTCCTCGCCGTAACCGGTGGTGTCGTGCACCTCCAGGACGCAGATCACCTTGCTGGCCTTGCACCGGCCGATGAGCGCGGAGACCTCGGACGCGCTCGTCCTCGTCCAGCGGCCGCCGCTGCTGAGCACGACGCGGACGGTGTTGGCGCCCTTGGCCGCGATGTCGGCGAGGGAGCCGGTGCGGTCGGGGTACCAGGTGTGGGCGTGGTTGACCCCGCGCATGACGAACGCCTTGCCGTTGCCCTCGACGACACGTCCGTTGCTGACGTGCAGGCCACCGGCCGCGGCCTCCGCCTTGCCGGCGAAGGGCCCGGCGAGCGGGATCAGCAGGCCGAGAACGGCGGCGATCGCCATCCCCGCGGTCGCGATCAGCGTGCTTCTTGGCTTGGGCATAGCGCCTCCCTGAAGGGCAGCATGTACCTGACAACGTTGTCTCGGTGCGAGACCCGCTTTACCGGTTAATCGAGGAGGACCGTAGAGGCGGCCGACATGCCTGTCAATCGTTTCCGCGAGGACACAACCACAGGTAGATTCCGTGAACGATGGGCTGTTCGGCGTCGAACAGCGCGTTTAGCGGTTTAGTTGAAAGGGAGGGCGCGACCTGGCGTCGCGCCCCCTCTTGCCGCTACGGACGAGGCGACGCCGTCGACGCCCGCGGCACCAGTGACGGTGTCGCCACCGGCTGGGACGTCACGTCCTTGCCCGCCAGCACGTCGAACAGCACCCGCGCGACCTGCGCGCCGAAGCCGTGCACGTCGTGGCTCATCGCCGACAGGGTCGGATGGGTCAGCCGGCACAGTTGGGAGTCGTCCCACGCGAGCAACGACAGGTCGTCCGGCACGGAGACGCCCATCTCGGCGGCGACGCCGAGTCCGGCGACGGCCATGATGTCGTTGTCGTAGAGGATCGCCGTGGGCCGCTCGGCGGACAGCAGCAGGGTGCGGGTGGCGCGCGCGCCGTCCTCGCCCGAGAAGCCCGTCGCGACGTGCGGACCGCGGTCGAGGCCGAGTTCGCTCAGGGTCCGCTCGAACGCGGTCGTCCGGATGGCACTGTGCCCCAGCCCCCGGGGACCGCCCACGTGCGCGATGCGCCGGTGCCCCAGCACCGCCAGGTAGCGCACCGCCTCGGCGACGGCCGCGGCGTCGTCGGTCCACACCGACGGGAACCCGCCGGTGAGGGACGGGTGGCCGACCGCCACGGCCGGGAGGCCGATCCGCCCGAGCGGGCCGATCCGCGGGTCCTCCTGGTGGAAGTCGACCAGGATGGAGCCCCCCACCTGCCGTTCCCGCCACCAGCGCTCCTGGAGCCCGATCTCCTCCTCCAGCGAGCCGACCAGGCGCAGCAGCAGCGAGCAGTCGCGCTCGGCCAGCACGCTCTCGATGCCGGAGACGAACTCCATGTAGAACGGCTCCAGGCCCAGCAGCCGGGCGGGGCGGCAGATCGCCAGCCCCACGGTGTCGACGGACTGGCGGGACAGGCTGCGGGCCGAAGAGTTCGGGGCCCAGCCCAGCTGCCGGGCCGCCGCGAAGATCCGCTCCCGGGTGGCGTCGGAGACGCCCGGCTTGTCGTTGAAGGCCAGGGACACGGCGCCCTTGGACACACCGGCGGCCGCGGCGACGTCCTTAATGGTGACGCGTACGGACGGTGTGCTCACGCCGGTTCCACACAGAACAGAGCCGCTCGTACGGCGTTGGCCCCGGTCTCGGCCGCGCCCGTGACCCGCAGACGGAGCTGCTCGCCGGGGAGCAGCGTGCGCAGTCCGGTGTCGCAGACCGCGTCCGGCCCGAGTCGGTCGGCCTGGAGGAGGAGGTCGCGTACGAGGGTGTGTGCGGTTACCACAACCTCGACATTACCGGTCCCGGGTCCCACCCGGGACTCCACGGCGACGTCGTAGTGCGGTACCGGGTAGGCGAACTCCCGGTCCGTGACGGAGAAGTGCACGCTGCGCAGCTCCCCGCCGTCGGCGACGAGGAACTCCTTGGCCGACCGCGGGGCGGGGGCCAGGTCCCGCGGTACGGTCCGCCGGTGCACCGAGCGGGCGGCGACGGTCACGTCGAGCAGGTGCTCGGCCACCTCCGTGCCGTCCGCGCGGAGCCTGCGCAGGGTCACGCGCGCCTGCCAGGGTTCGGCGCACTGGTTGACGAGGGCGAGGACGGGGAGGGCGTTGTCGCCGTCGCCCGGCTGAAGGGTGAGGAGCCGGTCCGCGTAGACGCGGCGCAGCTCGTGGTACAGCGGCTTGAGGCGGCCGTCGCCGTCGATGGCCGCCCAGGAGCTGACCGGCCAGCAGTCGTTGATCTGCCAGACGACGGTGCCGGCGCAAACGGGCCAGTGCGAGCGCCAGTGCTCGATGCCGGTGGCGACGGCGCGGGCCTGCACGAGCTGGGTGAGGTAGTGCCAGCGGTCGAAGTCGTCCTCGGGCAGCGCGAAGTGGCGTGCCACGCCCCGGTTCAGCTTGCCGTTGCCGTCCTCGGCCTTCTGGTGGTGCAGCATGCCGGGCGAGTCCGGCGCGAGCCGCTCGCCGGGCAGCGCGCGCCGCAGGGTCGCCAGCGCGGGCGGCGCCTGCCAGCCGAACTCCGACACGAAGCGGGGCACCGAGTCGCGGTACTCGGCGTAGTCCCGGCGGTTCCAGACCTCCCAGGAGTGGTGGGTGCCGTGGGCCGGGTCGTTGGGGTGGTGGTCCCAGGAGCCGGACCACGGGCTGCCGGCGCTGTAGGGGCGGGTGGGGTCGAGTTCGGCCACGATCCGCGGGAGCAGGTCCAGGTAGTAGCCGCCTCCCCAGGAGTCACCGCGCAGCTCGGGCTCCCAGCCCCAGTCGCGGAAGCCCCAGAGGTTCTCGTTGTTGCCGTTCCACAGCACGAGGGAGGGGTGCGGCATGAGCCGGACAACGTTGTCGCGGGCCTCGGCCTCGACCTCGCCGCGCAGCGGCTGCTCCTCAGGGTAGGCGGCGCAGGCGAAGAGGAAGTCCTGCCAGACCATGAGGCCCAGTTCGTCGCAGGCGTCGTAGAAGGCGTCGTCCTCGTAGATGCCGCCGCCCCAGATCCGCACCAGGTCCACGCCCGCGTCGGCCGTCTGACGCAACCGGGTGCGGTAGCGCTCCGGGGTGACGCGGGACGGGAAGACGTCGTCGGGGATCCAGTTGACCCCGCGCGCGAAGAGGCGTTCGCCGTTGACGACGAGGGTGAATCCGGTGCCGTGTGCGTCCGCCGAGCGGTCCAGTTCCACCGTCCGGAAGCCGATCCGCCGGTGCCAGGTGTCGAGTTGACGCTCCCCGGCACCGGGACCGGCGGCTTCCTCGACGAGCGCGAGTTCCAGGTCGTACAGGGGCTGGTCGCCGTAGCCGCGCGGCCACCACAGGGAGGCGCCGGGCACCTCCAGCGTCAGGACGGCGTGCGTCCCCTCCACCACGCCGCGCGCCTCCGCGAGGCCGTTCCCGACGGTGGCGCGCACGGCGAGCGGGCGGGCCGCCCCCTGCGCGGTCCGCTCGACCTCCACGCGCACCTCGACGCGGCCGGTGCCGCCGTGGACCGTGACCAGCGGGCGCACGCCGGCCAGCCGCGCCGTCGACCAGCGCTCCAGCCGGACCGGGCGCCAGATGCCGGCGGTCACCAGGGTCGGGCCCCAGTCCCAGCCGAAGCCGCACGCCATCTTGCGGATGTACTGGAACGGCTCCGGGTAGACGTTGGGGCGCTCCCCCGTCACCGCGCGGACCGCGGCGGCCTCGTCGTAGGCGGAGGCGAAGTCCACGGCCAGGAGCCCGTGGTGGCCGGTGACGTCGAAGCGGTGGCGCCGGTGCATGTTGCGGGTGCGGCCCAGTTCGCGCCCGTCCAGGGTGAGGGTCGCGGCGGTGTCGAGGCCGTCGAAGACCAGGTCCGTCCGCTCGTGCTCGGCCGCGGCGGTGTCGGTGGCGCGCAGGTCGCGGACGTAGGTCCAGGCCCGCTGTCCGACCCAGGCCACGTCGGGTTCGTTGACGCCGAGGAAGGGGTCGGGGATCAGACCGGCCGTGAGCAGATCGGTGTGGACGCAGCCGGGGACCCGGGCGGGCAGCAGGGTCTCGCGGTGGCGGAGTTTCCAGCCCTCAGCGAGCGGGACGACTTCCTTCATGTACGGCTCCTTCGGCGGAACGGGCCCCTTGTCGTGGGCAACGCGGCCCAACCTAACCCCAGGCAAGTGAACCGGTCTAGCCCTCCTTGCCTGACAGGAGCACAGGCCGCACCCGTCCAGGACCGTGTCCTACCAAGGCCCCTGTCGCACCAGAGGTAACGATTGGATATCGCGAGAGATACACGAGCTTTACCGGTTAACGAGCGGCTGACATAGTCGCCGTCAGCCAACCACCGGAGCCCGAGCCGTAATCCTTGGAAAGGAGCTGGGCACATGGGGAAGAGGACGTCGCTGAGCGTCGCACTGCTCGCCACCACGATGCTGACCGTCGCGGGGTGCAGCGGAGGGGGCGGCGCGGACGCCGGCGAGACCGCCGCCGCGCCGGTCAACCCGGACGGCGTCTCGGGGGACATCACCGTGCTGACCAATCGCACCGACCTGGTCGAGGACGGGACGATGAAGAAGTACGCCGCCGAGTTCAACAAGACCTACCCCGACGTGAAGGTCGAGTTCGAGGGCCTCACCGACTACGAGGGGGAGGTCAAGATCCGCATGAACACGGAGGACTACGGCGACGTCCTGCTGATCCCGTCGGCGGTCGCCAAGGGCGACTACCCCACGTTCTTCGCGCCCCTGGGCGAGACCTCGTCGATGGAGCCGAAGTACCGCTTCACCGACAAGACGGACGTCGACGGCAAGACCTACGGCATCGCCACCTTCGGTACGGCCAACGGCCTCGTCTACAACAAGGCGCTGTTCAAGAAGGCCGGCATCACCGAGTGGCCGAGGACGACCGAGGAGTTCCTCGACGACCTCAAGGCCGTCAAGGACAGGACCGGGGCGACGCCGTACTACACCAACTTCAAGGACGGCTGGCCGCTGGAGAGTCCCTGGACCAACGGCGTCGGCTCGATCAGCTGCGACAGCCGGGCCTCCGACAAGCTGGCCGCCATGGACGAGCCCTGGGCCGAGGGCAACGACCTCAACACCCTCGACACGCTGCTCCACGACATCGTCCACGAGAAGCTGTCCGAGAAGGACCCGGCCACCACCAACTGGGAGAGCTCCAAGACCCTCCTGGCCAAGGGCAAGGTGGGCAGCATGATGCTCGGCTCCTGGGCGATCAACCAGATGCGGGACGCGGCCGAGACGGCCGGCGAGAACCCCGACGACATCGGTTTCATGCCGGTCCCGTCCCAGAAGGACGGCACGTACTGCGCCACCCTGGTCTCCGACTACCAGCAGGCCGTCAACACGCACTCCGATCACAAGGAGGCCGCCCGGGCGTGGATCGACTGGTTCACGGAGAAGTCCGGCTACGCGGCCGAGGAGGGTGCCGTCTCCGCCCTGGAGGCGGAGGGGATGCCGGCGACACTCAAGGACTACGTTGACAACGATGTCAAGATGATCGAGCGGTCCGAGGCGAAGACGGCCGACGTCAACGCCATCGACAACGCCTCCGAGATCGGGCTCAACAAGCCCGACTACCGCAAGAAGCTCATCGACATCGCCCGCGGCGCCACCGACGGATCGCTCGACGGCTACTTCGACGAGCTGAACAAGCGCTGGTCCGAGGCCAGGCAGACCGTCGGCTCCTGACCCCGCTGCCCTCAGCGGACGACGAAAGGCCCTGGCTCCGCGATGATCCGAACCGCTTCCACCGCCTCACCACCCGCCCCGGCCACCGAGCCGGGCCCGACCGGCAAGCAGTCCTCCCGGCACCGCGCACGGGCCGGCGTCTCGTGGCGCGACCGGCCGATGCGCAGGCTCACTCCGTGGCTGTTCCTGCTGGCGCCCCTCGCCCTGCTGATCACGTTCACGTACGTGCCGGTGGGCAACATGATCTACTACAGCTTCACCGACTGGGACGGCGTCAGCCCCGACCGCGACTACGTGGGTACGGAGAACTACACCGAGATCTTCACCCGCCCCGAGCTGCTCCGGGTGTTCGCGGTGAGCTTCTACTACCTGGCGGCGTCCGTCGTACAGATCGTCATCGCCCTGTACTTCGCCGCCGTCCTCAGCTTCGACCTTCGGTTCAGGAACCTGTTCAAGGGCATCCTGTTCTTCCCGTACCTGATCAACGGCGTCGCCATCGGTTTCGTCTTCCTGTACTTCTTCCAGGACGGCGGCACGCTCGACTCGGTCCTGTCCTGGTTCGGCGTCGGCACCGACCACGCCTGGCTGGGCAGTCCGGAGTCGGCCAACACCTCCATGGCCGGGGTGTCCGTGTGGCGCTTCACCGGCCTGAACTTCGTGCTGTTCCTCGGCGCGATCCAGTCGATCCCCGGCGAGCTGTACGAGGCCGCCCAGCTGGACGGCGCCGGCCGGTGGAAGCAGTTCCGGCACATCATCGCGCCGAGCATCCGCCCGGTGCTGAGTCTGAGCGTCATCCTGGCGGTCTCCGGCTCCCTCTCCGTCTTCGAGATCCCGTACATCATGACCGGCGGCGCGACGGAGACCTCGACGTTCGTCATCCAGACGGTGAAGTACGCCTTCCAGTTCAACAAGACCGGCCTGGCCTCGGCCTGTGCGGTGGTGCTGCTGGCGATCATCCTGGTGATCACCTGGGTCCAGCGCCGCCTCGTACCCGACGAGAAGGTGGATCTCGTATGACCCTCACGGCCCCCGCCCGTCCGCAGGAACGGCCGCGCCGCCGTCCGCGCGTGAGCACGGCCCTGACGTACCTGTCGCTGGTCGTCGCCTCACTCGTGGTGCTGCTGCCGCTCGTCGTGGTCTTCCTGACCTCGCTGAAGTCCTACGGGGAGATCTCCGAGGGCCAGGGCGCGCTGGCCCTGCCGGACGACTGGCTCAACTTCTCCAACTACGCCACGGCGTTCAACGACGGCCACCTGCTGCGGGCCTTCGGCAACACGGCCTTCATCCTGCTGTTCTCCATCACCGGCACCGTGATCATCGGCTCGATGACGGCGTACGCCATCGACCGCTTCGACTTCCGCTTCAAGAAGCTCGTGATGGCGCTGTTCCTGGTCGCCACGCTGGTGCCGGCGGTGACGACGCAGGTCGCCACCTTCCAGGTCGTCAACAGCTTCGGGCTGTTCAACACCCGCTGGGCCCCGATCCTGCTGTACATGGGCACCGACATCGTGGCCATCTACATCTTCCTTCAGTTCATCCGCGGCATCCCCCGGTCCCTCGACGAGGCGGCGCGGCTCGACGGCGCGAACTCCTTCACCATCTACCGGAGGATCATCTTTCCGCTGCTGAAGCCGGCCATCGCGACCGTGGTCATCATCAAGGGCATCACCACGTACAACGACTTCTACATCCCGTTCCTCTACATGCCCCAAGAGGATCTCGGGACCATGTCGACCGCCCTGTTCCGGTTCAAGGGTCCCTTCGGGGCGCACTGGGAGCACATCTCCGCCGGGGCCGTCCTCGTCATCGTGCCGACCCTGGTGGTCTTCCTCTTCCTCCAGCGCTACATCTACAACGGCTTCGCGCAGGGGGCCACGAAGTAGCCCGGCGGTCACAGCCCCGCGAGGAGATCGGCGAGCGGGGCCGGTGGCCGGCCGGTGCCGAGGGCTTCCACCAGGAGGCTGCCGTAGCGGATCTTGCGGCCCTTCCTGGTGCTGAGGAAGCGGCGCAGTTGCTGCTGCCGGGAGCGGCCGTGCTGGGCGGGCTGGGCCAGGAAGGTCTGCCAGGGCCGGAGTTCGTCCTCGGACCGTATGACCTCCTCGACCCGCTCCGGGCCCAGCGCCCGGATCATCTCGTCCTCCAGGTCGGCCACGCAGACGTAGAAGTCCGGCAGGGCGCCCGCCCGTTGCCAGCCGCGGTCGTAGAAGGGCTCCTCGCGGGCGTCGCAGAGGCCGGTCAGGCGCAGGCCGAGGCCGGGCGGGCCGAGCAGACCGGCGTAGCGGCCGACGCTCATCGCGCCGCCCATGGAGACCACGGCCACGCCTTCGGCGGTCAGGTCGCGTCCCTCGCGGGCCGCCAGTGCCTCGACGGCCGCGAGGTCGCTGGGGCCCTCCAGCAGCACCGCCGTCCGCAGGCGGAGGTCCGCCGCCAGCTCCGCCGCCGTGTCCCCGGCGCCGCCCGCCGCCCAGCGGGCCAGCTCGTCCCGGAACGCGTCCATGTCCGCCATGCGGTGAGTGTGCACCACCGGGGTGCGCTACGGCACGGGATTTCCGGGGCGTCGCGCGGGGCCGCCGCTCAGGCCCCGCGCAGCGGGTTGGGCAGGGGGCGGTAGCGGGCGTCGGCGCCGTCCGCGCCGGCCCAGCGCAGCAGGAGGTTGGTCTTGGCGGGCAGCGCGGGGGCGGCGAGCAGGGCGGGGATCTCGGGCAGGTCGTGGCGGGCCAGTTCGCGGCGGACGGCGGGCCAGGGGTCGAGGCCGGGGTGGTGTTCGGCGAGGGCGGCGGCGATCTCGTACAGGTGGTTGACGACCAGGCAGTAGACCAGGCGCTCCCAGCCGGCCGCCCGGGGGGTGTCCGGCAGCAGCTTGACGCCCTCCGCGTCCCGGAACAACGCCTGCACCGGGGTGCCGGCCGGGTCCACGGCGACCAGGGTGTTCTGAAGGTGTGCCTCCAGGACGACGCCGTCGTCGGCGAAGGCGGTCAGGACGGGCGGGACGACGGCGGTGAGGTACGCCTCCCACCAGGCCGCCGGGTCCGCGGCGGCCGGGAGCGGGTTGCCGGGGAAGCCCTCCACGAGCGCGGCGGCCAGGAGCGGGGTCGCGCCGGGCAGCAGGTGGTCCCGCAGGCCGTCGCGGACGACGACGGCCAGTTCCTCGAAGGCGAAGTCCGCGGTGCGGTGGCCGCGGTCGCCGAGCCAGGCGGCGGGGGGTCCCACGGAGGCGAAGGCCTCGGTGACGGCGGTGTCGGTGCGGCGCAGTCTCATCAGGTCGTGGCGCCACAGGCGGCGGATGTCGTTGGTGACGCGCACGTCGAGGCTGAACTTCAGGAACAGGTCCTGTCCGGGGAGGTACTCGGGCGCGTAGACCGTGCGGATCGCGGCCGTCGGCCAGGCGAAGAAGCCGGTGGTGCCCACCCGGGCGAGCCGGCCGTCGGCGAAGGCGGGGGCGAGGGCCGGTGCGGTCAGCTCCAGCTGCCAGGGGTGGGCGGGCAGCAGGCGGTAGCCGGGCGGGGCCGTGCCGAGGGCGTCCAGGGCGGCGGTGTCGCCCTCGTCGACGACGGTGTCCTCGCGCACGGCGAGCAGCGTCAGCGGGAAGCGGGCGTGCGCCTCGGGCGCGTACGGCAGCCATCCGGCGTGCGGGCCGCCGCCGCGTGCCTTGGGGGCGGGGTGGTGGGTGTGGCCGGTGAGCAGGGCCTGTTCGGAGCGGAGGTACGGGTCCGCGGGCGGGGTGGCACGCGCGCGTGCCGTCAGCAGCGCGGCCACCGCGTCACGGCTGTCGGTGATCTCGGTGGGCAGTTCGTGATTGCTCACACCGGTGTGCCGGCGCAGGGCCTCGGCGACGAGCTTCACCAGTTCGGCGTGGTCGACGCGGTGCCACCCGTCCGCCGCGCGGACCTCCGGTTCGGCGGGCCGGCGGCCCCGGCGCACCCGCAGCAGTCTGCCGCCGGGCAGCCGGTACACGGGGCGGTCGCCGGGGCCCGGCAGGGGTTCGGCCACCTCGCGCAGCAGGCAGTTCAGCAGCGGTACGGCCGCGTGGGCGTCGGCGCGGCGCGCCACGTCGTCCCGGGAGTCGGCGCCGGTGGGCGGGGGCAGGAGATCCACGCGTTCCACTCGTTCCCTACGGTCGGTCCATGGCGGAGAGGACGGAGACGATCAGTATGTCTCTCGTCATCACCCTCGTCGGCCGTCCACCGTGCCGCCGTACGACCCGTCCCCGTCCCCGTACCCGTTTCCGTCCCCGCATCCGTATCCGAGGAGCCAGCCCGTGCATCGTCCTCCCAGCGCGGCGGCCGCGGTCGCCGACGACGTGGCGGCCGTCCGCCCCGCCCTGGTCGCCCGGTTCACGGCCGAGGAGTCCGGGGCCCGCGCGGCCGTGCTGTCGCGGCTGTGGCGTGCCCTCGCCTTCGAACCGCTGCCGTGGATCGAGGGCCGGGAGCGGTCCGGGGACGGCCTCGTCCTGCGCCTGCGGGACGGCCGGCGGCTGGCCGGACCGGCCGCCGACCCGTACCGCACGGACGCGTACGTGCCGCTCGTCCGGCTGGACGAGGTCGCGTACGACGACCCGGAGCGGCTGATGACCGACCTCGCCGTACCGCACGCGGCCGCCTTCGCCGCCGAACTCGGGCACAGCACCGCGTCGTTGGCGCTGTCGCGCGCGGCGCAGCCCCGGACGGCGCGGGCGGGGGCGCCGGAGATTCACCCGGACGAGTGGCCGGACAGCGACTGGGGCTGGGAGCGCCGGGTGGTCGACGGGCACCCCTACCACCCGGGCTGCCGTGCCCGGCCGGGGTTCTCGGTGGCCGAGCAGCTGGCGTACGGGCCCGAGCACGGGCCGGTGGTGGAGCTGGGGCTGGTGCCGGTCCCGGCGGCTCAGTGCCTGGTGACGGGGGTGTGGCCGCGGGAGCTGCGGGACGGGGGGCGGGTGCTGGTCCCGGTGCATCCGTGGCAGGCCGCACACGTACTCAAGCAGTCGGTCGAGGCCGGGCCCGCCGCGCACCCGCTGATGTCCCTGCGGACCCTCGCCGTCCCCGGATCGCTGCACGTCAAGACCGCACTGAGCACCCGGCTGACGTCCTCGGTGCGGGACATCTCGGTCGCCTCGGTCGCCGCGTCGGCGGACCTGTCGGCGTTCGGGGAGCGGCTGGCGGCACGCCTGGACGGCCTGCTCCACGTGACTCGCACGCCGGGCGCGGCCACCGCCCACTCCCCCGACCTGGCCGCCGTACTGCGCGAGTCGCCCCGGGTGTACGCCGCGCCCGGCGAGCACGTCGTCCCGGTGGCGGCACTGGCGACCACCGGACTGCCGCACTCCCCCGCGTGGCTCGCCGCCTTCACCCGTCTCGCGCTCGCCGTCGGGCTGCGCGCGCTGGAGCTGGGCGTGGCGCTGGAGGCCCACGGCCAGAACCTCCTGGTCGTCCTGTCCGCGACGGGCGACCCGCTGCGCCTGGTCTACCGCGACCTGGCCGACATCCGCGCCTCCCCGGCCCGCCTGGCCCGGCACGGGATCACCGCCCCCGGCCTGCCCGCCCGCATCCTCACCGACGAACCGGTCGCCCTGCGCCGGAAGCTGTTCGGCTCGCTGGTGGGCGGCGCGCTCGCGGCGACGGCCGGTTCGGGCCCGGCCCTGCGCACGGCCCTGGAGGCGGCGCTGCCCGAACTGCCCCGCACGCAGGACACGACGGCCCTGAGCGAGGAGCCCCTGCCGGTGAAGGCCCTGACAGCGATGCGGACTTCACCGGGGAGCACGGGCGATCTGTGGACGGAGCTGCCCAATCCGCTGCGGTGGAGGTGAAGTCCGGGCATCGGCGCGGTCTCGTTTTGGAGCGCGACACCACTGATCAATAAGATCCGCCGATGATCACAAGAACACGGCTGGCGGCGGGGGCCTGTGCCCTGCTTGCCGCGCTGGCGGCGGGGATGGCGTTCCCGGTCGGGGCGAGTGCCGGGGAACCCACGGGTGAGGACGCGCCGAAGGTCGACCTCGTGCTCGACGTCAGCGGTTCGATGCGGACGCGGGACATCGACGGCGGTACGCGCATGGCGGCGGCGAAGCAGGCGTTCAACGAGGTGCTCGACGCGACGCCGGAAGAGGTGCAGTTGGGCATCCGGACGCTCGGCGCGGACTACCCTGGCGACGACCGCAAGACCGGCTGCAAGGACACCGCGCAGCTCTACCCGGTGGGCCCGCTGGACCGCACCGAGGCGAAGACGGCGGTGGCGACCCTGTCGCCGACCGGGTGGACGCCGATCGGGCCGGCGCTGCTCAAGGCGGCCGACGACCTCGACGGCGGCGACGGTTCCAAGCGGATCGTGCTGATCAGCGACGGCGAGGACACCTGCGCGCCGCTGGACCCGTGCGAGGTGGCCCGCGAGATCGCGGCCAAGGGCATCGGGCTGACCATCGACACGCTGGGTCTGGTCCCCAACACCAAGATGCGGCAGCAGCTCAGCTGTATCGCCGAGGCGACCGGCGGCACGTACACCTCGGTCGAGCACACCGAGGAACTGACCGACAAGGTCAACCAGTTGGTGGACCGGGCGGCCGACCCGGTGGTGACGCCGGTCGCCACCGAGGGCGCGGACGCGTGTGCGAAGGCGCCGACGCTGAAGTCGGGGCTGTACACCGACCGCGAGGAGTTCGGGCAGCAGCGCTGGTACCGGGTGGACGTGGAGCCGGGTCAGGAGCTGCGCGCCTCGGTGAGCGTGGGCGCCGACCGGGCCGTGAACCCGTCCTACGGGGTGCTGCTGCGGGCGGTGACCGTGCACGGCCGGGAGATCGTGCGCGGTGAGGCGGCGGGCAACGGCCGCACCGACGTGCTCTCGACGGGGCTGCGGTACCCGAAGGCGGAGAGCGACGAGGACGACGCCCCGGCCGAGGGCGTGTGTCTGCAGGTCACCAACTCCTTTTCCGTCGCCTCCGGTGTGAAGACCACGCCGGGGTTGCCGCTGGAGCTGACCGTGGACGTCGTGGACGGTCCGGGCGACTCCGACGACGTGGCCGCCTTCGGCCTCGGGCGCGGCTGGTGGCTGCTCGGCCTGCTGGTGCTGGTCGGCTTCGTCGCCGGTCTGCTGTGGGGCTGGCTCTCGCGCTGGCGGTTCGCGATCTGGAGGACCAACTGATGCGATTCACCCGAGCGTTGACGACGGCCGTGGTGCTGCTCGGTCTCGCCGCGGCTCCCGCGGCGGCCGACTCCTCGCCCTCCGCGAGCCCCGCGCAGGACGGTGACGCGCCGACCACGGCGGGCACGTCCTTCCGTACGGCGGCCGAGTTCGAGCAGGGGCAGGTCGCCACGGCGAACGGTGCCGCGGGCGACTACCTGTACTGGTCGTTCCCGGCCGACGCCGGGCAGCGGCCCACCGTGCGGGCCACGGTGAAGCTGCCCGGGACGCACGCCGCCCAGACCTGGCGGGTCGACGTGTACGACGGTCTGCGCCGCCGCCAGGCCTGCCAGTGGGGCGCCCAGGCCCGCACCGCGGACGCGGGCACCTCCTCGGTCGAGCTGGCCTGCGTCCTGCGCACCGTGCGCGCCTGGACCGAACCGTGGGCCAACGACCCGCTGCCGGGCACCTATTACGTCCGGCTGACGGCGGTGAACGTGTCGACCTCCGACCTCGGCGTGCCGGTCTCCGCCGAGGTCCGGGTGGACTCCAAGGACATCGGCGGAGCCGCGGCGGTGGACGGTTCGCTCGCCGAGCCGCTGGTACCGGGCATCGCGGTGACGTCCGGCGCCGACGAGGGCGACGCGGAGGACCGGAGCGCCGTGCTGTCCGCGATCGAGCCGGAGGACGGCTGGTCGTCGGGCTGGTGGTCGGACCGCTGGGTGTGGAGCGGGATCGGGGCCGTACTGGCCGCCCTCGCGGGCATCGGCGGCTACGCGTTGACCCGGGGTGCGGGACGGCCGTCCCGGGTGCCACCGGGCGCCTGACACACCGTCAGGAGACCCGCCGCGGCGGGTCTCCTGACGTTCTCACCCCTCCCGCAGCGCCTTGGCCGCCGGGCCGTCGCCGGTCACCTCGACGCGGCCGTCGCGCACCGCCTCCCGCAGGCCGATCTCACCGCGCCCGAGGGCGACGCACGTCACGGCGTCCAGGACGAGCCGGGCGTCGGGTTCCCCGGGTGCGGACCCCTCGCCGTACACGGGCCCCTCCGCCGAGTCCCGCGCCGCCGCGTCGGCGTACAGGTGGAACTCCCCCTCCTCCAACCGGACTTCGACCAGCCCCTCGTCCGCCCCGGCCTCCCGCAGCGCGCGCAGCAGGGGCAGCGCGAACCAGTGCGCGCGTACGGCGTCCGTGGGCCGCCGCTCCCCCAGTTCCCCGGCGCCCCAGGCGCCGAGCGCCTCCAGGACGGGCAGCAGGGCGCGTCCACGCGCGGTGAGTTCGTAGACGTACGCCGCGCCGGGCGGGGGCAGCCGGCGCCTGGTCGTCAGTCCCTCGCGCTCCATGTCCTTGAGCCGCGAGGCGAGGACGTCCGTGCTGACGCCGGGCAGGTCGGCGTGCAGGTCGGTGTAGCGCCGCGGACCGGCGAGCAGCTCCCGGACGATCAGCAGGGTCCAGCGGTCGCCGACGGCGTCGAGCGCGCGGGCGGCGGAACAGTACTGGTCGTAGCTACGGCGAGGTGACATACGACGCAGTGTAGACAAGTTGTTGGACTTTCCAAGCTGCTACTTGGTAAAACCAAGCAACACCAGATTCCGGAGGGGAAGCCGCGCATGGAGTTCCGGCAGTCGAACAAGCTCAGCGAGGTCTGCTACGAGATCCGCGGCCCGGTGATCGAGCACGCCAACGCGCTGGAGGAGGCGGGGCACAGCGTGCTGCGCCTGAACACCGGCAACCCGGCCCTCTTCGGTTTCGAGGCGCCCGAGGAGATCGTCCAGGACATGATCCGCATGCTGCCCCAGGCGCACGGCTACACGGACTCGCGCGGCATCCTCTCCGCCCGCCGGGCCGTCGCCCAGCGCTACCAGGCGCTCGGCCTGGAGGTGGACGTGGACGACGTCTTCCTCGGCAACGGCGTCTCGGAGCTGATCTCCATGGCCGTACAGGCCCTCCTGGAGGACGGCGACGAGGTGCTGATCCCCGCCCCCGACTTCCCCCTCTGGACGGCGGTGACCACCCTCGCGGGCGGCAGGGCGGTGCACTACCTCTGCGACGAGCAGGCGGAGTGGTACCCGGACCTGGCCGACATGGAGGCGAAGATCACCGACCGCACCAAGGCGGTCGTCATCATCAACCCCAACAACCCCACCGGCGCCGTCTACCCCAAGGAGATCGTCGAGGGCATCCTCGACCTCGCCCGCCGGCACGGCCTGATGGTCTTCGCCGACGAGATCTACGACCAGATCCTGTACGACGACGCCGTGCACCACTCGGCCGCCTCCCTCGCCCCCGACCTGGTGGTGCTGACCTTCTGCGGCCTGTCCAAGACGTACCGGGTGGCGGGCTTCCGCTCCGGCTGGCTGGTGGTGACCGGCCCGAAGCAGCACGCGAAGGACTATCTGGAGGGCCTGACCATGCTGGCCTCCATGCGCCTGTGCGCCAACGCGCCCGCCCAGTACGCCATCCAGGCCGCGCTCGGCGGCCGCCAGTCCATCCGCGAGCTGACCGCCCCCGGCGGACGGCTGCACGAACAGCGGGACGTGGCCTGGGAGAAGCTCAACGAGATCCCCGGGGTGTCCTGCGTCAAGCCCAAGGGCGCGCTGTACGCGTTCCCGCGCATCGACCCGGCCGTGCACAAGATCCACGACGACGAGCGGTTCGTCCTGGACCTGCTGCTGCGGGAGAAGATCCAGGTCGTCCAGGGCACCGGCTTCAACTGGCCGAGCCCGGACCACTTCCGCATCCTGACGCTGCCCCACGCGGAGGACCTGGAGGCGGCGATCGGGCGGATCGGGCGCTTCCTGAGCGGTTACCGACAGTAGCGGCGTCGCGGTCGTAGCCTGGGGGCATGGGTGATCTTTTTCTGGTCCGGCACGGTGAGACCGAGTGGTCGCGCTCCGGGCGGCACACCGGGCTGACGGACGTCCCGCTGACCGAGAAGGGGCGGGAGCAGGCACGGAGCCTGGTGCCGTTGATCCGGTCGCACCGGATCGGGGCGGTCTTCGTCAGCCCCTTCCAGCGGGCCCGGGAGACGGCCGAGCTGATCGGGCTGCACGACGTGCGCGTCGAGCCGGACCTGCACGAGTGGGACTACGGCGGTTACGAGGGGATCACGACCGTCGAGATCCACCGGAGCCGTCCTGACTGGTTCCTGTTCACGGACGGAGTGGCTCCCGGGCCGCCGGACCACCCCGGGGAGACGCCCGAGCAGGTGGGCGAGCGGGCCGACCGGGTGCTGGCCACGGTGGAGGCGGCGTTCGCCAACACCGAGGGGTGCGTGGTGCTGGTGGCGCACGGGCACTTCCTGCGGGTGCTGACCGCCCGGCACCTGGGCCTCCCGGCGTCGCACGGAGCGCTGTTCCAGCTGGGCACGGGCACGTTGTGCCGGCTGGGCACGGAACACGGGCGGCCGGTGATCGCCGCCTGGAATGTCAGACCCCCGTCGTAGTCTTCGAAGGCGTCACCGGTGAGCCGACGAGAGAAGGGGGGCACGCCGTGGCCCTGTCGCCCACCGCCGCGCAGCGGCGTGTCATCGACGCCGCCGATCCCGGCACCGGACGGCTGCGGGGTACGCCGGCCCAGCTCGCGGCGCTGGTGAAGCGGGGGCTCGCCTTCCGGCACCCGCGCCCGCCGCACGACCACTTTCTGACCCCGGCCGGGCACCGGATACGGGAGGCGGCAGCCGACCCGGAATCGGTGGCGCAGCCGCCCGAGGCGCCCGCCGCGCCGGATGCCGGGGGTGTGTTCGCCGCGCGGGTCGGCGGGGAGGAGGCCGTCCCGGGCGACTCGGGACCCGCGCGGCTGCGGGAGGTGCGCGGCGCCTGGCAGGGGCTGCTGGAGCTGCGCCGGATGACGCATCCCGACGGGAGCACGGACCGGCCGTGCGCCTGGGAGCGGTCGCATCTGGTGCGGGCCGCCGCGCTGGCCCTGGAGGCGGCGGGGCACCGCCCGGCCGGACCGGACGGCGACGACGGATACCGGGTGCGGGCGACCCCGCAGCCGGAGGCCGTCGCCGTGTACGCGCCGGACGGCGGCGCGCTGCGGGCCTGTGCGGCGACGTTGGAGCGGGCCGGCTGGCAGGTCGGGGAGCACACCGAGCCGCGCACCCGGGCCCGCTATCTGCTGGCCTCCCCGCGGAAGGTGTGACGCCCGCATGTCAGGATCGGTCCGTCCGTACGTGTGCGACGAGAGGCAGCAGCGGTGAGCGAGCCGTTTTCCGTACCGGTGACCGTGCGCGGGTACGAGACCGACACCCAGGGCCACCTGAACCAGTCGGTCTACCTGAACTACGCCGAGCACGCCCGCTGGTCGATGCTCCAGGCGGCCGGGATCCGGCAGGCCGACCTGGTCGCCCGCCAGGTCGGGCCGGTGGCCCTGGAGACGACCATCCGGTTCCGGCGGGAGCTGCTCGCCGGTGACGAGGTCACGGTGAGCTGTGCCTTCGAGTGGGGCGAGGGCAAGACCTTCCGGATCCGGCAGCTCGTCACCAAGGCGGACGGCACCGTCGCCGCCGAGGTCGAGGCCGTCGGCGGGCTGATGGACCTGGGCGAGCGCAGGCTGGTGCCGGACCCGCGGCAGCGTTTCAAGGAACTGGCGGCGCGGCCGGAGCTGTTCGGGCTGTAGGCCCGGCGCGGCCGTCTCGACGGGTCCGGCCGGGTCAGGCGTCCGTCAGCTCCGGGTCGTGCTCGATGTCGTAGGTCGCGCGGGAGTCGGCGATGTAGTGCCGGTTGCGCTCGGCCCAGTCGGTCAGCTGTTGCAGCGACTCGTGCAGTTCCCGGGCCACGGGTGTCAGGGCGTACTCCACCTTCGGCGGCACCGTGGGGTGGACGGTGCGGGTCACCAGGCCGTCGCGCTCCAGGTTGCGCAGCGTCAGGGTCAGCATGCGGCGGCTGATGCCCTCGATGCCGCGCTCCAGTTCGGTGAACCGGATCGGGCCGTGCGCCGCGGCGACCAGGATCTGGACGCTCCACTTCCCCGCGACCCTGTCAAGAACTTCCCGGACCGGGCACGCGTGCGCGTTCACCACCTGGGAGGTAACACCGGTGTTCCTCTGGGACATCGAACTGCCTCCTTATGCCGGGCTCCAGGGTTACCCACGATGGCCCCCGTTACAAGTCGTGCACCGAGGGGGTGCGCGGAGAACGGAGGCCACGTCACCATGACGATCACGACCGAGTCCCCGGCGGCGGCACGCGGGCGGACGTACTCCCGCTGGACGTCGCTCGTCGTCCTGTGCACGGGGGCGCTGATGACGATCCTGGACGGCAACATCGTCACGGTCGCCATGCCCGCCGTCCAGCGCGATCTCGGCTTCACGGGGCCGGGCCTGGCATGGATCGTGAACGCGTATCTGATCCCGTTCGGCGGGCTGCTGTTGCTGGCGGGCCGGGTCGGCGACCTGGTGGGCCGCAAGCGGATGTTCACCGCCGGTCTGGCGCTGTTCACGGCCGCCTCCGTGCTGTGCGGGGTGGCCACCGGGCGGGAGGTGCTGGTCGCGGCCCGCGCCGTCCAGGGGGTCGGCGGCGCGATGACGATGGCCGTGGTGCTCGGGATGGTGGTCGCGCTCTTCCCCGAGCCGCGCGAGCGGGCCCGCGCCATCGCGGTGTTCAGCGCGGTCGGCGCGGCGGGCGGGGCGCTCGGCACCTTCCTCGGCGGGGCGCTGACCGAGGCGCTGAGCTGGCACTGGATCTTCCTGATCAACCTGCCGATCGGGGTGGCCGCCTGGGCGGCGGCGGTCCGGGTCCTCGCCCCCGACGAGGGCACGGGCCCCGGCCGCGGTGTGGACTACTCCGGGGCGGCCCTGGTCACGGGGGCGCTGATGCTGACGGTGTACACGATCACCGGCGCCGGCCGGCTGGGCGCCGTCACCACCGTGCTCCTCGCCCTGGCCGCGCTCGCCCTGTTCGTCGCGTTCGCCGTGCGGCAGGCGCGGGCCGCCCGTCCGCTGCTGCGGCTGCGGCTGTTCCGCTCGCGGCTGCTGACGGGGGCGAACGCCGTGCAGGTGCTGATGGTGGCGACGATGTACGGCTTCCAGTTCATCGGCGCGCTGTATCTCCAGCGGGTGCTGGGCTACGGGGAGTTGGCGACGGGGATGGCGTTCGTGCCGGCGCCGGTCCTGATCGGCGTGCTGATGCTGGGGCTCTCCGCCCGCACGATCGGCCGGTTCGGGGCGTACCGGGTGCTGCTGGCCGGGCTGGTGTTGATCGTCGTCGGGATGGCACTGCTGAGCCGCGCGCCGGTGGGCGGCGCCTACCTCGCGGACGTACTGCCGCCGATGCTGCTCCTCGCCGTGGGCTTCGCCGCGGCGATGCCCGCGCTGACGGGGCTGGCGATGTCGGGGGCGCGCGAGGAGGACGCGGGGCTGGCGTCCGGGTTGTTCAACACCACGCAGGTGGTGGGCGGTTCGCTGGGTCTGGCGGCGCTGTCGGCCCTGGCGGCGGCCCGGACCGAGGGGATGCTCGGCGAGGGTGCGGCGGCGGTGCCGGCCACGGCCGAGGGGTATCAGCTCGCCTTCCGAGTGGCGGCCTCGATCGCGGTGGCCGCCCTGGTCCTGGCGGCGGCGGTACTGCGGGACCGCTCGGCGCGTCGGCGGTGACCGGCCGGGCCCGGGGGGGCGGACGGTCGGTGACGGGCCGTCCCCAGGGGGGGCGGTCGGTCGGTGACCGGGCAGGGGCAGGGACGCGGCCACGGTGCGACCGCCCGGCGCCCGCCCGGGACCCACGGCCGGCCGAAAGGCTCCCGACCGGGGACGGCGACCGGCGGGAGCCACGCCCGGACGGGACCGGACCGGCAGAAACCACAACCCGGCGCGACCGGACCGACAGGAGTTACAACCCGGCGGGACCGGACCGGCGGGAGCCACAACCGGACGGGACCGGACCGGCAGAAACCACGACCCGGCGCGACCGGACCGACAGGAGCCACAACCCGGCGGGACCGGACCGACAGGAGCCACAACCCGGCGGGACCGGACCGGTGGGAGCCACAACCCGGCGGAACCAGACCGACAGAAGCCACGACCGGCGGAACCGGACCGGCAGAAGCCACGACCGGGTGGGACCGAGGACCGGCGGAACGGTCCTCGGCGGAGCCGGAAACCCGCGGGCGGGTCAGCGGCAGGACCGGTGACCGGCGGGGCGGCCCCGACTGAATCGGAGACGGGGGGGCAGCCCCGGCAAGGCTGGAGGGCCGGTGGTGCGGGCAGGGGGCCGGGGGTCCTGGTCAGAGGTGCCGGACCCCCGCCCGCGTCGGTGGGTCGGGCGTGCGGGTCACGGCATTGCGGCGGCCCGGGACGACTCGGTGATCTCGTTTCCCGCCTCCATCGGGTGGGTGACGTCCTCCGCGTCGCGGTCCCGGCCGCCGATGTGGTTGAAGACCAGGTTGAGCAGGACCGCGGCCACGCAGCCGGTGGAGATGCCCGAGTCCAGGATGATCCTCGCGTTCTCCGGGAACGCGTGGTAGAAGTCCGGCGCCGCGATCGGGATGATGCCGACGGCCAGCGAGACCGCCACGATCAGGACGTTGTTGTCCTTGTCCAGGCTCGCCCGGACCAGGGTCTGGATGCCGCTGGCCGCGACCGAGCCGAACAGGACCACGCCGGCGCCGCCCAGCACCGGGCGCGGGACGACGGCGATGAGCGAGGCGGCCATCGGGCACAGGCCCATCAGGACCAGGAAGCCGCCGCCGACCGCGACGACGTAGCGGCTGCGGATCTTCGTCATCGCGACCAGGCCGATGTTCTGGGCGAAGGCGCTGCACATGAAGCCGTTGAAGACCGGGCTGAGGGCCGAGCCCAGGGTGTCGGCGCGCAGGCCGGCCGCGATGGTCTTCTCGTCGGCCGGACGGTCCACGATCTCGCCGAGGGCGAGCATGTCGGCGGTGGACTCGGTCATCGAGACCACCATCACCACGCACATGGAGATGATCGCGGCGACCTGGAACTGCGGGGCCCCGAAGTGGAACGGCGTCGGGAAGCCGACGACGGCCGCGTCCGCGACCGGACCGAAGTCCGTGGCGCCGAACGGGATGGCGACGAGCGTGCCCGCGACCAGGCCGAGCAGCACGGCGATCTGCTTGACGAAGCCGCGGGTGAAGCGGCGCAGGAGCAGGACGATGACGAGCGTGATACCGGCCAGGCCCAGGTTGGTGGACGAGCCGTAGTCGTCGGCCGCCGGGGCGGGTCCCTGCGCCCACCCGAAGGCGACCGGCAGCAGGGATATGCCGATGAGGGTGATGACGGTGCCGGTGACGACCGGCGGGAAGAAGCGGATCGCCTTGCAGAAGATGGGGGCGGCGAAGAAGCCGAGGAGTCCGGCGACGATGACGGCGCCGAAGATGATCGGCAGCGCGTCGGACTTGTCGTCGGTGGAGGCGACCACCGCGGTCATCGGGGCGACACCGGCGAAGGTGACGCCGTTGACGAAGGGCAGCCGGGCGCCGATCTTCCAGATGCCCAGGGTCTGGAGGAAGGTCGCCAGGCCCGCGGTGAACAGGCAGGCGCCGGTGAGGAAGGTCAGCTCGGAGGCGCTCAGGCCGATGGCCGCGCCGACGATCAGGGGTGGGGCGACGACCCCGGCGTACATGGCGGCCACGTGTTGCAGGCCGGTCGTCGCCATTTTGAGTGGCGGGAGTTTCTCGTCAACAGGGTGGTCGGCCACGGCGGCGTTCCTCCGGTCGGTTACACGTCGGCTCTGACGTGGGTGTCAGGGAGGTGGAACTGGTGGTCGTGCGGGACCCGGACGGACCGTTCGGGGAAACGGGAGACCGCTCCGGGGCATGCGCGCAGGGGCGCACGCCCCGGAGCAGGTCACCGTGGACCCCGCTCGGGTCCACGGTTACCGGCCGGGAGCCGTCCCTCCCGGCCGGAGATCAAGTGGTGTTCTGTTGTACGGGGTTCAGCCCTGCGCGGCGATCCGCGCCAGGCGTCGTGCCTCGTCGCGGGTGGAGCGGGCGAGGGCGTCCTCGTCGGCCGTGAGCAGCCTGCCGTCCTCGACGATCTGCCGTCCGTTCACGAACGACGCCGTGACCGGGGCGGGGGCGCCGAAGACCAGGGCGGTCACCGGGTCGGCGATCGAGGAGTGGGCGAGGGTGTCCATCCGCCACAGCACCAGGTCGGCGAGCTTGCCCGCCTCCAGGGAGCCGGTCTCGGCGGACCGGCCGAGGACCCGGGCGCCGCCGTGGGTGCCAAGCCGCAGCGCCTTGCGGGCGTCCAGCGCGGCCTCGCGGTGGGCGCCGAGGCGGTTGATCAGCAGGGCGTTGCGGAGTTCGGTGTGGAGTTCGCCGGACTCGTTGGAGGCGGTGCCGTCGACACCGAGACCGACCGGGACGCCGGCGGCGAGCAGGTCGGGGACCCGGGCGATGCCCGCGGCCAGGCGGGCGTTGGAGGACGGGCAGTGGGCGACGCCGGTGCCGGTGCGGGCGAAGGCGGCGATGTCGGAGTCGTTCATGTGGACGCAGTGCGCCATCCACACGTCCTCGCCGAGCCAGCCGGTGGACTCGAAGTAGTCGGTGGGGCCCATGCCGAACAGCTCGTGGCAGAACTTCTCCTCCTCCACGGTCTCCGAGCCGTGGGTGTGCAGCCGTACGCCGAGCCGGCGGCCCAGCTCGGCGCCCTGGCGCATCAGTTCGGTGGAGACGGAGAAGGGCGAGCAGGGCGCGACGGCGACCTGGGTCATCGCGTCGAAGGAGGGGTCGTGGTGTTCCCTGACGGTGGCCTCGGTGGCGGCGAGCGCGTCGTCCAGGCTCTCCACCGCGAAGTCGGGCGGCAGCCCGCCGTCGGACTCGCCGCGGTCCATGGAGCCGCGGGCGAGGGTGAAGCGGACGCCGATCTCGCGGGCGGCGCGGATGATCGCGCCGGACAGGTCGCCGGCGCCCCGCGGGTGGATGTAGTGGTGGTCCGCGGCGGTGGTGACGCCGCCGCGGGCCATCACGGCGAGGGAGCCCTGGGCCGCCGCGTACGCCATCGGCTCGTCGAGGCGCGCCCAGGTCGGGTACAGGGCGACCAGCCAGTCGAACAGGTTGTGGTCGGTGGCCAGGCCCCGGGTGAGCCACTGGTAGAAGTGGTGGTGGGTGTTGACCAGTCCGGGGGTGACCAGGTGTCCGGTCGCGTCGATCCGGCGTACCACGTTCTCCAGGTCCTGGGGTGCCCCGCCCGCGCCGACGGACTCGATCCGGTGGCCGGCGAGCACGAGGTGACCGGAGGCGTACTCGGTGTCGCCCGCGTCCACGGTGGCGATCGCGCAGTTCTCGATGACGGTGCGTCCGGGTGCCGATGCTGCTGCCATGCTGCTTCCTTGCCTTTCGGTGGGGCCCGTGGGCGGGGAGTCGGGTACCCGCGGGGAGGGCACGGCAGGACCCTAGGAGGATTCGAGTGCCGGGACCGGGTGGCGGCTCCGGGTGCCGAGATGGTGGAAGAAGAGGTTGAGGGCGACCGCGACGATCGCTCCGGCGCTGATGCCGGAGCCCAGCACGGTCTGGGCCCAGGCGGGGAACTCGGCGTAGAAGGTGGGCGCCGCCAGCGGGATGATGCCCGCGCCGAGCGCCACCGCGACCAGGATGATGTTGGAGCTGTCGTCCAGCCCGGCCTCGGAGAGCGTGCGGATGCCGCTGACCGCGATCGAGCCGAACAGCACGATGCCCGCGCCGCCCAGGACCGGCATCGGGACCAGGGAGACGACCGCGCCGAGGACCGGGAAGGCGCCGAGGACCAGCAGGGTGGCACCGGCGACGGCGACGACGTAGCGGCTGCGCACCCGGGTGAGGGAGACGACGCCGACGTTCTGGGCGAAGGCGGAGGTGGGGAAGCCGCCGAAGACGGGGCCGATCAGGGTGGCGAGGCCGTCGGTGCGCAGGCCGCGGGTGACGACCTTGGCGTCGGCGCGGCGGTCGCAGATCTCGCCGAGGGCGAGCATGCCGGCGGACGACTCCGTCATCAGGACCAGCATGACGATGCACAGCGACAGGATGGCCGCGGGCTGGAACTCGGGGGCGCCGAAGGCGAAGGGCGTGGGCAGTGCGGCGACCGGCGCGGACCTCAGGGCGCCGAAGTCGGCCATGCCGAACGGGATGGCCGCCAGGGTGCCGATCAACAGGCCGAAGAGCAGGGCCACTTGCTTGACGAAGCCCTGGCCGAAGCGCTGGATGACGAGGATGACGGCGAGGGTGAAGGCGGCGAGCGCGAGGTTGCGCATCGAGCCGAAGTCGGCGGCGGTCTTGTCGCCGCCCTGGGCCCAGCCGACCGGGACCGGCATCAGCGTGACGCCGATGAGGGTGATGACGACACCCGTGACCAGTGGCGGGAAGAAGCGCAGGAGCCGGCCGAAGAACGGGCCGACGGCGAGGCAGAAGACCCCGGCGACCATCACCGCACCGTAGACGGCGGGGAGTTGGCTGCCCTTCGCGTTGGTCTCGACGATGGCGAGGATGGGCGCGATGCCGGCCGAGGAGGCGGCGTTGACGAACGGCAGGCGGTTGCCGACGAAGCCCTTGACGCCGAGGGTCTGGAGCAGGGTGGCGACGCCCGCGATCAGCAGCGAGGCCGCGATCAGCCGGGTGCGGCCCTCCAGGTCCAGGCCGCAGGCCTGGCCGATGATGAGCGGAGGAGTGACGACGCCCGCGTACATGGCGGCGATGTGCTGGAGCGCGGCGGGAACGAGCCGCGAGGGATGGAGCTTCTCGTCGACCGGGTGCACGGACGTGACGGCGTCCTCGATGTGCACCGGCGGGGTGGTGCCAGGGCCGGTGGCGGGCCCTTTCGCAGGCAGTGCCATGGTGTTTCCTCCGGTGTGGCGGGCCGCCGGCCCCGGGGGGGGCCGGGCCGGCGGCGCGCCTGCCGCGTCAGAGGTTGGTCATGTCGACCGGGATGAGTTGCTCGGCGCCGTCGCGCAGGATGGTGGCCTCGATCAGGCCGTAGGGGCGGTCGGCGGCGTAGTACACGGCGCCGTCCTTGGCCTCGTTGTCGATCCCGAAGGGCGACAGGTCCGAGCGGAAGTGGTGCTTGTTGGGCATCGAGAAGCGGATCTCGTCGACCTCGTCGCGGGAGTTGAGCACCCGCACACCCATCTCGAAGAGGGTCTGCTGGAGCGAGTACGAGTAGGTCTCGGCGAACGCCTGGAGCGCGTGCTTGCGCACCCCGCCGTAGGAGCGGTCCCAGTCGGGGGCGTGCGAGTCGATGCCGTCCCAGTTGTGCCGCCACCAGGTGGAGACGGTGGTGGCGAGGATGCGGTCGTGGTCCTCCGGGAGGGTCGTGTACTTGTCCTTGAGGAAGCCGAAGAACTCGGAGTTGGTCGAGTTCAGGACGGTCAGGTCCTTGAAGCCGGAGAGCACCTGGATGCCGTGGCCGTCGTAGGTGATCTGCGCGACGCGGGTCTCCTGGCCGGTGCGGACGAAGGAGTGGGCGATCTCGTCCGCGCCGACGAAGCGGGCGCCGCCCTTCGACGTCTCGATCCGCTCCCAGCCGTACTCCTCGATGCGGATGCGGGCCCGGTGGATCGGGTCGTTGTTGTCCACGAAGTGGCGGGCGAGCTTGACGCCGAGGTCCTCGGCGCTCTCGATGCCGTGCTCCTTGGCGAAGGCGAACACCGTGTTCTTGGTGGTGTCGGTCGGCAGGACGTTGGCGTTGGAACCGCTGCGGTGGACCTCCTCCATGTCGCCGGACAGGGCGACGGAGACGTTCAGGTCCTTGATGTGGTGCGTGTCGCCGTCACGCGTGATCTTGACGACGCGGTTCTCTGCCTTGCCGTACTGGTTCTGTCCCAGGACGAAACGGGTCATGGTGTCGGTCAGCTCCCTCGGTAAACGGAGTAGCCGAACGGGTTGAGCAGCAGCGGAACGTGGTAGTGCTCGCCGGGCACCACCGCGAAGGTGATGGTGACCTCGGGGAAGAACACGGGCCGGCCGTTCTCGCTGTCCCGGAGCGCGGGGGCGTCCTGCTGGGCCGCGGCTTGTTTCTTGGCGAAGTACGTCTCGGTGTCGAAGTCGAGCCGTACGTGGGTGGTGCCCTCCGGCAGGGCCGGGAGGTCCTTGCACCGGCCGTCGGCGTCGGTCGCGGAGCCGCCGTGCTGCTGCCAGTCCGCATCGCTGCCCGCGCGGGCGGCGAGGTGGACGGCGACGCCCTCGGCGGGGCGGCCGACGCTGGTGTCCAGGATGTGCGTGGACACGGAGGCGGTGGTGCTGGTGCTCATGGTCGGGCGTCCTGTTCGACGAGTCGGGTCAGGCGGATGCGGTTGATCTTCCCCAGTTCGGCGCGGACGATCTCCCGCTCCTGCTCGGGCGAGTTGCCGATCCGCTCCAGAGCCGCGTCCCGCATCTGCTCGCCGGTCCGGCCGGTGGCGCAGATGAGGAAGACGTGGCCGAACTTCTCCTGGTAGGCCAGGTTCAGTTCGAGCATCTCCGCCTTGAGGTCCTCGGCGGCGCCGGCCATGCCCGCCTGTTCGCGGGACGAGGTCGCATCGCCCGGCTTGGGACGGCCGATCGGCGGGTGTCCGGCCATCGCCTCCGCCAGGTCCTCCGCGCTCAACTCGGCCATGGCGGCGTCGCTGGCGGCGTACAGGTCCTCGGCGGTGGCGAAGGGGCGGGCGGCGAGCAGGTGCCGGGCCCACGCCGTGGAGGCGCACGCCTCGTGGAGTTCGGCGCGTGCCGCGGACTCCTCGAGGGTGTTGAAACGGGCCAGGCCCGACGCGGAAGTGGACGTCACGGGAGCCTCCGTGGCCTTGTGCTGAGCGGGCGTGCCGATAGCTAACGCCCTCGGAAACAAGCCGTCAACACTTTGTTGAAAATTCGGGGTCAGAAAAGCCGCCGCCCGGTGACCGGACGGCGGCGCGAGAGGGTCGGGAACCGTGCAGGTCAGGTGCCCTTCTCGCGGTTGAGGTAGTTGTACACGGTGAAGCGGCTGACGCCGAGGGCGCTCGCGACGGTCTCCACGCCGTGCCGTACGGCGAAGGCGCCGCGCGCCTCCAGGGCCCGTACGACCTCCTGTTTGGTCCTGCGGTCCAGGTCGGCCAGCGGCCTGCCCTGCCGGCGCTCCATGGCGGCCAGGATGTGGTCCAGGGAGTCGGCGAGCTGGGGCAGGCGTACGGCGACGACGTCGGTGCCCTCCCAGGAGAGCACGACGTCCTCCAGGCCGGCCTCGTCCGGCGGCAGCATCTCGCCGCCCATGGCGTCGACCAGCGGCTTGACGGCCGCGATGAACGGCTCCTCGGCGGGGCCGGTCACCGCTCACCCCCTGGCTCGGTGTCTTCTGCGACCACGTTGACCTGGAGCGAGATCCGGGTGGCGCCGGCCTCCAGGGAGCGGCGCAGCAGCGCGTCCACGGCGGTGAGCACCCGGTCGGCGCCGCCCTCGGCGGTGTTGCCGAACGGGCCGACGTCGACCGCGTCCAGCTCGGCGGCCTCGACGACCTCCCGGGCCACCACCGCGTGCGCGGGCGCCTGGTCCAGGTCGAAGGGTTCGGTCGTGAACTCCACTCTCAATCGCACGCGGTCAACCTAACGCGGGGTGACCGCATTGCGCCGCCCCCTCTTGACAAGGGCCGCACTCCACCGGCAATCTTCCATTACGCAGAAACGAACTTCCGTAATGCGGAATAACGATCGAAACGGAAGGGAGCGCGGCACCCGATGGGCTTCGCAGATCAGCGCTTCAACGTCAACCTGTCGATCCTCTTCACGGAACTCCCGCTCCTGGAGCGTCCCGCGGCCGCCGCCGCGGCCGGCTTCACCGCGGTCGAGCTGTGGTGGCCCTGGATCGACTCGCCCACCCCCGAGCAGTCCGAACTCGACGCCCTGAAGTCGGCCATCGAGGACGCGGGCGTCCAGCTCACCGGCCTGAACTTCTACGCCGGGCGGCTGCCCGGACCCGACCGCGGCGCGCTGTCGGTCCCCGGCGAGGAGTCGGACCGCTTCCGCGCCAACATCGACGTGGCCGCCGACTTCGCGAAGTCCCTGGGCTGCACGGCGCTCAACGCCCTGTACGGCAACCGCGTCGAGGGCGTGGACCCGGCCGAGCAGGACCGGCTCGCGCTGGAGAACCTGGTCCTCGCCGCCCGCGCGGCCGACCGGATCGGCGCGATCCTGCTGATCGAGGCGCTCAACGCGCCCGAGTCGCCGCTGTACCCGCTGGTGTCGGCACCGGCCGCGATCGGGGTCGTGGACAAGGTCAACGAGGCCACCGGGCTCGGCAACGCCAAGTTCCTCATGGACCTCTACCACCTGTCCATGAACGGCGAGGACCTGCCGCAGGTGATCGACGCCTACGCCGCGAAGACCGGCCATGTGCAGATCGCCGACAACCCGGGCCGCGGCGCCCCCGGTACGGGCTCCCTCCCGCTGGAGGAGCTGCTCGACCGCCTGAGGAAGGCCGGGTACGACGGCTGGGTCGGCCTGGAGTACAAGCCCGGCGACGACCCCAGCGCGCAGTCCTTCTCCTGGCTGCCGGCCGGGGCCCGCGCGGCCCGCTGAGCGCCACCCCGCAGGAATTCTCCACAGATTTTTCAGAGAGGTACCCATCATGAGCACGCTCCCCAAGGTCGCCTGGGTCGGTCTCGGCATCATGGGCTCCCCCATGTCCGAGAACCTGATCAAGGCGGGTTACCAGGTCACCGGCTACACGCTGGAGCAGGAGAAGCTGGACCGCCTGTCCGCCGCCGGCGGCACCGCGGCCGGCTCGATCGCCGAGGCCGTGCGCGACGCCGATGTGATCGTCACCATGGTGCCCGCGTCGCCGCAGGTCGAGGCCATCGCCTACGGCCCCGACGGCATCCTGGAGAACGCGCGGTCCGGCGCGCTGCTGATCGACATGTCCTCGATCACCCCGCAGACCTCGGTGGACCTCGCCAAGGCCGCCAAGGACAAGGGCGTCCGCGTCCTGGACGCCCCGGTCTCCGGCGGCGAGGCCGGGGCCATCGAGGCCGTGCTGTCCATCATGGTCGGCGGTGAGCAGGCCGACTTCGACGAGGCCAAGCCGCTCCTGGAGGCGCTCGGCAAGACCATCGTGCTGTGCGGTCCGCACGGCTCGGGCCAGACCGTGAAGGCCGCCAACCAGCTGATCGTCGCCGTGAACATCCAGGCGTGCGCCGAGGCCGTGGTCTTCCTGGAGAAGTCCGGCGTGGACCTGAAGGCCGCCCTGGACGTCCTCAACGGCGGTCTGGCCGGCTCGACCGTGCTGACGCGGAAGAAGGACAACTTCCTCGCCCGCGACTTCAAGCCGGGCTTCCGCATCGACCTGCACCACAAGGACATGGGCATCGTCACCGACGCCGCCCGCAACGTCGGTGCCGCGCTGCCGGTCGGCGCCGTGGTCGCCCAGCTGGTCGCCTCCCTGCGCGCCCAGGGCGACGGCGGCCTGGACCACTCGGCCCTGCTGCGGGCCGTGGAGCGTCTCTCCGGCGCCCAGGTCTGACGCACCCCCGAGACCTCCGGGTGGCGCCGCCGCTGACACCTGTCATGTCGCGCCCGAGCGGCGGCGCCGCCCGGAACCCACTTCAACAAACTGTTGACGTGCCACGGTCCCAAATCTAGGCTCCACACCTAAGCTCCACGAAGCGGAAACCAGTTTCCGCTGAACCCTCGCTCAGCAGGTCACGGAAGGTCCACGATGTCGCAGCGCGTGCTCACCACCGAGTCCGGTGCCCCGGTCGCCGACAACCAGAACTCCGCCTCCGCCGGCATCGGCGGCCCGCTCCTGATCCAGGACCAGCACCTCATCGAGAAGCTCGCCCGGTTCAACCGGGAGCGCATCCCGGAGCGTGTCGTGCACGCCCGCGGCTCCGGCGCCTACGGCCACTTCGAGGTGACCGACGACGTCACCGGCTTCACGCACGCCGACTTCCTGAACACGGTCGGCAAGCGCACCGAGGTCTTCCTGCGCTTCTCCACCGTGGCCGACTCCCTCGGCGGCGCGGACGCGGTGCGCGACCCGCGCGGCTTCGCGGTGAAGTTCTACACCGAGGAGGGCAACTACGACCTCGTCGGCAACAACACCCCGGTGTTCTTCATCAAGGACCCGATCAAGTTCCCCGACTTCATCCACTCCCAGAAGCGCGACCCGTTCACGGGCCGCCAGGAGCCGGACAACGTCTTCGACTTCTGGGCGCACTCCCCCGAGGCCACGCACCAGGTGACCTGGCTGATGGGCGACCGCGGCATCCCGGCGTCGTACCGCCACATGGACGGCTTCGGCTCGCACACCTACCTGTGGACGAACGCCAAGGGCGAGTCCTTCTTCGTCAAGTACCACTTCAAGACCGACCAGGGCATCCGCTGCCTGACCGCCGAAGAGGCCGCCAAGCTCGCGGGCGAGGACCCGACCTCGCACCAGACGGACCTGGTGCAGGCGATCGAGCGGGGCGTGTACCCGTCCTGGACGCTGCACGTGCAGCTGATGCCGGTGGCCGAGGCGGCGAACTACCGCTTCAACCCGTTCGACGTGACCAAGGTGTGGCCGCACGCCGACTACCCGCTGCGGCGGGTGGGCAAGCTGGTGCTGGACCGCAACCCGGACAACGTCTTCGCGGAGGTCGAGCAGGCCGCGTTCTCCCCGAACAACTTCGTGCCGGGCATCGGCCCCTCCCCCGACAAGATGCTCCAGGGCCGCCTGTTCGCCTACGCCGACGCCCACCGCTACCGCCTGGGCGTCAACCACACCCAGCTCGCGGTGAACGCCCCCAAGGCCGTGCCCGGCGGCGCCGCCAACTACGGCCGCGACGGCCTGATGGCGTCCAACCCGCAGGGCCGGTACGCCAAGAACTACGAGCCGAACTCCTACGACGGCCCGGCCGAGACCGGCCGTCCGCTGGCGGCCCCGCTCGCGGTCTCCGGGCACACCGGCACCCACGAGGCGCCGCTGCACACCAAGGACGACCCCTTCGTGCAGGCCGGTGCGCTGTACCGGCTGATGAGCGAGGACGAGAAGCAGCGGCTGGTCGCCAACCTGGCCGGCGGCCTGTCCCAGGTCTCGCGCAACGATGTCGTCGAGAAGAACCTCGCGCACTTCCACGCGGCCGACCCCGAGTACGGCAAGCGCGTTCAGGAGGCGGTCCGCGCCCTGCGCGAGGACTGACCCACCGGCTCGCGCACGGAACCCGGCGGGGAGGCCGGGGCCGTGTGCGCGGCCCGCGCAGGCATCGAAGCGGCCCGGATGAGGGGTGACCGCCAGGTGCCGGCGCGGGCAGGGCGAGGACCGCGGCGGCCAGCGAGCCAGTGCGGTGGTGAAGGGCACGGACGCTTCTCCTACGACCTGAGGGGAGGAGCCGTTCCGGCCCGTCGCACCGCCGCGGTCCCAGCCACCCCCGCCTCTCGTGCCGAGAGGCCCACAAGCCCCGTCCGGCGGCGCGAACGACCTGTCGCGCCCAGCCTCGCGCCGCCGGACGGACACCATGTGAAGAACCTTCACCGGCTGAGCAGCGCCGGATGCGGACGGTCCCGCATCCGGCGCTGCTCGGCGTGCACCGGGTGCGGATTCCGCTCCCGCGCAGCAGCCTGGAGGCATGGCAACGGCGCACCCACCCGAGCACCCGCACATCGTGGTCCACTCCCCCGCCCTGGACGGCTCCCGCCGGGTCACCTCCGGCGCGGAGACGCTGGGCGTGGCCTCGCACATCGACGACGTCGCCGAACTGCTGCGGCTGGCCGACCTGTACGTGACCGACGTCGAGTCGAGCGACCTGGTCGAGTGGCAGGGCGGCGGCCCGGAGGACTGGCCGGGGCTGCACGAGCAGCCCGGTGGCCGAGAGCGGGCGTAGGAGTCCCCCGCGGCGGGCACAACCCCGGCAGCACGGGGCGCACGGGGGTGGTGTCGTGGACGGTGGCACGGGGATCGGGTGGGAGCCGCACGAGGTCGCGCTGCTGGGCGGCGGGCCACGGGCGGCCGTCACGGTGGCGGTGGTCGCCCTGCATCTGCGGGGCGCCGTCGAGACCGGCCCCCGCGGGACGCTGTGCGCGACCGGACCGGAGCCGGCGGGGCTGGGCCCGTTCGAGGGCACCGTCCTGGACTGTCTGCACGAGCCGCTCACCGCGCGCGAACTGGTACGGCACCCGGACGTGCGCCTGGCCCTGGCCCTGGCGCGCATCCCGCTCGCGGAGCACGGGCTCCTCGGTCACCCGCGGCTCAGGCCGACCCGCGGCGCCCGGCGGCACGTGGAGTTCTGGCGCCAGCGGCACCCGCTGCCGGCGGTCGGGCACGGGCTGACGGACGAGGACACGCTGCTCGCGGTCGCCCTGCACGGCGACGCCGCCCTGCGCCTGCTCCTGCCGCGCTTCGCCCTGCGGGCCGGCCTGACGGACCCGGGCGCCCCGGCCGACGGCGTGCGCTTCTCGTGGGGCCGGGGCGGGTTCCCGAGGTGGCGCGCCGCGCACGAGGACCCGGCCTCGGGCGACGGCGGCGGCACGGGCCACGGGGACCACGCGGGCGGCGGCCCGGACTGAGCGCGCACACGCGGGAGCGGCCCGCCCCTCAGGGGGACGGGCCGCTCCCGGTGCTCGGCGCTGGGTGGTGTGTCAGACCTTCAGCGTCCTGACCGCGGTCGGGGCGTGCCCCGGCTCCGTGGCCACCTCCTCGAACTCCACCACGTTGGAGATGTCGTTCGTGCCCGACATGGAGATGTTGGTGACGCGCTCCAGGATCGCCTCGACGACGACCGGCACCCGGTGCTCGGCGGCCAGCTTCTTGGCCTGCTCCAGGGCCGCGCCCAGCTCGTTCGGGTCGGTCACCCGGATCGCCTTGCAGCCCAGGCCCTCGGCGACCTTGACGTGGTCGACGCCGTAGACGCCCAGCTCGGGCGAGTTGATGTTCTCGAACTCCAGGTTGACCTGGAAGTCGATCTCGAACGCCCGCTGGGCCTGGCGGATCAGGCCCAGGTAGGAGTTGTTGACCAGGACGTGCACGTACGGGATCTTGTGCTGCGCGCCGACGGCCAGTTCCTCCAGCATGAACTGGAAGTCGTAGTCGCCGGAGAGCGCCACGACCTGGGCGTCCGGGTCGGCCTTGGCGACGCCGAGGGCGGCCGGGACGGTCCAGCCGAGCGGTCCCGCCTGGCCGCAGTTGATCCAGTGCCGGGGCCGGTAGACGTGCAGCATCTGGGCGCCGGCGATCTGGGAGAGGCCGATGGTGGAGACGTACCGGGTCTCCGGGCCGAAGGCCTTGTTCATCTCCTCGTAGACGCGCTGCGGCTTGATCGGGATGTCGTCGAAGTGCGTACGGCGCTGGAGGGTGGCCCGGCGCTCCTGCGCGGAGGCGGCCCACGTGGAGCGGTCGGGCAGCTTCCCGGCCGCCTTCAGCTCCTTCGCGACCTCGACGAACAGCTTCAGGGCCGCCTTGGCGTCGGAGGCGATGCCGTAGTCCGGGGCGAAGATCTTGCCGATCTGGGTCGGCTCGACGTCGACGTGGACGAACTTCCGGCCGGCCGTGTAGACGTCCAGCTTGCCGGTGTGGCGGTTGGCCCAGCGGTTGCCGATGCCGAGGACGAAGTCGGACTCCAGGAAGGTCGCGTTGCCGTAGCGGTGCGAGGTCTGGAGGCCGACCATGCCGGCGTTCAGCTCGTGGTCGTCGGGCAGGATGCCCCAGCCCATCAGGGTCGGCACGACCGGGGTGCCGGTCAGCTCGGCGAACTCCACCAGCAGGTCGGCGGCGTCGGCGTTGATGACACCGCCGCCGGCCACGATCAGCGGGCGCTCGGCGGCGTTGAGCAGGCCGATCGCCTTCTCGATCTGGGCGCGGGTGGCGAGGGGGCGGTAGACCGGGAGCGGCTCGTAGGTGTCCGGGTCGAACTCGATCTCGGTCGTCTGGACGTCGATCGGCAGGTCGATCAGGACCGGGCCGGGACGGCCGGAGCGCATCAGGTGGAAGGCCTGCTGGAAGACGCCGGGGACCTGCGCGGCCTCCAGGACGGTGACCGCCATCTTGGTGACCGGCTTGGCGATCGAGGCGATGTCGACGGCCTGGAAGTCCTCCTTGTGGATCACCGCGGTCGGCGCCTGGCCGGTGATGCACAGGATCGGGATCGAGTCGCCGATCGCCGAGTACAGACCGGTGATCATGTCGGTGCCGGCCGGTCCCGAAGTGCCGATGCAGACGCCGATGTTGCCGGGGTTGGTGCGGGTGTAGCCCTCGGCCATG
The DNA here is from genome assembly GCF_044765285.1 of Streptomyces sp. NPDC102490. NCBI lineage: Bacteria > Bacillati > Actinomycetota > Actinomycetes > Kitasatosporales > Streptomycetaceae > Streptomyces > Streptomyces sp. NPDC102490. The sequence continues at coordinate 361,792 of NZ_JBIWJU010000003.1, forward strand.
TGCGAGGCGCCCTCGACATGGCGGGCCAGGGTGTGCTGGACGCCGCCGGACGCCTTGAGCGCGGCGTAGAAGGGGTTGATCGCCGCACCGGGCACACCGAACGCGTCGGTGACGCCCTCGCGCTTGAGGATCTCAACTGCCGCTCGGGCAGCGGTCATACGAGCCATCGAGTACTCCTGATCCGGCTGTCGGATTCGCACTCCCGTCGCGCCCCGCGGTGAGCTTCTTCCGTAGCAACTTCCGTATAGCGAAATTTGTTTTCTACGATCTGGAAGTAATGTAAGTGGGCGGCCGGGGGCCGTCAAGAGAGGACGATGGGGGTCATGTCCGAGACCATCTCGGTGTGCTGCACCGCCTGCGGGCGCCGGCACCGCTACACGGCACCGTCGTACCCCTGTGCGTGCGGGGCGCCCGTGGCCCCGGAACTGGACCCGCGCCGGGCCGCGACCGCGGTCACCCACCGGGCGTGGGACGAGGAGTGGATCGGGGTGCGCTGTGCGGCCTGCGGAGCCGAGAGCCGGTGGCCGCGCCCGGAGCTGGGCTGCCCCTGCGGGACGGTGCTGTGCGTGCCGGTGGACCCGGCCGCCACCGGCCGGTCCGGGCGCACTCCGGGGTCACGGGTCCCGGCGCACCGGGCCGTTCCGATCCGCACCGCCCGTGACGCGGTCACCGCCGCCGTCCTGTACCTGCGCGGGCTGGGCTACCGGGACGTGCGCCGCGCCGAGCAGCGTCCCCCGGCCGGCATCGGCCTCGCCGCACCCGGCGTCGCCGTCCAGGTGGACCCGACGGCGGGCCCGGCCTCGGTGCGGGACGTGGAGTGCCTGTGGCTGACGGCGATGGCGGAGTCGGCGCGGGGCGTCTACTTCTCGCTCGCCGGGTACACCGAGGACGCCCGGGTCCGTGGCGACCTGCTGGACGTCGCGCTGTTCGTGCTCGACCCGTCGGGCGTGCCGCGCCCGGCGAACGCGCCGGCCGTGGCGCTGGACGCCACGGCCGGCTGAGTCGTCGGGTTACCGGGGGCTACGGGCGGGCGTACCGCTCCCGCAGTTCCACCTTGCGCACCTTGCCGGACACGGTCATCGGGAAGGAGTCGAGGAGCTGGAGGCGGCTGGGCACCTTGTAGTGGGCGAGCCGCCCCTCGCAGTACGCGCGGACCTCCTCCAGGGTGAGCGGGTCGGCGGCGTCGCGCGGGACGACGCAGGCCAGCACCTCCTCGCCGTAGCGCTCGTGCGGCACGCCGACGACCTGCACGTCCGCGATCTTCGGGTGGCCGTACAGGAACTCCTCGACCTCGCGGGGGTAGATGTTTTCGCCGCCCCGGATGATCATGTCCTTGATGCGGCCGACGATCTCCACGTAGCCGTCCTCGCGCATCACCGCGAGGTCGCCGGTGTGCATCCAGCGGCCCGGGTCGATGGCCTCGGCGGTCTTCTCGGGCTCCTCCCAGTAGCCGAGCATCACGCTGTAGCCGCGGGTGCGCAGTTCGCCCGCCTCGCCGCGCGGCAGGGTCACGCCGGTGACCGGGTCCGCGACCTTGACCTCGATGTGGGGCAGGACGCGGCCGACGGTGCCGGTGCGGTGTTCGAGGTCGTCGTCCATGCGGGTCTGGAGGGAGACCGGGGAGGTCTCGGTCATGCCGTAGCAGATGGAGACCTGCTCCATGTGCATCTCGGCGACCACGCGTTTCATCACCTCCACCGGGCAGGGCGAGCCCGCCATGATGCCGGTGCGCAGGGAGGTGAGGTCCCAGGAGGCGAAGTCGGGCAGGTTCAGCTCCGCGATGAACATCGTCGGGACGCCGTACAGGGACGTGCACCGCTCCCGCTGCACCGCCTCCAGCGTGGCCGCCGGCTCGAAGGACGGGGCGGGGATGACGATGCAGGCGCCGTGGGAGGTGGCGCCGAGGTTGCCCATGACCATGCCGAAGCAGTGGTAGAAGGGCACCGGCAGACAGACCCGGTCCTGCTCCGTGTAGCCGACCGTGCGGCCCACCCAGTAGCCGTTGTTGAGGATGTTGTGGTGGGAGAGGGTGGCGCCCTTGGGGAAGCCGGTGGTGCCGGAGGTGTACTGGATGTTGACCGGGTCGTCGCAGCTCAGCTCGGCGGCGAGCGCCTCGACCCGCTCCTGCGGCACCGCGGCGGCACCCGCGGTGAGCGCGTCCCAGGACGGGTCGCCGATGTAGACGGTCTCGCGCAGCGCGGGGCACCGGCCGCGGACCTGCTCCACGATCGCCCGGTAGTCGCTGCTCTTGTGGGCGAGCGAGGCGACCAGCAGGGTGATGCCGGACTGCCGGAGCACGAACTCCAGCTCGTGCGCCCGGTAGGCCGGGTTGACGTTCACCATGATGACGCCGATGCGGGCGGTGGCGTACTGGACGAGGACCCACTCGGGGCAGTTGACCGCCCAGATGCCGACCCGGTCGCCCTTGGTGACGCCCTTCGCGAGCAGGCCCCGCGCCACCTCGTCGACGGCGGCGCCGAACTCGGCGTAGGTCCAGCGCCGTCCGGACGGCACGTCGACGAGGGCCTCGCGGTCCGGGTGGGCGGCGATCACGCGGGCGAGGTCCGCGCCGATGGTGTCGCCGAGCAGCGGGGTGGTGCTGGTGCCGTGGGCGTACGAGAGGGCGGTCACCGGAAGTCCTCCTCGCGGTACTCGTTCGCGGAACCGGCGGCCGTGGCCTCGCGCAGCTCGATGCGGCGGATCTTGCCGGAGACGGTCTTGGGCAGGTCCCCGAACTCCAGGCGGCGCACCCGCTTGTAGGGGGCGAGGGCCCGGCGGGAGTGCTCGAAGAGCACCTTCGCGGTGTCGGGTCCCGGCTCCCACCCGGCCGCGAGCACGATGTACGCCTTCGGGACCGCGAGGCGCAGTTCGTCCGGGGCGGGTACGACCGCGGCCTCGGCGACCGCCTCGTGCTCCAGCAGGGCGCTCTCCAGCTCGAAGGGGCTGATCTTGTAGTCGCTGGCCTTGAACACGTCGTCGGCCCGGCCCACGTAGGTGAGGTAGCCGTCCGCGTCGCGGGCGCCGATGTCGCCGGTGCGGTAGTAGCCGCCGGCCATCGCCTCGGCCGTGCGGTCCGGGTCGCCGTGGTAGCCGGTCATCAGGCCGACGGGGCGCGCGGACAGGTCGAGGGCGATCTCGCCCTCCTCGGCGCCGGGCGCGCCGGTCACCGGGTCGAGCAGCTCGACGCGGTAGCCGGGGCTGGGGCGGCCCATCGAGCCGGTCTTCAGGACCTGGCCGGGGCTGTTGGAGACCTGGACGGCGGTCTCGGTCTGCCCGAAGCCGTCCCGGATGGTCCGGCCCCACACGCGGCGGACCTGCTCGATCACCTCGGGGTTGAGCGGCTCACCGGCGGCGACGACCTCGCGCGGCGGGGTGGCGAGCTGCGCCAGGTCGGCCTGGATGAGCATGCGCCACACGGTGGGCGGGGCGCAGAAGGTGGTCACCCCGGCCCGGTCCATCTCGGCCATCAGCCGGGTCGCGTCGAACCGCGTGTAGTTGTACAGGAAGACGGTCGCCTCGGCGTTCCACGGCGCGAACAGGTTCGACCAGGCGTGCTTGGCCCAGCCGGGCGAGGAGATGTTCAGGTGCACGTCGCCGGGGGTCAGCCCGATCCAGTACATGGTCGCCAGGTGCCCCACGGGGTAGGACACGTGGGTGTGCTCGACCAGCTTGGGGCGGGCGGTGGTGCCGGAGGTGAAGTACAGCATCAGCGGGTCGTCGGCGGCGGTCGGGCCGTCCGGGGTGAAGGCGTCGGAGGCCGTGTACACGTCCGCGTAGGACCGCCAGCCGGGCGCCGTCGCCCCGTCGCCGCCGACCGCGACGCGCGTGTAGTCGCCGGGCACGTCGTCGAACTTGCCGGTGTCCTCGGCCCGCGCGATCACGTGCTTCACCCGGCCCCGGTCGACGCGGTCGCGCAGGTCGGCGGGGCCGAGCAGGGTGGTGGCCGGGATGACGACCGCGCGCAGCTTCATCGCGGCCAGCGCGGTCTCCCACAGCTCCACCTGGTTGCCGAGCATCACGAGGATGCGGTCCTCGGGGCCGACGCCCCACTCGCGCAGGCGGTTGGCGGCGCGGTCGGAGCGGGCGGACATCTCGGCGAAGGAGACCCGGACCTCGCGGCCGTCCTCCTCGACGATGTGCAGGGCGGTGCGGTCGTTGCCGTCGGCGATGACGTCGAACCAGTCCAGCGCCCAGTTGAAGTGCTCGGGGCGGGGCCACCGGAACCCCTCGTAGGCGGCGGTGTAGTCCTCGCGGTGTTCCAGCAGGAAGTCCCGTGCGCTGCGGAACAGCTCCGTGGCCGTCGTCATCTGTCCTCCTCGGTGCCGGACCTTGCCGGGCGGCTCGGTGCCATCGTCTAATCCGTGATGCGGGTCTCACTACCCCCGAACGGGGGTGTGCGTCCCGGGACCGGGACGCGGCGGTCGTGAGGGAGGACGGGACGAGTGGCGGTGGACGCGGCGGACGCGGCGCAGATCCGCAGCGCGCTGGGGCGGCTGCGGCGCACGACCGGGCTGCCCGTCGCCTTCGGCGGTCTGGTGGAGTCCGGGCGGCGCCAGGTGCGCATCAGCGAACTGAGCGGCACGGCCACGACGGCGCTCAGCGCGCTGGCGGTGACGGCCGGCAACGGGCTGGGCGGCCGGGCGGTGGCGCTGTCGCGGCCGTGCGCGGTGACGGACTACTCCGTCTCCCGGCAGATCAGCCACGAGTACGACCTGCCCGTCGCCGCCGAGGGCCTGCGCTCGGTCCTCGCGGTGCCGGTGGTCGTACGGCGCCGGGTGCGCGGGGTGCTGTACGGCGCGCTGCGCACGGCCCAGCCGCTGGGCGACCGCACCCTGGGTGCGGCGGTGGCGGCGGCACGGGACGCCGAGCAGGCGCTGGTGCTGCGGGAGGAGGCGGACGAGCTGCTGGCGACGGCCGCGTCCGCGCCCGGTCCGGCGGGCGGCGCGGCCTGGGAGCAGGTGCGGGAGGCGCACGCGGCGCTGCGGGCGCTGGCGCCGAGGATCACGGACCCGGCGCTGCGGGACGAGCTGCTGCGCGCGTGCGGCCTGCTGGCCGCGGGGAACGGTCCCCTCCCGGGGCCCCGGCCGGCGCCGCGCGAGGTGGACGTGCTGGCCTGTGTGGCCGCGGGCGCGACCAACGGGGAGGCGGCCGAGCGGCTCGGGGTGGGCGTGGAGACCGTCAAGAGCTACCTGCGCTCGGCGATGCGCAAACTGGGCGCCCGCACCCGCACGGAGGCCGTCGCGTCCGCCCGCCGGACGGGATGGCTGCCATAAGGTGCGGACTTTCCCGGCGGTGTTCGTTTTCGGTACCCCGGTGTGTGTTGCCGGGGTCACCCGGCCGACTCTCCGTCCCGCGATGCGCCGGTGCCTAATATTGGCCCGGACACGCCACACGGAGGGGAGCGGTCACCGTGCCACGGGACTTCGCGGACGCCGCCGGCCGCCGCTCCGACCTGGTCATCGGGCGGGAGGAGTCGTTCGGCGCGGCCCGTGAGCAGCTCACCCGGGGCGGCAGTGTGTTGTTGCACGGGCCCGCCGGAATCGGAAAGTCGACGGTGCTGCGCACCCTGGCCGCGGAATACGCCGGTACGGCGCACACCGTGTTGCGCTGCTCGGCCACCGAGTCCGAATCGCATCTGCCCTTCCTCGCCCTCGCCGACCTCCTGGGCCCGGTCCTGGACGAGGTGTCCCCCGCGCTGCCCGCCGCCCAGCGCACCGCGCTGGAGTCCGCGCTGACCGGACGCGGCGAGTCCACCCTCCAGCGCGACGGCCTCGCGCTGCGCCTGGCCGTGCTGTCCGCGCTGCGCGCCCTCGCCGCCGCGGGGCCCGTCCTCGTCGTCGCCGACGACCTCCAGTGGCTCGATCCGGCCAGCTCGGAACTCCTCGGCTTCGCCGCCCGCCGCCTGGGCGACACCCCGGTGCGGCTGCTGTGCGCGGTGCGCACCGAGGGGCCCGAGCCCCAGGACGCGGCGTACGACCGCCATCTGCGCGCCGCGCCGCCGGACACCCGCGCGGTGCGGCTGGGGCCGCTGACCCGCGCCCAGGTGTCGACGCTCCTGGACGGGCGCGGCTACTCCGGCCTGCACCGCTCCACGGTCCGCGAGATCCACCGCACCAGCGGCGGCAACCCGCTGTTCGCCCTGGAGCTGGGCCGGGCCCTGGCCGAGAGCCCCGCGGCACCGCGCCCGGGCGAGCCGCTGCCGGTGCCGACCTCGCTGCGCGCCCTGGTCCTGTCCCGCCTGGAGATGCTGTCGGACGAGGCGCGCCGCACCCTCCTGGTGGCCAGCGCCGGCGCCCGCCCCACCCCGGCGCTGCTGCACGCGGCCGGCCGGGAGAACGCCGAGGCGGAGACCGAGCAGGCGGCGGCGCTGGGGCTGCTGGCGCCCGACCCGGAGGGGCCGACCGTACGGTTCGCGCATCCGCTGATCTCGGCCGCGCTGTACGCCGAGGCACCGGCGCCGGAGCGGCGGGCCGCGCACGCCGCGCTGTCCACGGCCGCCTCCGACCCGATCGAACGCGCCCGGCACCTGGCGCTGGCCACCACCGGCACCGACCCGCGGGTGGCGGCGCGGCTGGCGCAGGCCGCGGCGCTGGCCCGGGACCGCGGGGCGCCGTCGGTGGCCGCCTCGCTGGGGCTGCTCGCCGCCCACCACACCCCGGCGGACGGCACACCGGGCCCGGACGAGCGCCGGCTGACGGCGGCCGAGGACGCGATCACCGCGGGCGATCAGGACCTCGCCCGGGACGTCGCCCGCGAGGTGCTGACCCGGGCCACCGCGCCCGGCGAGCGGGTACGGGCCTGGATGGCGGTGATCGAGGCGGCCGGGCAGGCCATCGGCGAGGTCGACGCCGTCTTCCCGCAGGCCCTGGCCGACGCGGGCGACGACCCGCGGCTGCTCGCCCTGGTCCACTACCAGCTGGCCTGGCGCTCCCTGGTGGTGCAGGGCGACTTCGCCCAGGGGCGTCAGGAGGCCGCGCACGCGGCCCGGCTGGCGGCGCGGGCCGGGGACCGGCGCACCGAGCTGCTCGCGCTCGCCTTCCAGGCGCAGTCGGAGACGCTGATGGGCCATCCGGACGCCCCGGCGACCATCCAGCGGGCGCTCCAGGAGCCGCAGGACCCGCGGGTGGCGTGCCACCACAACGGGGCGGGCTCCTCCCGGTTCCGGTGGCTGGTGATGAGCGACCGGCTGGCCGAGGCGCGGACCACCGTCACCGGGCTGCTGCGCGAGGTGCGGCGGCGCGGCATGGCCGAGAGCGAGGTCCACTACCTGCGTTTCCTGGCGGAGACCGAGCTGCACTCCGGCCACTGCGGCCGGGCCCTGGAGCTGTCCCGGGAGAGCCTGACGCTGGCGCGCGACGCGGGCATCGGGGAGGGCGCGGGCGCGATGCAGGCCGCGCTCGCCGAGGCCGCGGGCGGCGACCCCGGCCGGGCCCTGGAGCTGGCGCGGGAGGCGGTGCGGCGGGCGGAGGGGGACGGCGACGCCGTGTACCTGTCGCGGGCGCTGGCCGCGCTCGGGCACGCCCACCTGGCGGCGGGCGACGCGGCGGCGGCCGTCCGGGTGCTGCGCCGGGTGCGGGAACTGGAGGCCGGGGCGGGCATCACCGACCCGGCGCGCGGCCGGTGGCAGGGCGATCTCGCGGAGGCCCTGGTGCGCACCGGGGAACCGGCCGAGGCGATGGACGTCGTGGTGGTCACCCGGGCGCACGCGCTGCGGCTCGGGCGCCAGAGCGTGCTCGCCGTCCTGGACCGGTCCGAGGCGCTGGTGCGGGCGGCGCGGGGCGAACACCGGGCGGCCGTGGCGCGGTTGACGTCGGCGCGGGAGCGTCTCGCCGGGCTGGGGTTCGGTCTGGAGGAGGCCCGGGCGGTCTTCGCGCTGGCCGAGCTGCACGCCGAACGGCCGGGCCGGCCCCCGGAGTCGGCGTCGTACGACGAGGCGGCGCGGCTGTTCCGGCGGTGCCGGGCGCTGCCCTGGCTGCGGCGGGTGGAGGCGGCCGTCGCGGCGCGGGCGGCCTGGGCTCCCCCGGTCGCGGCCGCCGAGCCGGACGTTCTGGCGGGGCTCGCGGCGATGGAGCGCCAGGTGGCCTCGCTCGTGATGGAGGGCGCGACCAACCGGGAGATCGCCGCCCGGCTGTTCGTCAGCGTCAAGACCGTCGAGGCGACCCTGACCCGGGTCTACCGCAAACTGGGCATCCGGTCCCGGGTCGACATCGTCCGGCTGGCGGCGGGCCGGCGCCCCGACTGAGACGGCCTCCAGGCGACCGTCGGGTTTACCGGCGGTAAACCGAGGGTTTTCCCTGCCCGACGCCCTTAGGGGGTTCCCTCATTGGGGGGTCGGGACCGCCGGTTCTAGCGTGAGGACGTGCCGCTCGCCCGGGCATACGGGGGTCTGTTCCCGAGACCCCCGTGCACCCCCCACGCCCGTGCGATACCCCCCACCGGCCACCACCCGAGGAGACTCATGTCCGGGCCCACTCGTTCCAGACCGGCCGCCGTGTGACCCCCTGAGGACCCCTCGGGCGCAAGACCAGGGGGCGTTGCGGGCCTCCACGAGCGGCCCGCAACGCCCCCTCTCCACGTCTGCCGCCCCCAGGGGGCGCGCGGGTCAGTCGCGTACGGTTCCGAAGCGGATGTCGTACGCGGTTCCGGGGTGCAGCGTCGCGAGCATCCGCTCGCCCTCGGCCACGATCTCCTCCCGCCGTGCCTTCGAGGGGCGCGCGAAAGCCTCGACGACCAGGGCGTCGTCCGCAAGCTTCCACAGTCCGGCCACGAAGCCGTCGACGAGCAGGACGCGGTAGGCCTGGTTCTTCTTCCAGGTGCGGCCCTTGTGCTCGGGCGGGACGAGGCGGGCCCGGTCGGCGTGGGAGAGGAGCAGGTTGTCGAACTCGGGCAGGAAGCGCGGCGGGGCCGGGGTGTCCGGGTCGGGGCGCGGCGCGTCGGGGAGGTCGAAGAGTTCGGTGCCGCCCGGGTCCCGGAAGGTGACGAGGCGGGGACGGAGCCGTTCGAAGGCGTCCCGGAGCCGGGTCAGGCCGGCCCAGGTCTGCATGTCCTTCACCGACGCGGGCCCGAACGCGGCGAGGTAGCGCAGCACGGTGTCGTCGGGTGCGGGCGCCGGCCGCGCGGGGCGGCCGAGCCAGTGCTCGGCGGTGGTGAGCGTGACCTGGCCGCCGCGGTCCCACAGTCCGCGCGGCGTCACCTGGACGAGCGGGAGCCGGCAGCGGGCGGCGACGGACAGGGCCTGCGGGTCGGCGTCGGGCCACTCGGCGCCGAGGGCCTCGCGCAACTGCCCCGGGGTGCGCGGCTCGGCCTCGACCAGGTCCCGGGCGAGGCGGGCGAGCCGGTCCAGGTCGACGCCGGTCAGGCCCGCGCGGAACGCCCGCAACTCCCGTTCCCTGGCGGCCTGCACCAGCGGCCGCAGGGTGAGGCAGTCGTCGGCGGTGTGGGTGTGGAGGGTCGAGCGCAGGGTGACGAGCCGGGCGACGCGGCGGTCGGCCATCGCCGTGGACAGGTCCTCGGGCGTGAAGCCGTCGAGGCGGGCGGCGAGCGCGTAGTACGGGGGCTTCACGTTCTGGGCCTGGAGCCCGACGAGGTGCGCGACGGCGGCCTCGGCGGACATCGCCGCGCGGCGCAGCAGCAACTGGCGGGCCAGGGTGGCGCGGTTGAGGGCCCGGATGCCGAGGACGGGGGCGGTCGTTCCAGCCGTGGTCGTCATGCCGCGCAGGCTAGCGGGGATCGAGGACAGGTTCCGTCCTCGATGCCCGCTCGGCTCGGTCGGCGCGGCCCAGCTCCACGGCGAAGCGGGCGCCGGCCAGCAGGGACAGGTGCGAGACCCACAGCCACACCAGGAAGACGACGACACCGGCCAGGGAGCCGTACAGCCGCCCGTAGGTGCCGATGCCGGAGGCGTACAGGGAGAAGGCCGCCGAGGAGGCCAGCCACAGCAGTGCCGCCAGGGCGCCGCCGGGGACCGCCTGCCGGCTGCGGCGGGCCGGGGCGGGGCCGGTGCGGAACAGGACCAGGACAAGCAGCGCGACCAGGCACAGCAGCAACGGCCAGCGCAGCAGGGACCAGGCGGTGGTCGCCGTCGGTGCGATGCCGAACCACCGCCCCAGGGCCTGGGCCAGCGGCCCCGTCAGGAGCAGCACCAGGGCGCTGGCGACGAGCAGCCCGAGCAGGCTCAGCGCGGTCAGGACGATGCGGTGCAGCCGGTGCCACAGGGGGCGCCGGTCGGGCACGCCGTGCATGTCGTGCAGGGCGCGCCGGAAGACCGCCAGATAGCTGGAGGCGGACCACAGCGCGGCCACGCCGCCCGCGACGGCCACGGTCAGGGCGGCGGAGCGCTCCCCGGCCGCCTCGTGCAGGGTGCGGTGCAGCTCGGCGCCGGACTGGGCGGGCGCCCAGGACGTCACGTCGGCGATGAGCCGGTCGGTCAGGTCCGGGGCGACCAGGCCCATCAGGGACGCGGTGACGACCAGGGCGGGCACCAGGGCGAGGACGGCGTAGTAGGTGAGGGCGGCGGCCCAGTCGGAGACGTTGTCGTCCCACATGGCGCGCGGCACCCGGCGCAGCGCGCCCGTCCACGGGACGGAGCGGTCCCGGAGCCGGGTCAGGCGCGCCTCCAGGTACGCCGTCACCGCGCGCGCCGCTCGCGCGTGGACCGTACGCCGATGCGGACGTGGGTGGTCAGCGGGTGCGGCGCGAGGGAGGCGTGGGCTTCGTCCAGCGGGCCGCGGGCGAGCCGTGCCAGGACCGGTCCGGGCTCGGCGCCGGGTTCCAGCAGCACCCGTACCCGGGCCCGGGAGCGGGTCCTGCCGGCGGGCAGGTGTACGTGGGCGCGGTCGACGCCCTCGGTCGCCTCCGCGCGCCGGGCGACGGCGTCGGCCAGCGCACGGGACCTGAGGGTGAGGGACGGTCCGGCCAGCGGCAGGCGGTGTCCGCCGCCGCGGAACTGGGCGAGGAACCAGGCGAGGCACAGCAGCAGCGCGCAGGCCGGGCCCGCGACGACGGCCGGCGTCCACCAGCCGTGCCCGCGCAGGTCGGCGAGGCCGCCGCGGTCCAGCAGCACCGTCCCCGCGTCCGCGGTGGGCCACCGTCCGGGCAGCCGCCCCGCGACCGCGTCCGAGGCGAGCACCGACCAGCCGCCGCCGGCCAGCAGGGCGGCCCCGGCCAGCGCGAGCAGCGTGCGGTTGACCGCGTTGCGCATCGGGTTCACGAGTGGTTCTCCTCCGTTCCGTGCCCCTGCGCCGGGTGCTCCCCGGCGCCCGGTTCGTCCTCACCGAGCGGCGCGGGCCGCTTCGGCGCCGCCGCTCCCCGGCCCTGGTCCTTCACCGACGGTGCGCGGTCGCCGGGTGACGACCCGCCCGGGACCTCCTCCACACCGGCCGAGCCGGAACCGGCCCGGTCCCCGGTCACCTCAGACGGGACCGGCACCCCGGGTCCGGATGCGGACGCGTCCGGCGCCGTCCCTTCCCGGCCGGCGGTCTTCACCGACGGTGCGCGGTCGCCGGGTGACGACCCGCCCGGGACCGCCTCCACACCGGCCGAGCCGGAACCGGCCCGGTCCCCGGTCGCCTCAGACGGGACCGGCGCCCCGGGTCCGGACACGGACGCGTCCGGCGCCGTCCCTTCCCGGCCGGGGGCCTTCGCCCACGGTGAGCGGTCGCCGGACGCCGACCCGCCCGGGGCGGCCACACCCCGCACCGCCTCCACACCGGCCGAGCCGGACGCCGGTGCGCCGGGCGGGCCGTCCGTGGTGGGTGGGTGCCAGTGTGGGGTCGGGCGCAGGGTGAGTCGGGGTTTGAGGGGGCGGGCCAGGCCCAGGGTGGTGAGGGTGGTGTCGGTGGTGGTGCGCAGGGCGGCGCGGGCCGTGGGGCGGTCGCCGAAGGCCAGGCGGGCCCGGAGGCGTACGCGGCGCCGGCCGCAGCGCACCCGGACGTGGGTCACGCCGGGGACGGCCGACGCGGCGTCCCGGACGAGTTCCGCCGCGGCGGTGCGGTCCAGTACGGCCCGCCGCACGTGCCGCCCCGGTACCGGCGCCATGGGGAGCACGCCGCGCAGGCCCGGGGTGAGGGCGAGGCACAGCAGCCAGGCGCCCAGGACGGCGGCGACCGCGCCGCCCGCGACGACGCCGGTGTCCCCGGGGCCGTGCGTCGCCAGCCAGTCGACCGCGTCGGTGCGCGGGCCCGCCGGACGCCGGCCGGCGAGGTGCACCGACAGGACGTCGTACAGGAGGAGCGCGCACACGCCCGCCGCCACCAGGGCCACCAGCGCGGCGGGAATCCGGCGGGCCGACCAGGGGCGCCGGGCCCGGCCGCCGGGCGGGGCGTCCTCGGGGGCCGGGGAGGGGAGCGGGGTGGTCCGGTCCGCGGACAGGGACTGGACGCGGACGGTCGCCCCGCGCACCGTGAGGCCGCTCAGCTCGGCCACCCGGTCCACCGTCCGGCCGCGGACCCGCTCCCCGCTCTCCCCGAGCACCGCCGGGTACGGGAGCCGCACGTCGAGCGAGAACGCGGCGCGGTCCCCGCGCACCGCCGCCGTGCCGTGGGTGACCCGGACGCGTCGCCCGGCGAGGTCGGTCTCGGCGGCGGCCCGTTCCGCGATCCGGCGCACGGCACGGTCGGCGACGACGGTCCGGCCGCGCTCGGCCGGTGCCGTGCGGGCGGCCCGCCCGGCGTCCTCGGTGCCCGTCACCGGGTCCTCCGGTCGCGGGGGGCCAGGAACTCACGCCAGTCCGTGCCGTTGTCCACCAGGCGTCCCAGCACCGCGCCGACCGCGCCCAGCGCGGCCACCAGCAGGAACGCGCCGAAGCCGCCGAACCACCCGGCGAAGGCCAGCGCCATGCCCACCAGCATGCCGATCACCGCTCTGCTCATCACTCACCTCCGCCTCGAAGCCTGCTCCGGATCCCGTCCGTCACTCCACGCGCGCCTCCACCGGGCGCTCGGGGTCCTCGTCGTCCGGCAGGTGCACGTCGTTGACCGTGATGTTGACCTCGACGACCTCCAGGCCGGAGATCCGCTCCACCGCGTCGATGACGTTCTCCCGTACGTCCCGGGCGAGGTCGGCGATGGGCACGCCGTACTCGACGACGAGGTCCAGGTCGATCGCGGTCTGCCGCTCGCCCACCTCGACCTTGACGCCGCGGCCGACGTTCGGCCGACCGCCGGGCACCCGGTCGCGGACCGCGCCGAAGGTGCGGGACAGGCCGCCGCCCATGTCGTACACGCCGGGGATCTCGCGCGCCGCCATGCCCGCGATCTTGACGACCACGACGTCGGCGATGGAGGTGCGGCCCCGGGTGGCGGCCGGTTCGGTGGCGCCGGTGGAGCCGCCGCTCACGGTCGTCGCGCCGCCCTGCGCGGTCCGCGCGTTCTTGTCGGACTTGCTCTCGATCGTGCCCGTCTGTGCTGCCGTGGTCATGGTGTCCTCCGTCGACCGTGGTCGTTCGGTGCTTGTGGTCGTTGGACCCGCGGGGCCGTCCGGCGTTACGCGGCTCGCGGGAACTTCTTTTCCCGGGTTCTCGCGTAACGCCCGGGGCAGTCGGTGTGTCCAAGGTCGGGACAGGGCCGGGAACGGTGGAAGTGGGAAGGAGCGCGTGTGCCGGGCGACGACGGACTGCTCGCGGTGCGGGCCGCCGAGGGCGACGAGGACGCCTTCGAGGTGCTCGTGCGGCGGCACGCGCCGGGACTGCTGCGGCTCGCGGCGAGCATGCTGGGCAGCCCCGCGGAGGCGGAGGACGCGGTGCAGGACGCGTTCGTCAGCGCGTGGCGCAGGCTCCCCGGGTTCCGCGGGCAGTCGGCCTTCGCCACCTGGATGCACCGCATCGTCGTCAACCGGTGCTTGAACATGCTGCGTTCCCGGCATCCGGTGACCGACCTCGACAGCGTGCCCGAACCGGCGGCGCCGGACCACGCCGTCTCCCCCGCCCGCGCCGCCGAGTCCCACGCCGCCGCGACGGCACTGGGCCGGGCGCTGGCCGGGCTCTCCCCGGAGCAGCGGGTCTGCTGGGCGCTCAGAGAGCTGGGGGGCCAGTCCTACGAGACGATCGCGGAGACGGTCGGGATCAGCCCCGAGGCTGCCCGCGGCCGGGTGTTCCGCGCACGACGCTGCCTGACGGAGGCGATGACCGCATGGCGATGAACAGCGGCGCGGAGCTGCCCGGCACCGGGTCCGGGTCCGGCGGCGCGGACGACCACGCCGCGGACGAGCGGCTGGCCTGCGGGCGGCTGCTGTCCGAGGTGTGGGAGGCCGGGGCGGACGGCGCGGGCGGTGCGGACCGGGAGCCGCACCTGCGGGCCTGCCCGCACTGCTCGGCGGCCGTGCGGCAGCTGGACCTGCTCGGCGCCGCGGTGCGCGGGGCGGACGGCGGCCGGGAGCCGGAGTGGGACGCGGGGGCGCTGACCGAACGGGTCATGGACGTCGTACGGCTGGAGCTGCGGCCCGGCAGGCCGCTGCCGCTCGGGGAGCGCGAGGAGGACCTGTGGGTGCGGGAGGCGATGGCCGCCAAGGCGCTGCGGGCCGCCGCCGAGACCGTGCCGGGGGTGCTGGCCGGCTCGTGCCGGATCCGGCCCGCCGAGTCCGACGGCTCCCCCTCGCGGGGCCCGGTCCGGGTGCGGCTGGAGGTCGTGGTGCCGCTCACGCCGCGGCTGCGCGACCTCGCCGAGGAGGTCAGGCGGCGGGTGCGCGGGGCGGCGGACGACGCCCTGGGGCTGCCGGTGGACCACGTGGACGTGCACATCACCGACGTGACGGACGCGGTCGGTGCGGACGAAGGGAACCAGCCGTGACCGCTGCCGCCACCGAGCGGGACGCACTCGCCGGCACCGTCGCGCGGGTCGCCGCCGACGTGCCCGGCGTCGCCTTCCTGCGGCCGGGCCTCGCGGACCTGCTGCGCTCCTCCGGCCGGACCGGACCGCCGCGCACACCCGCGGGTGTCCGGGTGGCCCGGACCTCTGGGCCGGGGCCCTGGGAGGTGGACGTCCAGATCGTCGTCCACCGCGACCGGCACGCCCTGACCGTGGCCCGCGCGGTACGCGACGCGGTGACCGACGCGCTGTCCGGGGCGGCGCCCGACGCGCGGGTGACGGTGACCGTGACCAACGCGGTGTGACCGGCCGCCGTACGTCAGCAGGTGGGGCGATAGGGCAGGCGGGGCAGGAGTTCGGACCAGCGGGCGGGGGTGAGGTCGCCGTCGGTGCGGTCGCAGACCCGGCGGAGTGCCTCGTCCGTGTCCAGGGTCCAGATCCTCGCCGTCAGGTCGTTGCCCGCCGAGGCCAGGGTGTCGCCGCCGGGCGCGAAGGCGACCGACGTGACGGTGTCCAGGTGGCCGGTGAGCGCGTTGCCGAAGGCGTCGGCGCGGGCGGGGTCGGTCACGTTCCACAGGCGGACCGTGTGGTCCTCGCCGCCGCTGGCGAGGGTGCGGCCGTCCGGGGCGAAGGACACCGAGGTGACGCCGCCGCGATGGCCGGTCAGTTCGCCGCCCAGGGGGCGGGCCCGGCCGGGGTCGGTGACGTCCCAGAGCCTGATCGTGCGGTCCCGGCCGCCGGTGGCGAGGACGTGTCCCTCCGGCGCGAAGGCGACCGCGTTGACCCAGTCGCCGTGGGCGGTCAGCGGTTCGCCGACGGGCCGGGGCCGCTCCCGGTCGCGTACGTCCCACAGCCGGGCGGTCTTGTCCTGGCTGCCGGTGGCGAGGGTGTGCCCGTCCGGGGCGAAGGCCACGGAGCCGACCCAGTCGGTGTGGCCGGTCAGGGGCGTGCCGACGGGGCGTACGTCGTGGGGGTCGCGCACGTCCCACAGGCGGACCCGCTCGTCGACGCCGCCGGTGGCGAGGGTGCGGCCGTCCGGCGCGAAGGCCGCGGTGAGGACGCCGCCGGGGTGGGCGTCCGGGACGGTGGCCGCGGGGACGGGGCGGGCCGGGTCGGAGACGTCCCACAGCCGCAGGGTGCCGTCCTCGGCGCCGGACGCGACGGTGCGGCCGTCCGGCGCGAAGGCCGCGGTCAGGACGGGGGCCTCGTGACCGGTGAGGGGGCGTGGCAGCGGGCGCGGGGGTCCCGGCCGGCCGACGTCCCAGAGCCGGACCAGGGCGTCGTCGGTGCTGGCGGCGGCGAACAGCCTGCCCGTGGGGTCGTAGGCCACGGCGGTGAGCGGGTTGGTGAAGTCGGTCAGGACGCCGTCCGGCAGGTGCCACACGCGGACGCTGTGGTCGGCGCCGGTGGTGGCGAGGGTGCGGCCGTCCGGGCCGTAGGCCAGGTCCCACAGGCCCTCGGTGTGCCCGGTCAGGGGTTCGCCGATCCGGTGCGGGTAGGCGGGGTTGGCGACGTTCCACAGGATGACGGTGTCGTCGTGCGCGGCGCTGGCCAGCGTGTGTCCGTCCGGGCTGAACTCCACCGACCACACGGCGGCGGTGTGTCCGGTCAGCGGTTCGCCCAGCGGGCGCAGGCCGCCGTCGGGGGTGCCGGACCCGCCCGTGCCCGACACCTTCCACAGGCGCACCGTGTCGTCGTAGCCGGCGGTGGCGAGGGTGTCGCCGTCCGGGGAGAACGCCACCGACCAGACCGCCGCGTCGTGGGCGCGGCGGGGCTCGCCGAGCGGGACCGGTCCGTCGGCGCCGTCCGGGCGCCACAGCCGTACGGTCCCGGTGTGCCCGGCGGTGGCCAGGGTGCGCCCGTCCGGGGCGAAGGCGACGTCCCGGACGCCGCGCGCGTCGGCGCGGGCCGGTGCGCCGACGGGTGCGGGCCGGGCCGGGTCGGCCAGGTCCCACAGGCGCAGGGTGCCGTCGTCGCCGGCGGTGGCGAGGGTGCGGCCGTCGGGGGCGAAGGCGACGGAGGTGACGGACTCGCCCCCGTGGCTGACCAGGGGCTCGCCCAGGGGACGGGGCCGGGCGCGGTCCCGGGTGTCCCACAGCCGGATGCCGCCGTCGTCTCCGGCCGCCACCAGCACGCTGCCGTCCGGCGCGTAGGCCACCGCGCCCACCGGTCCGCCGGTGATCCGCAACGGCTCCCCGAGCCGCTCGCCGGACCCGGCCGTGTCCCACAGCCGTACGGTGCCGTCGTGGCCGCCGCTGGCGAGGGTGCGGCCGTCCGGGGCGAAGGCCACGGCGCTGCCGATGTCGTCGTGTCCGGGCAGCCGGGTGGACAGCACCCGGCCCGCGTCCGTGGTGAGCGCGGTGCGCAGTTCGGGGGTGGTGCGCATGCCGAGCGCGGCGACGTCCAGCCGGGCGGAGAGGGCGGCGTTGGTCTCGCGCAGCCGGTCGGCCTCCGCGGTGATCCGGCCGAAGACGGCCTCGTCCCGCTCGGTCTGGGCGGTGGCCCGCGCCCGGAGCGCGACGACGGCGGTGCCCGAGGCGACCAGGACCAGCAGCGCCAGGACGGCCGACAGTCCGCGCCTGAGCCACACCGCGCGCCGCCGCCGGTGGATCGACGCGGCTAGGAACTCGCGCTCCACCGGCGTCAGTTCCCCCGGCGCCGGTTCCCCGCCCCGCGTGTCCCGGGCGAACGCCTCGCGGGCGGCGGCCAGCCGTGAGCCCGCGTAGAGCGCGGCGTTCTCCCGGCCGAGGGTCAGCCAGGTGCGGGCGGCCTCGGAGAGCGCGCGGTGGACGCGGAGCCGGTCGCGTTCGGCGTCGATCCAGCCGCGCAGCCGGGGCCAGGCGGTGATGAGGGCCTCGTGGGCGAGTTCGACCGTGCCGTCGTCGAGGGTGAGCAGCCGGGCGGCGACCAGCCGGTCCAGCACGGCGCGGGTGTCGTCCCGGTCGCCGAGGTCGAGTTCCGCGTGCTCGGCGGGGCGCCGGGTGTCGGGGGTGCCGTCGCCCGGGGCGACGAGCCGCAGCAGGATGCGGCGCGCGAGGTCGGCCTGGGGGGCGGTGAGTTCGCCGTACACCTCCTCGGCGGTGCGGACGACGGCGCCGCGCAGTCCCCCGGCCGCCTCGTAGCCGGCGACGGTCAGGGTCCGGCCGGTGCGGTGCCGCCAGGTCTCCAGCAGCGCGTGCGACATCAGCGGCAGTCCGCCCGGCGCGTCCTCGACCTCGTCGAGCAGCCGGGTGGTCAGGGCGCGTTCGACGACCAGTGAGGCCGCGGCGGCCGGCCGGACGACGGCCTCCCGCAGCTCCTCCCGGCTCATCGGACCGGCCAGCAGGGTGGCGTCCTGCAACGCGGCCGTGAGTCCGGGGTGTTCGGCGCAGCGGCCGAGGAAGTCGGCGCGTACGGCGACCACCACGCGCAGTCGGCTGCCGGGGCCGGTGGCGGTCAGGAGCCGGTCGACGAAGGCGTTCCGCTCGGCCGGGTCGGCGCAGAGGGTGTACAGCTCCTCGAACTGGTCGACGATCAGCCAGGTGTCGGCGTCCGTGTCCGGCACGGGGTCGAGCCGGTCCGCGTGGGTGGTCGTCGGGGTCGCGCCGGGGGTGAGGATGCGGACGGCCGCGGGGGCGGCGGGCGTGTCGGCGCCGGTGCCGGGGGTGCGCAGGCGGGGGATCAGACCGGCCCGCAGCAGGGAGGACTTGCCGCTGCCCGAGGGGCCGAAGACGGCGGTGAAGCGGTGCCTGCGGGTCAGTCCGTCCAGCCGGTCCAGCAGCCGGTCGCGGCCGAAGAACAGGGCGGCGTCGTCCGGTTCGTAGCGGGTCAGACCGCGGTAGGGCGGGCGGGTCTCCTCGTCGGCTCCGGCGAGTGCGGCGGCCTCCGCGCTCGCCGCCCGCCAGCGCCGCTCCCACTCCTCGGGGTCGCCGCCGCAGACGTCGACGTAGGCGAGGGTCACCGCGAGGGTGGGCAGTTGCCGTCCGGCGGCCGCCTGCGACAGGGCGGTCACCGAGAAGGGGACCTTGTCGGCCATCGTGCGGTACGTCGGTCGCCCCACCGAGTCGCGCAGGGCGCGGAGTTCGGCGGCGAACCGCTGGACCGGTCCGGCTCCGGGGTCGAGCCGTCGTTCCCGGCGTCCCACTCCGTTTCCGCCCACGTGTGCCCCGCCCCGCCGTCGCTCTCGGTCCCCGTCCGGGCGCCCACGGTAGGGAGGCGCGGCGGCGGGCGGCAAGCGCCGGGCTGCTCGTCGGGGGGTGGCGCACGGGGAGTTCACGGCGTCTTCACACCGGGTCCGCAGGGTTCCGGGTCGCCGCGCGGGGCCCGCCGCATTGTTCAGTGCCGGGTGCGGGCTGCTGAACAACGGTGTTCCGCGGTGGAATCGGCGGTCGGGGGAGTGCGGGGCGGCGCGGCCGCCGGGTCCGCCGCGGCCGTGCCGCCCCGCTCCCGTTCCCCCCCGGCGAAGACACCCGGGTCCGGAGAAGGCACATGAAGGAAGTGATGCGATGACCCCCGAGGCGACCCGTCGGCCGTGGAGCGTGACGCTGGCGGTGGTGCTGGTGATGCTGGGGACACTGGTCGCGGCGACAACGGCGGCCGGCCCCGGGGAGGCGGCGGCCCTGGTCCTCCTGCTGCTGGCGGTCTGCTTCTGGTTCGCGGTCCGGGCGGGCCGCGGCCGGCGCGGCGCCCGGACCGCGGTGAGCTGTCTGACCGCGGTGATCCTGGTCGTCGCCGCGCCGTTCGCCCTCGACGATCCGCTGTACGGCGGTGCCACGCTGCTGCTGGCCGCGCTGCTCGCCGTCCCGGGCGTGGTCCTGCTGTACCGGCCGGCCGCCGAGGCGTACGTGCGGGTCCGCAGCGGGGAGCGCGGCGAGGAGTACGAGGAGTACGCGGGATGACCGAGCCGCCGCGGGAGGAACCGGTCCGGCCCGCCGGTCCGGCTCCGGAGCCCGGCCCCGGCGAGGTCTGGGACCCCGGTCCCGGCTACGGGCGGGTGGCTCCGCGGGAGCCGCGTGTGCCCGATCCGCTCGCCGTGGCCGTCGGCAACGCCTCGCTGCTCGGGGCGGGTTACCTGATCGCGGGGCGCCGGGCGCTGTTCTGGGTCGCCGCGGTGGTCACCGTGTCCCTGCTGTGGCTGACGTACTCGACCGCCGAGACGTGGTGCGAGCTGCTCGTGGTGCTGTGGTGGGCGGCGGTCGTCGGGCACGGCTGGTGGCTCGCGCGGCGGCACCCGACGGCCGGGCCCCGGCGCGGGCAGCGGCTGCTCGCGCTGGCCCTGACCGTGCCGGTGCTGGCGGCCGCCGGGTGGGTGCGGTTCGACGCGCACGGGGTCGAGGACGAGGTCGCGGACGCCCGCGCGGACGGGGACTGCGGGGCAGCGGTGGCCGCTCAGGACGGGGTGGCGTTCCGGCACCGGCTGGTCGCCGCACCTCTGGCGGCCCGGGGCGACGCGGTGGTCGAGGCGTGCGAGCGGCTGGACGCGGCCGGGGCCTACCTCAGCAGCGGGCTGACCGGTGACCTGGACGCGCTGGAGACCGGCTTCCGGCGGCTCGGCGCGGTGCTCGGCGAGTCCGGCAACGAGCGGACCGTCCGGGCGACGCTGGACCGCTTCCTCGGCCGGCTGCCCACCGACGACGGCTGTGTGACCGTGACCCTTGCGGACTGGCTTCGGAAGCACGCCCCCGGGCCCGGGGACCTGACCGGCCCCGCCTCCGCCACCGCGGCCCGGATCACCCCCCGGGCGCTGATGGACTGCGCCGACGGCTTCATGGGCACGGAGGACTGGCCGGATGCCCGCGAGCACTACCGGCGGCTGCTCGACGAGTACCCGGACGACACCCACGCGGACGCCGCCCGCAAGGGGGCCCGGAAGGCGGGGCTGGCGATCGAGCTGGACCGGGTCACCGAGCTGGTCGCGGCGGCGGACGGCCCGGGCTCCGGCTACTGCCGGGAACCGGCGAAGTACTCCCTGGCCCCCGCCTACCGCAAGGGCCGCACCCGCGCCGTGTTCGTCGGCGACACCGAGTACACGGACAAGCTGCCCGAGGCGTGGCGGACCGACACGGCCCATGCCGCCCTGGTGGTGTGCACCGGTGAGGCGGAGGCCGGGGACGTGGTCGAGACGTGCCAGTACCGGGACCACAACGGCCACATCGGCAGCGTCAGGTTCAACAAGCTGGCGGTCCGGGTGAAGGGCTACGCGCTGCGGACCGGGAAACTCGTCGTCGACCGCACCGTGCAGCTGGGCGGCGAGAGCTGCCCCGGCGTCCTCGGGTACTTCGACGCGCTGCCGTCGCGGATGGCCGTCACGCCCTCGAACGGCGACGTGCGCGACGCCTTCGGACCGGTGGTCGGCCGCTGACCGGACCGCCCGTTCGCCGTCTCGGGGGTTGCCTCGCGGCCGGCGGGGCACCCGCGGGCACTGTGCGCGGACGCGACGGAATCCTGGTGACCGGCTGGTTCAGCTTCCTGCACGGGGAGGCGACGGCCGGCGACGTGCTGGCGCTGGCCCGGGTGGAACGGGTGCTGCGGGAGGCGGGGCTGGCGTACGACGTCGTGTGGAGCCCCGGTTTCCGCGCCGACGGCACGCACTTCGACGACGTGGACCCGGCGGCGTACTCGCGGCTGGTGTTCGTGTGCGGGCCGGTGCACGGGCCGCAGGTCGAGGAGTTGCACCGGCGGTTCGCGCACTGCGTGCGGATCGCGGTCGGGGTCTCCGTGGTCGATCCGGACTCCCCGGCCGTCACCGGCTTCCACCGGGTCCTGGCCCGCGACGCCGCCGGGAGCGGTCCCGGCCTGGACCTCGCGGCCCGTGCTCCGGCGCTCCCTGCGGTGCCCGTCGTCGGGGTGGTGCTCACCCACGGGCAGCGGGAGTACGGGGGCCGGCGGCGGCACGAGGAGGTCGCCGCCGTGCTGACCCGCTGGCTGGCCGGCCGGGACTGCGCCCGGCTGGAGCTGGAGACCCGGCTCGACGCCCACGACTGGCGGCTGTGCGGCACCCCGGCCCAGCTGGAGTCCGTACTGGCCCGCCTCGACCTGGTCGTCACCGACCGGCTGCACGGGCTGGTGCTCGCGCTGCGGGCCGGTGTCCCGGTGCTGGCGGTCGACCCGGTCGAGGGCGGCGCGAAGGTGACGGCGCAGGCCCACGCCTGCGGCTGGCCGGCGCTGGTCGCCGCCGAACGGCTGGCCGGGGCGTCCGCGGAGGGGATGCTGGAGCTCTGGTGGCAGTGGTGCCTGGCCGACGGGCGGGCGGAGGCGGCGCGGATCGGCGCGGGCTTCCGGGCGGCCGACCCGGTCCGGGACGCGGCGGACGGCCTGGTGGCCGCGTTGCGGGCCGCGCCGGGGGGTGGCGGCACGGCGGTGCCTCGCGATTAGGCGCCGTGCGGCACTGGCACTCGGCGGGGGTCGGTCCGCCCTCAGGGGAGGAGAGCCCATGTCCCTCGGCCGGCTCCCCGATCACGAGCAACGGATACTCGACGAGGTCGAACGGGCCCTGCGCCGCGACCGCCGCCTCGACCGGCGCCTGCGCACGCTGCGGCTGCGCCGCCTCCCGGACCCCACCCGTCTGGCGGCCTGCCGCCCGCGCACCCCGGCCGTCCTCCTGCTGCTCGCCGTGTCGGTGACGCTGATGGTCGTCGGCATCGTCACCTCCGCGCCCGGCGTGATCTGGGCGTTCGCCGCCGTGTGGCCGGTGACGCTGTTCGGGGTGTTCCGGCTGCTGTGCCGGTGGACGGAGGGTTAGGGCCCCGCCGCGGCCCGGTTCCCCGGCCGGGTCAGCCGGTGCAGCTGCGGGCCGGGTCAGCCGGTGTAGCTGCGGGCCGTCGAGTCGCGCTGGGCGGGTTCCAGTGCCCGCAGGCGGGCCTCGACCTCTGGTGGCAGCACCCGGCGTTCGCGCAGCACCCACGGCAGGGCGGCGGTCGCCTCCGCGAAGGCGCGCAGGGACGCGGTGTCGCGGGGGACGGTGCGGGCCAGGTGGAGGGTGCGGCGCAGGGCGGGGCCGACCGGGCGGCGCAGCCAGGTGAACCACAGGGTGTTGCGGATGCCGTGTGCCCGGCGCACGGTGGAGTCCCTTACCCCGGAGGGGTGGTGATGGATCGTCAGCTCGTCGGCGTACGTCAGCCACCAGCCGTTGGCGGCGAGGTCGGCGGCGAGCAGCTCCTCCTCGCCGCCGAGCCACAGCCGGGGGTGGAAGCCGCCCGCGGCCCGGAAGGCGTCGGTGCGCAGGACGGTCGCGGCGGCCAGGAAGGAGCCGAGCGCCGGTCCGGGGAGCCAGTCGGGGCGGGGCACGGGCGAGTCGCGCAGCTCCTCGACGATCGGGTCCTCGGTGCCGCCCGGTTCGACCAGGATGCGGGCGGTGACCGAGCCGACCGCCGGGTACCGGTCGAGCAGGTCCGCGGCTTCGGCCAGCGAGCCGGGCGCCCACCAGGAGTCGTCGTCGCAGAACGCGACGTAGGGGGTGGTGACCTGGCGGACGGCCAGGTTGCGGCCGACGGCGCCGAGGTTGCGGCCGGGGCGCAGGAGCCGTACGCCGGGGTGGTGGCGGGCGACGGCGGTGGCCGTGCCGTCGGTGGAGCCGTTGTCGGTGACGATCACCCGGGGTTGTTCGGGGAGTTCGGCGAGCCGGTCCAGGGTGCGCAGGAGTTCGGGGCACCGGTTGTGGGTGATGACGACGACGGTGGTCCTGGTGTCCGTCATGAGGCCGCTCCGTGGCCGTCGTCGAGGAGGCGGGCGGCCCGTTCCACGTGCGGGGGCAGGGGCCGGCGGGCGCGCAGGGCGGCGGGCAGGCGGGTGAGCGTCTCGCGCAGGGCGTGCCGGGCGTGCGGGTCGCGGCGGGCGTCGGCGGCGAGGGCGCGGGTGCGGGCCAGGGCGTGCGGGAGGGGGCGGCGCAGCCAGGCGGTGAGCAGTTCGTTGCGGCGTACGACGGCCGGGCGGCCGGTGCGGGGGCGGGGGTCCGGGTGGTGGTGGGCGACCACGTCGGGGCAGTGCGTGACGCCCCAGCCGCGGGCCGCGAGGTCGTAGGCGAGGAGGGTCTCCTCGGCGCCGAAGAAGAGCAGCGGGTGGTAGCCGCCCGCGTCGAGGTACGCGGTGCGGCGGGCGACGGCGGCGCAGCCGAGGAAGCCGAGCACCTGGGTGCCGGGCAGGTCGGTGGCCGTGCCGAGCGGGGAGTCGGCGAGCAGGTCGTTGAGGGGGTCCGCGGCGTCGGCGGGGCCGACGAGGGTGCGGGCGGAGAGCAGGCCAAGCCGGGGGTGCTCGTCGAAGTAGCGGGCGGCGGCGCGCAGGGAGCCGGGCGCCCACCAGGAGTCGTCGTCGCTGAACGCCACGTACGGGGTGTCCAGGGCGCGGACCCCGTGGGTGCGGGCGAGGGCGCCGCGGTTGACCGGCAGGGCGAGGACGCGGACCTGGGGGAAGTCGCGGGCCAGCAGGGCGCGGGTGCCGTCGGTGGAGGCGTTGTCGACGACGAGGACCTCGGGCCGCTCGGGCAGGGCGAGCAGGTGGCGCAGGGTGACGGCGAGGCTCGCGCGGCGGTTCCGGGTGGCGATGACGATGCCGACGGGGGCGGGTTTCGTGGGGTCGGGGCGGGCCCGTTCGCGGGTGGCCGTGGGGCCGTGGTGCGCGGGGTGGTTCATGGTCCCTCTTCCGGGGCGTCCGGGGTGTCCGGGTCGTCGAGTGCGTCGATTGCGCGCAGTACGGCGTCTGGGGTGATCCGCAGCAGTGCGGGGTCGGTGCGGCGGCCGTGCGGGTCGCCGTCCGGGCCCGGGTGCCACAGGACGCGGTGGCGGGGGTGCGGCGGCGGGCCCCAACGGCTGGGCGGGACCGGGCCGAAGAGGGTCACGGAGGGCGTGGCGTGGGCGACGGCGAGGTGGGCGATGCCGGTGTCGCCGCTGACGACGGCGCGGGCGCCGGCCACCAGGGCGGAGAGCCGGTCGTAGGGCAGGCCGCCGCCGAACACGTCCGTGTCGGGCAGGTCGGCGCGCTTGGCCAGCCGGGCCACCAGGTCCGCCTCGTCCGCTCCCCCGGTGACCACGACCCGGCGTCCCCGTGCGCGCAGTGCCTCGGCGACGGCCGCGTACCGTTCCACGGGCCAGCAGCGGGAGGGGGCACCGGCGCCGGGGTGCAGGACGACCGCGCCGGGGGCGGGGGACGGCGCGTCGGGGCGCGGCAGCCGCAGGTCGGTGGGGTCGGCGGCGATGCCGTAGGCCCGCAGCAGCCGGCACCACCGCTCGCGCTCGTGCTCCTCGGCGTACCAGGGTGGGCCCTCCACCTCGGGGGTCTCCGGGTGCGCGAACGCCAGCAGCCTGCGCGGGCGCAGGCGGGTCAGCAGGCGATGGCTGGGCGGCCCGTTGCCGTGCAGGTCGACGGCGACGTCGGGGGGCGGTCCGGTCCAGTCGAGGGAGCGCGGGACGGCACGGCCGGGTGCGGCGGCGGGCAGCACCCGGTCCACGGCGCCGGTCGCGGCGGCCACGGGGCTCAGTTCGGCGGGGGTGGCCAGCACCACCTCGTGCCCGGGATACGCCCGCCGCAACGCACGCAGGGCAGGCACCCCGGCCAACAGGTCCCCAAGCCCGAGAGCCCGCAGCACAAGCACGCGGCGCCGCCCGCCCCCGCCCTCGTCCGGCGCCGTGCGCACCGTCTCCCCGGCCGGCGGATGCACCGTCTCCGCGATCGGCGGATGCACCGGGTCCCCGGTGACGGGCCCACCACCGGCCCCCTGAGGCCGTTCGCCGATCGCGGGCGATCGGACCTCCGTAGCGCGGGCCGCTCGGCTGAGCGGCGACGGGCGATCGCGCCCGGGCGTCGGTGGAGGCGCGACCGGCGTGTTCGTCGGCGAGGCGCCTGCGCCAGGGCGGGTGCCGGGGCGGTCGGGGAGTGTGGGTGTCATCGGGTTCCCTCGGCCGCGCGGGTCAGCAGGGCGGTGGAGGAGCGGCCGTCGAGGTAGGGCAGGAGGACCGCCTGGCCGCCCCACTCCTGGAGGAGCGCGGCCTCGGGGAGGTCGGCGCCCGCGTAGTCGCCGCCCTTGACCCAGACGTCGGGGCGCAGGTCGCCGAGGAGGCGTTCGGGGGTGTCCTCGTCGAAGACGGCGACCGCGTCGACACAGGCGAGGGCGCGCAGCACCCGGACCCGGTCGGCGAGGGGGTTGACGGGGCGGCCACCGCCCTTGCGGCGTCGGACGGAGGCGTCGGAGTTGACGCAGACGACCAGGCAGTCGCCGAGCCGCCGAGCGGCCTGGAGGAGGCCGACGTGTCCGGCGTGCAGCAGGTCGAAGCAGCCGCCGGCGGCGACTACCGTGCCGTGCTCGGCGCGGACCCGGGCGGTCAGGGCGCCGGGGTCGTCGGTGTCGGGCGGCGAGGCGGGGGCCGGTGCCGAGTCGGCCGGGGGCACGGCGGCCGCGCCGCCCGCGGCGACGAAGGCGGTGGCGGCGCTCACCGCGCCCTCGACGGCCTCCCCCACCAGCGCCCCGTCGGCGAGCAGCCCGGCCGCGGTGGCCGCGAACCGGTCCCCCGCGCCGCAGGAGTCGCCGTGGTGGGCGGCGGGCGCGGGCACGAGCAGGGGGTGTTCGCCGTAGGACAGGAGGGCGCCGCGCGCGCCGAGGGTCACCGACACCGCGGCCGCCCGCCAGTCCCGTACGAGTGCGGCGGCGTCGAGCGCGGCGGCGCGCAGTCCGCCGCCCGGGTGGTCCCGGTCCGGCGCGAAGCCGTGGGCCTCCTTCTCGGCGGGCGTCACCAGGCGGGTGCCGGGGACCGGCGGCCCCCCGCGCGGGTGCGGGTCCCACACCAGCGGCGGGCGCGCGGCGAGCACGTCACGCAGGGCGTCCGCGGCGCCCCGGCCGTAGTCGGAGACCAGGACGGCGCGGGCGGACCGCAGCGCGTCCCGGGCCTCGTCCGTGGCCTCGCGGACCCGGCCGCCGCCCCGGTCGAGGCGGACGACGGGACGGCCCTGGGCGAGGACGCGGGTCTTCTCCGGCACCGTGCCGGTCAGGGGCAGCGGGATCAGGGTCAGCCAGGGGGCGAGCAGTTCGCGCAGGGCGAGCCCGGCCGGGTCGTCGCCCATGCCGGCGATCAGCGTGACCTCGCGGCCGTCACGGGCGGCGAGGTACGCGGCGAGGGCGGCGCCGCCCGGGCGGACGCGCTCGGCGCACTCCGAGACGACCGGGACCGGCGCGTCCGGTGCGAGCCGGTCGGCGGAGCCGGTGAGGTCGCGGTCGAGCAGCGCGTCGCCGACCACGACCAGCGGGGTCCTCCTGTCAGCCTTGGCGGCCATGTCTCCCGTCACCTCCGCTTCCGCTGCGCCGCGCGCCCCGCGCGCCCCGTGCTCCGTACGCCCCGCGCGCCGCGCTCCAGGGCCGCGTCGAAGGCCGCGCAGATCATGTGGACGGCGACCAGATGGATCTCCTGGACGGTGGCCGTCGAAGGCGCCTCGACGCACAGGGACTCGTCGCTGCCCGCCATGAGCGGGTTGGGGGCGCAGCCGGTGAGCGCCCAGACCCGTACCCCGGCCGCGCGGGCCGCGTCGGCCGCGGAGAGCAGGTTGGCGCTGGCGCCGGACGTGGACAGCAGCATCAGGACGTCGCCCTCGCGGCCGTGGGCGCGGACCTGGCGGGCGAACACCTCGTCGACGCCGTAGTCGTTGGCGATGGCGGTGGTGGAGGAGGTGTCGGCGTGCAGGGCGATCGCGGAGAACGGCGGGCGGTCGTCCCGGTAGCGGCCGACGAGTTCGGCGGTGAGGTGCTGGGCCTGGGCGGCGCTGCCGCCGTTGCCCGCGGCGAGCAGCCGGCCGCCGCCGCCCAGCACGGCGGCGAGCCGCTCGCCCCAGCGCTCGGTGATGTGCGCGGAGGCGCGGAACGCCCCCAGCGCGTCCTGGAGTTCGTCGCAGTGCCCGACGACGGGCGGGTGCACGGTCATGACGCCACCTCCGTCGACACCGCGTGCTCGGAACGGGTCAGCCGGTACACCTGTTCCGCGCCGTCGGCGACGCGCGCCCAGGTGTAGTGCCGCAGGACGCGTTCGCGGCCGTTGCGGCCGTACTGGCGGCGCAGCCGCTCGTCGGCGAGCAGTTCCCGGGCGGCCTCGGCGACGGCCCCGGGGTCCTGCGGGGTGACCAGGCGGCCGGTGACGCCGTCGGCGACCGAGTCGCGGTGGCCGCCGACGTCGGTGGCGAGGACGGGTACGCCGCACGCCATGGCCTCCAGCGGCACGATGCCGAACGGCTCGTACACCGGGGTGCACAGCACCAGGTCGGAGCTGCGCAGCAGGGCGGGCATGTCGTCCGGGTCGACCGCGCCGAGCAGCCGGACCCGGTCGGCGACGCCGGCGCGGCGGGCGATGCCGGTCAGGCGCTGCGCCTCGGGTTCGTCCTCCACGGCGCCGGCGGGCGGGCCGCCGGCGATGAGGAGTTCGGTGTCGGGGAGGTCGGCCAGGGCGCGGACGGCCAGGTCGTAGCCCTTGCGCGGGACGAGTCGTCCGCAGGCGAGCAGCCGGTGCCGCAGGCGCCGCTCGGGGGTGCGGCCGGTGTCGGCGGCGGGGTGGAAGTGCTCGGCGTCCACACCGCAGGGCACGACGGAGACCTGCCGGGGCGGCACCCCCATGTTGCCGAGTTCCACGACCTCGTCGGTGCAGGTGGCCAGGACCCGTTCACAGGTCCGGCCCAGCTGCCGTTCGATGCCGATGCGCTCGTAGGGGCTGGTGTCCCGCATGCCCTGGTGGCGCCGCTTGACCGTGCCGAGGGCGTGGAAGGTCTGCACGAGGGGGATGCCGTGCGGGCCCGCGCCGAGCTGGGAGGCCATGCCGGACATCCAGAAGTGGGCGTGCACCACGTCGGGCCGCTCCCGGGCCCAGGCGCGGGCCAGGTGGGCGCCGAAGGCGGGCATGTGCGGGAACAGTTCGTCCTTGGGGACGGACACGGGTGGCCCGGCCGGTACGTGTTCGACGACCGCGCCGCCGGGCAGCGGCACCCGGTCGGGCAGGTCGGTGGCGTCCCGGCGGGTGTAGACCGTGACGTCGTGGCCGCGCCCCGCCAACTCCTCGGCGAGACGGGCCACGTAGACGTTCTGT
This sequence comes from Streptomyces sp. NPDC102490, assembly GCF_044765285.1. NCBI lineage: Bacteria > Bacillati > Actinomycetota > Actinomycetes > Kitasatosporales > Streptomycetaceae > Streptomyces > Streptomyces sp. NPDC102490. Next base: position 390,620 of record NZ_JBIWJU010000003.1, read on the forward strand.
CCACCGGCGTCCACGCCACCGAGCGCGGCGAGGGGGCTCGCGTGCTCGGACACCATGGCGATCCTCATCGGGTCACCTCCTTGAGCAGCCGCTCCCAGTCGTCCAGGAAGCGGGGCAGCCCGTAGTGGGCCAGGGCCGCCGCACGGGCCGCCTCGCCGACCGCCCGCGCGTACGGCGGGTCGGCGAGGAAGTCGCGTACGGCGTCGGTCAGTACGTCGATGCGGTTGGAGACCACTCCGGCGCCGGGCGGCACGGCCTCGGTGACCTCGGTGGTGGCGAGGGCGACCACGGGCATGCCCAGGTGCATGGCCTCCAGCAGGGACAGGCCGAGGGAGGTCCAGCGGACGGGGTGGACGTAGACGCGGCGGCGGGCCAGCTCGGTGTGCAGCTCGCTCTGGGGGACGTCCTGGGTGCGGCAGCGGCCGGGATCGACGCCGAGGTGCTCGGCGAGGGCCTCGGTGCGCATGCCGAACACGTCGAGCGGCGCCGCGCGGGAGAACTCGGGGAGCAGGTCGGTTCCGGTCGTACGCCCGCGCCGGATCGGCTCGTTGACGACGACGGCGGCGCGTTCCAGCTCGCCGGTCCAGCGGTGGCCGGGGTCGACGATGCCGTGTTCGACGACCGCGGTGTCCGCCGGACCGGCGTCCCACATCAGCCGGTTGAAGTGGGTGACGTGGACGAGGATGGCGCCCGGGATGTCCGCGGCCGGGTGGCGGGTGCGGGGCACGTCGCCGTCGGGGGCGTTGTGCTCCAGGTAGACCAGCGGCGGGCGGCGGCCCAGCCACCGGTCGACCAGGGCGAGTTCGTGCGGGCGTTGAAGGATCACGAGGTCGATGTCCTCGTCCCGCAGCCGCTCGGGCGGTACTTCCACGACGGAGTCGGGCCAGTCCCAGGTCCGGGCGCGGCCGAGGCCGTCGGGTCCGCGGTCGGGGGTGACGGGGACGAGGTAGGTGTGCGGGCCCTGCACGAAGGCCGTGGTCCACGACCCGTGCACGTGCCAGATGAGGATCCTCATGTCTCCCCCAGCAGTTTCTCGACGGCGGCGGCCACGTCGGTGGCCGTGACGGTGTTCAGGCAGGGGTGGCCGGGGACGGGGCAGTCCCGGGCCCTGCTGTCGGCACAGGGCGCGTCCTGGTCGCCCAGCAGGACGTAGGGGACGCCGTACGGGCGCCAGCGCTCGGCGGGGACGACGGGCGCGAACAGCGAGACGACGGGGGTGCCGACGGCGGCGGCGAGGTGGGCGGGCGCGGTGTTGCCGGTGACGACGACGGCGGCGCCCGCGAGGACGCCGGCCAGTTCGGGCGCGTCGGTGCGGCCGCCGAGGTCGGTGCCGTGCCGGCCTGCGACGTGGGCGGTGAGGTCGCGCTCGCCGGGTCCGCCGGTGACCAGCACGCGGTGTCCGGCGGCGGCGAGTTCGCGTACGGCCTCGGCGGCGCGCTCGGGGCTCCAGGCGCGGGCGGGGACGCTGGCGCCGGGGTGCAGGACGACGTAGGGGCCGGGTCCGGTGAGGGCGTCGGCGGGGGGCGGCGGGTGGACCCGGAGCCGTCCGTCGTCGGGGCGCGGGAACCCGGCCGCCTCGGCGAGGTCCAGGGCCGCCTCGGCCTCGTGGGCGTGCGGGGCGCGCTGGTGGCGCAGGTCGAGCAGCGAGCCGGGGTAGTCCACGCTGTCGGCGGCGATGTACCCGACCCCGGCGAGGCGCAGCACCAGGGCGGTGGGCAGCGGGGACTGGTGGAAAGAGGTGAGGACCAGCGCGGTGTCGGCGTCGATCCGCTCCACGAGCGCGTCGATGTCGTCCCGCCGCACCTGGGGCGGCTCGAACCCGCCCCACGGCGCCTCCCACACCAGCACCTCGTCGACGCCGGGCAGCAGCCGGGCCGCGGGCGCGCCGCGTGAGCCGCACAGCAGGGTGACGTGGTCGGCGCGCGCGGCGACGGCCCGCACGGCGGGCCCGGCGAGCAGGACGTCGCCGAAACTGTCCAGCCGGGTGACGAGCGCCTTCATCTCTGCCTCCCACGGTTGCGGTCCGGGGCCGCCGCCCCTCCGGGTGCGACGCCCGGTCCCCCACCGCTCGCGTCCGCGGCGGGCCCGCTCGCGCCCCCTTCGGCGGGGGCGCCGTCGCGGCTCCGGCCGCTCGGCTTCGCGCCGGGTCCGCTTCCGCCCGGCCCGGTGGCGGCGGCGGCCGACCGGCCTGCGGGGACCGTCCGGTGGGCGGCGTCGCGGGGGGCGGTGTCGCGGGGGGCGGTGTCGCGGGGGGCGAAGACGCCCGGCCCGGGAGCCGTGGCGGACGGGGCCTCGGCGGGTCCGTGCCGGCCGTCGGCTGCGGTGGAGGTGACGGCGGTGACCGTCCGCGCACCGGCCTCCGCACCGGCCTCCGCACCGGCCTCCGCACCGGCCTCCGGACCGGTCTCCGGGGCCGGGCGGTACGCCGCCTCGATGGGCCGCTCGTTCGCCAGGATCCGCCCCGTGGGCGGGCCGTCGAGGATCGCGCGTACGGCGGTGAGGAGGTCCGGGGCGACGTGGGCCGCGGCGGCCGTCTCCTGCGGGCGGGTGCGGTCGTTGGGGACGAGGATGCCGTGCGCGCCGGCACGTTCGGCGGCCTCCATGTCCGCGCCGATGTCGCCGACGACGACGCAGTCGGCGGGGCCGGCGCACACGCGTCCGGCGGCCCACAGGACCATGCCGGGCTGCGGCTTGCGGCAGTGGCAGCCGTCGTCGGGGCCGTGCGGGCAGACGGCCCAGACGTCGAAGGGGCCGATCAGGTCGTCGACGCGGCGGTTGACCCGCCGGACGTCGCCGTCGCTGATCAGGCCGCGGGCCACGCCGGACTGGTTGGTGACGACGCCGACGCGGATGCCGTGGGCGCGGAGCAGCGCCACCGCCTCGCGGGCGCCGTCGACGGGGCGGACCCGGTCCGGGTCGCCGTTGTAGGGGACGTCGTGGACGAGGGTGCCGTCGCGGTCGAAGAGGACGACCTTCACCCGGCTTCCGGCGGGGCTCATGCGGCCACCTCCCGCCAGGCGGGGGCGGCGCGGTGGCGCCACAGTCCGCTGAGCCGGTGCCAGGTCGCGGCGGGCGGGATCAGCGCGCTGGTGACCAGCATGGTCGTGACCTCGTCCCGGGTGCGCGGTCCGGGCGCGATGCGGGCCCAGGCGAACTCGGCGGTGCCCGCGGCCCAGCCGGCCCCGGCGAGGGCGGCGGCCCGGGGGCGTCCGGCCGCCGCGAGGGCGAGGGCGGCGGTACCGGCGGCGGTGATCGCCGCGTGACGCCGGATCCGGCCCCGGGGCGCGACCGCCTTGGCCCACCAGTCGGGGCCGTGCAGCCGCCGCATCAGGGCGTCGTCGGCGTTGCCGCGCTGCTGCTTCAGGGAGACCCAGCGCGCGGCGGGCCGTACGGGGTGGCGGGTGGTGCGGCGGCCGCGCCGGATGCGCCAGCCCGCGTCGAGGACGCGCAGCGCGAGGTCGGCGTCCTCGCGGAAGGCGCGGGTGAAGCGTTCGTCGAAGCCGCCGACCTGCTTGAGCACGTCGGTGCGGTAGGCCATGTCGGCGGTGATCCACCGGGCTTGGGCGAGACCGGCGGTGCCGCGCTCCCAGTCGGTGGGGCGGCGCTCCCCCGGCAGCGGCACGGCGATCACGCCCTGTACGGCGCCGGTGTCGGGGGCCGCCTCGGCGAGGTCCTGGATCAGCTGGTCGCACCAGTGCGGGCCGACCTGGACGTCGTCGTCGAGGAACGCGGTCCAGGGCGAAGTGACCGCGCGGGCCCCGGTGTTGCGGGCGGCGGCGGGTCCGCGGCCCCCGCTGCGCAGCACCACCGTGCGGGCGCGCAGGTCGCCGAGGACGGTCAGGGCGTGTTCCAGCGCGCCCGGGTCGGTGTCGGGGTCGGGCCGGTCGTCGACCAGGACGATCTCGTCGGGGTCGGGGCCGTGCGCGGCGACCAGAGCGGCCAGGCAGTCGGCCAGCGTGTCGCGCACCAGGGTGGGGACGACGACGGCGTAGCCGGTGCGCGGGGCGCCGGTTCCGGGGGCGGTGCTCATGCGAACGCCCGTCCCCGGCGCACCGCGAAGGGGCCGATGGCGAGCAGGTCGACGGGCGCCGAGCCGAAGCACTCCAGCGCGTCGCGCGGGTCGTCGACCATGGGCCGCCCGGCGGTGTTGAGGCTGGTGTTGACGACGACCGGCAGCCCGGTGCGCCGTTCGAAGGCGGCCAGCATCCGTGCGACGAGCGGCTCGCGGCGTTCCTCGACGGTCTGGATGCGGGCGGTGCCGTCGACGTGGACGACGGCCGGGATGCGCGCGCGCCACGCCGGGTCGACGTCGTGCACGAAGAGCATGTACGGGCTCGGGACCGGGCCGGTGAAGAGGTCGGCGGCCCGGTCGGCGAGCACCATGGGCGCGACGGGGCGGAACTCCTCGCGGCCCTTGACGTGGTTGAGGCGTTCCAGGTTCTCCGCGCGGCCGGGGTGGGCCAGCAGGGAGCGGTGCCCGAGGGCGCGCGGCCCGAACTCGCTGCGGCCCTGGAACCAGGCGACGACGCCGTCCCGGGCGAGTTCCTCGGCGACGGTCTCGGCGATGTCGTCCGGCTCCTCGTAGGGGATGGCGGCGGTCTCCAGCCAGGCGCGGATCTCGTCGTCGCGCCAGCCGCGGCCGAGGTCGGCGCCGGGCATCGGCTCGGGGGCGGCACCCTCCTGGGCGGCGGCCACGTGCAGGGCGCCGCCGAGGGCGGTGCCCGCGTCTCCGGCGGCGGGCTGCACCCACACGTGCCGGTAGGGGCCACGGGCGGCGATCTTGGAGTTGGCGACGCAGTTCAGGGCGACGCCGCCCGCCATGGTGAGGGCCTCGCCCCCGGCCTCGCCGTGCAGCCAGTGGACGAGTTCGAGGAGCAGTTCCTCCAGCACGGCCTGGGTGCTCGCGGCCAGGTCCGCGTGGTCCTTCGTCCAGTCCTCGCCCCGGGCGCGCGGCGGGGCGAGGGCCGCCCAGTCGACGCCGTGGGCGCGGAAGCCGCCGTCGCCGGTGGCGTGGACGCGCTCGCGGAGCCGGTCGAGGTGGCGGGGGGTGCCGTAGGAGGCGAGGGCCATCACCTTGTACTCGTCGCTGCTGCGCAGGAAGCCGAGGTGCTCGGTGAGTTCCTCGTAGACGAGGCCGAGCGAGTGCGGCAGCGCCTGGGTGGCGAGGACGTCGAGCTTGCCGTCGCGGTAGCGGCCGGCCAGGTGGGAGGCGGACTCGCCGCGGCCGTCGAGGACGAGGACGTCGTTGTCGGGGTGCGGCGAGGCCGGTCCCGCGGAGGCGGCGTGCGCCACGTGGTGCGGGACGAAGACGACCCGGTCCGGGTCGAGCCCGGGCAGCGCGTCGGCGAGGAACTCGGGGGCCCGGCGGGCGTACTCGAGCCGCAGCGGGTCCCAGGGGTCGTCCAGGCCCAGGTCGCGGGCGGGCCGGGCGAGCTTCGGGTCGAAGGAGTAGGCGACGGCGTCCAGGTCGCCGGGCCGTATCCCGGCGTGCTCCAGGCACCACCGGGCGGACAGCTCGGGGACCTCCCACGCGGAGAACGGCACCGGGCGCTTGCCGTGCTTGCGTCGGCTGAACCGCTCTTCCTCGGCGGCCGCAACGGTCCGGCCGTCGACGACGAGCGCGGCGGCCGGGTCGTGGTACAGGGCGTTGATACCAAGGATGCGCATGGGGCGGGCTCCTCTCTCGGCGTGGCGGGTGCCGCGGGCCAGTTGCCTCAAACACTTGGAGACTGGTCACTTCCGGAGATAACCCGAATTGTCACCGTAAGTGACCATTCCGGGTCCGCGTCAGGCGGCGACGGCGTGCGCGAACCAGCCGATGGTGCGCTCCAGGCCCTCGTTCCAGCTCACGCGCGGCCGCCAGCCCAGCCGTTCCCGGGCCAGGGTGGTGTCCGGCTTGCGCCGGCCGGGGTCGTCGACGGGGCGCTCGACGAAGCGGATGCGGGAGCCGGAGCCGGTGAGATCCACGATCCGGCGGGCCAGTTCCAGCATGGTGATCTCGTCGTCGCCGCCGATGTTCATCGGCCCGGTCTCCCCGGACGCGGCGAGGGCCAGGACGCCCGCCACGGTGTCGTCGACGTAGCACAGGGAGCGGGTCTGGCCGCCGTCTCCGGCGACGGTGAGCGGCATGCCGTCCAGCGCCTGCGCGATGAAGGTCGGGACGGCCCGGCCGTCGCCGGTGCGCATGCGGGGGCCGTACGTGTTGAAGATCCGGACGATGGCGGTGTCGGTGCCGTGCACCTGGCGGTGGGCGGTGACCAGGGCCTCGGCGAAGCGCTTGGACTCGTCGTAGACGCTGCGCGGGCCGATCGGGTTGACGTTGCCCCAGTACGTCTCGCGCTGCGGGTGCTCCAGCGGGTCGCCGTAGACCTCGGAGGTGGAGGCGAGCAGGAAGCGGGCGCCGTCGGCGTGGGCCCGCTCCAGGGCGTTGCGGGTGCCGGTGCTGCCGACGTCGAGGGTCTCCAGCGGCAGCCGGAGGTAGTCGACGGGCGAGGCCGGGCAGGCGAAGTGCAGGACCAGGTCGAAGCGTCCGGGCAGGCCGCGCAGGGCCGCCGGGTCGGTGGCGTCGCCCCGGACGAACCGGAAGCCGCGCCGCCGTTCCAGCTCGGCCACGTTGGCGCGGGAGCCGGTGGCCAGGTTGTCGAGGCAGACGACGTCGGTCCCGGCGTCGAGCAGGCGGCCGCACAGGTGCGATCCCACGAATCCGGCTCCGCCGGTCACCAGGGCCCGGCGCCAGGTGCGTCCGCTTCGGGGGCCGGTGGCCCCGGGGCTCTCGCTCACGGGCTTCTCCTCACTCTCGCCGTCACTTATGTGTCGGTTTGAGTAGCCCGGCCACCCCTCCTCTATCTCGAACGCTCATTCGAGGGGGCACTATGCACCGCGTATATACTCGCAGCGTATAGTCCTCGCATGCCTTCGCTGACCAGGAAGACGACCAAACCGGGGACCAGGTTGCGTGTGCTCGCGACCTTCGCGGCCGCGGCCTCGCTCACCCTCGCGCTGAGCGGCTGCACGAAGCTGGAGACGCACTCCCCCAGCTCCGTCCGCAACGCCGCCGACGCCCAGGCCGACGGCAAGGCCGTCGCGTCCGGCGCCCAGGCCCGCGCGGGCGGGCTCGGCACCGTGGACTGCGCGCACGCCAAGTGCATCGCGCTGACCTTCGACGCCGGACCGAGCGAGAACTCCGCCCGGCTGCTCGACATCCTCAAGGAGAAGCAGGTCCCGGCGACCTTCTTCCTGCTCGGCAAGCGGCACATCGACACCTATCCCGAGCTTGTCAGGCGCATGGCCGACGAGGGCCACGAGGTGGCCAGCCACACCTGGACCCACAAGATCCTCACGGACGCCGAACCGGACGAGATACGGGACGAGCTGGAGCGCCCGAACAAGGAGATAGAGCGCCTCACCGGCCGGCGCCCCACGCTGATGCGCCCGCCGCAGGGCCGCACGGACGACACCGTGCACGACATCAGCCGCGAGCTGGGTCTCGCGGAGGTGCTGTGGACCGTGACCGCCAAGGACTACAAGACCAACGACTCCGACCTGATCACCGAGCGGGTCCTGGACCAGGCGTCCCGGGACGGCATCATCCTGCTGCACGACATCTACGACGGCACCGTGCCCGCCGTGCCCGGGATCATCGACGCGCTCAAGAAGCGGGGCTACGTCTTCGTGACGGTCCCCCAGCTGATGGCCCCGGGGAAGGCCGAGCCGGGCAAGGTCTACCGCTAGGACGGCTTCACCGGCGGACGCGTTGCCTACGATCGTCCGGTGGCCCTCTTCTCGCTCGAACGCACCGTTCCGCTCGCCCCGGCCGAGGCCTGGCACCGGCTCACCCGGTGGGAGCGCCACGGCGACACCGTGCCGCTGACCCGGGTCACCGCCGGACCGCCCGGCCCCACCCGCCGGGGCACGCTGGTCGTGGCCCGCACGGGGGTGGGACCGCTCGCCTTCGCCGACCCGATGGAGGTCACGGTCTGGCAGCCCCCGCGGGAGGACGCCCCCGGCCGGTGCCGGCTGGTCAAGCGCGGCCGGGTGGTCCGGGGCTGGGCGGAGATCGAGGTCGGGGCGGGGCCCGGCGGCCGGACGCGCGTCGGGTGGCGCGAGGAGCTGGACGTCCGGTTCCTGCCGCCCCTCCTCGACGGACTCCTCGCCCGCGCGGGACGCCACGTCTTCGGCCGCACCGTCGACCACCTGCTCCGCCGACCGTGAACCGGGGGCAGCGGGCAGGGAACGGCTCACGGACGAGATCGAGCCGCGCGCCTCGCCGACGCCGTTTCCCGCGTACCGTGCCGGCATGTCTCTCAGAGCGCGCACCTTCACCCAACTGACCCTCGCGGGTGCTTTGTTGACCCTGGCCGTGACGGCCCCGACCGCCTCCGCCGCCGACCGGGGCCCCTCGGTCCCGCTGCGCATCGCCACCTACAACATCCACGCCGGGACGGGCTCGGACGGCGTCTTCGACCTCGACCGGCAGGCCGCCGCGCTGCGCGCCCTGGACGCGGACGTGATCGGCCTCCAGGAGGTCGACGTGCACTGGGGAGCCCGCAGTCAGGGGCTCGACGTGGCCGGGGAGCTGGCCCGGCGGCTCGGCATGCGGGTGTCCTTCGCGCCGATCTACAGCCTCGACCCCGTGACGGCGGGCGGACCCCGGCGCGAGTACGGCGTGGCGGTGCTCTCCCGCTTCCCGGTCCGTTCCGCGACGAACCACGAGATCACGCGCCTGTCCACGCAGGAGGAGAACCCGGTGCCGGCCCCCGCGCCCGGCTTCGGCGAGGTGACGCTCAAGGTCCGCGGGGTGCCGGTGCAGGTCTTCGTGACCCACCTCGACTACCGGGCGGACCCGTCGGTGCGCCGGGCCCAGGTCGCCGACACCCGGCGGATCATGGCCCGGGAGCGCGCGGAGTTGCCGGGCGCGCGCCAGTTCCTGCTGGGCGACTTCAACGCCGAGCCCCCGGCACCCGAACTGGCACCGCTGTGGCAGGAGTTGCGCGACGCAGGGGCGGGCACCCCCGGCACGTACCCGGCGGAGGCCCCGGTCAAGCGGATCGACTACGTGGCCGTGGACAAGGCCGTACGCGTACGAACCGCCACGGTCCCGACCGAGCCCACAGCCTCCGACCACCGCCCGGTGGTCGCGGACGTGTCCTTGCCCAGGGGGGTCCCGGGCCGGGGGTGAGGCAGACTCTTCGGAGTCCGCTGCCGAGGGGCTCCGGGAACCGTGGGACGCCGGACGACACAGGGGAAAGCACGTGGGGGCTCTGCTCCGCGAGCAAAGTTCGGCGGGGTCTGCTCGTCTTCCTATACCGCTCAGGGTTAGTCGATGCTGGCGTCTGTCTCCGGAGCCTTCCGGACATTGTTCCTCAGGTTGGCGAACGGCAGAGCTCCTCCGTGGACTTCTTTGAACTCGTCGATCAGGCACTGTTCAGCCTCACCCGGGTCACCCTCGACCATCGGCCGCCAGGCGACGAGCAGCGCGTCCGAGTCGGCCAACTGCCAGATGTAACGTCCACCCCAGTGGCCGGCCAGCAGACCGGTGCCGTGGCGGCGGTAGTCGGCAAGCCGCTGCTTCAGTCCGTCCCGACCCGCGGCCTTGCCGATGTATACGACCGTTGCCCCCTCCACCCAGGCATCGCCGAGTTGGTCGGCGGTAACGGAGGGGTCGCGTCCCTTGAGGTGCCCGGCCGGACTGGTGGGGAGGAACGACGGGGGCGAGGCGTCCGTACGGATCACCACGTAGATTCCGTGCCCGGTGGGGACGTTGCTGCCGGGCAATCGACGGAACGGCACGAAGCCGAGGAAGCCACGTACAGCCAGGGTCCTCTGCGTCAGTTCTACTGTCGGGCTCATGCCAGGCATCGTGCCAGGCGCGTCTGACAGTTTCGGCGGTGCGCGTCGTACCGCCACGGTGCGGGGCCCGGTCAACGGCCTGTCCCCGCACCGTTGTCAGCCCCGAACCCGTGGTGGGCGATGAGTCGAGCGACGGAGTTGGAAGGCTCCGAGGCCGCCTCCATCCCGCATCCCCACCACAACCAGCTGCCCGACTACACCGGGGACCATCCCCGCGGTGCGGGGAGCAGCGGTGCGCCGGTCCACTATGAGTCCGTCGGACGGGACCATCCCCGCGGGGGCGGGGAGCAGGGCCAGTCCCATCTCGGCGGCCTGGGAGCGCAGGGACCATCCCCGCGGGTGCGGGGAGCAGTTCGGGGCCTGGACCGCCTCGTCGGCGAGACCGGGACCATCCCCGCGGGCGCGGGGAGCAGCCCATGGGGGTACGACAAATGACAGACAGTTAGGGACCATCCCCGCGGGTGCGGGGAGCAGGACTACCGCGGCCTGGCCCTCGGCCTGGACGTGGGACCATCCCCGCGGGTGCGGGGAGCAGTTGGGGTTTTGCGTACCTACGGGCGAAATATCGGGACCATCCCCGCGGGTGCGGGGAGCAGGCCCGGCCATCAGGTAACCGAACACGAGCTTGGGGACCATACCCGCGGGTGCGGGGAGCAGATGATGGAGGGTGCTCTCTCCGGCGGCGCCTGGGGACCATCCCCGCGGGTGCGGGGAGCAGTTCGGGTACATGGCGGGCTGGCGCACGTCAGAGGGACCATCCCCGCGGGTGCGGGGAGCAGAGCAGGTCGGCTGGCTCCATCGCGTCTTCTCCGGGACCATCCCCGCGGGTGCGGGGAGCAGTGGGAGCACGCCGAAGCGCCCGAGCTGCCCGAGGGACCGTCCCCGCGGGTGCGGGGAGCAGTCGACGAACCAGGTGATGCCGCCGATGACCTTGGGACCATCCCCGCGGGTGCGGGGAGCAGGACTCCTGGACCGGCATCCGGAACACGAGCCTGGGACCATCCCCGCGGGTGCGGGGAGCAGCACTGATCGCGGCGGGTGGCGCCGGCGTCGCGGGGACCATCCCCGCGGGTGCGGGGAGCAGTACGCGTCGAGCGGACCGGTGTGCAGGAGCTTGGGACCATCCCCGCGGGTGCGGGGAGCAGGAGTGGCACGGTGAACGAGGCAACCTGGTGGAGGGACCATCCCCGCGGGTGCGGGGAGCAGTTGACCGGGCCGAACGGCCCCTTCGCGTTGCGGGGACCATCCCCGCGGGTGCGGGGAGCAGGTCGACGAGATCACGCCCATCGAGTACGCAGCGGGACCATCCCCGCGGGTGCGGGGAGCAGCTGGTGCTGAAGGTGGCCATCGCAGAGCGGGAGGGACCATCCCCGCGGGTGCGGGGAGCAGTCGGAGTCGGCGTGGCCCCAGTCGATCGCCCGGGGACCATCCCCGCGGGTGCGGGGAGCAGTATCTCACCCCCGCCTTCCAGGTCCCGAGCATGGGACCATCCCCGCGGGTGCGGGGAGCAGGGGGGCAGTGCGCGCCGTGTTGTTGACTTGACGGGACCATCCCCGCGGGTGCGGGGAGCAGACGAGTCCGTCGAAGTCGACGGGGCGCCAGTCGGGACCATCCCCGCGGGTGCGGGGAGCAGTGTACGCGGCCTTCCCGGTGGACAAGCCCAGGGGGACCATCCCCGCGGGTGCGGGGAGCAGACTGATTGACCTGCGAGTTTACGGGCTCGGGGGCCTGTTCTCAGTAATCTTTGCAGATTCCGGCAAATGCGACATGGGTGGTGTCAATCCCTAGGCGGTTTCAGAACTGACTGATCAGCCCCTCACACCAGTTCGGGGTGCGGCCGAGCTGGGCCTGCTGGCGTCTCAGATCAAGCTGATGCCTGGTCACCTTGGCAGCCACTGGCGTGCAGTCCTCCGTCGGCGTCGAGCAGGTTCAGAGGAATCACGCTCCCGGCGTTGCCGCCACCTCTGACGTGCGAGCCCCTGCGCTCGTGGGTCTGCCAGCGGCGTAGCTCGCCTGTCGTCCGCGCCCCAGGCAGGGCAGGATCAGGGCATGAGGATTCTCGTCATGGGCGGAACATGGTTTCTGGGCAAGGCAATTGCGGAGACCGCGCTGGCCCGAGGGTGGGACGTCACCACCTTCAACCGCGGTCGGTCCGGCGTGGACGTGCCCGGTGTGGAGGCGGTCCACGGTGACCGCACGGTCCAGGAGGATCTGCGGAAGCTCGCGCAGCACGGACCGTGGGACGCCGTCGTCGACACGTCCAGCTCGGAGCTGCCGCCCCGCGAGGTCGGCTTGGCCACCAGCACGCTGGCCGGGCACGCACGCCGTTGGGTGCACCTGTCCACCGTCTCGGTCTACGAAGGCTGGCCGCACGAGCCGTTGACGGAGGATTCCCCCCTGCTGCGGTGCCCGGCCGACGCCGACGGGTCGTTCGGCTACACCGGGGAGGACGGCAGCCCCACGAAGTACGGCTTCCAGAAGGCCGGCGGGGAGCGGGCCGTCACCGAGGCCTTCGGCGACGAGGCGGTCTTCCTCCGGCCGGGCGTCATTCTGGGGCCCGGTGAATACGTGGGCCGGCTGCCCTGGTGGCTGGAGCGCGCGCAGCGCGGTGGACGCGTGCTCGCGCCCGCGCCCGCTGAGCAGCGGATCCAGCCGGTGGACGTCCGGGACGTCGCAGCCTTCGCCGTGCATCTGGCCGCCACCCCCCGCACAGGCCGCGGTGCCTTCAACGTGACGCATCCCGACGGGATCTCGTTCGGCGACTTCCTCGCCGAGTGCTTGCGGGTCACGGGGAGCAGCGGGACGCCGGTCTGGGTGGACCCGGCCGTGCTGACGGAGCACGGCGTGAAGCAGTGGACCGAGGTCCCCCTGTGGCGCACCCACGCAGGTGTCTGGGCGGTGGACTCCCGGCGTGCGGTCGAGGCGGGTCTTCGCTGCCGGCCGATCGCCGACACGGTGCGGGACACCTGGGAGTGGTGGGCGGGAGACGGACGCCCCGTGAACCACCCGCGACGGGCGGAGCACGGGATTGCGGCGGAGAAGGAGGCGCGGATCCTCGCCTCCCTGTGAACCACTGTCGTCCGGGCGCCCCTCTCGTCCGATCCCCGTGTTCTCCGCGATCAGGGCCCGATGGCCAGGAGTGCCGCGGACGGGCCGAGTCGGTACGGCGGGGAGACCCGAGTGAACTCCTCGACCTGTTCACGCAGTTGCGACGGGAGGTGCGAGCCGTGGTAGTGCGGCCGTGCCAGGTGCCTGCCGATCCGGGCCGTCCGGACGACGACGCCCGTCTTGCGCTGCTCGGCCGGCACGTCCCAGAGCGGCACCAGCGCCTCCGCCGCGCCTTCCACGTTGCCGGACAGGAGACGGGCGTACGCCAGATCGGCTGCCGCGCCCGCCAGAACGTGAGGGGACTGCCCGTCCCGCGCCCGCTGCCCGAGGAGGGCGATGGCGCGGCCGGCCTCAGCCTCGGCCTGCTCCGCCTCCCCCATGAGCAGCGCCGTCGTGCTGTTGGACATGGCCAGCCGTTCCTCGGAGAAGCCGAACTCGCCGCCCACCTCGTCGTGCAGCTCGTCGCGCGCGTCCTGGCCGCGGTCCTGGGAGAGCCGGATGGTGCGACGTGCCGACTCGATGTCGCCGAGGTGGGCGTACGCCCGAGCGGCGATGGCGTTCAGGCGCTGTCGGGCCACGTCGCCGAGCCCGGCGTACGACAGTGCTCGCCGCGCCTTCGCCAGGGCCTCGTTCGACTCGCCCGAGTGGTAGGCGATGTAGGCCAGGGTGCCGTCGGCGTAGGCCTGCAAGGGCGCGAAGCGCGTGCTCTCCCCGTACACGGCCGCGGTGCGGGCCAGGGTACGGGCGCTGGGGAAGTAGCCCAGGTCGAACGCAGCGACCGCGAGAAGCGCGGCCGTCTGCCCGTTGAGGATCATCAAGGTCTGCTGCTGGAACGGGACCTGCGTGCGGTCCCGGTGTCGCTCGATCTCGCGGCGCAGGTTGTCGGCCGTTTCGTAGGCGCCTGCGGTCGGCAGGCTGTGGTAGCGCCGGGCGAGGCTCACCACATGGTCGCGGAGTTCGTCGATGGTGTTGTCGGAGATGGACGCCGCGGCGGTCGCGTCGGCGCCGTCGTGGGCTTCACGTGCGGTCATCTGAACTCGCTCTTCCAGGTCGAACGCGGATACCTGGGAATCGTCCGCCGGCAGTGCAGCGAAGAGTTGAGCTGCAGTGTGCCCGGGCCACATGGCCTCCAGGACGTGGCAGGTCTCCGGCCCCGGTAACCCGGTGAGCTTGCCGCCGGTCCAGCGCCGGAACTGCGTCTCCCCGCACGTCGGGTTGTTGGGGCTGTTGCCGAAGAGGCGAACGCCGGTCTCGTTGAACCTCTTGTCGAACCGGCGGTAGGTGAGCTTGTCCCGGTCGCACAGCTTGGCGAGCAGTGTCCTCGGTTCGCTTCTCATCCCGCCCCCAAGTCTGCGGAGCCGCGCCTCACGGCCTGCGGATGGATCCCTTCCCCTGAAGGGGACCCCGGCTCCCCGTTGGGCGGCAATACGCCTCGTGCGGAAGCCACTTCAAAGCTATCCCGAGGCCAGGTGTGTCACCCGTAGGAACCGCAGGAGCCATGCTCCAGGCCATGGCGGGGCCACGTGCAGTGGGTGAACGATGATCGCCGATAGTCACTGAAAGTGCGCGTCCGAGCACAGTCGACGGAGGTGGGGGGCCGATAGCGATGACCCTCATAGAGCGCATCACACCGCCTTCCCTTCCCCGTTCCCAGATCCTCAAAGGAAACCGCCCCATGGCGCCTGCCACAACCGCCGCGAAAGCTCCGCCCGCTCCCCCGCCCGTTTCACCCGTCCCGCTCTGGACCCAGCACGGGGAGGACCTCGTGCGCATCGTCGTCATGCTCGGATCCGGCCTCCCGGTCGACCGTGCGTTCGATGACGTGGCAGCAGTCTTCGGACACGGAGCCGATCCGGCCGAGGACGGCGTCCCCGTCCTAGTCGAGCGCGCCCGCAGGACCAGCGAAGCGCCGGGCCACCTCGCGGCCCTGGCCGACGCTGTGACCGAAAAGCAGCCCGGCGAACCGGAAGTCAGGGCGCGGCTCATCGCGAGGGCGAACGACGCCCTGATGCAGCCGACGTGTTCGGACGGTATGACTCGGCTCGGTCACCTTCGCCGCCTCGCTCTCGCCACTCAGGGCCTGTTGGAGCTGTTGCTGCCGGACGGCGAGGAGGCGACACCATGGTCGGTCTGACACCACCGGCGGAGTCCGACGTCGTCGTCATGCCTCCGGCCGAGGCGTACGACTTCGAGTACTTCCGGGCCCGGGTGGATGCCGGACTCCTGTTGCGAAGCATCGCCGTCTGCGTGTTCCGCATGCCGCTCCTCGCCGTGCCGGTGGGCGGGATCAGGCGCGGCGGCCGGTTCGGTGCCGACAGTCTCGCCGTGGCGCTGGCCGTCCGTGACGTCTTGGCCTCCCTCAACGGCTTCCCCGGCTCGCGCATCACGTGGCAGCGCAGACCGCGCTCCTCGTACGCCGTCGAGTGGGGGGGGACCATCCTCCGGCCACATGGGACGACGACAACGAGCGCCTGGCCTTCTACGGACTCACGCGGCCCGCCCCCGGCCTCGAACCCGAACCTGGCTCCCACGACCGCGCCCGGGCCTCCCCTCCCGCCGTCTCCAGCAGTTCCTCCACAGCTCCGTACAGCCGCGGCCCTCGCTGAAAAGGGGCCGGACGTGCACATTCATGGATCAAGGAGTCTCCTCATGTCCTCCAGACCTGCCGGAGTGACGACAGCGGTAGGGACCCATCACACAGCCCCGCTTGTCGACGGGGAATTGATGAACGAGCGGATCGTGGTGGCCCCTCGCCGCAGTGACGGCAGGCCCCGCTCCCGGGATGCGGCGCGGGTGGGCGTCCTCCGCCGGATCGCCGCCGCCAAGCTCAAGCACCACGGGCTCGACATGCTGATCAACGACGTCCTGCTCATTTCCTCCGAACTGCTGACGAACGCCCTGCTGCACAGCGGAACGACGGAGTTCACGCTGAACCTCACCGTCCGGAGCGGATGCCTCCGCATCGCCGTCATCGACGACATGCCGGGTCGAGCGGAGCTCAGGGAGATCGACAACGAGGCCGAGACAGGGCGTGGGCTGAGGCTCGTTGAAGTCCTGGCCGAGCAGAGCGGCGGCACCTGGGGCACCAGCGAGGACGGCGCAGCGACCTGGTGCAGCCTTCCCGTACCCACCGGGCAGCGGCAGTGACGCCACCGGTCACCGGGCCGGCGTACGGCCGGCCCCGCCCAGCACCACCCTGGGCCTCGCCCGCCGGCCCGGACGCCGTGGGGCCCGCCATGCGCTGGCGCCGTATTGCTGTGCCAAGCAGCGTCCCAGTTGCAGGCTGCACCCGCACGGCGCGGCACGGCAGCCCGCACCTGGGGTCCTGAGATCCCCTGCCCCCCGCCCGTTCGAGGGCGGACCGACCACCAAGGAGCATCAATGTCCAACCCGACCTACCAGCCTCCACAGCCGACCGCAGCCATGGCTGAGCCCTTGCCCGTCGAGGAGTGGGAACTGATCACCACAGTCACCCGGGCTCCGACCCCGATCGTCGAGGCCTGCGGCACCGGTGACGGCTGCGCCAAGACCTGCGCCTCGTCCTGCGCATCGAGCTGACACGCATGCTCCTCGCGGCGGTGCGGTGTGCTCTCCCGCGCCCGCACCGCCGTACCGACGCACCGCCCACCGAGGAATCGCCGATGATGAGGAATCGCCGATGACGACGCGTCCTGTCTTCCGCAGGCACGGTGACGTGCTGGTCCTGCGTGCCGCCGTCCTACCGGTACGGGCCCGCCCGGACGACTGGCCCGATGTCGAATCGCTCAACAGTTGCCGCCTCTGGCTCACCCGTGTGTGGAGCAACGATGCTTTTGTCGTTCCGCTGCGCGCGGCGTCTCCGCGGCTGGTCGGCTTCGTCGAGAGGATTCTCAACGGCAACGAAGTCCCTCAGAAGCGGGTCCGCAGCGCGACCCTGTCCGTCGCCGGCTACCTTCTGCGGGCATCGGCCCGAGCAACGCCCTTCGGTCTCTTCGCCGGTGTGGCGCTCGCCGACGTCGGGCCGGTGTCCGCGAAGCTCGGTACCGGTCACCGGGCCGTGGCGCGCCCTGACACCCTATGGGTGGATCACGTGCGCCGTACGCTGCAGTGTCGCGCCGATGTGCTTCCGCATCTGAGCATCCAGGTCAACACCGTGTCCTTCCGGCGCGGCAACACCATCTGCACACCCCGGCCGGGCGGCCGCCTGGCGGGCGCGCCGGTGCCCCCTCCCCTGGCCGTCCTCTTGAGGGCGGCGGCCACACCGACGTCGGGCCGCCGCCTCCTTGAGGCGCTGGCCGAGGCGGGCGGCCTGCCCGAACAAGCCGTCCGCCTGATCGGGCAGGCTCTGGAAGACGGGTATCTAACCAGCGATATCGCCGCTCCCATGACGGTCGAGGATCCCGCCCGGCACATCGTGAGCACACTGCGGCCTCATGGGGACACGCTCGAACCGGACACGGTCCGGATCATCGACCGCCTCGGGAAAACGGGACGGGGCCTCGCTCTGCACAATCGGGCTGAGCCCGAGGCAGCCCCCGGACTACGCACCCTGGCCGACAAGGGGATGCACGAGATCGAGCCGACCGACTGCCGGAGCAGGATCAGCCTGGACCTGTGCGTTGATGCCCAGGTAACCGTGCCTCACCAGGTCCTGGACGAGGTGGAACGTGCCGCACACACGCTCGTACGCCTGACCCGTGCCCAAGGGGAATCACCTGCATGGGCCGCCTACCAGACGCATTTCTGGGAGCGTTACGGCGCCGGGGTCCTGGTCCCCGTCCGTGACGCTGCCGACCTGGCCGCAGGCGTCGGGCTCCCCGCCGACTATCCGATGTCGGTGTGGAGCGAGGCACCGCTCAGGGTGCTGCCGCGCGACGAACAACTGGCGGCACGAGCCATGCAGGCGGCCATGACCGGGGACCGCGAGATCGTCTTCACGGAGCAGGACATCGACGATCTCGCCGGCAGCGGGCCGGAGATGCCGACGGCGCCGCACGTGGAGATCGGTTTCAGGATCCGGGCCGTCGACAAGGAAGCCTTGGGGAACGGGGACTTCACGCTCGACGTGCGGCCGGCGTGGACGGCCGGCGTCCTGTCCGGCCGCTTCGCCTCCCTGCTGGGACGCCGACTGTCGGACCTGTACCGAACACTGCCCACCATGACCCGAGGAGCCCTGCCCGCACAGCTCTCGTTCGTGCCGGACTTCCCGCACGCCCAGAACGTTTCCCGTATCCCCGCCCTGTTGCCCTACATCATCCCCGCGGGCGAGACGCGGGCGGCGACAAACGGCCTCATCGCTATCGACGACCTCGCTGTGTTCTCCACGGGAGAGCATCTGCACCTCGTCAGCATGTCCCGGCGGCGCATCGTCGAGCCACACATCCTTCACCCCCTCGCCCTGGAGAAGCAGGCTCCTCCGTTGGTCCGGTTCCTGGCCCAGCTGGGGCGTGGCTTCGCGACGGCGTGGACCGCATTCGACTGGGGACCGGTCGCCTCCGCGCTCCCCTATCTGCCGCGTGTCCGCCATCGCCGCACCGTTCTGACCCCGGCGCGGTGGAAGCTGTCCGCCGCGTACCTGCCGGCCGGTCCGTTCGGGCCGGCCTGGCACAAGGCGCTGGCCGAATGGGCAGCCACCTGGCGATGCCCGGCCGGGGTGCAACTGCTGGACGACGACCGCAGCATGGCCCTGGACCGGACGGAACCCCTCCACGCACGCCTCATTCACCAACACCTTCGCCGCAACACGCACACGGTGCTCACCGAGGCCGTGCACGACGATGAACTCGGCTGGCTGGGCCACGCCCACGAGTTCACCGTCCCGCTGGCCACGACGCGCCCCCAGGCGCCGCACCCGGATCTGACCCGCGCCCCCGTGGTGACGAACCAGAGCCTGGCGCACCCCGGAGACACCGAGCAACGATGGACTCAGGCGAAGGTGTTCACCCACCCCACCGCCATGGATCAGATCCTGACACTGTGGCTACCCCAACTGCTCGACACGCTCGGGACCTCCGACGTGTGGTACGTGCGGTACAGATCCTTGCAGGAGACCGACCATCTCCGAATCCGCGTGCCCACCGGTGGGCCGGACGACCGCCAGGCCGCCCTGCGCCTGCGCGCCCTGTCCAACTGGATGAAGCGGCTCACCGAAGAGCGACTCGCCTCGCAGCTCGTCCTCGACGGCTACCGACCCGAGACCGGCCGCTACGGCACCGGGACGGCGATGGACGCGGCCGAGAACGTGTTCGTCGCCGACAGCCTCGTGGCCCGCTACGCTCTCACCGACGTGCCCGCCCTGGAGAGGGAAGCGGTCTGCGCCCTGAACATGGTCGACATGGCAGAGGGATTCCTCGGCACCGACGAGGGCCGGGCCTGGACGGCGCGAACTCCCGCACGGACTCCGGCGCGTGGCACGGATCGTCTCGACGTTACACGGCAGACCGTCGACCATGTGCAGGCCGACCCCCTGCTGAACGCGACGCCCCGCCTCACCCAGGCCATCGCCCAGCGGCGGGCCGCGCTGGGGGCCTACCGAACGCAGACCGACACGAGCCGTCTGGGGCAGTCCCTCGAATCCCTGCTCCACATGCACCACAACCGGCTGATCGGTCCCGACCGGGACAGTGAGGCCGCGGCTCGCCACGCAGCACGGCAGGCCTGCCGATCCTTGTTACTGAGGAGGACGCCATGAATCACGACGACCTCGGCGGCGGCCTCGCCGGAAACGCCCTGTACGAGATGGTGGTCGCCCGTGAGCAAGGCGACTGGAGGGCGGCCCATGCCGCGGCGAAGGCGATCAGCTCCCGTCCCGTCGCCGCTCACCCGGCACAGGCCAACCTCTACCGAGGCGCGCCCGCGGTCGCATACGTCCTGCACATCGCGGGAAACTCGGCTTACGCGCGGTCCCTCGCCCAGCTCGACGCCGAGACGGTCGCGATCGTCTCGGACCGACTGGATGCCGCGCACCGCCGCATGGACAACGGACGTCCGCCACGCCTACGGGAGTACGACCTGATCAGTGGTCTCACCGGCCTCGGTGCGTACCTCCTCCACCGTGGCCGCGACAACGTCCTCAATCACGTGCTGCGCTACCTGGTGCGGCTGCTCACCGGGCCTCTCACCATCGACGGTCACCGAGTCCCCGGATGGTGGGCGGCGACCGACCCGCGCGATGCGGTCGGCACCGGCCGGTTTGCGCATGGCCACGCGAATTTCGGGATCGCGCACGGTGTGGCCGGCCCGCTCGCCCTCCTCGCCCTGGCCCGCCGCGCCGGCCACACCGTCGACGGGCAGGGCGATGCCCTGGCCGAGGGCATCGCCCACCTCACCGCGTGGGCGCAGCCCTTCGACAACGGCAGCATCGGCTGGCCCGAACTCCTGCCCCTGGACGCCTACCGGAAAGGCCCTGAGCCGGCAGCCGCACCGGGCCGCCCCTCGTGGTGCTACGGCACCCCCGGCATCACGCGCGCCCTGCAACTCGCTGCGCTCGCCCTCCACGACGACACGGCCCGCCACCTCGCGGAACGTACGGCGTTCCAGGCAGTCACCGACTTCCGGCAGACCTGTCAGATCACCGAGGCGTCGGTCTGCCATGGATGGGCGGGGCTGCTCCTGGCCACCGACCGGATCGCCTCCGACGCCGCGCTCCCCGACCTCACCGGCGAACTTCCGGGGCTGCACGCACGCCTTGAGTCCGCCATGGCGCGGGCCGAGACACCCGAGGACGCCGGACTGCTCACCGGCAACGCCGGCGTCCGCCTCACCCAGTACACGCTCAACACCTCCCGCCCCCTCGACCTGGGGTGGGAGACGTGCCTCCTCCTCAATTGAAAGCGATGTGACTGTGAGCCAGACCCCCACGGCCGAGCGACTCCGCAACCGGCTCGTCGACGCCATCCTCAGCGAACGCGCTGTGCCTTCCGAGGTGGAGCGCGCCATGCGGACCGTGCCCCGGGACGCGTTCCTGCGGGGCATCGAGCTGGAGAACGCGTACACGGACCAGGCCGTGACCATCAAGGACAACCCCGGCCAGCCGCTCCCGCTGTCCTGCGCGTCGGTTCCGTCCGTCGTCGCGATGATGCTCGATCAACTCGGCGCTCGTCCCGGCGACAAAGTTCTCGAAATCGGTGCCGGTACCGGCTACAACGCCGCTCTCCTCACCGAACTCGTCGGTGGTGGCAACGTCACCACAGTCGACATCGACTCCGACGTCGCCCTGCACGCACGGTCCGCCCTCAACGCGACCGGCTACGAGAGCGTCACGGTCATCGAGCGCAACGGCCTGCTCGGCGTCCACGAGAACGCGCCGTACGACCGGATCATCGCCACAGTGGGCATCTGGGACATTCCGACCATCTGGTGGGACCAACTGGCGGACGGCGGACGCCTCGTACTGCCGCTGCGCTGGCGCGGCCAGACTCAATCGGTCGCCCTGACCCGCCACGGGGACGAGTTGGTCTCCGACGGCATGGAGCTGTGTGGCTTCATTCCGGTCATCGGGCAGAACGGCGAGCAGACGGCGTCCCTCAACGCCACCGACACGATCCGCCTCCACTACGACCAGGACCAGGTCATCGACACCGACGCTCTCGCCGACACCCTGGCGGCGAAGAAGCCGACCGGCCACTTCCTCTCCGCGCAGCGAATCGGCGGCGAGGAGTCGTTCGACGGCGTGTGGCTGCGCGCTACAGCCGAGGACGACCGCGTATGCCGACTCGAAGCCACCGCGGAGGCCATCAGCCAGGACCTGATCCACAGGCCTGCCACACCGGGCCGCAGCCCCGTCCTGGTCGAAGGCGGCTCCCTCGCCTACCTGACCCTGACCCGTGAAGGCGTCGACCCGGAACGCCCGTTCCGGCTCGGTGCGGCGGCATACGGGCCGCGCGGCGAGGAACTGGCCCACGATCTCATCGCCCAGATTGACGCATGGGGCACCGCCCGCCTGGCGGTACCGCGGATGACCGTCACCCCCTCCGCGACCGGAGCCGCGCCCGGCCACATCATCAACAAGCCGGAGAGCCGCCTCACGCTCGCCTACTGACCCGGTCCCGACGGCGTCCCCATCTGCACGATTGGGAACGCCGCCTACGGGCATCCATGCGGCGACATCCCCGCGGGTGCGGGGAGCAGTAGTGGGCCTCGTCGAAGACCTCGGGGTCGCAGGGACCATCCCCGCGGGTGCGGGGAGCAGTCGGTCACCGAGGTGATGACCCGGAACTGGCCGGGACCATCCCCGCGGGTGGGGGGAGCAGGCCGGGCTGATGGCCGCGAACGCGTACGCCTCGGGACCATCCCCGCGGGTGCGGGGAGCAGGGACGCAGTCGGCCTGGGCGCGCGCCGTGACGGGGACCATCCCGCGGGTGCGGGGAGCAGCGCCCCGACGTGCTCTGGACGCAGGCGAGCGCGGGACCATCCCCGCGGGTGCGGGGAGCAGACGCGGAACCGGGGGCCGAGGATGCGCCGGGCGGGACCATCCCCGCGGGTGCGGGGAGCAGCGTGCTCGGTCTCGGTGGTGCTCATGCGGGTGGGGACCATCCCCGCGGGTGCGGGGAGCAGAGACTCACCCAGCCGATGCCGTGCTCGGGGTGGGGACCATCCCCGCGGGTGCGGGGAGCAGTCTGCCGGGGGGAGGTCTCGGGCGGAGTGGTAGGGACCACCCCCGCGGGTGCGGGGAGCAGCGTAACCTTTCGGTCGCCGCCCGCAAGAACGAGGGACCATCCCCGCGGGTGCGGGGAGCAGACTGATCTTGGGGTTAGCCTGTGGTGACACCTGGGACCATCCCCGCGGGTGCGGGGAGCAGGTGAGCCACAGCTGTCCTGGATATTTCGGATCGGGACCATCCCCGCGGGTGCGGGGAGCAGTCGCTGCCCCGGGCCCCGTCGCAAGGTTGATCGGGACCATCCCCGCGGGTGCGGGGAGCAGCTCTCACATTCCAACGCTGGGTGGAGCAGACGGGGACCATCCCCGCGGGTGCGGGGAGCAGGTCGGCGCCGCCGGCCTGTTCGTCAACGGCCAGGGACCATCCCCGCGGGTGCGGGGAGCAGCTGATGTCGCGGAGCAGGAGCTCCAGCATGTCGGGACCATCCCCGCGGGTGCGGGGAGCAGTCCTTGCGGGCCTGCTTCGCGTCGGCCCGGGCGGGTCCATCCCCGCGGGTGCGGGGAGCAGTTTCTCGGTGTGGACCCGGGGCCCGGTGGCCGGGGACCATCCCCGCGGGTGCGGGGAGCAGAACGTGTCCATCGACGTGCCAACGGGCTCGGTGGGACCATCCCCGCGGGTGCGGGGAGCAGTGGGACCTGAGCGTCGAGGAGGCGCGGCAGGTGGGACCATCCCCGCGGGTGCGGGGAGCAGGGGTGCGCTGCTTCGCGAGGCGTTCTGCCGGGGACAGGTCGGGACCATCCCCGCGGGTGCGGGGAGCAGCTGCCTGAATCCCCCTTGGCGGTTGCGTCTCCGGGACCATCCCCGCGGGTGCGGGGAGCAGTCGCCGCGGCGGATCCCCGAGCCCTTGATGCTGGGACCATCCCCGCGGGTGCGGGGAGCAGTCCGTCCGCTCGTCGATGACGGAGTCCCAGCCGGGACCATCCCCGCGGGTGCGGGGAGCAGGCGGTGCGCCGGCGGGGCTTGGGGGTGTCGTCGGGACCATCCCCGCGGGTGCGGGGAGCAGACTGCTTGATCTGCGAGTTTATGGCCGCAGAGGCGTGTTTTCGGCAAGCTTTACAGATTCCGGCCAATAGGACATGAGGTGGCGGGTCGTTCGGTAGGCGCGTCCATGGTTAGCCGATCATCATATGACTAGGAAGTGCTGCCTTTCAGCGGACTCTCCTCTTTGCTCGTTTTGGTGGGGCGGGCCAGCTTTTCCCTGTAGGAATCCCTCATGAGTGATGGGGGGAACGCCCGTTCCAGCCTGTTGCGTCGGCTTGGGGAGCCGGCCAGGGCGGTGTGGGCCAAGCATGACTGCAAGACCGATGGGTGGCTCCCGCTGTGGCGGCACATGGAGGACAGTGCCGCGGTGGCGGGCCTGCTGTGGGACCGGTGGCTGCCCGTAGGAGTGCGGCGGCTGATCGCCGAGGCGTTGCCTCGGGGGGATGCGGACGCGCGTGCCCTCGCCGTGTGGCTCGCTGGTGTGCACGACATCGGCAAGGCCACGCCGGCGTTCGCGTGTCAGGTCGACCAGCTTGCCGACGCGATGCGCGGTCAAGGGCTGGAGATGCGTTCGGCGAGGGCCCTGGGACCGGACCGACGGGTTGCGCCGCACGGTCTGGCCGGGCAGGTGTTGCTGGGGGAATGGCTGGAGGAACGGCACGGTTGGGCGCCCGCCCGAACTGGGCAGTTCACGGTTGCTGTGGGCGGGCATCACGGTGTTCCGCCCGAGCACGGGCAGATCAAGGCCCTGTACCAACACGAGCAGTTACTGCGTACGCCAGGCACGAGCAGCCGTGTCTGGCGGCAGGTGCAGACCGAGCTACTCGACGCCTGCGCCGAGCAGTTCGGCGTGGCCGAACTGCTGGGGGAATGGCAGCGGGTCAGACTGCCGCAGCCTGTGCAGGTGCTGCTCACTGCACTGGTCATCGTCTCCGACTGGATCGCCAGCAATCCCGACCTCTTCCCCTACTTTCCCGACGACGCATCCCGCAGCGACGATGAGCGTCTTGCCGCGGCCTGGCAGGGCCTGGACTTGCCGAAGCCTTGGCGGGCCGAAGGGCCGGAGGGCAGCGCTCGGGAGGTGTTCGCCTCCCGCTTCGACTTGCCCGCGGGAGCGGAGGCACGCCCCGTCCAGGAAGCCGCCGTGGAACTCGCCCAGGAGCTGGAGACGCCCGGGCTGATGATCGTCGAGGCACCGATGGGCGAAGGGAAGACGGAGGCAGCCCTCGCCACAGCCGAGATCTTTGCAGCACGCTCGGGTGCCGGCGGGGTGTTCTTCGCCCTGCCGACCATGGCCACCGGCAATGCGATGTTCCCGCGCCTGATCGATTGGCTGGACCGGGTGCCGTCGGTGGCGGGCTCACGCCGCTCGGTACACCTGGCCCATTCCAAGGCGGCCCTCAACGAGGACTTCGCCGGACTGATGGCCCGTACCGGAGGGGTCACGGCCGTCGACGTGGACGAAGCGGCGCACGCACCCAGGCCGAGACTGGACGAACAGCGCCGTGCGGGAGCCGAGCTCGTGGCGCATGCCTGGCTGCGTGGACGTAAGAAGGCCATGCTGGCGTCGTTCGTGGCGGGCACCATCGACCAGTTGCTGTTCGCCGGCCTGAAGAGCCGGCACCTGGCACTGCGTCACCTTGCCGTGGCTGGGAAGGTCGTTGTCGTAGACGAGGCGCACGCCTACGACACCTACATGAGCGTGTACCTGGACCGGGTGCTGTCCTGGCTGGGCGCATACCGGGTTCCGGTCGTGGTCCTGTCCGCGACTCTGCCTGCCTCACGCAGGCGGGACCTCGTGGCGGCGTACTCCGGCCGTGGTGATGCGGCGGTCGTCGCCGGGGAAGCTGTCGGGTCGGACTCGTACCCGTTGCTGACCGCCGTCGCTCCGGGGAGCATTCCGCTGGTCCGACGCCCGCAGGCATCGGCCCGGTCCACGCAGGTACGGGTCGAGCGTCTGGCCGACGGCCTGGACGTCCTCGCCGATCGGCTGGAGGGTGAGCTGACCGGCGGCGGGTGCGCCCTGGTGATCCGGAACACTGTCACACGGGTGCTGGAAACGGCTCACGTCCTGCGTGACAGGTTCGGTGCCGAGAACGTGACGGTCGCCCATTCGCGTTTCGTCGACCTCGACCGGGCAGGCAAAGACAAGGCTTTGCTCCGCCTCTTCGGGCCCCCGGAGAAGACAGACGACCGACCCACGGGCCGGCACATCGTGGTCGCCAGCCAGGTCGCAGAACAGTCCCTGGACGTCGACTTCGACCTGCTGGTCAGCGACCTTTGCCCAGTCGACCTGCTCCTGCAGCGCATGGGCCGCCTGCACCGCCACCGGCGCGGAAAGGAACAGCAGGACCGCCCCGAACGCTTGCGCAGCGCGCGTTGTCTGGTGACAGGTGTCGGCTGGGACGCGGAGGTACCCGTACCGGTGCGCGGGTCCGTCGCGGTGTACGGGCGGCACGCCCTGCTTCGGTCGGCGGCGGTGCTCCTCCCCCACCTGGACGGCGGGCCCAGGCGGCCGGTGCGCCTCCCGGAGGACATCAGCCCTCTCGTGCAGAGCGCGTACGGGGACGGCCCGGTCGGGCCGGACGGCTGGCAGGACGCGATGAAGGCGGCGGCCGAGCGGTTCGAGGAGCACCGCGAAGACCAGGCCCAACGCGCCGCCGTATTCCGGCTGGGCGCCGTCGGAAGACCGGGGCGGCCACTGTTCGGCTGGGTCGCCGCCGGCGTGGGTGACACCGACGACACCCCCACCGGGCGTGCCCAGGTTCGCGACAGCCGGGACAGCTTGGAGGTCGTCGTCGTACAACGACGCAGCGACGGCAGCCTCGCCACCCTTCCGTGGCTCGAGCCGGACGGCAAAGGCCGACCACGGGCTGGCCTCGAGCTGGCGCAGGATGCGACGCCGACACGGTTCGCGGCCCGTACGGCCGCGAGCTGCGGACTGCGGCTCCCCCTGCAATTCTCCGGCGAGACCATGGATCGGGCCATCGAGGAGCTGGAACAGCTGTACCTCCCCAACTGGCAGGGTAAGGACAGCCCTTGGCTCGCCGACCAGCTGATTCTCGCTCTCGACGAGGACCGTCAGACCCACCTGGCAGGCTTCGCACTCCGCTACAGCCCGAGTGACGGTCTTGAGGTGACCCGAGCTGCAGACGAAGCGGCGACGGCTTGAACCGCGAAATATCCCCGCTAGGTGCGGGGAGCAGTGATATACGCCCCTAAGGCTGGGGCCATCCCCGGGGAGTGGGGAGCAGTGGCTTTACGACACGACGACTTGTATGTCATCAGCTTCGGGCCGTTGGCCCAACGTACACAGGATCGCGCTGCCGCGCGGACAGAGGAGGCTCAATGCTCCTTCGGCAGCTGGGCCCAGCGAACCAGCGGCAGGACGGCCACGGGCGAGACCACAGTTGCCAGCGCCGTGGCAATGCCCCACTTGACGGACTCGTCATCAGGCCCCCCGTACAGCAGAACGCGGCCCAGTAAGAGACCTAACCAGAAGGTGACTATGACCGCCCCAATGACGAGGATCCAACGACCCCAGCTACTCAACATCCTACTCCCCTAAGGCTGTTGCCATTGTTTCGCCGTACCCTACCTGACCAGAAGGATGTGCTGCGTCACTTGCCGCAAGTGGCCCCGCCGCCCCTCCCCTTACCGGGCCATAGGGCGTTGTCAGTCCTGCCTGGCAGGCTGTTGTTCTCGCTGCAGTCGAGTAGCGACCTTGAGGAGACCCATGCCTGAATCCGCTCCCGGCAGACCGAATGCGTCAGCCTTCGATCTGACGAGCCAGCCCTGGATCGGTGTGCTGCGGTGTGACGGGTCCCAGGACGAGCTGTCGCTCCGCCAGGTCTTCGCCCAGGCCGATGTTCTTCGTTGCGTCGTGGGTGAACTGGCCACCCAGGAGTTCTCCCTGGTCCGTCTCCTGTTGGCCGTCGCGCACGACGCGCTCGACGGCCCTGGTGACATCGAGGAGTGGGCGGAGCTCTGGGAGGACCCTGACTGCTTCGCTCCGGTCCAGGCATATCTGGACGAGCACCACGACCGGTTCGACTTGCTGCATCCGGTCGCGCCGTTCGGGCAGTCAGCCGGGCTGCGAACAGCGAAGGACGAGGTGTTCTCCCTCAACCGGATCGTGGCCGACGTGCCGGCCGGGGAGCCGTTCTTCAGCGCGCGGATGCCGGACGTGCGGCGGCTGTCCTTCGCCGAGGCCGCCCGTTGGATCGTTCACGTCCACGCGTACGACACCTCCGGCATCAAGTCCGGCATGGTCGGTGACGACCGGGTCAAGGGCGGCAAGGTGTACCCGCTCGGCACCGGCTGGGCGGGGGGCCTGGGTGGCGTCTTCGTGGAGGGTGCCACGCTGCGCGAGACGCTGCTGCTCAATCTGGTGGCGGCGGACACGGAGCTGCTGGAATTTTCCGCCGACGACCGGCCGGCCTGGCGGCGTGAGCCCTGCGGACCGGGGTCCGACGGGCGGTCCGCGACCGGTCTGCGCGACCTGTACACCTGGCGGTCGCGCCGGGTGCGTCTGCACCATGATGCGGACGGCGTTCACGGTGTCGTCCTCGGCTACGGCGATCCGCTCGTCTCCCGGAACATGCACCGCGGCGAGCCGATGACTGCGTGGCGGCGCAGCCCTGCGCAGGAGAAGAAGCTGGGGCAATCCCCCGTGTTTCTGCCGCTGGAGCACGATCCGGCCCGTGCGGCCTGGCGGGGCATCGCCGCACTCCTCGCCGACCGGCTGGAGAACACCGGCGGCGCCGAGGGGCCTTCCCGGCTGCGGCCGCGGATCCTCGAATGGGTCGCGCGGCTCGTGACCGAAGGCCACCTCTCCCGACGCTTCCTCGTCCGTACCCGGGTGGTGGGTGTCCGGTACGGGACCCAGCAGTCCGTGATCGACGAGGTCGTCGACGACCGCCTGGAGATGCCGGTCGTCCTGCTGCACTCGCAGGACCCTGCCTACGCCGCGCAAGCCATCGCCGCGGCCGAGGACGCCGACCGGGCGGTGCGGATCCTGGGGGACCTCGCGGCCGATCTGGCCCGGGCACGTGGATCCGAGCAGGAGGGTTCGAAGACTGCTGCCCGCGCGGAGGGATTCGACGCGCTGGACCATCCGTACCGCGGCTGGCTCTCCGGAATGGCAGAGGCGTCCGACCCCTTCGAGCACCGGCACGTGTGGCAGCGCCAGGTACGGCACACGGTGGGCCGCCTCGGCGACCGTCTCATCGCCGCCGCGGGCGACGCGGCCTGGGAGGGACGGATGCACACCGATAACAAGGGCGGCACTCACTGGCTGAACGCGGGCCTGGCCGACGTGTGGTTCCGGGGGCGGCTGGCCAAGGCGCTGGGCAACCCCGTCTCTCGCGGCGCCTCGCGTTCTTCAAGCTCTTCAGATGCCCCGGACTCCAGCGGGAAGGGCGCCGCCTCGGCGGAGGACGGCCCATCCGAGCCAGGGTCCACCGGCCCGACGGGAACCGAATACGCCGCGACCGACTCGGAGGTGCACGTATGACCGCGTCCGCATCCACATCCGCCCCGCGCTCCGCAGTCCCGGTTCAGCAGCAGGTCGCGGACCTCGCCGCCGCACTCATCGGGTCCTGGCAGGAGGGGTACCTCAAGGACAGGTCCCATGCCGTCGGCGCGCTCGCCCGACTGCGCCGCGGCGCGGGTCGTGAGGCAGGCGAGACACCTGACCTGTGGAGCCTGATCGACACCGACCCACTCCACGCCACGGCCGCAGGAGCAAGGCCATTGGGCGAACAGGAGCTGGAGCGTGCGGAGAACGCGCTGCACGCGGCCCTCACCCTGTGGGCATTCCACCAGCAGTCGCGCGGGGTTCCCATGCACCGCAGGCACACCCGTCAGCGGCCGGGCGGCCTGGGCGCCGCGGTCCGACGCCTGATGCCGACCGACGGCACCGACGCGCCCATCCGCAAGCGCCTGGTCCGCGCGGGCACTGCCCCCGACCTCGCCACGCTCACCCAGCGGCTGCGCGACATCGTCGCCCTGCTGCGCAGCGCCAAGACCCCGGTCCCGCTCGACTACGCGCTCCTCGCCGGCCAGCTCTACCTCTGGCAGTACCCCGACGGGCCCGCCGCCGTACGGCGTCGGTGGGGCCGCTCCTTCCACGAGCAGCTACGAACCCGACCGGACACCGACGAGAACGCCACCCCGGACACCGACAAGGACGCCTCGTGAACCGCATCTTCCTGGACGTGCACGCCCTGCAAACCGTCCCGCCCAGCAACCTCAACCGGGACGACACGGGCGCCCCCAAGACGGCCGTCTACGGCGGAGTCCCCCGCGCCCGGGTCTCGAGCCAGGCGTGGAAGCGGGCCATCCGGACCTGCTTCGCGGACGAGCACCTGCTCGACCCCGCCGAGCTGGGCGTACGGACGAAGAAGATCGTGGAGCTGCTGGCCGACCGGATCACCGGACTCGACGACTCCGTCGAACGGGAGACTGCACTGCAGCTCGCCGACGAGACGGTCAAGGCCGCGGGCTTCAAGACCGAGATCCCCAAGCGGAAGGCCGAGCAGGCGAAGAAGGACGGGAGTTCCGCTCCCGCTCCGGAGAGCAAGTACCTGGTCTTCCTCAGCTCACGGCAGCTCGACGGCCTGGCCCGCCTCGCCTTGGAAGGCGCCGACGACATCACATCGTTCCTCAGGTCCAAGGAAAACAAGGCCCGGGCCAAGGAACTCGCGGACACCCGGCACTCCGTGGACATCGCGTTGTTCGGCCGGATGGTCGCCGACGTCGCCGACATCAACGTCGACGCCGCCGTCCAGGTGGCGCATGCCCTGAGCGTCCACCGCGTCGACAACGAGTCCGACTACTACACGGCCGTCGACGACGAGAACACCGACGACGAGACCGGCGCCGGAATGATCGGCACCATCGACTTCAACTCCGCGACGCTCTACCGCTACGCCGCCCTCGGCGTGCACCTGCTCGCCGACAACCTCGGCCAGGGTCTGCGTGAGGAAGAACCACGCACCGAGCCGGTGCGCCGGGCCGTAGAAGCCTTCGTGCAGGCCTTCGTGGAGTCCCTCCCCACCGGAAAGATCAACACCTTCGGTCATCACACGGAGCCCGACGCCGTAGTCGTCAAGCTGCGCACCACCCGGCCCATCAGCTACGTCGCCGCCTTCGAGGACCCGGTCCGCAGCGACGGCGGCGGACACCTGCGCGAGGCCGCCGACCGGCTCGCCGCCTACGCCTCGGACATCGAGCGCGCCTACGGCGACCCCGACACCACCCGCACCTGGGTCCTGCGGGTCGGCCCCGCCACACACAAGCTCGCCGACCTCGGCACCGAGACCGGCACGCTGCGTGAACTGGCCGCCGCCATCGGACAGGCCGTCACCGAACGCCTGGACAAGTCCGCATGAGCAGCACCGGCGTACTCGTCCTTCGCCTGGCGGGCCCCCTGCAGTCATGGGGGGCCTCCTCCCGTTTCACCCGCCGCACCACCGAGTCCGCACCGACCAAGAGCGGCGTCATCGGCCTGCTCGCCTCGGCGGCCGGAATTGAACGCGGCGACGACACGAATCTGGCGCCCTTGGCAGCACTGCGGTTCGGAGTCCGCATCGACCAGCCCGGCACCCGCATTCGTGACTTCCACACTGCCCACCACGGCGTCACCGGGGCGTCCATGCCGCTGTCCGAGCGGTTCTACCTCGCCGACGCCGTCTTCGTCGCCGCCGTCGAGGGCAACCGGACCCTGCTCACCGGCCTGCACGACGCCCTGCGCGCCCCTGTCTACCTGCCGTATCTCGGTCGGCGCTCGTGCCCGCCCTCCGCGCCGGTCGACCTCGCACTGTACGAAGACACGACACTCGAGAACGCGCTGACAAACGTGCCGTGGCAGGCCTCCGCCTGGTACCGCAGGCGCCACCGGGCCCCGCAGTCCCTGACCGTCCTGCACGAGAAGGCCGCCGACGGGCCCGCCGAGCCGGCCGACGTCCTGCGCGACCAGCCGGTCAGTTTCGACGCTGCCCATCGGCGGCACGCACTGCGCACCGTCGTCACCATCGCCGTACCCACTCTGATCCCTGCCGGCGGCGGCAGCCCGCAGAGTCCGCACGACCCGTTCGCGGCCCTCGATGCCCTGGAGAATGAGAGCGCCTGATGTTCCTCTCCCGCTTCCGCGTCAATACCGCGCGGCCCGGCGCTCGCCGCCTGCTGTCCTCGCCCCAGGCCATGCACGCGGCGGTCATGTCGTCCTTCCCCCACATCCTGCCCTCCGACAGTCCGCAGCCCGACGCACCACGCGTGCTGTGGCGCCTGGACCAGCGGGGCCGCGCCGAGGTGCTGCTGTACATCGTCAGCCCCGACCGTCCCGATCTGACCCATCTGGTCGAGCAGGCCGGATGGCCCGCCGTCGCCGACCCCGAGAAGCCCGGCTGGCAGACCCGCTCCTACGCCCCCCTTCTCGACCGCCTGACCGGCGGCGACCGCTGGGCGTTCCGCCTGACCGCGAATCCCGTGCACACAGTCCGCCGCAAGGAGGGCGAACCCCGCAAGCTCACCGCACACCTCACGCCCGTTCACCAGATGGGTTGGCTGCTCGACGAGGAACGGCAAAAGCGCCTCGGCTTCCGGGTCTGCGAGAAACCGGCAGACCGACGTCTCCTGCCCGGGGGCACCACCCACCAGAAGCGGTCCCATTCCGGCGACCGGTACGAGCTGGCCATACGGGACAGTCGCTCTCTCGCTTTCGACAAAGCCCGCGGCCAGGGCAGCGGCCGCGACACGCCGGTCACCGTCGTCACCGTCACCTTCGAAGGCCGACTGGAGGTCACCGACCCCGCCGCGCTGCGCCGCGCTCTCACCCAGGGCATCGGCCGGGCCCGCGCGTACGGCTGCGGCCTCCTCACCCTGGCCCCCCTCACCCAGCCGGCGAGGCCCACCCCATGAGCACGGTCTCCCAACGCACGGCACTCACTCCACGGCAGCTCACCCGCACCGGCGAGCGCCTCTCTTTCGTCTACCTGGAACGCTGCACCGTCCACCGCGACGCCAACGCCATCACGGCCCAGGACGCGGAGGGCACGACTCACATCCCGTCCGCGACCATCGGCACGCTCCTCCTCGGCCCCGGAACCCGCGTCACCCACCAGGCCATGAGCGTGCTCGGGGAAACCGGTGCGGCCGTCTGCTGGGTCGGCGAACACGGCGTGCGCTACTACGCCTCCGGCCGCGCCCTCAGCCGCTCCGCCGCCCTCATGGAGGCCCAGGCCCGCCAGTGGGCCAACCAGCGCAGCCGCCTCGCCGTGGCCCGGGCGATGTACCGGCTGCGCTTCCCGGAGGAGGACCCCTCCGGTCTCACCCGGCACGAACTCCTCGGCCGAGAGGGAAGACGGGTCAAGGACTGCTACCGGACGGAGGCGGCCCGCACCGGCGTCCCCTGGCGGGGCCGTCGCTACACCCCCGGCAACTTCACCAGCGGCGACGCCGTCAACCAGGCCATCACCGCAGCCGCCCAGTGCATGTACGGCATCGCCCATGCCGTCGTCACCTCCCTGGGATGCAGCCCGGCTCTCGGTTTCATCCACTCCGGCCACGAACTGTCCTTCGTCTTGGACGTCGCCGACCTCTACAAGACGGAGATCGGCATACCGCTCGCCTTCGACGTGGCTGCGCAGGACGAGGAGGACACCGGCCCTCGCACTCGCCGCGCGCTACGGGACCGCATCAACGAAACGTCCCTGCTTGACCGGTGCGTCAACGACATCAGGCGCCTCCTGCTCCCCGAAATGGCCGGTTCCAGCGACTCCGCCGACGACCGGGACGTGGTCACGCTCCAAAGCGATCACGGCCACCAGGTCGCCTCCGGCACCAACTACGACGGTCCCGATGACTACGGGGACGAACTCTGGTGACCGTCATCGTCCTCACCAACTGCCCGGCCGGCCTGCGCGGCTTCCTCACACGCTGGCTGCTGGAGATCTCCGCCGGGGTCTTCGTCGGCAACCCCTCCGCCCGCATCCGCGACGCACTCTGGGAAGAAGTCCAGCAGTACGCCGGCCAGGGCCGCGCCCTGCTGGCCCACACCACCAACAACGAGCAGGGCTTCACCTTCCGCACCCACGACCACGCCTGGCACCCGACCGACCACGAAGGCATCACCCTGATCCACCGCCCGGACCCCAACGCGCCCACCGCCGGACCAGCACCCCAGAACGGACCACCATCCGGCTGGAGCAGAGCCGCCAAACGCCGACGCTTCGGCAGAGGCTGATGCACATCGATTAACTTATGGCCGATTTGCCAGATCAATGAAGACTCTCGAGACCTGCCTCCGCCGTCTGCAAAGGCGCAGGTCATCCAGCCTGCTCCCCGCACCCGCGGGGATGGCCCCTCCTTGATCGCATCGGCGGCGATGTCGCCGTCCTGCTCCCCGCACCCGCGGGGATGGCCCCCGCTTCACGGCCGCAGCGTTCGCCGCACCCTTCTGCTCCCCGCACCCGCGGGGATGGCCCCGCCACAATCTCGATCGCCGTCGCCGTGGGCAGCTGCTCCCCGCGCCCGCGGGGATGGTCCCGGTGCGAGCGCGGCTCGGGCGGCGGGTGGTATCTGCTCCCCGCTCCTGCGGGGATGGTCGGCCTCCGCGCCCGGGGCCGCGTAGTGCACGACTGCTCCCCGCATCCGTGGGGATGGTCCCGGTGCGTGGTCGCCTCTGTGCTGCACGGCCTGCTGCTCCCTGCGCCCGTAGGGATGGTTCCGACGGGAGACTTGCTATGTGTGCAACTCGGGCCTGCTCCCGGCCAGCGGTCTGGGCTCGGTGGGGGCGGCCGCCCTCGGCGAACGTCCGCAGCGCCAGCTCGTGGTGCCCGAGACACGGGGCACGCTTCCCCCGGCACCCAGGTCCCGCGCGCTACGCCACCGAATCGATGCGCCTCGTCGGCGCGCTCGGGGCCGACGGTTCGTCGTGGTGGATGGGCGTGTGGGCGCCGGTCAGGGCGGTGCCCGTGCCTCCGTGGCGGGTCGCGACGATCTCGGCGGCGATGGACAGGGCCGTCTCCTCGGGGGTGCGGGCGCCGAGGTCGAGGCCGATCGGGGACCTGAGGCGGGACAGCTCCAGGTCGCTCACCCCGGCCTCGCGCAGGCGGGCCTCGCGGTCGAGGTGGGTGCGGCGGGAGCCCATCGCGCCGACGTACGCCACCGGGAGGCGCAGCGCCAGCCGGAGCAGCGGTATGTCGAACTTGGCGTCGTGGGTCAGGACGCACAGCACCGTGCGCGCGTCGACCTCGGTGCGCCGCAGGTACTCGTGCGGCCACTCGGCGACGATCTCGTCCGCGTCGGGGAAGCGGGCCTCGGTGGCGAAGACGGGGCGGGCGTCGCACACCGTCACCCGGTAGCCGAGGAACTTGCCGACCCGCACCAGTGCCGAGGCGAAGTCGATCGCGCCGAAGACGATCATGCGGGGGGCCGGGACGGAGGACTCGATCAGCAGCGTCAGCGGTGCTCCGCAGCGCGAGCCCTGCTCACCGATCTCCAGCGTGCCGGTGCGCCCGGCGTGCAGGAAGGCGCCCGCCTCGGCGGCAGCCGTGCGGTCCAGCTCGGGGTGGCCGCCGAAGCCGCCGGTGCGGGTGCCGTCCGCGCGGACGACGAGCGCGCGGCCCGTCAGCTCCGCCGGGCCGCTCACGACGCGGGCCACGGCCGCCGTCTCCCCGCGCGCGGCGGCGGCGAGGGCCGCGGCCAGGGCCGGACGGACGGGGTCGCCCCTCCGTACCGGGGTGACGAGGATGTCGATGACCCCGCCGCAGGTCAGGCCCACGGCGAAGGCGTCCTCGTCGCTGTACCCGAAGCGCTCCACGACGGTCTCGCCGTCCTGGAGCGCCTGCCGGCACAGCTCGTACACGGCTCCCTCCACGCAGCCGCCGGAGACCGAGCCGGCCACCGTGCCGTCGGCGTCCACCGCGAGGGCGGCGCCGGGCGGCCGGGGCGCGCTGCCGCCGACGGCCACCACGGTGGCCACGGCGAAGTCGCGGCCCTGCTCGACCCACCGGTGCAGCTCTTCGGCGATGTCCAGCATCGTGCGGTCCTCCTCGAACCTTCCGGTCCTCCTCGGCCAACGGGTACGTGCAGGGTTCCCGTCGTGGCGGCTAGTGCACGCCCATCCAGCTCTCGATCGGGTTCAGGGCGAAGTAGACGACGAAGATCACCGTCAGGGCCCACATGAACGCCCCGATCTCCCGGGCCTTGCCCTGGGCGGCCTTGATGGCGACGTAGGAGATGACACCGGCGGCGACCCCGGCCGTGATGGAGTACGTGAACGGCATCAGGACGACGGTCAGGAAGACCGGGATCGCGGTGGCCCGGTCGGCCCAGTCCACGTGCCGGGCGTTCATCATCATCATGGCGCCGATGACGACCAGCGCGGCGGAGGCGACCTCCTGCGGCACGATCGCGGTGATCGGCGTGAAGAAGAGGCAGGCGGCGAAGAACGCGCCGGTGACGACCGAGGCCAGCCCGGTACGGGCGCCCTCGCCGACGCCGGTCGCGGACTCGACGAAGACGGTCTGCCCTGAGCCGCCCGCCACACCGCCGATGGCACCGCCGGCGCCGTCGATGAACAGCGCCTTGGACAGGCCCGGCATGCGGCCCTTGTCGTCGGCGAGCTTGGCCTCGGTGCCGACGCCGATGATGGTGGCCATCGCGTCGAAGAACCCGGCGAGCACCAGGGTGAAGACGATCATGCCGACCGTCATCGCGCCGACCTCGCCCCAGCCGCCGAACTCCAGGTTGCCGAAGAGCGAGAAGTCCGGCATGGAGACCGCGCTGCCGTGCAGTTCGGGTGCGCCGTTGGCCCACTGCTTGGGGTCGATGACGCCGGTGGCGTTGAGGATCGCCGCGACGATCGTGCCGGTGACGATGCCGATCAGGATGGCCCCGGGCGTGTTGCGGGCCTGGAGCATGAAGATCAGCAGCAGGGTGCCCGCGAAGAGCAGGACCGGCCAGCCGGAGAGTTCACCGGCGGGGCCGAGGGAGAGCGGGGTCGCCTTGCCCGGGTGGACGAAGCCGCCCTTGACCAGGCCGATGATGGCGATGAACAGACCGATGCCCATGGTGATGCCGTGCTTGAGGGCGAGCGGGATCGCGTTCATGATCATCTCGCGGAGCCCGGTGACCACGAGCAGCATGATCACCACGCCGTACATCACACACATGCCCATGGCCTGCGGCCAGGTCATCTGCGGGACGACCTGGCCGGCGATCACGCCGGAGACCGAGAGCCCGGCGGCCAGGGCGAGCGGCACCTTGCCGACGAAGCCCATCAGGAGCGTGGTGACCGCCGCGGCGAACGCCGTCGCGGTGATCAGGGCCTTCTGGCCCAGGGTGTCTCCGGCGGCGTCCTTGCCGGAGAGGATCACGGGGTTGAGCAGGACGATGTACGCCATCGCCATGAAGGTGGTGATGCCGCCGCGCACCTCACGCGCGACCGTGGATCCCCGGTGGGATATGTGAAAGTACCGGTCGAGCCAAGACCGTCCGCCGGGGACGCGGGAACCCGCGCCCGCGTCTTCGGCGGTGATCTTGGGCTCCACTGACTGCTGGGTCATGGGGCCGTCTCCCAAGGTTCATAGGTGCACCCGTGCCTTCGGCGAAGGCGCGGGATTTGGGAGGTGTCAGCTCGGGGGACGGCCCGGTACTGCACCTTGGGGTGAACCGACGCCGGAATCCCGTGGCCGTGAGTGCGGCCGTTGCCCGGTGTCGGGTGCTGTGGCGCCCACCCGTGCCGCCCTGCGGCACGATTGCCCGCCACGGCGGCGTCACGCCGTACCGGTGAGGTGTTCCGGTCGTACCGGCGTGCGGTCGAGCGCCAGTCCGGTCGCGTTCCGGACGGCCGCGAGGACCGCCGGGGTCGACGACAGGGTGGGTGCCTCGCCGACGCCGCGCAGCCCGTAGGGCGCGTGGTCGTCGGCGAGTTCGAGCACGTCGACCGGTAGGGCCGGCGTGTCGAGAATCGTGGGGAGCAGGTAGTCCGTGAAGGAGGGGTTGCGGACCTTGGCGGTCACGGGATCGACGACGATCTCCTCCATCACCGCGATGCCCAGGCCCTGGACGGTGCCGCCCTGGATCTGGCCGATCACGGAGAGCGGGTTCAGCGCCTTGCCGACGTCCTGGGCGCAGGCCAGCTCGATCACCTTGACCAGGCCCAGGTCGGTGTCGACCTCGACGACGGCGCGGTGCGCGGCGAAGGAGTACTGGACGTGGCCGTTGCCCTGGCCGGTGCGCCGGTCGAAGGGTTCGGTCGGCCGGTGCCGCCACTCCTCCTCGACCTCGACCACCTCGTCCTCCAGCACGTCCACGAGGTCGGCGAGGACCTCGCCGCCGTCGGTGACGACCTTGCCGCCCTCCAGGAGGAGTCCGTCGCGGGCCCAGGCGGGGTGGTGGGAGCCGAGCCTGCGGCGGCCGATGTCCAGGACCTTCTCGCGCACCAGCTCGCAGGCGTGCTTGACGGCGCCGCCCGTGACGTACGTCTGCCGGGAGGCGGAGGTGGAGCCGGCCGAGCCCACCTGCGTGTCGGCGGGCTGGATGGTGACCTGGGCGACGCCCAGCTCGGTGCGGGCGATCTGCGCGTGGACGGTGACGCCGCCCTGGCCGACCTCCGCCATCGCGGTGTGCACGGTGACCACGGGCCGGCCGCCGGCGACCTCCATGCGGACCCGGGCGGTGGAGTAGTCGTCGAAGCCCTCGGAGAAGCCGACGTTCTTGATGCCGACCGCGTAGCCGACGCCCCGTACGACGCCCTCGCCGTGCGTGGTGTTGGACAGGCCGCCGGGCAGCTGCCGTACGTCGGCGCCCTCGCTGGACTCCCACTGGCGCTCCGGCGGCATCGGCATCGCCTTGACCCGGCGCAGCAGTTCGGCGACCGGTGCCGGGGAGTCCACGGGCTGGCCGGTGGGCATGAGCGTGCCCTGCTCCATGGCGTTGATCCGGCGGAACTCCACCGGGTCCAGGCCGAGTTCCTTCGCCACCTTGTCCATCTGCGCCTCGTAGGCGAAGCACGCCTGGACCGCGCCGAAGCCGCGCATGGCGCCGCAGGGCGGGTTGTTGGAGTAGAGGGCGAGGGCCTCGATGTCCACGTCGTCGCACACGTACGGTCCCACCGACAGCGAGGCGGCGTTGCCGACGACCGCCGGGGAGGCGGAGGCGTAGGCGCCGCCGTCCAGGACGATGCGGCACTTCACGTGGGTGAGCCGGCCGTCGCGGGTGGCGCCGTGCTCGTAGTGCAGCCGGGCCGGGTGGCGGTGGACGTGGCCGAAGAAGGACTCGAAGCGATTGTAGACGATCTTGACGGGTTTGCCGGTGCGCAGCGCGAGGAGGCAGGCGTGGATCTGCATCGACAGGTCCTCGCGTCCGCCGAAGGCACCGCCGACGCCGGACAGCGTCATGCGCACCTTGTCCTCGGGCAGGCCGAGCACGGGGGCGATCTGGCGCAGGTCGGAGTGGAGCCACTGGGTGGCGATGTAGAGGTCGACGCCGCCGTCCTCGCCGGGCACCGCGAGCCCCGACTCGGGGCCGAGGAATGCCTGGTCCTGCATGCCGAAGAAGTAGTCGCCCTCGACGATCACGTCGGCGCGCTCGGCGGCGGCGGTGGCGTCGCCGCGCACGATCGGCTGGCGGTGCACGATGTTGGGGTGCGGGACGTGGCCGCTGTGGTGGTCGTCGCGGTGCTCGTGGACGAGGACCGCGTCGGGGGCGGTCGCGGAGGCCTCGTCGGTGACGAGGGGCAGCTCCTTGTACTCCACCTTGATCTTGGCGGCGGCGCGGCGCGCGGTCTCCGGGTGGTCGGCGGCGACGATCGCGACCGGCTCGCCGTGGTGGCGGACCTTGCCGTGGGCGAGCACCGGGGTGTCCCGGATCTCCAGCCCGTAGTGGCGCACGTCGGTGGGCAGGTCGTCGTACGTCATGACGGCGTACACGCCCGCCGTGGCCAGCGCCTCGCTGGTGTCGACGGAGACGATCTCGGCGTGCGCGACGGTGGAGCGCAGGATCTGGCCCCAGAGCATGTCCTCGTGCCACATGTCGGACGCGTACGCGAACTCGCCGGTGACCTTGAGGACGCCGTCCGGGCGGAGCGTCGACTCGCCGATGCCGCCCTTGGTCCGGGAGCCCTGGGTGAGGCCGGTGGGTGCGCCGTTGGCGGTCATGCCCGGCCCCCCTCCGGCCGGCGGGCCGCGGCCAGGCGGACCGCGTCCATGATCTTCTCGTAGCCGGTGCAGCGGCACAGGTTGCCCGACAGCGCCTCGCGGATGTCCTCGTCGGTCGGGTTCGGGTGGCGCTCCAGCATCTCGTCGGCGGCGACCAGCAGTCCGGGCGTGCAGAAGCCGCACTGGACGGCGCCCGCGTCGATGAACGCCTGCTGAATAGGGGCCAGTTCGATGCTCTCGCCGGTCTGGGAGTCCGTGCCTCCGGCCTGCCACCGCCGGGCCGCGTCCAGTGAGGCGCTCTCGCCGGTACGGGCGCCGGGGCTGCCGGGTGTGCCGGGTGTGCCGCCCTCGGCGCGGCGCCGGGCGAACTCCGCCAGGCCCTCGACCGTGACGACCTCGCGGCCCTCGGCCTGGCCCGCCGCGACCAGGCAGGAGCACACCGGCACGCCGTCCAGGCGGACCGTGCAGGAGCCGCACTCGCCCTGCTCGCAGGCGTTCTTGGAGCCCGGCAGGCCCAGCCGCTCGCGCAGCACGTACAGCAGGGACTCGCCCTCCCACACGTCGTCGGCCTCCTGCGGACGTCCGTTGACGGTGAAGTTGACGCGCATCACGCGGCTCCTTCCGTGGTGCGGCGGGCGCCGCGGTACGACTCCCAGGTCCAGGTGAGCGTCCGGCGGGCCATGACGCCGACCGCGTGGCGGCGGTAGCTCGCGGTGCCCCGGACGTCGTCGATGGGGTTGCAGGCGGCGGAGCACAGCTCCGCGAACCGCTTGACGGCCGACGGGGTGATGATCTTCCCGTTCTCCCAGAAGCCGCCGTCCTCGAGCGCCGCGTTGAGGAACTCCTCGGCGGCCGTAGCCCGGACCGGGGTGGGCGCGGCCGAGCCGATGCCGGTGCGGACGGTACGGGTGGCGGGGTGCAGGGCGAGGCCGAAGGCGCACACGGCGATGACCATGGCGTTGCGGGTGCCGACCTTGGAGAACTGCTGCGGCCCGTCGGCCTTGTGGACGTGCACGGCGCGGATCAGCTCGTCGGGCTCCAGCGCGTTGCGCTTCACGCCGGTGTAGAAGGCGTCGATCGGGATGCGGCGCGTGCCGCGCACCGACTCGGCCTCGACCTCGGCGCCGGCGGCGAGCAGCGCCGGGTGGGCGTCCCCGGCCGGGGACGCGGTGCCGAGGTTCCCGCCCACGCCGCCGCGGTGACGGATCTGCGGGGAGGCGACCGTGTGCGAGGCGAGGGCGAGACCCGGCAGCTCGGTGCGCAGGTTCTCCATGATCCGGGTGTAGGGCACGGAGGCACCGAGCCGTACGGAGTCCGCTCCGACCTCCCACTCGGTGAGGTCGGCGATGCGGTTCAGGTCCATGAGGTACTCGGGCCTGCGGTGATCGAAGTTGATCTCGACCATCACGTCGGTACCGCCCGCGAGGGGCACAGCGGTGGGGTGCTCGGCCTTCGCGGCGAGCGCCTCCTCCCAGCTGGCGGGGCGAAGGAAGTCCATGACCGGCTCTCTTCCTCGTCGGCGTGCGATGGTCGTAGAGATCGAGCCAATCCCGTGGGCCGGGGCCCGGCTCGTTCATGTGCTGTTCACCTTGAATGGCCTCAGTACACCGTCGTGTGCTCCACCAGGGTCAGTCGCAGAAACCATGAAGGAGTTGGCTGGCCAGGGCGGGCATCTTGTAGATTCGTATGAACGGAGGTGCTCAATTGCCTCCCTGTTCTCCTCTGGAATCGGGCGACACAGCCGCGTGACCTGGAACACTTCGAGACAAAGAACGGCGGCGACGAGAATGCGGCTGCGCGCACTGCTGGACACCGACGCGCTGGGCCTCAAGCTGCTCGGCGGCGAGGACGAGCTGGACCGCACGGTCCGCGGCGTGATGACCACCGACCTGCGGGACCCCAGCCGCTATCTCTCGGGCGGCGAGCTGGTGCTCACCGGCCTGGCCTGGCGCCGGGACGCCGCCGACTCCGAACCTTTCGTCCGCCTCCTCGTGCAGGCCCAGGTGGCCGCGCTGGCCGCCGGTGAGGCGGAGCTGGGGAGCGTGCCGGAGGACCTGGTGGCGGCGTGCGCGCGGCACCGGCTGCCGCTGTTCGCGGTGCACGAGTCGGTGGCCTTCGCGACGGTCACCGAGCACGTGGTGCGCCAGGTCTCCGGCGAGCGGGCGGGCGACCTCGCGGCCGTGGTGGACCGGCACCGCCGGATGATGACCTCGGGACCGGCGGGCGGCGGCCCCGACGTGGTCCTCGACCTGCTCGGCTCCGACCTCGACCTGCGGGCCTGGGTGCTCTCCCCCACCGGGCGGCAGGTCGCCGGGCCGAAGGACGCGGAGCCCGCGCTGTCCGCCGAGGTCCGCGCCAAGCTGGCGGCCGAGCACCTCGCGGCCACCCGCACGGGCCGGCGCTCGCCGCACCGGGTGCCCGTGGGCTCCACGACGTACAGCCTCTTCCCGGTGCGCGGCCGGGGACAGCCGCCGGTGACGCCCCCGGGGGCGCGTGCCCCGCAGGGCGCGGGCGCGGGGCGGGACGTGCGCGAGACGGTGCTGTCCGACTGGCTCCTGGTGGTGGAGGCGGACGCCGGGGACTGGGCCGAGGAGCGGCTCGACCTGCTGTACGGGGTCACCCAGCTGATCGCGGTCGAGCGGGACCGGCGGGACGCGGCGCGCACGGTACGGCGGCGGCTGGCCCAGGAGGTCCTGGAGCTGGTGCAGACGGGCGCCGCGCCGGCCGAGATCGCGGCCCGGCTGCGGGTGGCGGCGCCGGTGCTGCTGCCGGGCCTCGGCGCGGCACCGCACTGGCAGGTCGTGGTGGCCCGGGTGGAGTGGGAGGACGGCGACGAGCAGACCGGCCGGGTCGCGCAGACCCTGCTGGAGGAGATCCTCGTCGACCCGCACGCCACCGGGCCCGAGCAGTCGGACCGCATCGCCGTGGCGCACACCGGCGGGGAGGCGGTCGCCCTCGTGCCGCTGCCGGCGGTCTCCACCGAGCACGACGGCAGCGAGGCCGGGGTCCTCGCGGAAGCGCTGCTGGAGTCCGTACGGGAGCCGCTGTCGGCGGGGCTGGACGGCGACGGGCGGGTCACGCTCGGCGTCAGCGCGGCCGTGCACTCGGCGGAGGGGCTGCGCGGGGCGCTGGAGGAGGCCCGGCACGCCCGCCGGGTCGCCGCGGCACGCCCCGGCCGGGTCTGCGCGGCCGGCCACCAGGAGCTGGCCTCGCACGTACTGCTGCTCCCCTTCGTCCCCGACGACGTGCGGCGCGCCTTCACCGCCCGGCTGCTCGATCCGCTGCGGGACTACGACCGCCGCCACCGCGCCGAGCTGATCCCGACGCTGGAGGCGTTCCTGGACAGCGACGGCTCCTGGACGCGCTGTGCGAACCGGCTGCACCTGCACGTCAACACGCTGCGCTACCGGGTCGGGCGGATCGAGCAGTTGACGGGGCGTGATCTGTCGCGCCTGGAGGACAAGCTGGACTTCTTCCTGGCCCTGCGGATGAGCTGAGGGCCCGGGGCGCGCGGGAGCCCCGGGCGGTCCCCGGG
Source organism: Streptomyces sp. NPDC102490 (assembly GCF_044765285.1). Taxonomy (NCBI): domain Bacteria; kingdom Bacillati; phylum Actinomycetota; class Actinomycetes; order Kitasatosporales; family Streptomycetaceae; genus Streptomyces; species Streptomyces sp. NPDC102490. The sequence continues at coordinate 433,896 of NZ_JBIWJU010000003.1, forward strand.
GCTTCCCAAACCTCGACGGCGCGAAGTCCACGACTTTGTGAAATCTTTCACCCATCCCCTTGGCCGGGCCGCCGGATCCATGCTGAGATGCGGCCACCACTCGAGAGCTCGATGGCGTGCTAAGGGGAGGGCGACGTGGCGCATTCCGCCATGGCTGGTTCTGGCTGGGGAACGACCGAGGGTGACGATCCGCTCCAGACCGCGGTATGGCGGTTGCGCTCGCGCGGCTGCTGGGCCGACGCGGCCGCCCTGCTGGAGCCGGTCACCGCGGACACCGCCTTGCGGCGGACCGCGCTGCTGGTGGAGCGGTGCCTGTACACGGAGCAGGGCTGGGCCGAGGCCGAGGACGCGCTGCGCACCGCGGAGGCCCTGGCGCACACCGATGACGAACGGGGGGCCGCCGCCTGTGAACGGGGACAGCTCGCCTACGCCGCCACGGTGCACGGGGTGCGCGACCGGGCCGACGAGGCGCGGGCCGCGCTGGGCCGGGCGGCGGCGCTGATCGCGCCGGGGGCCGGGGGGCGGGCGCTGCTGGACTTCCGGCGCGGGCTGGTCGCGGAGAACCTGACCCGCTCGCCGCAGGCCGCCCGCGCGGCGTACCGGCGGGCCCACGCCGGCGCCACCGCGCACGCCGACCCGCTGCTCCAGTCCTTCACCTGGCGGCACCTGGCCGGACTCGCCCTGCGGGAGGGGGAGCTGGCCGAGGCGCGGCACGGTTTCGCCGAGTCGCTGCGCATCCGCGAGGAGCTGGGGTACCTCGTCGGTACGGCCCCGGCGCTGGCCTCGCTCGCGGACGCCGAGTCGGAGCCGGAGGCGTCCCGGCTGCGGGAGGAGGCGCGGCGGCTGTTCCGGCTGCTGGGCGGCGTACCGACGTGGCTGGCACGGCAGTTGGCGCCGCCGGCGGCGGGCGCGGCGACGGCGTGAGGGTCCCGCGCCCGGTCGGGCGCCGTCACGGGTGCCCGCTCCAGCGCGGGGCCGTGCCGGCCCAGGCCGCGTCCCACTGGGCGAGGTTGCGCCGGTGCAGTACGAGGCCGGTGGCGGCGTGCGCCGCGAGGCCGGTGAGGACGACGCCCAGGAAGGCGAGGATCGCCCAGCCCATCGTGCGGCTGCGGATCTGCTCCGCGGTCAGCGGCGGCCCGGTGATCCGGCCCTCCGCGTCGACCCAGACCAGGACGGTGCTGTCCGCCGGCAGTCCCGGTGCGACCTCGGTCGTCCCGGTTCTGCTCACCCCGTCCGGCCCTGTGTAGCGGACCGGGACCGGGTATCGGACCTTCTTCGCCTCGTCCGACCCCGGCTCGGGGTGGCGCGGGGCGTCGTGGGCCAGGACCGCGGGGCGGTGGTCCCGGGTCCGCGCCTCCTGCTCGGCGGTGCTCCGGTAGTGCCGGTAGGCGCTGTCGCCGACTCCGAACATCGCCGCCGGGGCCGCCACCAGCACGGCGAGCACCAGCCCGAGCGAGATCCACGCCGCCAGCCGGTCACTCGGCCGCCGCAACGGATTGCGCCGCCACCGCCACAGCAGGAGATACGGGTGCCGCACGGTCTCGGGAACGGCGGGTGGCGGCTGTGCCCGGGGAATCTCTCCGGCCACGGGAGCCTCCTTCCGGCGGATCGGGGGGGGACGGGGGGTGTGTGGAGGGCGCGGGGGTACGGCCGACACCGGGGCGGGCGCCGACCGTACGAGCGGGGCGGGGTCGAGGGGTGGCCCGGGGGCGGGGTCGAGGGCCGGTCTGGGGAGCCGGGTTGAGGACCGGTCCGGGGCCGGGACGAGCGGCGCCGGGACTGCCGCACGGGCCCCGGGCACCGAAGCCTCAGCGCCGCGCCCGCCAGGCCGGGCGCCCTGCACCGGCGCCCGACCCGGGCACCGACACCATCCGCCCGCCAGGACGACCGTCGCCCGCCCACCCCCGGCGGCGCCGGCACCGGAGCACCGGACCCGGGTCGCGGAGCCGCAGCTGACCGACCTGGCGCCGCGCGCCGGGGGCCGGCACGGCAGACCCACGGTCCGGCCCTGCCCGGCCGTCAGGACGACCGGCGCCCGTGCACCCCGGCAGGGCCGCGCCGGGCCGCCGGACCGCACCTGACCGACCCGGGCACCCCGCGCCAGGGGCCAGCACGGCAGACCCCAGAGTCCAGCACCATCCGGCCGCCAGGACGACCAGGGCCCGCCCACCCCGGTGGAGCCGACGCCCCAGCACCGGGTCCCGGCGTACCGCACAACGGGTCCCGCCCGACCGGGACGAGCACCCCGTGCCGGTACCGGCCCCGAGCGGACGTCGGGACGCGGCGGCGCCCGTCCACCCCGGCGGAGCCGACGCCCGAGCACCGCACCCGGGTCCCGGCGTGCCGGTCCACGGGCCCGCCCGGACGGGCACCCGTGTCGTACCGGCTCCGTGCGGACGTCGGGGCGCGGCGGTGTCGTCCGCCCGGGCGGGGTCGGCGCCGGGGCCGGGGCCGGGTTCCGGCGGCTGTCGGTGCAGGTACCGGATCAGTGCGGGGTGTCGGGCGGTGGGTGGGTGTGGGCGGTCTCCAGGAGCTTCGCGGCGCCGCGTACCGCCGCCGTGTGCGGTGCCGGTACCGCGCGCAGCGGCACGTGGAGCCGGTCGGCGAGCCGGCAGGTGATCTCGGGGCGCAGCGCGCCCCCGCCCGCCAGCAGCGGCCCCCGGGCGAGCGCGTCGACCGTGAGGGAGGTGCCGTCCTGCCGCAGCATCGAGGTCGTCATGTCGGCCAGCGCTTCGCCGATCCGCGTGGACGGGGTCGCGTCGTCGAGGTCCCCGGTGCCCAGCGCGGTGCGGCGGGCGTCGAAGACCGCGCCGTCCACCAGCAGCACCACCTCCGTGAGATGGGCGCCGATGTCCATGACGAGCAGCGGCCGGGACAGGTCGGCGCCCGCCGCGAGGGCCACCGCCCGCGCGCTGGGAACGGTCAGCACACTGCGCGGGCGCAGCACCTCCACGGCCGCACGGGCCTGGGTCCGGTAGGCAGGGCCGCCCAGCACCGGCGCGGTCACCACCACCACGGGACGGGCGAAGCGGGGCAGCCGGTGGCCCAGCAGCCGGTCGAGCATCCGGGCCGTGCCCTCGGTGTCGACGATGGAGCCGCGCTGGATGGGATACACCGCGCCCGCGCCGGGGAAGGTCACCGTCGGCACGTCGAGGATCATCCCGCGCCCGGCGACCCAGGCGCGGGTACGGGCGCTGCCCATGTCGAGGGCGACGCCGCCGCACTGCCGGCACAGCGGCCAGGGCCGGTGCCGGGACAGGGTGGCGCGGGGCCGCCGGAGCAGGGTCATCGTCCGGCCTCCCGCACCTGCTGGCAGCGGGCGCAGTAGCGGGCCTGCGGCACGATCATCAGCCGGTCGCGGTCGATGGCGCGCCGGCACAGCTGACAGCGGCCGTAGCGGCCCTCGGCGATGCGGTCGAGCGCCGCTTCCACGTCGGCGAGGACCATGCGCGCGGAGGCCGCGAGCTTGACCCGGACCTCGGTCCGCGCGGCGGACCGCCGCTGGACCGGTTCGTCGGTGCGGTCCGGGAGCGCGGCGATCTGCCGCAGCTGGTCCTCGCGGAACAGCCGCTGCTCGTGGAGGTTGTCCCGGAGCACGGCGAGGTCCTCGGGCGACAGGGGCGACGGACGCGTGTCGCGGTCGCCGATGGTCTGGTTGTTCACCACTTCACCACTTCACCCCTTGGGCAGGGCGGGAGGGACGGTACGGGACGGGGGACCGGGGAAACCCCGGTCAGGCGGCGGCGCGGCGCTGGCAGGCGACGCAGTACCGCGTGTAGGGGAGGATCTCCAGGCGCTCCCCCGGGACGGGCTTGCCGCAGCCCAGGCAGGCGCCGTAGGTGCCGTCCTCGACCCGGGCGACGGCCTCGTCGATCTCCTTGAGCACCCGTTCGATCGCGGCCTTCTGCGCGGACATCAGCTGGTCGTCCGCCTGGCCGCTCTCGTCGAGGGCCCGCAGCTGGGTGACGCGGGTGGTGCGGGCGTGTTCCAGGCGCTGGCGCGCCTCGTGAGCGGTCAGCCGCTCGGGGCGGGGTTCGATGCGGGAGGCGTCGAGCGACACGGTGCGTGGTCCTTTTCTCGGAGGGTTCTGCGGGTATGCCGAGCGCCGGGCCGATCGGGCCCGGTCGTCCTCCACCCTGGCCGGGCCGCCCGCGGAAACCCATCGGGCGCGGGACCCATTTGCCCGGGGGCGCGGGATCCACTCGACGGTGCGCGCGCGGCGGCCGTATGGGTGTGCCGCGAGCCGGAAATGGGGGTCGGAGCCCATCGACCGGACGGGCCCGGGAGGAGCACGCTGGTCGCTTGCTCGGTCGCTACCTGGGCCGCAGCTCCCACCGAGGGTGCGCGATGACCGACAGTAGAGGCGTACCAAGTCGACACGTCGCCGAAGGAGGCGTCCCCCCGGTGTCCCTGTTCTGGCGGATCTTCGGGCTCAACGCGGTGGTGCTGGGCTTCGCCACGGCGCTGCTGCTGTGGGCTCCGGTGACCGTCTCCGTGCCGATCCTGCTGACCGAGGCCGTCGTCCTCGTGGTCGGCATGGGCGTCATGCTGGTGGCCAACGGCGCCCTGCTGCGCTGGGGCCTGGCCCCGCTGGAGCGGCTCACCAGGCTGATGACCACCGTCGACCTGCTCCGCCCGGGCCAGCGGCTGCCGGTGTCCGGCGGCGGCGAGGTCCCGGAGCTGATCCGCACGTTCAACGCGATGCTGGACCGCCTGGAGAACGAGCGGGCCACGAGCAGTGCCCGCGTCCTGCTCGCCCAGGAGGCGGAGCGGCGCCGTATCGCGCAGGAGCTGCACGACGAGGTGGGGCAGAGCATGACCGCGATCCTGCTGGTCCTGGGGCGGGCGGCGGACGACGCCGAGGAGCCGCTGCGCGAGGAGCTGCACCAGGCGCAGGAGATCACCCGGGAGAGCCTGGACGAGGTCCGCCGCCTGGTGCGCCGGCTGCGGCCCGGCGTCCTGGACGACCTCGGTCTGATCAGCGCGCTGTCCTCCCTCACGCACGACTTCGCCACCCACACCGGTCTGCGGGTGGTACGCCGTTTCGACGCCGACCTGCCGGTCCTGGACCACGAGACCGAACTGGTCCTCTACCGGGTGGCGCAGGAGAGTCTGACCAACGCCGCCCGCCACGCGGACGCCGAACGCCTGGAAGTGGGGCTGGCGCGTGCCGACGGCGCGGTGACGCTCACCGTCGCCGACGACGGCCGCGGCATCGAGGCGGCGCACGAGGGCGCCGGCATCCGCGGCATGCGGGAGCGGGCCCTGCTCGTCGGGGCCGACCTCGACATCACGTCGGCGCCCGGCGCCGGCACCCGCATCCGGCTCACCGCACCCCTTCCCAGGAAGCAGCCCTGACCATGTACGACCCGTCCCCGACCGACCCGTCCCGGTCCGCCCCCTCCCGGGCAGAGCCCTCCGCGTACCGCCCCTCCTCCCCCGCGGCCGCCCCGCCGAAGATCCGCATCCTGCTCGCCGACGACCACGCGCTGGTGCGCCGCGGTGTGCGCCTCATCCTCGACCGGGAACCGGACCTGGAGGTGGTGGCCGAGGCCGGGGACGGCGCGGAGGCCATCGACATGGCGCGGGCCCACGAGGCCGACCTCGCGGTCCTGGACATCGCGATGCCCCGCCTCACCGGTCTCCAGGCGGCCCGCGAACTGGCCGCGCTGAAACCGGGGCTGCGCATCCTGATGCTGACGATGCACGACAACGAGCAGTACCTGTTCCAGGCGCTGAAGTCGGGTGCCTGCGGATACGTGCTCAAGTCGGTCGCCGACCGGGACCTCGTCGCCGCCTGCCGGGCCGCGATGCGCGACGAGCCCTTCCTGTACCCGGGGGCGGTGACGGCGCTCATCCGCAACTACCTCGACCGGGTACGGCACGGCGAGGAGACCTCCGACCACATCCTCACCCCGCGCGAGGAGGAGGTCCTCAAGCTCGTCGCCGAGGGCCACTCATCGAAGGAGATCGCCGAGATCCTCTTCATCAGCGTCAAGACCGTCCAGCGGCACCGGGCGAACCTGTTGCAGAAGCTCGGCCTGCGCGACCGCCTGGAGCTGACCCGGTACGCCATCCGCGCCGGGCTCATCGAGCCCTGACGGACCCCGCGACCGGCCCGCTCACCCACCACGGAAGGGAACGGCGCATGCGCCACCGCCTCGCGACGGTGCTCACGGTGCTGCTGACCGTTCTGCTCCCACTGGTCCCGGCCTGGCCCGCGGCCGGCGCCCAGGTGGGCCCCGGCGGTCCCCTCGCGGCGGCCGCCGCCACGGCCGTACCCCACCCGGCCCTCGACCTCCACGCGGACGACGGCTGCACGCCGGTCTGCGCCGCCCAGCCCCGGGCCCGCCACGACCAGGTGGGCGAGCGTCCGGCGGCGCCCGACCAGCACGCGGCCACCGCGGCGCGCACCGCGGGCACCGCACCCGGTGCCCGCGCACGCGCCTCGGCCGCGCCCGGTCCGGTGCCGGTCTCCCCCGGCCGCACGCGCCACGACAGCGGGCGGGCGCCGCCCGTCTCCTCCGGCAGCTGAGACGCACACCCCGACCACCCGTCATGTTCTTCCGCCGCGGCCGCGCTCGGCCGCCGCCGCGGCATGCCCGCCGGAGGCCCATGTTGAAACGCTCCCGTCCCCCTTCCCGCACCCGCTCGCGGTCCCGTTCCCGCTCCCTGAACGTCCGTGCGCTCCTCGCGCTCGCCGTACTGGCCGCGTCCGTGGCCATCGCCCTGACCATCCCGGTCCGCCTCGGGCTCGACCTGCGCGGCGGCACCCAGATCGTGCTGGAGACCAGGTCCACCGACACCGCCAAGGCCGACCGCGAGGCCACCGACCGCACCGTGGAGGTGCTGCGCGGCCGCATCGACGCCCTCGGTGTCGCCGAGCCGACCATCGTCCGCTCCGGCGAGAACCGCGTCGTCGTCGAACTGCCGGGCGTACAGGACCCGAAGCAGGCCGCCGACGTGCTGGGCCGCACCGCGCAGCTCACCGTCCACTCGGTGCTCGGCCCGGCGGAGGACGCCGGTGAGGGGGCCGGGGACAGGGAGGAGAAGGCGTCCGGCGCGGGTGGCGAGCGGGTGCTGCCCGACGAGTCCGGGCAGTCCCTGCGGCTGAAGGCCGCCACGCTGACCGGGCAGGACGTCAAGGGCGCCGACGCCCGCTTCGACCAGCAGGGCGGCGCGGGCTGGCACGTCACCGTCGACTTCAAGGACGCCGGGAGCGACCGCTGGGCCCGGGTGACGGGCGAGGCGGCCTGCAACCCGGCCGGTGACCCCAAGCGCCGGGTCGCCATCGTGCTCGACAGCAAGATCATCTCCTCGCCGCAGGTCGACCCCTCGGTGTCCTGCGGGGCGGGCATCACCGGCGGCTCCACGCAGATCACCGGCTCCTTCGACGACGCCGAGGCCCGCGAGCTGGCCCTGCTCGTCAAGGGCGGCGCGCTGCCCGTGCCGGTCGAGACCATCGAGCAGCGCACCATCGGCGCCACCCTGGGCGACGAGGCCATCTCGGCCGGTGCCTGGGCCGCCGTCATCGGCACCGCGCTGACCGCGCTGTTCATCATCGCCGTCTACCGGCTGATGGGCGCCCTGGCGACCGTGGCCCTGCTCTGCTACGGCCTGATCTCCTACGCCGCCCTGGCCGCGGTCGGCGCGACCCTGACCCTGCCGGGCCTCGCGGGGTTCGTGCTGGCCATCGGCATGGCGGTGGACGCCAACGTCCTCGTCTTCGAGCGGGCCCGCGAGGAACAGGCGGCCCGTACGCGTCCGAGCACGCGGTCGGCGCTGACCGCCGGGTTCCGCAGCGCCTTCAGCGCGATCGCCGACTCCAACATCACCACGCTGATCGCGGCCGCCCTGCTGTTCTTCCTGGCCTCGGGACCGGTGAAGGGCTTCGGCGTCACCCTCGGCATCGGTGTGCTGGCGTCGATGGTCAGCGCCCTGGTGATCACGCGGGTGCTCGCCGAGTTCGCCGCGAGCCGGCCGGCGGTCTTCCGCCGTCCCCGCCTCACCGGCATCTCCTCCACCGGCCCGGTCCGCGACGCGCTGCTGCGCCGCGACCCGTTCCTGATGCGCCGGCCGCGCCGCTGGCTGGCGGCGTCCCTGGTCGTCCTCGTGGTGGCGGGCTCCGGCATCCTGGTGCGCGGCCTGAACTTCGGCATCGAGTTCACCGGCGGGCGGCTGATCGAGTACTCCACCGCCACCCAGGTCGATCCCGACCGGGCCCGGGACGCGCTCGCCGACGCGGGCTTCCCGCGCGCCGTCGTCCAGTCCTCCGGCGACGGCGACCTCACGGTGCGCACGGAGGAGCTGACCGACGCCGAGGCGACGACCGTCACGAAGGCCGTCGCCGCGCTGGGCGGCGAGACGGAGAAGGTCCGCGACGAGCTGATCGGCCCGAGCCTCGGCGAGGAACTGCGCCGGGACGCCCTGATCGCCCTCGGCCTGGCCCTGGCCGCCCAGCTGGCGTACCTCGCGGTCCGGTTCCGCTTGTTGTTCGGCACGGCCGCGGTCGGCGCGCTCGCCCACGACGTGGTCATCCTGGTGGGGGTGTTCGCCTGGCTGGGCAAGCCGATCGACGGGGTGTTCCTGGCCGCGCTGCTGACGGTGATCGGCTACTCGGTCAACGACTCGGTGGTCCTCTTCGACCGCGTCCGGGAGCTGCTGGGCAAGGAGCGGAAGACGCCGTTCGGCCGGCTCGTCAACGACGCGATCCTCCAGACCCTGCCGCGCACGGTCAACACGGGCATGGGCGCGGTGCTCATCCTCGCCTCGCTGGCGGTCCTGGCCGACGACTCGCTCACCGACTTCGCCCTCGCGCTGCTGATCGGTGTGGGGGTCGGCACGTACTCGTCGGTCTTCACCGCCTCTCCGCTGGCCATCGAACTGCACGGCCGCGGCACCGGGCCCCGCAAGGGCGGCAAGGGACGCGGCACGGGGAAGACCGGGCAACCCGGGCCCGGAAAGCGGATGCCCACCAGCCGCACGGAACGACAAGAGGTCCCGTAGCGACGTCCGGCCCGCCGAAGGGCGACTCCGTGACGGCGCCCCCTCCCGCCGGGGCGGACGACCCGACCCGGCGGGCGGCCCCGCGACGGCAGACGATCCCACCGGGCCGGACAACCCGGCAGGGCAAGCGCTCCCGCACCTGCCGGCCAAGCCGCCGGGGCAGGACGCAGTGACGGCAACCGCCCCGTCGAACGGCCGAGCCACGACAACGGACGGTCCCGCGGGGCGAATGCCCTCGCGGGGCGGCAGCCCTCCGGGACGGGCGCCCTCCGGGACGGCTGCCCTCCAGGGCGGGTGCCATCGCGGGGGGCTGCCCTCGCAGGACGGGGCCCTCGCGGGGCGGGTGCCCTCCGGGGCGGGTGCCCTCCGGGGTGGATGCCCTCCGGGGTGGATGCCCTCCGGGGTGGATGCCCTCCGGGGCGCGTGCAGTCGCGGAACGGCTGCCCTCGCAGGACGGGGCCCTCGCAGGACGGCAGCCCTGGCAGGACGGGGCCCTCGCGGGGCGGCAGCCCTCCGGGACGGCAGCCCTCCGGGACGGGCGCCATCGCGGGACGGCTGCCCTCGCAGGACGGGGCCCTTGCGGGGCGGGTTCCCTCCGGGGCGCGTGCAGTCGCGGAACGGCTGCCCTCGCAGGACGGGGCCCTCGCAGGACAGCAGCCCTGGCAGGGCGGGGCCCTGGCAGGGCGGGGCCTTGGCAGGGCGGGGCCCTCGCGGGGCGGCTGCCCTCGCGGGGCGCGTGCGGTCGCGGGGCGGATGCCCTCGCAGGACGGGGTGCCCCCGCAGGACGGCTGCCCCCGCGGGCGGGGCGCTCTCGCGCGGGAAACCGTCCCGCGGGGAGCCCCCTGGAACCCCCGCGCAGGGCGCCCCCTCGCTTCAGGCGGTGCCCGTGAAGTGCTCCCCGATCAGGGCCCGCACCACGTCCGGGTCGCCGGCGATCAGCGCGTCCAGCAGTGCGGTGTGCTGGTGGGCGTCGGCGACCAGGTCGGCGCGGCCGCGTACGGAGGGCGAGCCGGCCGGCGGCCACTGGGCGCGGCGGTGCACGTCACCGGCGATCCGGACGAGCTGGTCGTTGCCGGTCAGCGCGAGCACCGCGCGGTGGAAGGCGCGATCGGCCTCGGCGTAGGTGGCCGGGCAGCCGGACGACGCGGCCCGGACGGTGGCCTCGGCGAGGGGGCGCAGCTCCGCCCAGCGCTCGGCGGGCACCGTACGGCCCAGCCGGAGCCACACCGGGGCCTCGATCAGGGCCCGCACCTCGGCCAGTTCGGCCAGCTCGCGGTCGCCGCGTTCGACGACGCGGAAGCCGCGGTTGGGGACGACCTCGACGGCGCCCTCCAGGGCGAGCTGCTGCATGGCCTCGCGTACCGGGGTGGCCGAGACGCCGAACCGCTCGCCGAGCACGGGCGCCGAGTAGACCTCGCCGGGCCGCAGCTCACCGGTGGCCAGCGCGGAGCGCAGGGCGTCGAGGATCTGGCCGCGCACGGAGGAACGCCGTACGAGGCCGCGCGGACGCGGGGCGGGCGGTTCGCCGTGGGTGTGCTCGCCGCGCGCCGCGCCGTCCGGCTCCCCGGCACCGCGCGCCCGGCGCCGCTCGTCCCGGCCCCGGTCCACGTCCGCCGCTCCGGGCTGCACCGGAATCCGCACCGCCGCACCCGTACCCGTTCCTGCCGCGCCCTGCGCGCTGTGCTTCACGGGTCCTCCTGCGGGACGTGTCGGTACTTGGGGCCATTACGGCGGGTTGTCACCCGTCTGCCAAGCACCCTAAGCGCAGGGGCCGTCAGTTCAAATCTCCCCGCCATGTGGGTAAGGTAAGGCTTACCTTTAAGCAGCCCGTTGTCCCGACGTGGATCGGTGGTCCCGCATGCCTGTCGCCCGTACGGCCTTCACGGACGCGTACACGCGCCTGTCCGAGGTCCTGCCCGGGCTGGGCGTCACCGAGCTGACCGCGGGCGACGAGGTGCCCGGCGGCGACGGCTGGGTCACGGCCGCCTCGCTCGCCGCGGGCGGCGCCGAGCTGACGGCGTTCCTCGCCTGGGACGAGGCCCAGGTGCTGCGGGACTACGGACAGCGGGCCCGTCCCGACGTGATCGCGAGCTTCGGCCTGCACCGGTACGCGTGGCCGGCCTGCCTGCTGATCACCGTGCCGTGGTTCCTGCACCGCCGGGTGCCCCGCCACCCCGCGGCCCACGTGGCCTACGACCGCACGGCCGCCGGACTCCCCCTCGGCCGGATGGCCGTACGCGCCACCTCCTTCGCCTGCCTCCCCGGCGACCCCGCCGCCGCACTGCCCGGCGCCCGGGTGGTCGCCGACGAGGAGGCGCTGCGCGCCGAGGTGCGGGCCTCGGTCGCCGAGCACCTGGAGCCGGTCCTGACCGGATTCGGTCCCCGGATGCGGCGGCGCGGACGCGCCCTGTGGGGCATGGCGACCGACGAGGTCGTCGAGGGCCTGTGGTACGTCGCCCATCTGCTCGACGAGCAGGAGCGGGCACGGCACGAGCTGGAGCTGCTGCTGCCGGGCGCGACCAAGCCGTACGTCGGCAAGGCGGCGTTCCGCGAGCTGAAGGGGCCGGACGGGGCGCCGCTGCACACCCGGGACCGGGCGAGCTGCTGCATGTTCTACACCCTGCGCCCCGAGGACACCTGCGCCACCTGCCCGCGGACCTGCGACGCGGACCGCGTCAACAAGACGCTCGCCACGGCCCGCTGACCCACCGTCGGCTAAGATCGTCCGCGTTGTTCCACAACTCCCTCACCCGTCGCGGGAATTTTCCGTGGAACCACTCGTACGGGTACTCTTATTCGAACTCAACTCCCGCCCCTCAAGCGGCAGTTCGAGCAGAACGCCGCCCTGGGCACCCCCTCCGCACTTCCTTGGCGGCCTCTTGCCCCGAAACCCCCTGAGGGCCGCTGGGTTTGGGCCACCATGGCGGGCGTTACGCCCTATCCCACTGCAAGGGACCCCTGATGAGATTGACCGACATATCGCTGAACTGGCTGCTTCCGGGCGCCGTGCTGCTCCTGGGCATGCTGGCGGCGGTGGCGGTGCTCGCGCGCGGCAAGCGTTCCCCGGGGAAGGACGCGGGCGCGGACGACTCGTGGGAGCGCATGGAGGAGCGGCGCCGGCGCAAGGAGGCCCTCTACGGCACCTTCTCCTACGTCCTGCTCTTCTGCTGCGCGGCGGTCGCCGCGGCGCTCTCCTTCCACGGGCTGGTCGGCTTCGGCGAGCAGAACCTCGGCCTGAGCGGCGGCTGGCAGTACCTGGTCCCGTTCGGCCTCGACGGCGCGGCGATGTTCTGCTCCGTCCTCGCGGTGCGCGAGGCCAGCCACGGCGACGCGGCGCTCGGCTCGCGGATACTGGTGTGGGCCTTCGCGTTCGCCGCGGCCTGGTTCAACTGGGTGCACGCGCCCCGCGGCCTGGGTCACGCCGGTGCCCCGCACTTCTTCGCGGGCATGTCGCTGTCGGCGGCGGTGCTGTTCGACCGGGCGCTGAAGCAGACCCGCCGGGCCGCGCTGCGCGAGCAGGGCCTGGTGCCGCGTCCGCTGCCGCAGATCCGCATGGTCCGCTGGCTGCGCGCGCCCCGGGAGACGTACCGCGCCTGGTCGCTGATGCTCCTGGAGGGCGTGCGCAGCCTGGACGAGGCGGTCGAGGAGGTGCGCGACGACCGGCGCCAGAAGGAGGAGAAGAAGCTGCGCCGGCGCGAGCAGGAGCGGCTGGAGCGGGCGCAGCTCAAGGCGATCAGCCGGGGCCACGGCCACCGCGGCTTCCCGGGGCGCGGCGGCCGTCAGGTCGACGTCGAGGTGCAGCAGGTCGAGCGGGGCTCGGAACGCGCCACCGCGGAGCCTGCCATATCGGCCCCGGAGCAGCTGCCCGCGGCAAGCCTGCGGCCCTCCCTGCAACCCGTGCGGAGCGGGTCTGACCACAGGGGCGTGGAGACCGTCGACCTCACCGCGGAGGACGACACCCAGGCCCTGCCCCGCCTGGACTCCCTGGAGCGCAAGCTCAAGGACCTGGAGCAGCAGTTCGGCTAGGACCGCGCACCGTCCCGCAGGCGGCCTGAGGAGCCGGGTTCACCGGCGCCTCAGGCCGCTTCCGCGCCCAGTTCGAACCAGACCGACTTGCCCACCTCGCAGGGCCGCACGCCCCAGTCGTCGGCGAGCGACTCGACCAGGACCAGCCCTCTGCCGTTGGTGCTCTCCTCCCGTGGCGCGCGCGGCCGGGGCGGTCGGCCGTGGTCCACGAAGTCCCGCACCTCCACCCGCAGGGCGTTCGGCCCGACCGTCGCGGTCAGGACGGCGCCCTCCTCGGTGTGCACGAGCGCGTTGGTGACCAGCTCGCTGGTGAGCAGCTCCGCGACCTCCGACTGTCCGGGCCCGCCCCAGTGCCTCAGCAGCTCACGCAGCGCCCGCCGGGCCTCGGGCACCGCCCGCAGGTCCGCCCGGCCGAGCCGCCGCCTGAGCTGTGGCAGCCTCTGCTTCCTCATGTCCCCCGTCGGCGCGCTGATGTCGTCTCCCCCTGTCTGTCCCGCGGTCTGTCCCGTTCCGGTCGAACATCCTCACGGGGGAAGCCTTGCCCGTTCGGGCCCTCGCCAGTCATCCGGTTTCGAACCGGTTGTCCGTACGGTCACGGCCGGGGGACGTTGCGCAGGTTCGAACGGGCCATCTGGACCATGCGTCCGACGCCGCCGTCCAGCACGATCTTCGAGGCGGAGAGGGCGAAGCCGGTGACCATGTCGGCGCTGATCTTGGGCGGGATGGACAGGGCGTTGGGGTCGGTGACGACGTCGACGAGGGCGGGCCCCTTGTGCTTGAACGCCGCCTTCAGTGCCCCCGCCAGGTCCTTGGGCTTCTCCACCCGTACGCCGAAGGCGCCGCAGGCCTCGGCGACGGCGGCGAAGTCGGGGTTCTTGTTGGCGACCCCGTGCGAGGGCAGGCCCGCGACGAGCATCTCCAGCTCCACCATGCCGAGCGAGGAGTTGTTGAAGAGCACCACCTTCACCGGCAGGTCGTGCTGGACGAGGGTGAGGAAGTCGCCCATCAGCATGGTGAACCCGCCGTCGCCGGACATCGACACGACCTGCCGGCGCCGGTCGGTGAACTGGGCGCCGATCGCCATCGGCAGGGCGTTCGCCATCGAGCCGTGCGAGAAGGAACCGATGATGCGGCGGCGGCCGTTGGGCGAGATGTAGCGGGCGGCCCAGACGTTGCACATGCCGGTGTCGACGGTGAACACCGCGTCGTCGTCGGCCATCTCGTCGAGCAGGGCGGCCACGTACTCGGGGTGGATCGGGACGTGCTTGTCGACCTTGCGGGTGTACGCCTTGACCACGCCCTCCAGGGCGTCCGCGTGCTTCTTCAGCATCCGGTCGAGGAAGCGGCGGCTCTTCTTCTCCTTGATCCGGGGGATCAGGCAGCGCAGCGTCTCCCGCGCGTCGCCCCACACCGCGAGGTCCAGCTTGGAGCGCCGTCCCAGGTGCTCGGGCCGGACGTCGATCTGGGCGATCTTCACGTCGTTCGGCAGGAAGGCGTTGTACGGGAAGTCGGTGCCGATCAGGAGCAGCAGGTCGCACTCGTGGGTGGCCTCGTAGGCGGCGCCGTAGCCGAGCAGCCCGCTCATGCCGACGTCGTACGGGTTGTCGTACTGGATGAACTCCTTGCCCCGCAGGGCGTGTCCGACCGGTGCCTTGAGCTTCCCGGCGAACTCCATGACCTCGGCGTGCGCGCCCGCGGTGCCGCTGCCGCAGAACAGGGTGACCTTGTCGGCGTCGTCGATCATCCGCACCAGCCGGTCGATCTCCTCGTCGCCGGGCCGGACGGTGGGCCGGGAGGTGACGAGGGCCGTCTCGGCGGCCTTCTCCGGGGCGGGCTCGTCCGCGATGTCGCCGGGCAGCGAGACGACGCTGACGCCGCCCTGGCCGACGGCGTGCTGGATGGCGGTCTGGAGCAGCCTCGGCATCTGCTTCGGGCTGGAGATCAGCTCGCTGTAGTGGCTGCACTCGCGGAACAGCTGGTCGGGGTGGGTCTCCTGGAAGAAGCCGAGGCCGATCTCGCTGGACGGGATCTGGGAGGCGAGGGCGAGGACGGGGGCCATGGAGCGGTGGGCGTCGTAGAGCCCGTTGATGAGGTGGAGGTTGCCGGGGCCGCAGGAGCCGGCGCACGCCGTCAGCTTCCCGGTGATCTGCGCCTCCGCCCCGGCGGCGAAGGCGGCGGTCTCCTCGTGCCGGACGTGCACCCATTCGATGCCGGAGTGGCGGCGCACGGCGTCCACGACCGGGTTGAGGCTGTCCCCGACGACTCCGTAGAGGCGCTCGACCCCGGCACGGGTGAGGATGTCGACGAACTGTTCCGCGACGTTCTGTTTGGCCATGGGTCCAGCTATGCCACAGCGAGCGGTCTCACGCCTCCCAAACGGCGGCGGCCGTACGGTCGTCCGCGTACCCCTTGACCCGCACGCCGCTGTCGGCGAAGAACTCCCCCAGGCCGGGCGCGGGGCGGCCCGCCCATCGGCGGGCGAGGAGTTCGCCCAGCCGGGGCTCGTTCAGCAGCGGCTCGGCGAGGCCCGTGGTGCACATCAGGAGCACATCACCCGGGCGGGCTACGGAGGCCCGGAAGCGGAAGGGTTCGCGGGGCGGCTCGGCGGGCGGGCCGTCGTACGGGCCGGGGGGCGTGGTGATGCCGAGGTCCATGGTGAGCCGGTCGCCCTCGGGCGTCTCGCTCGGCGCGTCGGCGGGGGTGCCGCCGGGCGCGCCCCCGGGCGCGCTCCCGGACGTGTTCCTGGGTGCGGAGCCGAAGCCGAGGACGGGCGCACCGGTGACCTCACCGGCGTCCGGCTCCATGTCCTGCCAGGCGCCGTCGCGCAGCCGGAACAGTCCGCCCGCGCCGACGCCGAAGAAGACCCGGGTGCGGCAGTCGGGGTCGGCGGGCAGCAGCAGGCAGCGCAGGGTGGCCGCGTACTCGTCCGGGGCGAGGCCCTGTTCGGCGGCGCCGGCCCGGAGCCGGCCGAGGCTGCGGTCGGTGAGGCGGTGCAGGCCGGACTTGAGGTCGCCGCGCCGGGCGGCCCGCAGGTCCTCGGCGAGCCGGGCGTGGCTGCGGCCCACGGCCCGTCCGATCCACCGGCACACCTCGGCCGCCGCCCGGTGCGCGCCGGCGGTGGCGCGGGCGCCGGTCGCCATGGCCACCAGGACCAGCGCCTGCTCACCGGTGCCGAACCGGGCGACCAGCAGCGCGTCGCGCCGTGGCTCGCCCCGGTACCGCGCGGAGTCCCCGCGCACCGAGCCGGCCCGCAGCGTGCACGTCCCGTACCGGGCGCCCTCCAGCACGGTGTCCGGGACCAGCCCGTCGAGCCCGTCGGGGTCGGCGGGCGGCAGGGCGGTGGGCTCGGCGTCGTAGGTGGGCGGCCCGGTGCCGACGTAGGCGTCACGGTCCGGCGAGGGGAGGAACGGCGGCGGGAGCGGGGGCAGGTCGGTCACGGCCCGGGGCGGCGGGCCCGCCTCGGGCGGCTCGCTGAGGTCGGCGGCACCGCTCCCCGAGGTGGTCAGCCCACGCGGCCCCCCACCCCGACGGCGCCCACCGGACCCCGGAGCCGACGCGGACCCACCCTCACCGGCCCGCTCCTCCCCCGGCCTCCCCTGCGGAAAGCTCACCGGCCCGGTCGGCACCGCGGGCGGCGGCTCCCACGGAACCCCGGGCCGGGGCGGGGCGTCGTCCCGACGTCCACCCGACTGCGGGGGCGAGGCGGGCCCCTCCGCACCGGAGGACTGTCCAGCCGCCACGACACCGGGCTGCTCGCCCCCCGGCCGCCCCTCGGGGAAAGTCACCGGCCCGGCCGGTGCCGCCGACGGCGGCTCCCACGGAGCCCCGGGCCGGGACGGGGCGGGCTCCTGCACACCGGAGGTCTGCCCGTCCGCCACGGCACCGGCCCGCTCCTCCCCCGGCCTCCCCTGCGGAAAGCTCACCGGCCCGGTCGGCACCGCGGGCGGCGGCTCCCACGGAGCCCCGGGCCGGGGCGGGGCGCTGGCGTGTGGGGCGTCGGCGTCGGGTTCCGCGGTGCGGGGGCCGGGGACGGTGGGCTGCGGCCGGGACCACCACGGCTGCCCGGGTGCGGGCGGGGCCGGGTCCGGCAGGGGCGGGGGCGTCGTATCGCCGGTGCCGGGGTCCGGTCCGCGGGCCACCGTGTCCGACGCCGAGGCGAAGCGGTCGTCCAGGGAATCGGGTGCGGCCGTGGGGCCGGTGTCGTCGGTGGAGTCGTCGTACAGCTGCCCCCACCAGTCGTCCTCGGGATCAGTGGGACCGGTGGGCCTTCCCCCCTGCTGACTCATGCTCCTGATTGTCCACCGACTCAGCCGGATGAAAACGGGGCATCGGGAAATTCGGGCGGACCGGCGTGCGCCGGGCGGCGTGTCGGGGGACGCGTCGAACAGTCCTGTGAGGTGGGTGGCCGGGCGGCCCCACCCCCCACGGGAGGACCGCCCGGCGACGCCACCTTGGCAGAGTGCCCGGCACTACGGCGATGATGTCCGCAGGCGGGTTTGCGCCGTGGCCGTTTTCCGCCACAGAGGCTCCCCGCGGCTGGTGCTGATCATGGTTCTCGGGGAGGGGAGACGCCCGATGCTGGGAGTGCTGGGGCTGGAGGACACGCACGAGGCGGCGTACCGGGCGCTGGTGTCGGTGGGCGCTGCCGACGTGCCCGATCTGGCGCGGCGGCTGGCGCTCGGCGAGCAGGACACCGAGCGCGCGCTGCGCCGCCTGGAGCAGAACGGGCTGGCCGCCCAGTCCTCGGCCCGCCCGGGACGCTGGGTCGCGGCCCCGCCCGGCGTCGCGCTGGGCGCCCTGCTCACCCAGCAGCGGCACGAGCTGGAGCGGGCGGAACTGGCGGCGGCGCTGCTGGCGGAGGAGTACCGGGCGGCGGCGGCCGAGCCCGCGGTGCACGACCTGGTGGAGGTGGTGACCGGCGCCGCGGCCGTCGCCCAGCGCTTCCTCCAGCTCCAGCTCGGCGCGAGCGAGGAGGTGTGCGCGCTGGTCACCGACAAGCCGGTGGCCGTCACCGGCATGGAGAACGACGCGGAGGAGCAGGCCACCGGGCGCGGGGTCCGCTACCGGGTGGTGGTCGAGCGGTCGGTCCTCGACCTGCCGTCGGGCGTCACCGAGCTGACCGCCGCGCTGGGCCGCGACGAGCAGGTAAGGGTCGTGGACCGGGTGCCGACCAAGCTGGTCGTCGCGGACCGCTCGCTCGCCCTGGTGCCGCTCACCGCGCACTCCTCGGAGCCCGCCGCGCTGGTCGTGCACGCCAGCGGCCTGCTCGAACTGCTCTCGGGGCTGTTCGAGGCGGTGTGGCGGGACGCCCTGCCGCTGCGCCTGGGCGGTTCCGGTGTGAGCGAGCACGGCCCGGACGCCCCCGACGGCACCGACCTGGAAATCCTGTCCCTGCTGCTCGCCGGACTGACCGACGCGAGCGTCGCCAAGCAGCTCGATCTGGGCCTGCGGACCGTGCAGCGGCGGGTGAAGCGCCTGATGGAGCTGACCGGGGTCACCACCCGCCTCCAACTGGGCTGGCATGCCTATGAAAGGGAGTGGGTGGCCAGAAAGCACTGAGGAGCCCCGGGCCGGACTTCTGCGGACCGTGCCGCCGTCCTGCACCCTGGACAGATGGGAGCGGGAGACCTCCTGCTGGCCGGCCTGGTCATCGTGCTCGGGCTGTGCGGCGTCCTGCTGCCCGGCATGCCCGGGTCGTGGCTGGTGTGGGCCGGGGTCCTGTGGTGGGCGCTGAAGGACCCGCGGCCGCTCGCGTGGGCGGTCCTGGTCGGCGCCACCGTCGTGCTGCTGCTGTCGCGGGCGGTGCGCTGGGCGCTGCCGACCCGCAGGAGACGCCGGGACCAGGCCATGCGCCGGCTGACGGCCTACGCGGGCGCGGGCGCCGTCCTCGGCTTCGTCCTGGTCCCCGTGCTCGGCGCGATCCCGGGCTTCATGGGCGGCATCTACCTCGCCGAGCGGCTGCGGCTCGGGCGGCACGGCGAGGCGATGGCGTCGCTGCGGACGGCGATGCGCCAGGGCGGCGCCGACCTGCTGGCCGAGCTGTTCGCGTGCCTGCTGATCACCGGGGCGTGGCTGGGAGCGGTACTGGCCGGCTGAGCCGGGCGCCCTCCAGCGACAGCAGCCGCGTCTTGCGTTCCAGGCCGCCCGCGTACCCGGTCAGCGAGCCGTCGGCGCCGATCACCCGGTGGCACGGGCGCAGGATCAGCAGCGGGTTGGCGCCGATCGCACCGCCGACCGCGCGCACCGCCGGGCGCGAGGCCCCGACGCGGGCGGCGATCTCGCCGTAGGTGGTGGTCACCCCG
Organism: Streptomyces sp. NPDC102490; assembly: GCF_044765285.1. Classification (NCBI taxonomy): domain Bacteria; kingdom Bacillati; phylum Actinomycetota; class Actinomycetes; order Kitasatosporales; family Streptomycetaceae; genus Streptomyces; species Streptomyces sp. NPDC102490. Next base: position 453,230 of record NZ_JBIWJU010000003.1, read on the forward strand.
TAGGGCACCTCGTCCAGGGCGGCCCACACCCGCTCCCGGAAGGCGGTGCCCTCGGCGCGCAGCGGCAGCCGGAACCCGGTCAGCTCCCCGGCGAAGTAGGCGCCGAGCTGCTCCTCGGCCGCCCGGAAGGGACCGGCGTCGTGCCGCCAGCCGTCCTGGACGCTCCGGCCGCCCTTCTGCCCGGGCACGGAGAGGGAGGTGAGCGCACCGTCGGGGGCGGCGGTGAGGAGCAGCCGCCCGACGGGGCTGTCCAGCTCGTACCAGTAGGTCGGGATCGTCATCGGTCGTTCTCCCACTCTCCTGCTGCGCGCAGGTGGTTCAGTGCGTACGAGCGCCAGGGGCGCCAGGTGTCGGGGACGGCGGGGCCGGGCGGCGCGACGTCCGGGTCGCCGAGGGCGCGGGTGCGCACGACGGCGACGGTACGGGCGTCCAGTCCGGGCACGGCGAGCAGGGCGCGCTCGGCGTCGTCCCGGTCGGCGCCCGGGTCCAGGCGTACGGCGCCGTCGGCGAGGGCGGCGGCCAGCGCGCCCGGGGTGCCGTGCGGCGCGGCCTCGGCGAGGACGGCCGGTTCGGGGAAGAGGTGGGTGAGGGTGCCGCAGGGCGCGTCGAGCACCTTGCCGTACCGCTGGACGAGCCGCTCGGCCTCCGCGCGCCCCACCAGGGCCCGCACCGCCAGTTCGTCGGGGTCGGCGGTGCCCGGTGAGCGCAGTCCCGGGCGGGCGGCGACCAGCGGGGCGAGCCGGGGGTCGGCGCCGAGCCGCTCATCGACGGCGTACGGATCGGCGTCGAGGTCGAACAGCCGCCGCAGCCGCTGTACGGAGGTGGTCAGGTCGCGCAGGTCGGTGAGGTGCAGGCGGGCCTCCAGCCAGCCGCCGCTGCCGGTGCCGGCGTTGGTGCCGGTGCCGGGCGGTCCCGGCCGTTCCTGGACGGCGACGATCCCGGTGCCGTACGGCAGGCGCAGGGTGCGCCGGTAGACGCGGTGGCCGGTCTCGCCGCTGACCTCCTCGACGCCGGCGACGGCCTCCCGCTGGAGCAGGTCGAAGACGGGGCCGGGCTGGTAGGGGCCCCGGTGGGCGAGGCGCAGCGGGACACCGGCGGTCGGGGTGGCGGCGCGCCGGGCGGCCCGGTCGCGGGCCGGGGCGGCGGCGCGCAGCTCGCTCGGGGTGGCGGCGTACACGGCCCGGATCGTGTCGTTGAACTGCCGCACGCTGGCGAACCCGGACGCGAAGGCGATCTCGGTGACCGGCAGGCCGGTGGTCTGGAGCAGGACGCGGGCGGTGTGGGCCCGCTGGGCGCGGGCGAGGGCCACGGGTCCGGCGCCCACCTCGGCGGTGAGCTGCCGCTGCACCTGGCGGGCGCTGTAGCCGAGCCGGCCGGCGAGTCCGGCGACGCCCTCGCGGTCGACGACGCCGTCGCCGATCAGCCGCATGGCCCGGCCGACGACGTCGGCGCGGACGTTCCAGTCCGCGGAGCCCGGCACGGCGTCGGGGCGGCACCGCCGGCAGGCCCGGAAGCCCGAGCCCTGCGCGGCGGCGGCCGTCGCGAAGAACCGCACGTTGCGCCGCTTCGGGGTGACCGCGGGGCAGCTGGGCCGGCAGTAGATGCCGGTCGTCTCGACGGCGAAGAAGAACGCGCCGTCGAACCGGGCGTCCCGGCTGCGCACGGCCTCGTACCGGACGTCCTCGTGCGTCTTCTCGTGCTCCGCTGTCCGCGCTGTCTGTGTCACGCTGTCCAGTCTCCGCCAGACCGGAGGACCGGGCTGGCGGAAATCGGACATCGCGTTGGGGGCCGGTGGGCTACCGCAGGCCGCCCCTCTTGGCCTCCATCGCCGCCTTGCCGAGGGCGCCCCGGCGCTTCCACTCCTTGCGGATCTCGGCCCGCACCCGGGCGTCGGTCTTGGCGACGATGCGCTGGTTCTCCCGCATCAGCTTGCGGTAGCTCTCCAGCCGCCGCTCGGGCAGTTCGCCGCTGTCGATGGCGGCGAGGACGGCGCAGCCCGGCTCGCTCTCGTGGGCGCAGTCGTGGAACCGGCACTGCTCGGCCAGCTCCGCGATCTCGGCGAACACCTGGTCCACCCCGCTGCCCGCGTCGAAGAGCCCGACGCCCCGCAGCCCGGGGGTGTCGATCAGCACGCCGCCACCGGGCAGGGCGAGGAGGTTGCGGGTGGTGGTGGTGTGCCGGCCCTTGCCGTCGACGTCCCGGATGGCCTGGATGTCCATGACGTCCTCGCCGAGCAGCGCGTTGGCGAGGGTGGACTTGCCGGCGCCGGACTGCCCGAGCAGCACGGCGGTGCCGCCGGAGACGACGGCGGCGAGCACGTCGAGCCCCTCGCCCTGCTCGGCGCTGACGGCCAGCACCGGCACGCCGGGCGCGGCGGTCTCCACGTCCTGGACGAGGTACGCCAGGGTCACCGGGTCGGGCACGAGGTCGGCCTTGGTGAGGACGACCAGGGGCTGGGCCCCCGATTCCCAGGCGAGGGCGAGGAACCGTTCGATCCGGGCGAGGTCCAGCTCGACCGCGAGCGACACGGCGACGATCGCGTGGTCGACGTTGGCCGCGAGGATCTGCCCCTCGGACCGCTTGGACGAGGTGGAGCGGACGAAGGCGGTACGGCGCGGCAGATACGCGCGTACGTAGCGCGGGTTGCCGTCCGGTTCGACGGCGACCCAGTCGCCGGTGCAGACGACGCGCAGCGGGTCGTGCGGGGTGACGAACGCGGTGTCGGCGCGCAGCACGCCGTCCGCGGTGACGACGTCGCACTGCCCGCGGTCGACCCGGACGACGCGGCCGGGCAGCAGCCCTTGGGCGACGTACGGCGCGAACGCGTCGGCCCAGTCGTCGTCCCAGCCGTAGGTGGACAGGGCGGAGCGGTCGGAGGTGGAGGACGCGGAAGACAAGGGGGTGACCCTTCGGGGTGCGGCCCCGACGCGGGATCTCAGGGAGCGGCTGAGATCAGCCGGCGGCCAAGGAGGTGGACTCGATGGGCTCCTGGATGCGGGCAGCGCCCGTCACAGTGACAGCCATGGTCGACACCTCCTCGAAAGAACCCCTGTGGGCGGCCGTCGCGGCCGCCGCTCGAACATCCGTCACCTTAGTGGCGCGCTCGGGGAGCGCGCCACCGAATAACCGCGGACCCTCCGCTCACACCTCCACGGGCGCGTCCGCCGGCAGGCTGTCCATGAAGGAGCTGACCGAGAAGACCGCGTTGCCGGCGCCGGGCGGGCCGTAGCCGGGGGGCGAGGAGAGGCCGAAGTCCTCCATGGTCTGGCGGTACGCCTGGAGCAGGCGGATGTGGTACTCCAGCGGGGCGCCGTCGGGGTTGGTCTTGCCGAGCGGGGTGGTGGGCTCGGGGCACCAGGTGGTGAACCGGGGCGTGATGCCGTGCGACATGAAGAAGCGCAGGCCCTCGGTGGTGGAGGCGATGGCCTCGTCGACGGTCTTGAAGCCGAAGGGCTCGGCCATCTCCACGCCCGCGACGAAGTTGGGGATGACGTTGCGCGCGCCGAAGACCTCGGTGGAGTCCAGGATGCGCCGGTGCCATTCGTCGCGGCCGACGTAGCGCTCCTTGCCGGGGCAGTACATCTTGAACAGGTACTCGTCCCACACCTCGAAGTTGGGGTGGTAGATCTGCACGCCGTAGTCCTTGAAGCGCTGGACGTCCGGCTTGGGCAGGGCCTGGGCGACGACCTTGCCGATCCAGCGGCCGGGGAAGTGCTCCTCGATGGCCTTGGCGTACCGCCCGTAGAAGTCGGCCTCGTCCAGCCCTTGGACCTTCGAGGTGATCGCGCCGCCGGTGAGGGTGTACGCGGTGGAGATCTTCGCGGTGTCGTACTTGTCGATGATCTCCAGCGCCTCCAGGACCTCGTCGACGTCCTTGACGCCCGTGTAGGGCCGTCCGGCCGCCTTGTGCTGGCGCCAGTTGTGGTTGATGTCGCAGTACTGGCACTCCTCCTTGGCGCCGAAGTACTGGCAGACGCGGAACGCGGTCAGGTAGATCAGGTAGCCCCACTGGATGGTCGGGGCCACCTCCATGACCGACTTCCCGTTGGAGAGCTTGTGCCGGTAGTACTCGGGCATGGGCGGCACGCCGACGTCGGCGATCCGCCTGCCGTCGAGGTAGAGGCCGAGGACACCGTCGTCGTCCGCGGCGACCCGGTAGGGCGAGGCCGGGTTCACCCGGACCGAGACGACGGTGCGGCGCAGGTCGTAGGGGCCGCCGGTGAGGATGATCTCCTCGGGCGGGCGGCGCAGCGCGGCCTCGCCCAGCTCGGGCAGGGTGCCGTGGTCGAAGGAGAAGATGAAGTACGACTTCGGCTTGACCTCGCCGGACTCGTTGTCGCTGAGCGCCGAGGGGTCGAAGGCGACGCCGCCGCGCAGCAGGTCCTCCTTGAAGACGGCCTCGCGCGGTACGTGCGGGAACCGCTCCATCAGATCCTCGACCAGCGCGGTACGGCTGTCCATCCCGTGTCTCCTCCCGGGTCCGGCGTTCGACTTCTCACGGTATGCCCCCGCGGGAGCGGCTTCCCGCGCGGGGCCCCTCCAGACGCGCCGGGTAGGTTTCCGCGCTATGAGCGACGTCACGGTGACCAACTGGGCCGGCAACATCACGTACACCGCCAAGGAGCTGCTCCGGCCGCACTCCCTGGACGCCCTGCGGACCCTGGTGGCGGACAGCGCCAGGGTGCGGGTGCTGGGCAGCGGGCACTCCTTCAACGAGATCGCCGAGCCGGGTGACGGGGGCGCCCTGCTGTCGCTGGCCGACCTGCCGTCCGTGGTGGACGTGGACACCGCGGCCCGTACGGTGCGGGTCGGCGGCGGGGTGCGGTACGCGGAGCTGGCCCGGCTGGTGCACGCGCGGGGCCTGGCGCTGCCGAACATGGCCTCGCTGCCGCACATCTCGGTCGCCGGGTCGGTGGCGACCGGCACGCACGGCTCCGGGGTGGGCAACGGTTCGCTGGCGTCGGTGGTGCGCGAGGTGGAACTGGTCGCGGCGGACGGTTCGACCGTGGTGATCGCGCGGGGCGACGAGCGGTTCGGCGGGGCGGTGACCTCGCTCGGCGCGCTGGGCGTGGTGACCTCGCTCACGCTCGACCTGGAGCCGGCCTACGAGGTGGAGCAGCACGTCTTCACCGAGCTGCCGCTGGCCGGCCTCGACACGGCGACGTTCGAGACGGTGATGGCGGCGGCGTACAGCGTGAGCCTGTTCACCGACTGGCGGGCGCCCGGTTTCCGGCAGGTGTGGCTCAAGCGCCGCACCGACCGGCCGCTGGACGGCTTCCCGTACGCGGCGCCGGCCGCCGAGAAGATGCACCCGGTGCCGGGCATGCCCGCGGTCAACTGCACGGAGCAGTTCGGGGTGCCGGGGCCCTGGCACGAGCGGCTGCCGCACTTCCGGGCCGAGTTCACCCCCAGCAGCGGCGCCGAGCTTCAGTCGGAGTACCTGATGCCCCGGGAGCACGCCCTGGCCGCCCTGCACGCGATGGACGCGATACGGGAGACGCTCGCGCCGGTGCTCCAGACCTGCGAGATCCGCACGGTCGCCGCCGACGAGCAGTGGCTGAGCCCGTCCTACGGCCGGGACACCGTGGCGGCGCACTTCACCTGGGTCGAGGACACGGCGGCGGTGCTGCCGGTGGTGCGGCGGCTGGAGGAGGCGCTCGCGCCGTTCGCGGCCCGCCCGCACTGGGGGAAGGTGTTCACCGTCCCGGCGGGCGAGCTGCGCGCGCTGTACCCGCGGCTGGCCGATTTCCGGGCGCTGACCGGGGCGCTCGACCCGGCGGGCAAGTTCACCAACGCGTTCGTGCGCGGGGTGCTCGCGGGCTGAGCACCCCGCGCCGCTCGGGTCCTGGCCGGGTCAGTGGTCGGCGCAGCAGGGTGTCGGGTCGGGGTCCTCGAAGGGGACCAGGGCGCCGCCGGCCGCGGGCATGGCGGCCAGCACGAGGCGGCCGTCCTGCCAGTGCGGGCGGACGTGGTCGCGGGTGACCAGCCGGGTGTGCGGGGCGGGCTCGTCCGGGGTGCCGAGGACGGTCACCCGGTCGATCGCGGAGCGGGCGAGCAGCTCGGCGAGCGTCAGGGTGCCGGTGAGGGCGGCCGCGCCGGGGAAGAGGACGGCACGGCCGTTGTCGTCCCAGGCGCCGTCGCGGACCTCGTAGCCGCGGGCGGTGAGCCGGTCCCGGGCGGTGCGCAGGACCGGCTCCGCCGCGGCGGCGAGGGACAGCGCGACCCGCGGGCGGCCGTCCCGCACCAGGTGCGTGCAGCCGAAGACACCCTCGGGGAGGGCGAGTTCGGCCGCCAGCGCCCGGAGCAGGCGGTCGGCCTCGCGCAGGGTCGTCGCGTCGGTGTCGACGCCGAGGACGTGGGGCGCGGCGGGCGGTGTCACGACGGCAGGACCCAGACCGGGTTGGAGTAAAACCACAGGTCGCGCCACGGGTCGGCGTCGCCCACCACGTCGATGGCGGGACCGGCCGGGTCGACCTGGGCGCCCAGCGCGCCGACGGCGGACCGGTTGCCGTCGGTGCCGCGGGTGCGGAGGTAGACGGGGTGGTCGACGCGGCCGAGGTCGTAGGTGAGGCGGACGGTGCCGGTGTCCGTATTCGCCTCGGTCACCTCGTACGACTTGACGACCCGGGCGGTCGGCGCGGTGAAGGCGTCCTTGTCGGTGGCGGGTCCGGTCACGTCGCCCTGGATGACGTCCACGCGGGCCAGCTTCGGGACGAAGCCCGCCCAGTTGGGGCCGCCGGCCAGGGCGATGTCGAGGGACAGGGTGACCCGGGTGCCCTTGCGGACGTGCAGGGCGCCGCCGAGCGTGGCCCAGCGGCCGCCGCCGGAGACGCGGACGTCGAGGCCGCTGACGAGCTGCCCGTGGTCGACCCAGACGCGGCCGGCGCGGATGCCGTCCATGACGGCGGCGTAGGAGAAGCCGTCGGAGCCGACGTGGGTGCGGCTGTACTGGCCGGGCCAGTAGTCGTTCTGGGTGATGTCGATCTGCCCGGCGTAGACCGGGTCGTCGTAGCGGCCGTCGGCGTTGAAGTCGCCGCCGCCGCGGGCGCCGGTGTCGGCGTAGACCTGGTGGGAGTCGGAGTTGGCGGTGATCCACCAGGGGCGGCCCTCGGCGATGAGGCTGTCCCACAGGCCGCCGACGGTGGCGGTCATCCAGTCGAAGCCGCCCCAGGTGCGGTAGCTCTCCAGGGGGTAGCCGGCGAAGGAGTTGGCGCTCGGGCTGCCGTCGTAGATGCCGCGGGCGCCGCCCGGTCCGAGGGGCTTCGCCAGTCCGCCCGCCTGGTGGCCGGGTGCGCCTTCGAAGCCGACGGCGATCTGGTGGCCGCGGGAGGTGGCGTCGCGCCAGGCGCGGATCTCGTGCGGGGAGTCGATGCCCTTGCGCGCCGGGTGGTTGGCGAGCATCAGGGCGTCCTTGACCTTGCGCCGCCTGACCTGGTCGGCGAGGAAGGAGAGTCCGGCGATGGCGAGGGCCTCGTTGGCGGGGGTGGAGTCGGTGGCGCCCTTGACGCCGCCGTCGTAGTCGGTCTCGAACTGCTTGAGGACGGAGACCTCGTGCTTGCCGGGGTGGACGAAGACGGTGCCGTGCTCGGCGGCCGGGATGTTCCACTCCAGGCCCTGGAAGACGAGGGTGTCCTCGTGGGCGTCGCGGGCCTCGCGGATGTCCGGGTTGACCTTCTCCACGCCGATCTTGGCGTGGGTGGCGCTGCCGTGGTCGGTGATGACCAGCCAGTCCATGCCGTGCCGGGCGCCCTGGCGGACCTGGTCGACGACGCGGTACTTGCCGTCGCTGCTGTACTGGGTGTGGATGTGGTGGTCACCGGCCAGCCAGAGGAAGCCCTTGCCGCGGCGGCCGTTGCCCGCGGCGCGTGCGGGGGCGGCGGTGGCGGTCTGGGCGAGGACGGTGCCGGCGGCCAGTCCGGCGCCGAGCAGACCGGCGCGGCGCAGCAGGCCGCGGCGCGACTGCTGTGCGGGGCTCAGGGCCTCGTCGGGGACGCCGGTGTCGAAGGCGGCGGGCAGGTCCGGCGCGGCGTCGTGCTCGTGGGCGTGCCCGTGGGTGTGTCCGTGTCCGTGTCCCTGCCCCATGCGTGTTCCTCCCGAAGACCGCCGCCGTGCGCGGCTCCGAGGAGAATCGGCGGGGAAGATGAACGTTGAACGACTTGCGGGTGATCCGCGACTGCCGCCCGTCCTGCCCTAGCATGAAACCTAGAAGCCCTAGGTTGCAGGAAGGTGGCCCATGCCCCGAGTGGGTCTCACCACGGACCGCGTCGTCGCCGCGGCCGCCGACCTCGCCGACACCTCCGGGTTCGAGGCGGTCACCGTCTCCGCGCTCGCCCGGCACTTCGGGGTGAAGGACGCCAGCCTGTACACGCACGTGCGCAATCTCCAGGACCTGCGCGTCCGGGTCGCGCTGCTGGCCGGCGGCGAGCTGATCGAGGAGATCGCCGGGGCGGTGGCCGGCCGGGCCGGGAAGGAGGCGCTGGCCGCCTTCGCGGGGGCCTACCGGGCGTACGCCCTGCGCCACCCCGGACGCTACGCCGCCACCCAGATCCGCGTCGACCAGTCCCTCGTCACCGACTCCCCGGCCCTGCGCCGCACCGCCGAGATCACCCACGGCATGCTGCGCGCCTACGGCCTGACCGAGCCCGACCTCACCGACGCGGTACGCCTGCTGCGCTCCACCTTCCACGGCTACTGCGCCCTGGAGGCGTCCGGCGGCTTCGGCGCACCACGCGACGTCCAGGCGTCCTGGGACAAGGTCGTCGACGCCCTGCACGTGGCCCTGGAGAACTGGCCGCGCGCATAGGGTCAGCTCAGCGCGCGTACCTCGTCGTACGTGGGTGTCGCGCCCTCCGGGGTGCGGCCCGCGCGGATGGTGGTGGCCGTTTCCAGGGCGGCGCCCAGCGCGCGGCGGTAGAGCAGTGAGCCGAGGCTGACGCGGCGGACGCCGAGGTCGGCGAGGTGGGCGAGGGTGGGGCCCGTGGGCGTGTACAGGACGTTGAGGGGGACGTCGAAGTGGGCGGCGAGGGCGGCGATGCGGGCGGGGTCGGTGAGCCCGGGGACAAAGACGCCGTGGGCACCGGCCTCGCGGTAGGCCGTCAGGCGCCGCAGCGTCTCCGCGGGGTCGCCGTCGCCCGACCAGTACGTGTCCGTACGGGCGTTGACGAACAGGCCGGGGGCGGCCGAGCGGACGGCGGCGATCTTCGCGGCGTGCCGGTCCGCGGGTCCGAGGGCGTCCTCCAGGTTGATCCCGACGGCGCCGACCGCCGCCAGCTCCCGTGCGAACTCCCCCACCCGGTCCGGGTCGTCGCTGAAGCCGTCCTCCGCGTCGACGGAGAGCAGGAAGGGTGCCGTGCCGAGGGTGAGCGCCAGCCGCAGGGTCTCGTCGCGGGTCGCCGACGCCCCGTCGGGCAGTCCGCCCGCCGCCGCGACGCCGAGGCTGGTCGTGCCGACGGCGTCGAAGCCCCGCCCCGCGAGGGCGAGCGCGGAGGCGTGGTCCCAGGCGCACGGCAGCAGCAGGGGTGCACCGGCGCGGTGCAGGGCGGCGAAGGCGGTCACGACAGGTCACCCACCGCGTCGGCGTAGTACGCGGATTCCGCGAGGTGCGCGGCGAGTTCGCGGAAGCTCCAGCCCTCGCCGGGCGAGTGGTCGAGCTGTTCGCCGGTGAGCGCGTCGAGACGGTTGGCCCAGATCCGGGCGAGCCGGGTGAGGCGGCTGCGGGCCTCGTCGAGGTCCTCGGCGGTGAAGGGCGCGCGGTCCGCGTCGGTGGTGACCAGGGAGGCGTGCCAGTGGTCGGGCTGCGTCTCCTCGCCCGCCAGGCGGGCCTCCAGCTCCGCGAGGTGGTCGACCAGGTGGTCGGCGACCCGCCGGACCGCCTTGTGCGGGGTGTAGACGCGGCCGTCGACGTGTGCGGGCGTGCCGTCCCAGCGGGTCCAGGTGGCGGCCAGGGCCAGGACGTGGTCGACCATGCCGGTGACGGCGTCGGCGGGTGCGGGTGCGGTGACGGTGTTCGTGTCGTTCATGTCCCGCACGCTAGGGGCCCGTTGCTTCGGCCGCGGCCGAAGTGTTCCGGAGGTTCGGGGGTATCCGGTCCGCACCGGACTTCCCCGTCTTCCCCAGGAGAGGTGACATGGCGAGCGCAGCCAGAGGCGACGACCGTCCGCGGCCGCGGTGGCAGGACAGGCTCTGGGCCATCGGTGCGGCCGCGCTGGTCGTGGGCGTCGGGGTACGGCTGCTCATGAACGGGGCGTCGGCGTGGCCGTCGGCGGTGGTGGGCGCGGTGCCGGCCGCCGCCTGGATCGTGTGGTGGGTGCGCCGTCGGCGGGTGCGCGACGCGGGAGCGGTCGGTGCGGAACCGGCGGACGTGCCCGGCATGGAGCGGCAGATCCTCAAGGGCGGGCCGGCGCCCCGGGACCCCGAGCGGCGGCGGGCGATGGCGGCGCTGGTCGACTCGCGCCAGGAGCGGCTGCGGCGCAACCGCTGGTGGGCGTTCCCGACGCTGGCCCTCATCTTCTTCGGCACGTCGGCCCTGTGGTTCGCCTCGGGTTCGGTCGGCTCCGGGAGCCTGATGCTCGGCCTGGCCGTCGTGTTCATGAGCTGGATGACCTGGTACAACCTCCGTTTCGACCGGCGTCTGTCGCAGCTGCGCAGCCGGTTGCAGGACTGAGCGGCCCGAAGCCGGGCGTCAGGTGACCAGCCCGTGGCGGTAGGCGAAGACGACCGCCTGGACGCGGTCGCGCAGGTCGAGTTTGGTCAGGATGCGGGAGACGAACGTCTTGACGGTCTCGGGGCTGATCACCAGGGCCGCGGCGATCTCGCTGTTGGACAGGCCGTCCGCGATGAGGCGCAGCACCTCCATCTCCCGGGGGGTGAGCGGGATGTCCCGGACGGTGCCCTCGGCGGGGCGGATCCGGGCCGCGTACCGGCCGACGAGGCGGCGCGTCACGTCCGGGTCGAGCAGTGCCGCGCCCATGGCCACGGTGCGGATGCCGTGCAGCAGCCGGTCCGGCGGCGCGTCCTTGAGCAGGAAGCCGCTGGCGCCCGCGCGCAGCGCCTCGTAGACGTACTCGTCGAGGTTGAACGTCGTCACCACGAGCACCTTGACGGGGTGTTCCACCCCGGCACCGGCCAGCAGGCGGGTGGCCTCCAGGCCGTCGAGCACCGGCATGCGGATGTCCATCACCACGACGTCCGGGCGCAGTTCGCGGGCCAGGTCGACCCCGGTCCGCCCGTCCCCGCACTCGCCGACCACCTCCAGGTCGGGCTGGGCGTCGACGATGGTCGACAGACCGGTGCGGATCAGTGCCTGGTCGTCGCAGATCACGACCCGGACCGGCGCGCTCATACCGTGCTCCCCCCGCTTCCCCCGGGTATCCGGGCCCGGACGACGAAGCCGCCGTCCTTGGCCCGGTCCGCGCTGAACTCGCCGCCCAGCACGTCGACCCGCTCGCGCAGACCGGCCAGCCCCCGCCCACTGCCGCCGGGGGACGCGGCCCCCGTGCCGGAGCCGTCCGTGCCCACCTCCACCGTGATCTCCCGTTCTCCGTGGCGCACCAGGACGGAGGTCCGGCCGCCGTGGTCGTACTTGAGGGCGTTGGTCAGCGCCTCCTGCACGACACGGTAGGCCACGAGGTCGGAGCTGCCGGTCGCCGCCGCCGGGGTGCCCTCCTCGGTGAACTCCACCGGCTGCCCGGCCCGGCGGGTCTGCTCGACCAGCGTGAGCACCCGGCCGACGGGCGGCGTCCTGGGCTCGGCGGTGCCGTGGTCGGGGTTGAGGAGGTCGAGCAGGTGGCGCAGGTCGGTGATGGCCCGCCGGCCGGTGTCGCTGACGGCGGCCAGCGTCTCGTCGAGCCGCTCGGGCGCGGCGGTCAGGTACCGGGCCGCCTCCGACTGCACGACCATCGCCGTCACGTGGTGGGTCACGACGTCGTGCAACTCCCGGGCGATGCGGGAGCGTTCGGCGCTGCGGGCGTCCTCGGCGACCCGGGCACGCCGCTCGGCCTCCGCGGCGCGCGCCGAGCGCATCCAGGCTCCGATGCCCCACGCCAGGGCGAGGACCAGGTAGAACGTCACGTACTCGACCAGCGTCTCGTCGCCGCCGCGCGCGTTCAGCCCGACGGCCATGGCCACGTACGCCACGGTGGCGGCGACCTGCGTGGCACGCCGGTACTTCTCCTGGTGGGAGCCCGCGTTGATCAGCACGATGGGGAGCGCGGCGCCCGCGAACAGGTGGTAGCCGCGCAGTTGGTCGAGGGCGAAGCCGAGCGAGACCAGGGCGAGGCAGAGGAGGGTCCACCGCCGGCGCACGGCCAGGGGGAGGGACTGAAGAACGGCCGCCACCCCGGCCAGGGCGTCGGCGGGACGGGTCGGCAGGCCGCCGATCTCCGTGCCCTGACCGCGCAGCGCCGGCAGGAGGGAGGCGACGAGGAGCAGCACCCCGAGGGGGAGGTCCCGGACCGTGACGTCGAGCCGACGCCACAGCTTCGGTATCCGCTCCGGGAGCCCGCGGCGATCGATCACCGGGGCAGTGTAGCGGCGGAGTCGACACGCTTGGCACGCCGTCGTGAGCCGAACGGCACGATGTGCCCGCGCCGGTGCGCCAGCCACAGGAACACCAGCGTCAGCAGCACCCCGAAGCCCACCGAGTACACGCTGCCCTCCGGTCCGAAGTCGCCGCCGGTGAGCAGCTTCGGGCCCGACATCGTGGCGTCCAGCAGGCCCTCGCTGTCGCCGTTGCCGGAGACGACGGTGCTGAAGACGCCGCCCGCGGCGAAGTTCCAGCCGAAGTGCACGCCGATGGTCAGCCACAGGTTGCGGGTGGCGGCGTAGGCGGCGGCGAGCATGAACCCGGCCTCGATGGCGATGGCGACGGCGCCCCACAGGGTGGCGTCCTCGTTGAGCAGGTGCGAGAGCCCGAACACCACGCCGGTCAGCCCCAGCGCGAGGTAGGTGCCGATGTGCTCCTCGATGATCCGGAACAGCACCCCGCGGTACACGACCTCCTCGGTCGCGGCGGCCCCGGCCATGAAGCCGACCAGCCCGATCGCGCCCTGCACCGAGCCCAGACCGGCGACCTCGTAGTGCCCGGAGGCGTAGAGGTTCACGATGACGGCCGAGAACATCCCCGCACCGATCAGCGTGCCCCAGCCGAGCTTGGTGCCCGCCCCCTCCAGGGCCACGTCCAGGGCCTGGCGGCGCTCGGTCCGCCGCACCACCCACCCGTACACGAACAGCACCAGCGCGGCCGCCGTGAGACCGACGACCAGGGTGAGCCAGTCGTTGTCCTTCACCGCGTTGATGGCGGCGCCGCCGACGGCGTACGCCGCCAGTACGGCCAGGAACTGCCAGACGAACCTCACGGGAACTCCCCTCTCGGGCCCGCGACCGGAGTGCCGCGGGCTGCACCGGACGCTACGGATCCGGCGGCTCCGGATCGTCACCTCACGGTGGACACCTGGCTGTAGCTCGCTCGGGGGACAAGGTCCCGGAACGCGGCTGGGCACGTCGTAGCCTCGGGGGCATGACCAGCGACTTCGCCGACGCCCTCGCCTCCGGACCGCTCGTGCTCGACGGCGGGCTGTCCAACCAGCTGGAGGCGGCCGGGCACGACCTGGGCGACGCGCTGTGGTCGGCCCGGCTGCTCGCCGAGGACTCCGAGGCGATCACGCGGGCCCACCTCGCCTACTACGAGGCGGGCGCGGACGTGGCGATCACGGCCAGCTACCAGGCCACCTTCGAGGGCTTCGCCCGGCGCGGCATCGGGCGGGAGCGGGCCGCCGAACTGCTCGCGCTCAGCGTCGAGTCGGCGCGGGAGGCCGCCCGCCGGGCGCGGGCGGGCCGTCCGGGGCGCCGGCTGTGGGTGGCGGCGTCGGCGGGCTCGTACGGGGCGATGCTCGCGGACGGCTCGGAGTACCGGGGGCGGTACGGCCTCGGCCCGGGCGAGCTGGAGCGGTTCCACCGCCCCCGCCTGGAGGTGCTGGCGGCCGCACGGCCCGACGTCCTCGCGCTGGAGACGGTCCCGGACACCGAGGAGGCGGCGGCACTGCTGCGGGCGGTGCGCGGACTGGGCGTGCCCGCCTGGCTGTCGTACACGGTGGCCGGGGACCGTACGCGCGCCGGGCAGCCGTTGGAGGAGGCCTTCGCGCTGGCCGCCGACGCGGCGGAGGTGGTCGCGGTGGGCGTCAACTGCTGTGCCCCCGAGGACGTGTCCGGCGCGGTGGAGACCGCCGCGCGCGTCACCGGCAAGCCGGTGGTCGTCTATCCCAACAGCGGGGAGACGTGGGACGCGGGGGCGCGGAGCTGGCGGGGGCGTTCGTCGTTCGCGGCCGAGCGGGTGCGGGACTGGCGGGAGCGCGGGGCCCGGCTGGTCGGCGGCTGCTGCCGGGTGGGTCCGGAGACGGTCGCGTCGATCGCCCGGACCCTGTCCCGGAAGTGACCGGGCGGCGTGTGCCAAGATGACCGTGAACAGGCGTTCGGGGGCGGCGACGGTTCGGCGGGGGACACGGCATGGAACGCGGGGAGCGGACGGCGCACCGGGCGGCGCCGGGAGTGCGGGTCGCCGCCGGGGTGGTCGCGGCACTGGTCCTCGCCGCGCTCGCGCTGCGGCCCGCGGAGGGGTTGCTGCACTCCGGCAGGGGCCCGCTCGGCGACTGGGGCATCGTGGCGATCGGGGCGTCCGTCGCCTGGACGTTCGGCGCGTGGACGCTCGTCCAGAACCTCCGCCACCGTTTCGGCGCCGACAGCAGGTCGCTGCCACCCGGTGAGGAGCGGCTGCGGGAGATCGCCGCGCCCCTGCTGCTCGCCGCGGCGGGCGGCATCGGCCTCCTCGCCATGGTCCTGCACCGGTTCTCCACCGGTGACGACACGACAGGGCCGCCCCCGCCGCCGCTCGCGACGGAGCCGGTGCCCACGCCGACCCTCGTCACTCCCCCGCCCCGGCAGCGGCACGGTGCGACGGACCACTCCTCCCTGCCGCTGTACCTGGTGCTCGCGCTGCTGGCCGCGGTGGCCGTCGTGCTCGTCGTGGTGGCCGTCGTACGGCGGCTGCGCCGGTTCGGGTTGAGGGTGCCGCAACGCCCCGACCGCGCGGGCGCCGTGCCGGGGGACGACGACGCGCGGCTGCTCCTGTCCGCCGTGGACTCGGGCCGCCGCGCCCTGGCGGACACCGGTGACGACGCCCGGGCGGCCGTCATCGCCTGTTACGCGGCGATGGAGGACGCCCTCGCCGCGTCCGGTGTGCCCCGGCACGCCTCGGACAGCCCGGCCGACCTGCTCACTCGCGCCGCCGACGCGGGCTTCGCCCCCGGCCCGGCCGCACCGCGCCTCACCGCGCTCTTCCGCGAGGCCCGTTACTCCTCGCACCCGATGGACGGCGCACACCGGGAAGCCGCGGCCGGCGCCCTGGAGGAGATCGCGTCACTGCTCCGGGAACGGGACGGGGACCCGGGTCGGGAGGCACGGCGGTGAACCGACGGCCCGTGACGGAGACCCCGGGAGCGGAGATGCTCACCCTGCCCCGGCTCGGGCTGCTCGGCGGCGCGGTCGCCGGCTCGGGCCTCCTGCTCGTCCTGCTCCTCGACGGCGCCGAGGCGGCCGGTGCCCTGGTGGCCCTGCTGGTCGCCGTGGCCCTGCTCGTCGCCCGGTACGTCACCGGGGCGGGCGCCCTGGACTCCGCGTACCGGGACGAGGTACGGCTGTTGCGGTCCCGGGTGCCCGGCATGGGCGAGTGGCGCCGGAACGTGACCACGTCCACCGGACCCGACGGCGCCCTCTACTACCGTGCGGTGCTGCGGACCGAGCTGCGCCACCTGTACGCCGCCGCGCTCGCCGAGCACCACCACGTGTCCCTGGAGCACCAGCCCGAGCGGGCCGCCGAGTTGATCGGCCCCGAGCTGTGGCCGTGGCTCGGGCCCGTGACACCGGGCACCGGACCCGACGGCGGGGTCCCC
Organism: Streptomyces sp. NPDC102490; assembly: GCF_044765285.1. NCBI lineage: Bacteria > Bacillati > Actinomycetota > Actinomycetes > Kitasatosporales > Streptomycetaceae > Streptomyces > Streptomyces sp. NPDC102490. The sequence continues at coordinate 469,174 of NZ_JBIWJU010000003.1, forward strand.
GTCGACGTGCTGCGCCGCCTCGTCGACCGGCTCGAAGCACTCGGCACGCCCAGCACCTCCGGCACCCGCAGCACCTCCAGTACCCGCAGCGCTCCCAGCACCTCCAGCACTCCCCGCACCCGCCTCCCCCGCACCGGTAAGGACCAAGCGACGTGACGACTCCCTCCACGAACCGGCTCCGCACCGCCGAGCAGGTCGGCGAGCAGGCCGGTGCCGTACTGCGCGAGATCGGCCGGGCCGTCGTCGGCAAGCCGGACGCGCTCGACCTGGTGATGCTGGGCGTGCTGGCCGGCGGCCACGTCCTCGTCGAGGACCTGCCGGGACTCGGCAAGACGCTCCTGGCGCGGTCCTTCGCCACCACGCTCGGCCTGGACTTCCGCCGCATCCAGTTCACGCCCGACCTGCTGCCCTCCGACGTCACCGGAACGCCGCTGTACGACCAGCGCACCGGGGAGATGGTGTTCCACCCCGGCCCGGTCTTCACGCATCTGCTGCTCGCCGACGAGATCAACCGGACGCCGCCGAAGACGCAGGCCGCGCTGCTGGAGGCGATGGCCGAGTCGCAGGTGACCGTGGACGGCGAGACCCGGCCGCTCGCCGACCCGTTCCTGGTGATCGCGACGGCCAACCCGGTGGAGTACGAGGGCACGTACTCGCTGCCCGAGGCCCAGCTCGACCGGTTCCAACTACGGGTGCGGATGGGGTACCTGACCGCCCGGGAGGAGCTGGCGATGCTGCGGGCCCGGATCGACCGGGCCGCGCCGGAGGCCGTGCTCGAACGGCTCGCGGGGCCGGACGACGTGGTGGCGTGGCGGGCCGTCGTGGAGCGGGTGGAGATCGACGACGACCTGCTGGAGTACGCCGTCGCGCTCGTCGGCGCGACCCGCGAGCACCCCCAGATCAGCATCGGCGCCTCGCCGCGCGGCGGACTCGCCCTGGTCCAGCTCGCCCGCGCCCGTGCCGTGCTGGACGGCCGCGACTACGTGGTCCCGGAGGACATCAAGGGTCTCGCGGTGCCCGCGCTGGCCCACCGGGTGTCGCTGCGGCCGGAGTTGTGGGTGCGCGAGATGTCCACGGACGACGTGCTGCGCGAGATCGTCGACGGCGTCCGCACGCCCACGACGCGGCGTACGGCCGCCGTCCCGTCGTGACCGCGTCCGCACCGGCGCCCGCGCCCCGGCCGGGAGCGGCGGTGGTCCGCGCCCTGGAGGGGCGCACCGCCCCGACGCAGCCACCGCCCCCGCCGCCCGGCGGTCCGCGTCCGAGCGAGCGCACGCTGCGGCTGCTGACCGTCGCCGTCGTGGCGCTGGCCGCCGCGCTGCTCACCGGCCGGGCGTGGCTGCTGGCGCTCGCGGCGGCCCCGCTGGTGCTGCTCGCGCTCGCGCTGCCCCGCGCCCACGCCCGGCGCGTGGAGACGTCGACGACCGTCGAGCCGGGGCGCTGCTTCGAGGGCGACACGGTCACCGTCCGCATCGCGATGGCCCACGACGGGGACGCCGTGCGGCTCGACCCGGGGGTCACGCTCGGGCCCGGACTGCGGCTCGACGAGGTCGTCGTCGGCCCGTCCACGGTGACGCTGCGCCACACGGCGCTGCACTGGGGCCGCTGGTCACTCGGTCCGGTGGACGTCGACGTGTACGACCCCGGCGGCACCGTGCGCCGCACCGTGCGCGTCGAGGCGGCCGAGGTGTCCGTGTTCCCGCGCGCCACGCAGGCCCGGTTCACGCCGATCCCGGTACGGCTGCCGCAGCGGCTCGGCGAGCACGCCGCGCCGCAGTCCGGGGAGGGCGTCGAGGTCATCGGGGTGGGGCCGTGGGTGCCCGGGGAGCGGCAGCGGCGCATCCACTGGCCGTCGACGACCCGGCGCGGGGCCGTGCAGCTGCACCGGTTCGCGGCGGAGCGGGCCGCCGACACGGTGATGCTGATCGACGCGTTCGGCGACGTGGTCGACCCGGTGACCGGGCTGTCGTCCCTGGACGAGACGGTACGGGCCGCCGCCGGGCTCACCCGGGCCTATCTGCGCACCCACGACCGGGTGGGGGTCGTCTCGACCGGCGGCACCACCCGGTGGCTGGCGCCGGGCACCGGGGACGCGGCGTTCTACCGCATCGTGGAGAGCGTCCTCGACGTCCGCAAGGACCGCTCCTTCGGCGGCGACGGTCTTGAGCGGCTCCCGCCGCCCGCGCTGCCGGAGGGCGCCCTGGTGTACGTGTTCACCCCGCTCAGCGACGCACGGATGCTGGAGGTGCTGCGCGATCTCCAGGCGCGCGGGCGGCGCCCGGTCGTCGTGGAGATTCCGAGCGGCGACCCGGTGGTGGAACCGGGCGACGTGGCAGGTGAGTTGGGGCTGCGGCTGTGGCGCGCGGAGCGGGACGCGATGCGGTTCGCGCTGCGGGACAGCGGTGTGCCGGTGCTCCGGCACACCGAGGGCGAGTCACTGGACCTGGCGCTGGCGCTGCTGCTGGCCGGGCGGGTCGGCGGAAGGGGACGCGCGCGATGACGGCGCCGGACACGCGGGTCGGCCTGCGGGAGTACCTCGGCTACTGGATCGGCACGGTGCCGGTGCGGGTGCTGGGGGCGGCGGCGGTCGTGATGGCGTGGCGGCCGTGGGCGACGGTGGGGAGGGCCGGGGAGGCGGTGCCGTTCGTCTGCGCCGTCGCCTTCGCGCTGTGGGCCGCGCCCTCGCTGGACCGGCGGCCGTCGGTGGAGGCCGTCTGGTCCTACCTGCTGCTGCGCCACCGCACGACGCTGCTGGCGGCGGGCGTGGTGGTGATCGCGGCCTTCGAGGAACCGGCCCGCTGGGAGGGCGCCTGTGTGGTCGGGCTGCTGGTCGCCTACCTGGTGACCAGTGAGACGTGGCCGTGGCGGTGGGGGCGCGGGACGGCCCGGGTGTGGGGCGAGGCGGTCGCGGCCTGCGCGGGCGCGGGCGTGGTGGCGGCAGCGGCGGCCGTCCCGGTGTCCGGGACCGGATCGGGACTGGGCCGGGTGATCGCCGCCGGGGCGGTGGTGGGTCTGGCGGTGGCCGGTGGCGCGGTGCTGCGCGCCCGGTGGCGGGGCGCTGCCCCGAAGTCCCGCGTCCCAGGGGACTGAAGGGCAACGGAATCACGCGTGCGGCAGCGGGAAAACCGCTGTCGCGAAAGCGCTCGGACAACCGTCCCGTCATGCGGTCGCAGGACTTTCACACTCTGTCAATTTTCTTCCCAGCCCTTCATATGACGGCTGGTAGCGTGCCCGACGCTTCACCCCCACAGAAGAAGTAACCGATCTTTGGATTTCACTTCATGACTGGTACGCCAGACGAAACCCCCACGAACACCTTCGCCCCGGGCGGACGGCGCAGGCATCGCAGGGCGAGAGTGAGCCGCATCGGCGCACGCCGGGCCCTCGTGCTCGCGATGGCCGTGCCCGTGGCCTCCGCCACGCTGGCCGGCACCTCCGCCTTCGCCGCCGACGACACCACCCCGCAGACGCAGGGCGTCTCGGTCGACGACCTCGCCGCCGACGACGCGCAGCTGGTCGAGAACCTCAACGAGCGCCTCGCCGACAAGCGCCTGGGCACCGACGTCAGCGGCGTCGTGCTCGACGCCGACTCGGACACCGCCCTGTGGGACCACAACGGCGCCACCGCCCTCATGCCGGCCTCCAACGCCAAACTCGCCACGGCCACCACCGCCCTGACGCTGCTGGGCGCGCAGCACGAGTTCACCACCAAGGTCGTGTACGGCGAGGGCACCCTCACCCTCGTCGGCGGCGGTGACCGCACCCTCACCAGCGAGGACGTCGCCGAGCTGGCCAGGACCGCCGCCGACGGACTCAAGGCGGCGGGCCGGACCGACGTCCAGGTCCGGGTGGACGACAGCCTGTTCGCCGACCCGAGCCTCGCCGAGGGCTGGAACGAGGGCTACTACCCCACCGAGATCGCCCCGGTCCGGTCCCTCGTCGTCGACGGTGCCGCCGTCCAGGACACGTCCATCGACGCGGGCAAGGTCTTCGCGAAGAAGCTCGCCGCGCAGGGCGTCACCGTCACCGGCGAGGTCGCCCGCGCGACGGCGAAGCAGTCCGACGTACCGGTGGTGCAGCACAAGTCGGCGCCGCTGTCGGACATCGTCAAGAAGATGCTGAAGACCAGCGACAACAACATCGCCGAGACCCTGCTGCGGATGACCGCCGTGGAGCTGGGCAAGCCGGCCACCTTCGAGGGCGGCGTCGAGCTGGTCCGCCAGGTGCTCAGCTCGTACGGCATCTCCCTGGACAACTTCGAGCTGCACGACGGCAGCGGCCTCTCCCGCGCCGACCGCATCCCGGCCGCGACCCTGGCGCAGCTCCTCGACGCGATCACGGAGTCCCCCGCCCTGGGTTCGATCCTGGAGGGACTGCCGGTCGCGGGCGAGGCCGGGGCCAGCCTCGGCCCGGAGTGGGGACGCTTCGACGACCCGAACTCCCAGTGCGCCGTCGGCAAGGTGCACGCGAAGACCGGCACGCTCACCGGCGCCGTCGCCCTGAGCGGCGTCACGCGGACCGATGACGGCGACTGGCGGATCTTCTCCTTCATCGAGAACAACTCCACGGCCGCCCCGAGCGACATCAAGGACGCCATGGACGGACTCGCCGCGACCGTGAACGGCTGCTGGGCCTGACCCGTCACCCCCTCTCCCGACAGCTGTCCGCGCGTCGCCGACCGGCGGCGCGCGGACAGTTGTTCGAGGAGATTCCGTGAAGGACTCCGGGGCAGCCGCACGTGCCCCTCGGGGACACCTCAGCGCCGGACCAGGCGCCTGGGCCGCGTTACCCGGGGCGTGGTGACGTCCGCCTTCCACAGGTCGTACTCGGCGTCCAGCGGGCCGTGGGCCGTGTGCGGGGCGCCGTCGCCGAAGACCCGGACGGGATGCGTGGCGTCCCATGCCTCCCAGCCGGGGTCGCCGGTCTCCACGAACCGCACCCACGCCCCGTGCATCGCGTCGGCCAGCTCCTGCGGCGCCCCCTCGCCGGCGAGCCGGCGCGCGTCGGGGCCGTCGCCGGAGTCGAAGACGAAGCCCAGCTCCAGGGCGTGGCAGGCGCCGAGGCCGGGCAGGTTGGACGGCCAGGCGAACTCGTAGACATGCGAGGAGGCGGGCCGCGCGTCGGCGAGGCGGTGCATCGGGATGCGCAGCAGGTGGTCGGTGACCAGCTGGCCCACGATCTCGGCCGCCCCCGCGTCGGGGCGCAGCGCGCGGTAGCCGCGTACCACCTCGTTGCCGCAGCGGCAGCGGGCGCGGGCACCCGCGAGGGCCACCGCGCCGAGCCGGTCGACGCGTTCGAGGAGGCCGCCGGGGACCAGCCAGAGCCGGTACTCGTCGCGGGTCCAGCCCATCAGGAGGTCGACGCCCGGTGCCGCGTCGCCGTCGAGGAGCGCCTCCAGCGGGTCGCGGGGCAGCACGTCGCCGTCGACGACGAGGCCGAAGCCGGGGCCGCCGAGGACGGGGCTGCTGAATCTGCCCACCTCGGCCTGGGCCCGCAGCAGCTGGGCCCGGTCGGCGGCGGCGAAGGCCGCGGCGGTGGCGGGAATCCTCAGGCGGGCGGCCATGCGGCGGACCATGCGCCGCACCTTGTCGCGGTCGGTGGCCTCGGGAGCGCCGCTCTGGAGCACGGCCCGCCGGAACAGGCCCTGCGCCCGCGGTGCGGCGAGGAGCGCGCCGGTGCTGATGGCGCCCGCGGACTGGCCGGCGACGGTGACCCGGTCGGGGTCGCCGCCGAAGGCCGCGATGGAGTCCCACACCCACTGGAGCGCGGCGATCTGGTCGCGCAGGCCGGCGTTGGCGGGGGCGTCCGGGAACAGTCCGTAGCCCTCCACGCCCAGCCGGTAGTTGATCGACACGCAGACCACGCCGTCCCGGGCGAAGGTGCTGCCGTCGTAGACCGGTACGGCGGAGGAGCCCCTGGTCAGCGCGCCGCCGTGCAGCCAGACCAGGACCGGCAGGCGGGCGCCGGGGCCGGGCTCGGGCGTCCAGACGTTGAGGTTGAGGCAGTCGTCGCCGTCGATCACCGGATCGGAAAGGTAGCGGGCGAAGGCCTCGGAGTACGGCGGTTTCGGGGCCGTGGGGCCGAAGGAACCCGCGTCGCGGACGCCGTCCCAGGGCTCGGGCGGCAGGGGCGGGCGGAAGCGGCCCGGTCCGAAGGGGGGCGCCGCGTAGGGGATGCCCCGGAACACGGCGACACCGTGCTCGTACCTGCCGCGTACCGCCCCGTGGACCGTCCTGGCCACGGGGTTCGTCTGGCTTGACCGCATGCGCCCACCAGCCCTTCGCCGCACTCTCGTACCGCGCACAGCACAGCGTCCCGCCGTCCGGATCTATTCCGGGGACGCCGCCGCGGCCACGGCTGGGGGACAATGGACACCACGCATGCCACGCAGGTACCGCGCACCGAGGAGGCTGTCGTGACGGACGCACCCGTGAGGATCGCCGAGGCCGACGAGCGGCACGCGGTGCTGGCCTTTTCCGGGGACCTGGACGCCCCCGCGCTGCGCGTGCTGGAGGAGCTGCTGCTCGACCCGCGGCTGCGGGCGCCGGGGGCCTGGACCCTGGAGATGAGCGCCCTGGACCACATCGACCTGGCCTGCGCCTACGCGCTGCTGCGGACGGTGACCCGGACGCCGGAGCCGGTCGCCCTCACCGTGCGGGGTGCCCGCCCGGCCGTCCACCGGACGCTGCGGCAGGCCGGGCTGGACACGGTGGCGGCCTTCACGGCGTAGCGGCGCCGTCAGCGTCCGCACGGGCGGGCACGTCCCTCCCGCGTCGGCGGCCCCACCACTGTCCCAACTGCCCCGACACCCTGCTCTTCCCGCCGTGGCACCGTGAACCTAGGATAGGAAGCGCTTTCTATCCTGGGCCCGGACGGGCCGGAGAGGTGATCGACCGATGGTCGGAACGGCGCGTGAGGGCACGTCGGCCGGGCCGACGCTGGCGGTGGTGGCCCGGGCGGCGGGGGTCTCGGTGCCGACCGCGTCCAAGGTGGTCAACGGGCGCGAGGACGTGGCCCCCGACACCCGGCGCCGGGTCGTGGAGGCGCTGGACCGCCTCGGCTATGTCCGCCGCCCCCGGTTCGACACCGCACGGGGGCCCCGGCTGGTCGACCTCGTCGTGCGATCCCTGGAGAGTTCCCGGTCGGGCGCCGTACTGCACGGCGTGGAGGAGGCGGCGTACGACGCGGGTCTGGAGGTCGTGGTCTCGGCGGGCCTGAACCGGCCCCGCTCCTCCGGGGCCTTCGAGGAGCCGCGGCCCGAAGGCGCTTGGCTGGACAGGCTCGTGGTCCGCGGCACCTCCGGCGTCCTGTTCCACCTGGCCGAGTTGACCGCCGCCCAGTACGCCTGGCTGGCGCGGCACCGCATCCCGTTCGTGCTGATCGACCCGGCCGTGGAACCGCCACCCGGCGTGGTCTCGGTGGGCGCGGCGGACTGGCAGGGCGGGGTGACGGCGACCGAGCACCTGCTGGGCCTCGGCCACGAACGCATCGCCGTCGTCGCCGGGCCGCGGCGCGGGCAGTGCGGCGGCGCCCGGGTCGCCGGGTACCGCTCCGCACTCGCGGCGGCGGGAGTGCGCCACCGTCCCGAGTACGTCCGCCACGCCGGTCTCGACCGGGCCGCCGCCCGCCGTCGCATGCGGGAGCTGCTGGATCTGCCCGTCCCTCCGACGGCCGTGTTCGTCTGCTCGGACGTGATGGCCCTCGGCGTCTACGAGGCGCTGGCCGAGCGGGGCCTGACGGTGCCCCGGGACATGAGCGTGGTCGGTTTCGACGACCTGCCCGAGGCGCGCTGGGCCACCCCCGCGCTGACCACGGTCCGCCAGCCCCTGTCGGAGATGGCGGCCACCGCGCTGCGCCTGCTGCTGCGCATGATGGACGGCCACCACCCGGAGAGCACCCGCACGGAACTCTCGACGCGCCTGGTGCGCCGGGCGAGCACGGCACCGCCGGGCCTCGCCTAGCGCGGCCCGCCGGTGCCGCGAGCCGGGTCAGCCACCCTCGCCCACGTGGTTGTCGGGGGCCCCGTCGCCGAACCGGGGCAGGTCGCCGCGCTCGACCGGCGTGGCGGGCGCGGGTGCGACCGAGGGCAGGAGTGCGTCGGTCTCGGCGGCGTCGGGGCGGTGGGCGGCGAGGGCGGCCGCGCGCAGGACGTCGCGCGGTACGGCGTCCGTCTCGGCGGACACGCGCACGACGTGCCCCTCCTCGGGCAGCGCGTACTCCTGGCGTCCGGCGCCGGTGCGGTACCAGGCGCTGCCGTCGCGCTCGCAGGTGGTGTGCTCGCCGGACATGTCGCCGACGGGCTGCTCGGCGCAGGTGTCGGCCGTGAGGGTGCCCCGGTCGACGGCGAGCCGTAGCAGCGCGTTGGTCCCGCCTTCGACCCAGGTGGCGGAGAAGCCGTCGTCGCCGAGGACACCGACGGACTGCTGGGCGAGGCTGAAGCCCGGCGCCTCGATGACGTAGACCAGCTCGGGGGCCACGCCCATCGCCTGGGCGCGGGAGGCGAGTTCGCCGGTGCCGGGGGCCGCGGCCGGACCGGCGGCGGAGGCGGACGGACCGGGGTCGCCCGCCTTCTCGGAACCGCAGGCGGTGAGCAGCAGCGGGGCCAGCACCAGCACCGGCAGGACACGCGCGTGACGAATCATGCGGTCATCCTGCCGTACGGGTGTTCCCCCCGGGGGGCGGCTTCGGTGGGGCCTGGCCGCGCGCCGAGCAGCCTGTGCGGCATCCGTATGCTCCCGGGCAGGAGCCTCTTCCGGTCGCGCGGCCGAAGCGGCGCCGAACGAATGACGGGAACACCTGTGGCTGAGGCCAAGGCCCTTTATGAGGCCGGGCGTTACGCCGAGGCGGAAGCCGAAGCCCGGACTGCGAGTCGATCGCGGCCACGCGACGATGTGTACGGGGCCGTGGCGCTGAACATCGCCGCGATCGCGACGGGTGTCCAAGGCCGCCACACCGAGGCTCTCGCCACCTATGACGAAGCGCTGCCCGTCTTCGGCAGGATATTCGGAGCCGATCACTGGCTGACCTTGAAGTTGCGCTCGGACCGCGCCCAGCAGATGACCTCGCCGGGCCGGCACGCCGGGTGCGAGGCGGAATGTGCTGCCGTCACCCGGGCCGCGGTGCGCGGAACCGGGCGGAGATGGCACGCCTGGCAGCGGGCCCGAAACGGACTGGTCTTCGCCCTCATTGCGCAGGGGCGACACCAGGAGGCGGAGGCGCTCGCCCGCGAGGCCCTGGCCGCCCATGGCGAGCGCGACCCGATGTCCTTGGTCCTGCGACTCGGTCCGGCTCGCAGCCTCAACGGCCAAGCCCGCCACGAAGACGCCCTCACCGAGGCACGGGGCGCCGAAAAGCTGTACCGCTCGCTTCCCGACCACCAGCGCCTTCCAGAAACGGGCGCCGTCGAACTGGCCTTCGCCGTCGACGGCACTCGACCGTAGGCCGGGTGCGCGGGTACATGTACGACACCCTGGAACGCCGGTGGGGGCCCTGCATCTGAGGGCGGGACAAGCCGCAAGTCGGGGCGCGGTACGGCCCGTTGAGGACCGTGCCCCTTCGATGCAGTACGTCGCGGATGTCCGGTTCAGAGGGCGAAGTGGCTATTTTCGTAGGACATGTGTTTCCATTACGCCGCTCAAAGATCATTTGCGGCCTGACCCGCCGGGGGGAACGACATCGGCGGGTCGTGTGCCGAGACCATGGAAAGTACGCACATGAGAACCACCTGGCATGCCGCGGGCATAGCCATGCTGGCCGCCACCGCCGTGCTCCTGGCCACGCCCCACGTCGCCGTCGCGGCCGGTGGGACCAGTCCCGGGGACACCGAGGCGGAGCGCGCCGTCTCCGGGCTGCTGGAGGCGGTCGACCAGCTCAGGACACACCCGATCGCCGAAGCCGAGAGCGTCGACGCGGCACAGACCGCCGCGCGGATGCAGGACCACCGGGTCGAGGTCCTGCAGATGCGCACCGAGACAGACACCGTCTTCGCCAACCCCGACGGCACCCTCACCCGTGAGACCTCCGTGGCGCCCGTCCGGATGCTCAAGGACGGGCGCTGGACGGACGTCGACGTCGACCTCCGCCGCAAGGCCGACGGTGACGTCGTCGCGAAGGCGCACCCCCAGGGGCTCGCCCTGGCCGGGAAGGGCGGAACCCCGGCACCCTCGCTGCGCAGCGCCGCCGCCTCACCGCGGACGCAGGCCCGCGACCTGGTCACCCTCGGCAGCGGCGACGAGCGGATCGCCGTCCAGTGGAAGGGTGGCCTGCCCGCACCGCGGCTGTCCGGCCACACCGCCACCTACGAGAACGCCGTCCCCGGCGGCGACCTGGTCGTCGAGGCCACCCGTACCGGCTTCGAGCAGTTCCTCGAGCTGCGGCGGGCGCCGCGCGGCGGCGCACCCCTGGTGCTGCCAATCGTGCTGCCCGAGGGCATGACCGCCAAGGTGGCCACCGGCGGCGGCGTCGACTTCGTGGACGACTCCGGCGAGACCGTCGCGACGATGCCGGCCCCCACGATGTGGGACAGCCAGGTGGACCCGCGCTCCGGGGAGCACGTCAACCGCAGGCGCGTCGCCATGGACGTCACCCAGTCTGGCGCCACCGTGCAGCTCGCCCTGCACCCGGACACCGACTGGCTCGCCGCCCCCGGCACCCGGTACCCCGTCACCATCGACCCGGCGACGGACGCCCTCGACACGCTCTTCGACACCTTCGTGCAGGGCGGCGACACCACCGACCAGTCCGCGAGCACCGACCTCAAGGTGGGCTGGCCCGGTGACAAGGAGGGCACGATCAAGCGCGTCGCGCGGTCGTTCCTGACCTTCCGCACTGCGAACTTCGCCGACGCGCTGGTGTCCAAGGCGTCGCTGAAGCTGTGGAACTACCACTCCTGGTCGTGCGAGAAGCGCCCCTGGGAGGTGTGGTCGGCGGGAGCCGCCGACACCAACACCCGGTGGACGAAGCAGCCCGCGATGTTGGAGAAGATCGCCACCTCCACCGAGACCAGGTCGGCGAGCTGCAACAACGCGGGCTGGGTCACTGCCGACATCACCAAACTGGCGCAGACCTGGTCCTCCGCCCGGGCGGAGACCGGCTCCCTGGCGCTGAAGGCCACCGACGAGTCCGACACGTACGGCTGGAAGCGGTTCCAGTCCGCCAACGCCGTCGACGAGAACCAGATTCCGACCCTGGAGGTGACGTACAACTACCGCCCGTACAACGGGGCGAACCTCCAGGCGGGCGCGCCCTTCATCTCGTCCGGTGGCATCTTCCGGGTGAACACCACCACGCCCGTCCTGCGGTTCTCCACCGTGGACACCAACGGCGAGGACGAGATCACCGGGACGTACGAGATCACCGACACCGCGACCGGCAAGGTCGTCACGACCGTCAACGCGGCCCCGGTGCCGGCCAACAGCACCTCGCAGGTGAAGGTCCCGGCGGGCAAGCTCATGTCCGGCCACACCTACAGTTTCCGCACCACCGCCTACGACGGCACGCACTACGCCAACGGCTGGTCCGACCCGGTGCGCTTCACCGTCGACACAGCGTGGAAGCCGACGGCGGCCGAGCACGCCCTCGGCCTGGCGAACACCTACTCCGACGCCGCGGACGTCACCGCCGCGACCTCGTCGGACTCCTCCTACGCCGCCATCGCGGTCACCGAGGACAACGTGGTCTCCGTTCCCTGGGACGGCAGGAACAACGCCATCGACATCCGCAACGACCTGATGCCCAACAAGCTGACCATCCCCGCGGCAGGCACCAAGGGCACCCAGGTCGGCGGCAACGTCGTCTACACGTCGTCCGGGCCGGTCGACACCGTCGTACAGCCCACCGTCGACGGGGGCTCGCGCACGCTGAACATCCTCAAGGAAGGCAGCGCGCCGCACGACTACGAGACCGGCTTCACCATCCCCGCCGGGATGAAGGCCGTGACGCACGACGACGGCTCGGTCTCGCTCTACGCCGCGGGTGACGAGAACGCCGAGAAGGCGCCCTCCTCGGACGCCGCCGGATTCTTCGACGCCCCCTGGGCCAAGGACGCCGCCGGCCATGACGTGCCGACCGCCTACAAGGTCGTCGGCGACAAGCTGGTCCAGCACGTCGACTTCGACGCGAACAGCGCCTTCCCGATCGTGATCGACCCCTCCTGGTGGTCCACCACGAAGAAGATCGCCAAGTGCGCGCTGGCGGTGTCGGGGTTCATCTTCACCTTCACGCCGGCGGGCAGCTCCAAGCGGGTCCTGACCGCGGTGAAGCTGGTGAAGAAGATCGGGGTCAAGAAGACCGCGAAGCTGATCCAGACCTACGCCAAGCGCCGCAAGCTGACGTCGGCGCACCGTAAGGCGGTCGCGGCCCTGCTGGGCATCCCGGCTCTGAAGAAGGCATGCAAGTTCTGATCATGGAGGACCAGTGATTGCGATAGCGGCGATCGTCGCGGACATCGTCCTGATCCTGACGCACCGCGTACGCGCCGTGCCGGACCCGGCGAAGTACGCGCCGTGGCCGTACATGGCCGTGGGCCTCGCGGGATGCGCGGCGGGCTGGCTCGTCATCGGCCGGCCGGAGGCGGCCTGGGACGACCTGTTCCTGGCGCTGGTCTGCGGCGTGGTCGTCACCTCCGAGGCCGCGCACGCGGCCCGGGCCCTCTCCGGGCGCCCCTGGGTGGGCTGGGCGACGGCCCTGGTGAGTGGAGCGGCGGCGGCCACCTGGCTCCTGCCGGACCCTCTGCCCTTCACCTGACACCCCACTCCCGGCCATACGGCTGTACGGCCGGACGAGCCCCACGGCGGCGGCCGACCACGGAGCACTCTGTGGTCGGCCGCCGCCGACAGGGCTTGGGGTTGCGGGGTTTCAGGGGGCACACAGGCCGACGCGGTCAAAGGCCCAGAACGTCTCCGAGTAGACGAAGGCACCCGTCATCCACGGCTCGTTCACCCACCTGACGAAGCAGTACTAGGGCTGGTGGGCGGCGGCGTCCTTCGTCAGCTTCACGGCCTGGCGCAGGCTGAGTCCGGGGGCCGCCTCGCGCAGGGTCTTGACGGCCCGGACGGAGTCGACGGGGCCCTCGTGCCCGGCCGCGGCGAGGCGTTCGTGGACCCAGCGGGCGAACAGCGCCGCGTCGGGCTCCGCGGCGGCCTGCTCGATCAGGGCGGCGGCGCGCTCCAGTCCGGGCCGTTCCTCCGGCGTCGCCTCGGCGAGCGCCTGACGGATGCGGTGGGCGACTACGTCCGTGTCGCGCAGGACGAGGACGTTGAGTTCCGGTGGGGCGAGTCGTCCGAACATGCGGCCATGATCGACGGGACACCCCGTGCCGTTCAACGGACTTGAGGAGCATCTGAGGCGCGCGGCGGCCGGGTGTCCGTTTTCTTCAAGACCGGGCTCGCACGCCCCGCCTACGGTGAGCCCATGACCGCACGATTCGACGCCATCGGCCTCGTCGTCTCCGACATGGCCGCCTCCGTGACCTTCTACCGCCGGCTCGGCTTCGCCTTCCCCGAGGGCTCCGAGGGACAGCCGCACGCCGAGGCCGGACTGCCGGGCGGCATCCGGCTGCTCCTGGACACCGAGGACTCCGTCCGCTCGTTCACCCCCGGCTGGCAGCCGCCGGCCGGTGGCGGGCGGCACTCCCTCGCCCTGCTGTGCGACACACCGACCGAAGTGGACGCCCTCTACGCCGAGTTGACCGGCGCCGGGTGCAAGGGCGAGCGCGAGCCCTGGGACGCCCCCTGGGGTCAGCGGTACGCCGTCGTCAACGACCCGGACGGCCACGGCGTCGACCTGTTCGCGCCGCTAGCCGCGCAGTAGCTCGACCAGCGTCGCACCCGCCAGTTCCCGCACGTCCCGGGCCAGATGCGCCTGGTCGGCGAAGCCGGTCCGGACGGCCGTCTCGGCGAGGGGCGTGCCGTCTCTGGCCAGGGTGAGGGCCCGTTGCAGTCGCCGTACGCGGGCCAGCGTCTTGGGGCCGTAGCCGAAGGCCGCCAGGGAGCGGCGGTGCAGCGCACGGGCGGAGATGCCGAGCGCGTCGGCCGTCGCGGCGACCGGGCGGCCCGCGTCGAGGGCTGCGACGACCCGGACCAGCAGCGGGTCGGGCGGCCCGGTCTCGGCGGCGCGGGACAGCGCGGCCTCCTCCAGGCCGGTCGCCGGGTCGGGGGCCGCGTTCACCCGGGCGGCCAGGCGCCGTGCGCGGGCGGCCGGCCAGAGGTCGGTGAGGTCGACGCGCCGGTCGCGCAGGGCGTCGGCGGGCACGCCGAGCAGGGTGGGCGCGGTGCCGGGGTGGAAGCGGACGCCGGCCCAGGGGCCCGGAGCGCCCTCGGTCACGTAGGCGTGGGTGTCGGGGCCCGCGACCAGGAGGCGTCCGTCGTGCCAGAGCAGGTCCATGCAGCCGTCGGGGAGGACGCGTCCGGGGCCGGGCCCGGTCGGGGTGTGGGTCCACACCACCGCGCCGGTCAGCCGGGCCGCCCGTTCCGCGTACACGCGTGCCAGGTTACGCCGGGCAGCGCACGAGACGCCGCCCCAGCCGCGGGCAGTCGCCCCCGCTGCGGGCAGTCGTGCCTCCCCCCATGCCTGAGCGGCCTGGGAGGTACCCCCAGGCGGCACGTGCACGGGTGGGCGCAGCGGCACCCCCGCAACGCCGGGCAGCGCACCCCCGCCCGCCCGCGGCAACGCGCCGGTCGGGCCGGCAGCCCCGTTCCGCGTACCCTCCTGTCAGGTCACCCCGGGCCCCCGGTCCGGTACTCCTGCGGACTCACGCCGTACACCCGCTTGAACGCCGCGGACAGCGCGAACGCGCTGCCGTAGCCGACCCGGCGGGCGATCGCGGCGAGGGTGTCCTCGCCGTCCCGCAGCCGGTCGGCGGCCAGGGCGAGGCGCCAGCCGGTGAGGTATGCCATGGGCGGTTCGCCGACCAGCTCGGTGAAGCGGCGGGCGAGCGCGGCGCGGGACACCCCGGTCTTGGCGGCGAGGGACGCGACGGTCCAGGGGTGCGCCGGGTCGTCCTGGAGCAGCCGCAGTGCCCGGCCGACGACCGGGTCGCCCAGGGCCCGGTACCAGGCGGGGGCCTGGGCCGACGGACCGGCGAACCAGGCCCGCAGCGCGGCGATGACCAGCAGGTCCAGGAGCCGGTCCAGGACCACCTCCTGACCCGGCTCGTCCCGCGTCACCTCCGTCATCAGCAGGGGTGTGAGGGGGTTGTCCCAGTCCTCGGAGGTGAGGGACAGCAGCGGGGGCAGCGCGTCGAGGAGCCGGCCGCCGATCTCGCCGCGGACGAGATAGGTGCCGATGAGGAGGACCGCCTCGCCGTCGGCGCGGTCGCCCCAGGTGCGTACGCCGAGGTCCATCGAGCCGTTGAGGGGGCGCCCGTCGGGGTAGCTGCACGCGCCACCCGGCAGGATCACCGCCTGCGGGGCGGTGCCGGGGTCGTCGGCGCAGACGTACGGGTCGGGGCCGCGCGCGATGGCCAGGTCCCCGGCGCGCAGCCGCAGCCGCTCCCCCGTGTCCGGCACGATCCAGGCGTCGCCGCGGACCATCAGCATCACGGTCAGCGGCGCCCGGTCCTCGACGCGCACCGCCCAGGGCGGGTCGAAACAGGCGCGGATCATGAAGGCGCCCCGGGCCCGGGGGCCCTCCAGCAGTCCGGCGAGTGCGTCCACGGTGCCAGTGTCCCGGTCGGGCCCGGGGACCGTTCACCGAGGGGTGTCCCGGACCTCCTCCGGCTGCCGTCCTGAGGCCGCCGCGTCCAGCGCCCGCCTCGCCGCCGCGACGACCGTGCCGTCGGTGACGAAGTGGGTGTCGTCCTCGGCGGACGTGCCCCCGGCGCCGAGGGGGACCCAGCCGGCCGTGCGGCGGGGTGTGGCCCGGGACTTGGCGGACAGGTGGACCGAGGTGGCGCCCGCCGTCAGCAGACCGGGGATGTCGCCGGGCCGCACCCCGCCGCCCGCGGCCACGTCGACGCCGGGGGCCGCGGCGGCCATCGCGGTGAGCACGGCGGCGCCCTCGATCGCGGTGGGCGCGCCGCCGGAGGTCAGGACGCGGGTGATGCCGAGCCCCGGCAGCGCCGCGACGGCGGCCACCGGATCGCTCGCCTGGTCCACCGCCCGGTGCAGGGTGACCTGCGCCGCGGGGTCGGTGTCCCGTGCGGCGCCGACGAGCGCGGCGAGGGCGTGGGTGTCGAGGGCGCCGTCCGGGGTGAGGGCCCCGACGACGACGCCGCGGGCACCCGCGCGCAGGGCGGCGCGCACCTCGGCCGCCATCAGGGCGACCTCCTCGTCGTCGTAGGCGAAGTCGCCGGGCCGGCAACGGACGAGGACGTGGACGGGCGGACCGGACTCGACGGCCGCCTCGACGGCGGCGTTGGAGGGGGTCAGGCCGCCCAGTTCGAGTCCGGTGCACAGTTCGACGCGGTCCGCCCCGTGCTCGCGGGCGGTGCGGGCACCGGCCGGGGACACGACGGCGATCTCCAGGCCGGGGCGGGCGCTCATTCGTCGGCCCCGGTCAGCGGCTGGTCGGCGGCGGGGATCAGGCGGGCGGTCAGGTCCGGGTCGGCCATGGCGGGGTCGAAGGGGAACAGGGGCCGGCGGACGCGGTGGTGGCCGAGGCGGACGAGGTCCTGGTCGACGCCGCCCGGGGTGAGGGCCATCTTCCAGTCGGCGGCCATCGCGAACAGCTCGGGCTCCAGGTAGCCGATCTTCACGACGACGATGTCGGCGCCGCGCGGGTCGAGGTCCAGGTCGGTGAAGTCGTGCTCGTGGTGGTAGGGCTTGCGCAGCTCGGTGAGGATCACGTACGCGCTGCCGACGCGTATCACGACCTCGGTGCGGGCGTCGCGGTCCCCGTGCCGGACGGCGTGCACGACGCCGGTGAGGGTGACGGGACCGGCGTGCCGGTCGTCGACCTCGGCGCCCGCCGTCACCGTCACGGTGGCGCCGACGCCCGCCGCGGCGGCGTGCCGCACGGCCTCCGGACCCGGCACCGAGGCGTACAGGACGGTCGGCCCGTCCTCCTTCTGAAACTCGGGCCGGGCCAGCAGCCGGGTCAGGCCCCAGGTCACGTCACCGGCGCCGCCCGCGGTCGGGTTGTCGCCGGTGTCGCTGACGTAGTACGGGCGCCGCCCGCCCGCCAGGGCCTCGTCCAGGATCTCGTCGAAGGTGCCGGTGGGGGCGACGAAGTCGAAGTCGTGGCGGGCTTCCCAGAAGCCGCGGGCCAGCCGTTCGGCACCTGCGGACACCGCCCGCTCGTCGTGCCCGGTGACGACGACCGCGGCCCGGTTGCGGGGCTCGTCCGCCCAGGCGTAGCCGACCCAGATCGCCGCGTCGATGACGCCCTCCTCCGCCTCGACCTCGGGAACGGCGCCGTACACGCTCTTCGCGGGCTCGATCCGGGTGGAGGTCTGCTCGCCGGCCAGCAGGACGGGGACCGGCACCCACGCCTTCAGCGGGCGGGGGGCGCCGGAGGCGAGATGGTCCAGGAGGTTCCGGACGGCGCGTTCCTTGGTCTCCATGTGGTCCTCGTGCGGGGCCATCCGGTAGCAGGTGATCAGGTCGCTGCGGTGGACGAGGGCGCGGGAGACGTTGCCGTGCAGGTCCATGGAGGTGGAGACGATCACGTCGTCGCCGACGACGGCGCGCACCTTCTCCAGGAGCAGGGCCTCGGCGTCGTCGATGCCCTCGACGGTCATGGCGCCGTGGATGTCGAACCAGAGGCCGTCCAGGGCGGGCAGTGCGGCGAGCCGGGTGAGGAGTTCCCCGGTGAGTTCCTCCCAGGCCGCGGCGGTGACCGTGCCGCCGGGCAGCGACTTGCCGACCAGGGCGCCGTGCCAGTCGGCCGCCTCGCGCAGTTCCTCGCCGACGGCGAGGAAGGGGTAGCGGTCCAGTACCTCCTGGCCGCGGGAGGGGTGGAAGGCGGGGGCCCGGGTGCGGGCGGGCGAGAAGGTGGACGACTCGATGCCGAGCCCGGCGATGGCGATGACGGGGCGGCGGGCGGGGGCGGCGGTGGGGGTGCCCGTGGGGGTGCTGGGGTGCGACATGGCTCCTCGTTCGTGCGGTGGTGCGGGAGGTGCGGGGTGTGGGTTCAGGGGGTGGGGGTCTGGAACCGGTCCGGGTCCAGCTCCGCTCCGCCGACCCGGCGCAGGGCCTGGGCCAGCGCCCGCTGGAGGGCGAACTGCCCGGCGCCCAGGAGACCGGCGTCGGCGCCGAGGACGGCGCGCTCGATGGCGAGGTGCTCGGTGACCAGCGGGTGGCAGCTCTCGTAGAGCTGGCTGCGGACGGCGGCGACGAACGGTTCGACGGTGGAGAGGATGCCGCCCAGGTAGACGGCGTCCGGGTTGAAGAAGTTGACGTTGGCGGCGAGCACCTGGCCGAGGTAGTCCCCGGCCCTGCGCACCGCCCGGTTGGCCTCCGGGTGCGCGTCGGTGGCCAGCCGCACCACGTCCTCGGCGGCGCTGACGTCGACGCCCTCCTCCCGCAGCACCCGGACCAGGGCGGCGCCGGAGGCGACCGTCTCCAGGCAGTCGGTGTTGCCGCAAGAACAGGGCACGCCGTCGCCGCGGGCGATGCGGATGTGGGTGATCTCCCCGGCCGCGCCCGTGCCGCCGCGGTAGAGCCGGCCGTCGACGAGGGCGGCGGCGCCGATCGCGGTGCCCGTCTTCACCATGATCACCTGTTGGTGGCGTCCCTTGCGGGCGGTGTGCTCGCCGACGGCCATGCAGTTGGCGTCGTTGTCGGCGACGGCCGGGACCGCGAAGCGCTCCCGCAGCCAGGACTCGACGGGGAAGCGGTTCCACCCCGGCATGCGGGAGGGCTGCACGACGCGTCCGGTGGCGGTGTCGACCGGGCCGGGCAGGGAGAGACCGACGCCGCGCAGCCGTGACCTGCCGTGGCGTTCGACCAGGTCGTCCAGGGTGGCGGCGAGCCGGGACAGGGCCGCCTGCGGGCCCTCGGCGATCACCAGCGGCACGGTGGAGACGTCGCGCAGCTCGCCGCCCGGCAGGACCACCCCGACCCGGGCGTGGCTGCCGCCCAGGTCGGCGGCGACGGCGAACTCGTCCTGGCCGCCGAGCCTGAGCACCTTGCGCGGGCGTCCGCCGGTGGAGGACTGGGTCCCCTCCTCGGCGACGAGGCCGTGCTCCACCAGCTGGGCCACGGCCACCGAGACGCTGGAGGCCGCGGCGTCGAGCAGTTCGGCGAGCTGGGCCCGGGAGGTCGCCCGGCCGGAGGCGATCAGTTCGAGGGCCCGTGCCGCCAGCGCCGAGGTGCCTGCCGCCCTCCGGCCGCCCCGCGTACTTATTTCATTCATGTACGTGCTTACTTCCCCATGGTCGGTCCGATGCAGACAGTACGCCTCGAATGCCGTTCCGTGAATGGCGTTTTACGCAGTACATCGCGGATCGAGCGGCGTCCGGACTTATTTCAGAAACGGAGATACTTAGTTGTTACGCAACTTTGTTTGTCCCCGCGCCGAGGCAGGCGTTAGCTGACCTCCACGCCACTCACCTGGAGGAGATACATGTCCCCTGCTCGCACAGCGACGCGCCGCCGCCGGGCGCTCGTCGTCGGCGCCTGCGCGGCCGTGGGCGTGCTGCTCAGCGGCTGCACGGGCGGTGTCTCCGCCCCCTCCGGCTCGAAGAACGAGATCAATTACGCCCTCCCCGCGAACTTCACCCCGAACTGGATCGTGCCGATCGGGACGCCGGGCCACCTCAACACCAACAACTCCTCGATATCCCAGGTGATGTGGGAGCCGCTGATCGCCTACGACGGCTCCACCGGCGAGATCGGCTGGAACAAGGACAACTCGCTGGCGACGGACGCCACGTTCGCCGCGGACAACAAGAGCGTCACCATCACCCTCGGCGACCGCCACTGGAGCGACGGCGAGCCGGTCACCTCCCGGGACGTCGAGTTCTGGTTCAACCTGGTCAGGCAGAACAAGAAGGCGTGGGCCAGCTACAGCCCGGGCAAGGCCCCGGACACCTGGACCTCCTTCGAGACGATCGACGACCGGCACTTCACGCTCGACTTCGACCGCGCCTACAACCGGCAGTGGATGCTCGCCAACGAGCTGAGCATGATCCGTCCGATGCCGCAGCACGTCTGGGACAAGACCAGCGACTCGGGGCGCGTCTCCGACCTCGACCGCAGCCCGGCCGGTGCCGAGAAGGTCTGGACGTACCTGATCGACGCCGGCAAGAAGATCTCCCACTACGCGAGCGACCCGCTGTGGAAGACGGTCAGCGGCCCGTACACACTCAAGTCCTTCGCCACCTCCGGCCGGGTCGAGCTGATCGAGAACGGGAAGTACGACGGCGGCGGCGCGGCCCACGTCCGGCAGATCAACCTGCTGTCCTTCACCACCGTGGCCGCCGAGGAGAACGCGCTGCGGGCCGGCACGGTCGACTACGGCTACATCAAGGCCTCCGACCTGGGCATCAAGAAGTCCTTCACGGACCTCGGCTACCACGTCGAGCGGTGGTCCGGCTGGGCCGTCACCTACATGCCGTACAACTTCAACAACCCCGAGATGGGCGCGGTCTTCCGGCAGTCGTACGCGCGGCAGGCCATCCAGCTGTCCGTCGACCAGAAGACCCTGGCCGAGGTGCTCTACAACGGCACCGCCGTCCCCACCTACGGCCCCGTCCCGCAGGGGCAGGCGTCCGCCTTCCTGTCGGCCGAGCAGAAGGCCGAGCCGTACCCCTTCTCCACCTCCCGGGCGCGCGAGTTGCTGACGGACCACGGCTGGACCCCGAAGGACGGCACGATGGTGTGCACCTCGCCGGGCGAGGGCGCGGGGCACTGCGGCGAAGGCGTCGCGGAGGGCACCGAGTTCAGGATGCGGGTGCTGTCCCAGTCCGGCTCCACGGAGACGGACAACATGATGAGCGCCCTTCAGTCCTCCTTCGAGGAGACCGGCATCGACTTCGACATCAAGACCGCGCCGGTCAACTCGGTCCTCTCGCAGACCGGGCAGTGTGAGCGGGACGACCCCGCCTGCGACTGGCAGCTCTCCTTCTTCGGCAGCGCGGGCAGCTGGTACTTCCCCGCCTACCCCAGCGGTGACGCGCTCTTCGCGAGCGGCGGCGGCTCCAACTTCGGCGGCTACTCCAACCCCGAGGTGGACCGGCTGATCGACCGGACCACCACCTCCTCGTCCCCCGACGCGATGCTCGACTACAGCAAGGCCCTCGCCGAGGACCTGCCCGTGATCTGGCTTCCCGAGCCCGACTACCAGGTCTCCGTGATCAGGGACGGCCTCGGCGGATTCGCCCAGGACTCCCTCGCCAACTTCCACCCCGCGATGTGGGCGTGGACCGAGTGAGCCCGCGCCCGGCCCCTCTCACCCGCCCCGTCCCCACCCAGTCACCCGGAAACCCATGAGCACATACTCCTTCCTGACCAGGCGTGTCCTACAGGCGCTGGCGGTGGTCCTCCTCGTGACCGTCGTGGTGTTCTGCCTGCTGCACGCCCTGCCCGGGGGGCCCGCCCGCGGCATCCTCGGCCCCCAGGCCACCGCCTCGCAGATCGCCGCCTTCAACCACGAGCAGGGCCTCGACAAGCCGCTGCCGGTTCAGTACGTGTACTACCTGAACCAGCTGATCCACGGCGACCTCGGCATGTCCTACACCCTCAACGAGCCCGTCTCCCAGCTGATCACCGAACGGCTGCCGAAGACACTGCTGCTGACCGTGCTCTCGGCGGTGGTCGGCCTGCTGGCCGCGATACCGCTCGGCGTGTGGCAGGCCGTCCGCCGCAACAAGCCGGTCGACTACGTCATCACCACGCTCAGCTTCATCGCCTACTCCACCCCCGTGTACTTCCTCGGGCTGATCCTGGTCCTCGTCTTCAGCCAGGTCCTGCCCTGGTTCCCGGCCCAGGCACCCCAGGGCAACAGCGTCGGCGCCGTCCTGTCCCAGCCGCAGGGCCTGGTGCTGCCGGTGGTGGCCGGCGCGGCCACGATGGTCGCCGTCTTCAGCCGCTACATGCGCTCGGCCACGCTGGAGAACCTCACCGAGGACTACGTGCGGACGGCGCGGGCCGGCGGCGCCCGCCCCCGGGCCGTCCTGACCCGGCACGTCTTCCGCAACTCGCTGACCCCCGTGGTGGCCATGCTCGGCTACTACGTGCCGGTCCTCTTCGGCGGCGCGCTGGTGGTGGAGCAACTCTTCAACTACCCCGGCATGGGCCTGCTGTTCTGGACCGCCGCCCAGTCCTCCGACTATCCGGTGCTGCTGGGTTGCGTCCTGGTCATCTCGATCGCCACGGTGACCGGCACCCTGCTGGCCGACATCCTGCAACGCGCCATCGACCCCCGAGTGAAGGCAGGTCGGTCATGAGCTCCCTCACCTCCCTGGACGCGCTCGCCGCGAAGCCCGAGCGCGTCGCCTCCGGCAGCCGGCTCGCCGTCCGCCGCTTCCTGCGCAACCGCCTCGCCGTGGTGGGGCTCGGCGTCGTGGTCTTCTTCGTCCTGTTCTGCTTCGTCGGCCCGCTCCTCTACTCCACCGACCAGACCCACACCCTGCTCCAGCAGGTCAACCGGTCGCCCAGCGGAGCCCATTGGCTCGGCACCGACGCGGTCGGCCACGACGAGCTGGGCCGGCTGATGTACGGCGGCAAGGTCTCCCTGATCGTCGGTCTGTCGGCCGGGGTCCTCGCCACGGTCATCGGCACCCTGTGGGGCGCCGCGGCCGGCTACGCGGGCGGCTGGATCGACGCGGTCATGATGCGCGTGGTGGACGCGGGCATCGCCATCCCCGCCCTGTTCATCCTGCTGGTGGTCTCCGCGATCACCACCCCCGACCTGACCGGTCTCGTCGTCATCCTCGGCCTCATCTCCTGGCTCGTGCCCTCCCGGCTGGTGCGGGCCGAGACCCTGACGCTGAAGAACCGGGACTTCGTGCTCACCCTGCGCGCCATCGGCGGCGGTCACACGCGCGCCATCACCCGGCACATCCTGCCGAACTCGGTGTCGACCATCATCGTGGCGGCCACCTTCCAGATCGCCGACGCGATCCTGCTGGTGGCCTACGTCTCCTACCTCGGCCTGGGCGTCCAGCCCCCGTCCACCGACTGGGGCGGCATGCTCTCCACCGGAATGACCGCCGCCTACTCGGGCCACTGGTGGCTGATCGTGCCGCCCGGCCTCGCCATCATCCTGGTGGTGTGGGCGTTCAACGCGATCGGAGACGGACTCCGGGACGCATTCGACGTGAGGGGGCGCGCGTGAGCGCCGTTCGACGACCGGCCGCTGCCGCCGCCGGGGACCACATCCTCGACCTCGACGACCTGGGCGTCGTCTTCACCACGGAGACCGGCCCGGTACGGGCCGTGCGCGGCGTCTCCCTGCACGTCGCGCCCGGCGAGACACTCGCCCTGGTCGGCGAGTCGGGCTCGGGCAAGTCCACCGTCGCGCTGGCGGCCATGGGGCTGCTGTCCGGCAACGCCCGCGCCACCGGACGGGCCGTCGTGGACGGCACCGACATCGTCGGCGCCGACGAGGAGCGGCTGGCCGGGCTGCGCGGATCGACCGTCTCCATGGTGTTCCAGGAACCGGCCACCGCGCTCGACCCGCTCACCCGGGTCGGCAGGCAGATCGCCGAGGTGATCCGCAACCACCGGCGGGTGTCCGCGGCGGACGCCGCCGCGCGCGCCGTCGAACTGCTGCGCCGCGTCGGCATCCCCGAGCCCGAGCAGCGGGCCCGCGCCTACCCGTTCCAGCTCTCCGGCGGCCAGCGCCAGCGCGTCGTCATCGCCATGGCCATCGCCAACGAACCGGCGCTGCTGATCGCCGACGAGCCCACCACCGCGCTCGACGTGACCGTGCAGGCCGAGATCCTCGACCTGCTGCGGCGGCTCGCGGCCGAGACCGGCACGGGTGTCCTGCTGGTCACCCACAACATGGGGGTCGTCGCGGACTTCGCCGACCGGGTCGCGGTGATGTACCAGGGCGCCATCGTGGAGACCGGGCCCGTGGAGGACGTCCTGCTGCGCCCCTCGCACGACTACACCAAGCGGCTGCTGTCCGCCGTACCGCGGCTGTCCGTCGCCGAGACCGCCGAGACCGCCGAGGCCGCCGCGTCCGACGGGCGGCGGGCGGACGAGCCCGACGCCGCCCCCGCCGGGGAACCGGCGGTGGAACTGACGGACGTCTCGGTGGTCTTCGGCCGCGGGAAGCGGGCGGTGCACGCCCTCAAGGGCATCTCCTTCGCCGTCCGCCCCGGGGAGACCCTGGGCCTGGTGGGAGAGTCGGGCTCCGGCAAGTCCACCGCCTCCCGGGTGGCACTCGGCCTGATCGCCCCCACGACCGGCTCCGTCACCCTGTTCGGAGCCGACCTGGCGCGTACCCGTGCGCGGGCCCGGCGTGCGCTGCGGGCCGGCATCGGCGTCGTCCTCCAGGACCCGGTCGCCTCGCTCGACGCCCGGATGACGGTCGGCGAATGTGTCGCGGAACCGCTGCGGATCCACCGCGGGAGACTGTCCGGCAGGGAACGGGAATCCTTGGTCGCCGCCGTCCTCGACCGGGTGCGGCTGCCGCGGGAGGTCGCCCGGCGCACGCCGCGCGAACTGTCGGGCGGCCAGCGCCAGCGCGTGAGCCTGGCACGCGCCCTGGTCCTCGAACCGCGCCTGCTGGTGGCGGACGAACCCACCAGCGCCCTGGACGTGAGCGTGCAGCAGGCGGTCCTGGAAGTGATCGGCGAACTCCAGGAGGAGCTGGGCTTCGCCTGCCTCTTCGTCTCCCACGACCTGGCCGTCGTGCAGCAGTTCGCGCGCCGGGTGGTCGTGATGCGGGCAGGGCGGGCCGAGGAGCAGGGGCTCACGTCGGCCACCCTGCTGCACCCGGAGACCGACTACACCCGGCGCCTGCTGGCGGCCGTGCCGGTGCCCGACCCCGTCGTCCAGCGCGGCCGCCGGGCCCAGCGGCTGGCGACCCTCGCCGCCGGGCGGACGGAGGAGCAGGGATGAGCGGTCCCGACGCCCCGGTCTTCGCCGGGGTGGACATCGGCGGCACCACCACCCAGGTGGTGCTCTGCGACGAGGAACTGAGGGTGCTCGACCGCGCGGACACGGCCACCCCGGCCCGCTCCGGCGGCCGGGCGATGATCGCCGCGACCCTCGACGCGCTCGCCGTCGTACGGTCCCGCACCCCCGGCCGGCTGGCCGCCGTCGGGGTGGGCGCGGCCGGAGTGGTCGACGCCGCCTCCGGTCACGTCCTGGTGGCCAGCGACTCGTTCACCGACTGGGCCGGTTTCCCCGTGACCGCCGCCCTGAGCACCGCGCTGGGCGTCCCGGCCTTCCTCGACAACGACGTCAACGCCTTCGTGCGCGGCGAGATCGCCTGCGGTGCGGCGGCGGGCGAGGAGGACGTGCTGGGCATGACCCTGGGCACCGGCGTCGGCGGGGCGCTGTGGACGGGGGGAGCACTGCGCACCGGCGCCCACGGCGCGGCCGGCGAGATCGGCCACATCCCCGGCTTCGGCGACCTGCCGTGCACCTGCGGCGGGCGCGGCCACCTGGAGACGCTGGCCTCGGCCCGTTCGCTGCGGGCCCGCTACGCCGAGCGCACCGGGCGGGAGCGGTCCGCCCGCGAGGTGGCGGAGGCGGCCCGGGACGGGGACGCCGACGCGCACGCGGTGTACGCGGCGGCGGGGGCGGGGATCGCTCGCGCGATCGTGATGACCGCCGGTCTCGTCGACATCGGCACGGTCGTGGTCGGGGGCGGCGTCAGCAACGCCTGGACGCTGCTCGAACCCCTGATCCAGGGGCCGCTCGCCGCCGAACCGCCGATCAGCGGCCATCCCGTCAAACTGCTGCGGGCGGCCCTGGGGGGCGACGCCGTGCCGCTGGGCGCGGCGGCCCGGGCCCGCGACGAGCTGACCGCCCGCCGGGCCCGGCCCGGGGCGGCGCCCTAGGACGCCTCCGGCTTGTCGTGGCCGTGACTCTTGTCGTGGTGGGTGTGGTGCGCGGGCGGCGTCTTCGGGTGGGTGCGCAGGCGGGCTGTGACGTCCTCGGGGGGCAGGAAGCGGGACCAGCGCTCGGGGAACTCGGAGGGCATGTCGGGGTCGCCCGCGCCCTGCGCGGCGGTGCGGGCGACGTACTCGGCGACCTGGGCCTGGCGCAGCCGCTCGTTGGCCTCGCGGGCCGCGGCGGTCGCGGCGGCCGGCCACACCCGGTCGATGGCCGCGTTGACCGCGGCCCCGACGAGCACCGCGAACGCGGACACACCGATCCACAGCAGCACGGCGACGGGCGCGGCGAGCGAGCCGTAGATGGTCGGCCCCTCGACGGTGCTGGTGAGGTAGATGCGCAGCAGGAAGCTGCCCAGCACCCACATGGCGAGGGCGACCAGCGCGCCGGGGACGTCCTCGATCCACGGGGAGCGCACCGGCACCGACACGTGGTACAGCGTGGTCAGGAACGCCACCGACAGGATGATCACGACCGGCCAGTACAGCACCTGGACGACCGTCGTCGACCAGGGCACGATCCGCACCACGGCGTCCGGTCCCGCCACCATCAGCGGCAGCGCGATCGACCCGATCAGCAGGGCCACGATGAACAGCAGGAAGGCCATCAGGCGGGTCCTGACGATGCCCCGGACGCCGTCGAGGCCGTACATCACGGTGATGGTGTCGATGAAGACGTTCACCGCGCGGGAGCCCGACCACAGGGCGAACAGGAAGCCGATGGAGATGACGTCGGGCCGGCCGCCCTTCATCACGTCGTCCAGGATCGGCTCGGTGATCTGCTTGACGCCCTTCTCGGAGAGCACCGCGCGGGAGGCGTCCAGGATGTTGGTGCGCAGGCTCTCGGTGGTGTCGGCGCCGATCCAGGAGTCGACGTAGCCGAGCAGTCCGAGCAGGCTCAGCAGCAGGGGCGGCACCGAGAGCAGGGTGAAGAACGCGGCCTCCGCGGCCAGGCCGAGGATGCGGTACTCCATGCACGAGTTGACCGTGTCCTTGAGGAGCAGCCAGGCGGTCCTGCGTTTGGAGACGTTCCGGTACAGGACCCGGGCACGGTGGAGCCGGCCCGAGGGCCGTTCGAGGGAGTCACTTGCTGGCTGCACGCCCTAAAGGTATCCGGCGCCGGGGGTGCCACTCATCCGCGGACGCCCGCCGCTGCCGTCCCGGCCCGCCGGGGTCCCGCGGCAGGGTAGGTTCACGGTCATGGCAGGCAGTACCCACACCGTGACGAATCAGGCGCCGCCGCTGACCGGCTACGACGTCTTCACCTCCGACCGGGTCCTGACGGAGGCGGTCGAGCGGCATCTGGCGGCGGGACCGGGCGAGGAGGCGCTCGCCGAGCTGTCGGGGCTCGGCCGGGGCTGCGGGTCCCTCCAGACCCAGGAGTGGGGCGTACAGGCAAACGACCACCCGCCGGTCCTGCGCACCCACGACCGCTACGGCCACCGCGTCGACGAGGTCGACTTCCACCCGGCCTGGCACCGGCTGCTCGGCAAGGGCGTCTCGGCGGGTCTGACCGACGCCTGGTCGCGGCCGGGCGGGCAGGTGCGGCGCGCGGCGGCGTTCCTGATGTGGACCCAGGTGGAGGCGGGCACCTGCTGTCCGCTGTCGATGACCCACGCGGCGGTGCCGGCCCTGCGCGCCGACCCGGAGCTGGCCGCCGAGTGGGAGCCCCGGCTGACCTCCCGGGTCTACGACCGGGAGCTGCGGCCGGCCCACCTGAAGGCCGGGGCGCTGTTCGGGATGGGCATGACGGAGAAGCAGGGCGGCAGCGACGTACGGGCGAACACCACGGCGGCGCGGCCGCTGGCCGAGGACGGGGCGTACGAGCTGACCGGGCACAAGTGGTTCTGCTCGGCGCCGATGTCGGACGGCTTCCTGGTGCTGGCGCGGGCGCCCGGCGGGCTGACCTGCTTCCTGGTGCCGCGCGTGCTGGCGGACGGCACCCGCAACGTGTTCCTGATCCAGCGGCTCAAGGACAAGCTGGGCAATCGGTCCAACGCCTCCGCCGAGGTCGAGTTCGCCGGCACCTGGGCGCGCCGGGTCGGCGCGGAGGGGCGCGGGGTGGCCGTGATCATCGACATGGTGGCGGCGACCCGGCTGGACTGCGTGCTGGGCTCGGCGGGCCTGATGCGGCAGGCCGTGGCGCAGGCGGTGCACCACTGCGCGTACCGGGAGGCGTTCGGCGGGAAGCTGGTCGACAAGCCGCTGATGCGCAACGTCCTCGCGGACCTCGCGCTCGAGTCGGAGGCGGCCACGGTGCTCGGACTGCGGCTGGCGGCGGCCTGTGACGCGGCGAGCGCGGGCGACGAGCGGGAGCGGGCGCTGCTGCGCCTCGCGGTGCCGGCGGCCAAGTACTGGGTGACCAAGCGGTGTGCGCCGGTGGCGGTGGAGGCGGCCGAGTGCCTGGGCGGCAACGGGTACGTCGAGGAGTCCGGGATGCCCCGGCTGGTGCGCGAGTCGCCGCTGAACTCGGTCTGGGAGGGAGCCGGGAACGTGCAGGCGCTGGACGTGCTGCGGGCCCTGGGGCGCGAACCGGCGGCGCTGGACGCCTATCTGACCGAGGTCGGCGCGGCGCGCGGGGCCGATCACCGGCTGGACGCGGCGATCCGGGACCTGCTGACGGACCTGGCCGACCTGGCGGCCGCCGAGGGGCGGGCCCGGATGCTGGCGGAGCGGCTGGCGCTGGTGCTGCAAGGCGCGCTGCTGGTGCGGTACGCGCCGCCGGAGGTCGCCGACGCGTTCTGCGCCGCGCGGCTGGGCGGCGACGGGGGCGCGGCCTTCGGCACGCTGCCGCCGACGCTGGATCTGGCGGCGGTGGTGGAGCGGGCCCGCCCGGTGGTCTGAACGCGCCGCGTGGCGCGGGGGTGGTGCTGCGCCGACACGGCACCACCCCCGCCACACGGGCCTGTTCAGGCCGCGTACGCCGCTCGGGACGGCGTGGTTCAAGTTTGGACACCCGCGAGGCCGTCACACCAGGGTTGCAGGGGGTTGCAACGTGCGGTCGGCTGTGCGCGGACTGTGCCCGCCAGGCGCGGGCAACCGGTCACTATGAGACGAATATCCGCCTTCCGGAAGGACGAGGTCCCGTGGCGCTCTCGCCCAAGGACGTGACGCAGTTCGCCGCCGTCGACACGGCGCGTGCGGCCCGGATGCTCAGTGAGGTCCGTTCCGCCAGACTCTCGGGCGGGCGGGCCCCGGTGGCGCCGCGGCCGGTGATCGAGCAGTCCTGGGACCGGATGCTGAGCAGCGGCGTCGACCCGGAGCACGACTTCCGCTCCGGGCTGCTGGCCCCGGAGGAGATCCGCCGCCGGCGCGAGACCTCCGAACTGCGGCATGTGCTGCCGGTCCTGCGGGAGGCGTTGCTGTCGGTCGCGGACGTGGCCCACCACATCATGGTGATCGCGGACGAGGACGGCCGGGTGCTGTGGCGGGAGGGCAGCGCGCGGGTGCTGCGCCGGGCCGACGGGCTCGGCTTCGAACTCGGGGCGGACTGGCGGGAGGAGGTGGTCGGCACCAACGGCGTGGGAACACCGGCGGTCACCCGGCGGCCCGTCCAGGTCTTCGCCTCCGAGCACTTCGTGCGGTCCCAGGCGACCTGGACCTGTGCGGGGGCGCCGATCACCGACCCGCGCAGCGGGCGGCTGCTCGGTGTGGTCGACGTGAGCGGGCCGCTGGAGACGATGCACCCGGCGACCCTGGCGTGGGTGGACTCGGTGGCCAAGCTGGCCGAGGCCCGGCTGCGGGAGCTGCACACCCGGTCGCTGGAGCGGCTGCGGGCGGTGGCGGCGCCGGTGCTGGCCCGGCTCGGCGGGCGGGCGCTGGTGGCGGACCGGGACGGCTGGACGGCGGCGGTGACGGGGATGCCGTACGTGGAGCGGGTGGTGCTGCCCAAGTCGCCGGAGGCGGGGGCGCGGTGGCTGCCGGCCTTCGGGGCGTGCACGCTGGAGCCGCTGGCCGGGGGCTGGCTGGTGCGGGCCGCGGCCGGGCCGGTGCCGCAGGGCGCCACCCGGATCGTGCTGGACCTCGGGCAGCCGCGCCGCTGGTTGGTCCGGGTGCTGGGCGGCGCGGAGGACTGGGAGCGGGAACTGAGCCCGCGGCACGCGGAGTTGCTGTACCTGCTGGCGGTGCACCGGGGTGGCCGCAGCGCCGCCGCGCTGGCCGAGGACATGTTCGGCGACCGGGCCCGCACGGTGACGGTACGGGCCGAGATGTCGCGGGTGCGGAGGTATCTCGGGGCCTATCTCGAACACCGGCCGTATCGTTTCTGCGACGACGCGGAGATCGAACTCCTCCTCCCGGCCGACCCCCGCGACCTCCTCCCCCACTCCACGGCACCCACGGTGGCGGAGGGCCGGGCGTCGATGGGGGTGCCGTGACGGCGGGCGGGGGCGGACGGCGAGTCCCGCCGAGCGCGCGCAACGGGGGTCCGCCCGCACCCCCACGGCGCCCGCCGCCCGTCGCGGGGCGGGGATGCGCTCGTCCCGGATGGCCGTAAAGGCGGGTTGTTTTCGCATATTTGCATCGTCTGCGTCCGCCGGGGCCTGTGTCTGTCGTAGCATCCTGGGTGGACCGCCCCATCCGCTCCTCGGTCAACACGACCACCGTCGAGCGCAGTTGGTCCGGGGTGTCCGTGGAGGTTCTATGAAGCAGCGCGGCAGACACCGCCGGCGCAGACGGGGCAGGGCGCTGCGCGCGGCCCTGACCGGTGCGGCCCTCGCGCTGACCGGTGCCGCCACCCTGCTCAGCGCCTCGCAGGCCACGGTCGCCGACGACCCCGGCGCCCTCGTACCCCTCACCTCCGCCGCCGAGACCGACGCGCTGCGCCTGACCGAGCACCGGGTGCCGACGACCTGGCTCGACCGGCTCTCCGCCGCGATGGGCGACCCGGTGGGCGTCGACACCGTCCTCGAATCCGCCGACCACACCCTGCGCGACGCCGCCGACTGCACGGCCGGGGACCGCGAGGCACTGCCGGTCTCCCCCGCCGCCACCCGCGCCTACTGCTGGGACGAGGCCGACACCGACGGCTGGCGCCCCGGCGCGGTCACCACCTCCGGGGACGCCGACGAGGACGGCCGCTGGGGCACCCACCGCGTCATCCTCTCCGCCTGGTCCCGCGACGACGGCACGCCCCAGGGCGGCCTCGCCCGGGTCTCCTTCGTCGACGCCGACGACCCCGGCCGGCTCGGCTACACCTCGGCGCTGCTCGCCGTCCCGGTCGACGGCGGCCACGACTACCGCGGGCTCGCCTCCCCCGTCACCGGCATGGTCTGGTACCAGGACAAGCTCCTGGTCACCGCCGCCGCCGGGGACCGCGAAGCGCTGTACGTGTACGACATGGAGCGGGTCCAGCGCGCCACCACCGCGGCGGACGCCGTGGGTCGGGTGCCCGGCGGCTGGGCGGCGGGCGGCCACCGGTACGTGCTGCCCGCCGTCGCCTCGTACCGGCTCCCCGACACCGACGCGGCGGCCCGCCCCGGCGCGATCTCCCTGGACCGCGGCACCGCGCCCGACAGCCTGGTGGCCACCGAGCGCGTGGACGCGGACGGCGACCGGCCCACCCGGCTGTGGCGCTACCCGCTGCGCACGGCCACGGACCCCGACCGCACCGGGCTGCCCGTCACCGATTCCGCCGGCCAAGTGAACGCGGTCGAGGCGTACCGGACCGGAGCGGCCGAGGTCGGGGGCGTGCTCTCGCACCGGCCGCCCGGCGCGACCCGCTCCGAGTGGTACCTGGGACGCGCGGCCGGCGGCGAGGACGGGCGCGGGACCCTGTGGCGCCAGGACACCGAGGGCGCCCGGGCCGCGGAGTGCGGGGCGGACCGGTCGCAGCGGTGCTGGAGCGGACCGGCGGGCTCGATGTCGTACTGGCCGCGCAGCGGCGAGGTGTGGTCCCAGTCGGGCCGCATGCTGTTCGCGCTGCCGCTGGCGTCGATCGAGGACGCGCTCGGCTGACCGCCCCGGCCCGCACCGCACCACCCCGCGCCGGGCGGGGATCGACAGATCCGCGGAGCGGATGATTCCCTGACCGGCATGACCAACATCGCCGTGACCACGTGGTCCCTGGAGCAGACGGCGCCCACCGACCTGCTGCCGGCCGCCGCACCGGAGGGGGACGTCCGGATCGTCCGCGCCGAGGTGCCCTCCCCCGAGTTCAGCCGCTTCCTGTACGCCTCGGTCGGCGGCGACATCCGCTGGACGGACCGGCTGGGCTGGAGCCACGCGCGGTGGCGGGAGCACCTGGAGCGGCCGGGCGTGGAGACCTGGGTCGCCCACGACCGCGGCACGCCCGCCGGATACGTGGAGCTGACGCCCGGCGACGACGGGGTCGTGGAGATCGAGTACTTCGGCCTGATCCCGGCCTTCCGCGGCCGGCGCATCGGCGGCCACCTCCTCTCGTACGGCACCGCCCGCGCCTGGGACCTGGCGGAGCGCTGGCCGGGGCTGGCCACCACCAAGCGGGTGTGGCTGCACACGTGCAGCAAGGACGGCGAGTTCGCCATGGACAACTACCAGCGCCGCGGCTTCCGCCTCTTCGACACCAAGGTGGAGGAGGAGGCGGACGTGGCCACCCCGGGGCCGTGGCCGGGCGCTTTCCCCGCCTGACCTGTGCCGACACCTCTGTTTTCGGCCGACTGACCGGCCGGGTCGCCCCGCGTGTGACCAAGGACACCCTTGTCTCGCCGTACGAGACAAGGGTGTCCACATTGCGGATTAAGCTGGACCAGTCACAGATCGCCGTGCCACGCTTCCGTCATGCCTGGAACTGGAATTGCCTTGGTGAGTCGGCGGCACGTCGACCTCGGCCGCATGTCCAGCGCCATCTGTCCGGGCCGCTGAGAGCACCCTCCAGCACCTCCGGATTCCCCGCGTTCCCCTCTCTCCCGCGCAATGACGCGCACACGTGTCTCACGTATGCCCACGTAGTGCCATGCGCCGTGCGCGCAGGTCAGAGCATTTTCCGCCTGTCTCCAAAGGACGTGTCAAACCATGGCCGCCACCCCGCCGAAGCCCGCTGCCGCGACCCCGCGCCGCAAGGTGAGCCGTCACCGCGGCGAGGGCCAGTGGGCGGCCGGGCACTTCACCCCGCTCAACGCCAACGAGCAGACCAAGAAGGACGACGACGGTCTCAACGTTCGGACACGTATTGAGACGATCTACTCCAAGCGCGGTTTCGACTCGATCGACCCCGGTGACCTGCGCGGCCGGATGCGCTGGTGGGGGCTGTACACCCAGCGTCGCCAGGGCATCGACGGCGGCAAGACCGCGATCCTGGAGCCGGAGGAGCTGGACGACCGCTACTTCATGCTCCGCGTCCGCATCGACGGCGGCGCGCTGACCACCGCCCAGCTGCGCGTCGTCGGGGAGATCTCGCAGGAGTTCGCGCGCGGCACGGCCGACATCACCGACCGGCAGAACGTCCAGTACCACTGGATCCGCATCGAGGACGTGCCGGAGATCTGGAACCGCCTGGAGGCCGTCGGCCTGTCCACGGTGACCGCCTGCGGCGACACGCCCCGCGTGATGATCGGCTCCCCGGTGGCGGGCATCGCCGAGGACGAGATCATCGACGGCACGCCGGCCCTGGAGGAGATGAAGCGCCGGGTCCTGAACAACCCGGCGTACTCGAACCTCCCCCGCAAGTTCAAGACCGCGATCTCCGGGTCGCCGGTCCTCGACGTGGTGCACGAGATCAACGACGTGGCCTTCGTCGGCGTCGAGCACCCCGAGCACGGGCCGGGCTTCGACCTGTGGGTCGGCGGCGGCCTGTCCACCAACCCCAAGCTGGGCGTGCGGCTGAACGCCTGGGTGCCGATCGACGACGTGCCCGACGTCTACGAGGGCGTCATCTCCATCTTCCGCGACTACGGCTACCGGCGGCTGCGCAACCGCGCCCGCCTGAAGTTCCTGGTCGCCGACTGGGGCGCGGAGAAGTTCCGCCAGGTGCTCGAGGACGAGTACCTGAAGCGGAAGCTGACCGACGGCCCGGCGCCCGCCGAGCCCACCAGCCGCTGGCGCGACCACATCGGCGTGCACCGGCAGAAGGACGGCCGCTACTACGTCGGCTTCGCCCCGCGCGTGGGCCGCGTCGACGGCACGATCCTGAGCAAGGTCGCCGACCTGGCCGAGGCGCACGGCTCGGGCCGGGTGCGCACCACGGTCGAGCAGAAGATGATCGTTCTCGACGTCGAGGAGGGGCGGGTCGACTCGCTGGTCGAGTCCCTGGAGGCGCTGGACCTCACCGCCAGGCCCTCCACCTTCCGGCGGGGCACCATGGCCTGCACCGGCATCGAGTTCTGCAAGCTCGCCATCGTCGAGACCAAGGCGCGCGGCGCCTCGCTCATCGACGAGCTGGAGCGCCGCCTCCCGGACTTCGACGAGCCCCTCACCATCAACCTCAACGGCTGCCCGAACGCCTGCGCCCGCATCCAGACCGCGGACATCGGTCTCAAGGGCCAGCTCATGCTGGACGAGCACGGCGAGCAGGTCGAGGGCTACCAGGTGCACCTGGGCGGCGCCCTCGGCCTGGAGGCCGGCTTCGGGCGCAAGGTGCGCGGCCTGAAGGTCACCGCCCAGGAGCTGCCGGACTACGTGGAGCGCGTCCTCAAGCGCTACCGGGCCGAGCGCGAGGACGGCGAGCGGTTCGCCACCTGGGCGGCCCGGGCCTCCGAGGAGGCCCTGTCGTGAGCGAGCGCGCCGCGCCCTTCTACTGCCCCTACTGCGGCGACGAGGACCTGCGTCCGGGCGAGCAGGGCCACGGCGCCTGGGAATGCGGGGCGTGCAACCGCGCCTTCCAGTTGAAGTTCCTCGGGCTGCTCGCCCGGGGTCTTCAGCCCGACTCCACGGGAGGGGAACCGATATGACGGCGATTCAGGAAGAGCGTACGGCCGAGGACCTCAAGGCGCTCGCCGAGCGGGCGGGCCGTGAGCTGGAGGACGCCACCGCGCTGGAGATCCTCCAGTGGGCGGCCGAGACCTTCGGCGACCGGTTCTGCGTGACCTCCTCGATGGAGGACGCGGTCGTCGCCCACCTCGCCTCCCGCGCCCTGCCCGGCGTGGACGTGGTGTTCCTCGACACCGGCTACCACTTCCCGGAGACCATCGGCACCCGCGACGCGGTCGAGGCCGTGATGGACGTCAACGTCATCACGCTCACCCCGCGCCAGACCGTCGCCGAGCAGGACGCCGAGTACGGACCGCGGCTGCACGACCGCGACCCCGACCTGTGCTGCGCGCTGCGCAAGGTGAAGCCGCTGGAGGAGGGTCTGAAGGGCTACCAGGCCTGGGCGACCGGGCTGCGCCGCGACGAGTCGGAGACCCGGGCGAACACGCCGGTCGTCGGCTGGGACGAGAAGCGGGGCAAGGTGAAGATCTCGCCCATCGCGAAGTGGTCGCAGGAGGACGTGCAGGCGTACGTCACCGAGCACGGCGTCCTCACCAACCCGCTGCTGACGGACGGTTATGCCTCCGTGGGCTGCGCCCCCTGCACCCGCCGGGTGCTGGAGGGCGAGGACGCCCGCGCCGGACGCTGGGCGGGCCGCTCCAAGACCGAGTGCGGACTGCACGGCTGACATGACGACCACCACCGGACCGACGACCACCGGCCCCTCGATTTCCAGGGAGAACCACGTGACGACCGGAGCCACCGTCTGGCTCACGGGGCTGCCCAGCGCCGGCAAGACCACCATCGCCCGCGCGCTGGCCGACCGCCTGCGTGAGGAGGGCCGGCGCGTCGAGCTGCTCGACGGCGACGAGATCCGCGAGTTCCTCTCGGCGGGCCTCGGCTTCGACCGCGCGGACCGGCACACCAACGTGCAGCGCATCGGGTTCGTCGCCGAACTGCTCGCCCGCAACGGCGTCACGGCGCTGGTCCCGGTGATCGCGCCGTACGCGGACAGCCGGGACGCGGTGCGCGAGCGTCACGAGGCGAACGGCACGGCGTACGTCGAGGTGCACGTGGCCACGCCCGTCGAGGTGTGCTCGGTGCGCGACGTGAAGGGCCTGTACGCCAAGCAGGCCGCGGGTGAGCTGACGGGGCTCACCGGGGTGGACGACCCGTACGAGGAGCCCGTCAAGCCCGACCTGCGCATCGAGTCGCAGGACCAGACCGTTCAGGAGTCCGCCGCGGCGGTCCACGCCCTGCTCACCGAAAGGGGACTGGCATGACGACGACCGCCGAAGCGGCGCGGGAGGGTACGGCGGGCCCGTACGCCCTCTCCCACCTCGACGCCCTCGAATCGGAGGCCGTGCACATCTTCCGCGAGGTGGCGGGCGAGTTCGAGCGGCCGGTGATCCTCTTCTCCGGCGGCAAGGACTCGATCCTGATGCTCCACCTGGCGCTGAAGGCGTTCGCCCCGGCGGCCGTGCCGTTCTCCCTGCTGCACGTGGACACCGGGCACAACTTCCCCGAGGTGCTCGACTACCGCGACCGCACGGTCGAGCGGCACGGGCTGCGCCTGCACGTCGCCTCCGTGCAGGACTACATCGACCGCGGGGTGCTCAAGGAGCGCCCGGACGGCACCCGCAACCCCCTCCAGACGCTGCCGCTGACCGAGAAGATCCAGGCGGAGAAGTTCGACGCCGTCTTCGGCGGCGGGCGCCGCGACGAGGAGAAGGCCCGCGCCAAGGAGCGGGTGTTCTCGCTGCGGGACGAGTTCTCCCAGTGGGACCCGCGCCGCCAGCGCCCCGAGCTGTGGAACCTGTACAACGGCCGGCACGCCCCGGGCGAGCACGTCCGGGTCTTCCCGCTGTCCAACTGGACCGAGCTGGACGTGTGGCAGTACATCGCCCGCGAGGGCATCGAGCTGCCGCAGATCTACTACGCCCACGAGCGCGAGGTGTTCGCCCGCTCCGGCATGTGGCTGACGGCCGGGGAGTGGGGCGGCCCGAAGGACGGCGAGAGGACCGAGAAGCGGCGGGTGCGCTACCGCACCGTCGGCGACATGTCCTGCACCGGCGCCGTCGACTCCGACGCCGACACCATCGAGAAGGTCATCGCCGAGATCGCCGTCACCCGGCTCACCGAACGCGGCGCCACCCGCGCCGACGACAAGATGTCCGAGGCCGCGATGGAAGACCGCAAGCGCGAGGGGTACTTCTAGACATGACCAGCACCACTGAACCCGTCGAGCCGCTGTCGGTCTGGCAGCTGTCGGAGACGACCCTGCTGCGGTTCGCCACCGCCGGATCGGTCGACGACGGCAAGTCCACGCTGGTCGGCCGTCTCCTGCACGACTCCAAGTCGGTCCTCACCGACCAGCTGGAGGCCGTCGAGCGCGCCTCCGCGAGCCGCGGCCAGGACACCCCGGACCTCGCGCTGCTCACCGACGGCCTCAGGGCCGAGCGCGAGCAGGGCATCACCATCGACGTGGCCTACCGCTACTTCGCCACCCCGCGCCGCCGGTTCATCCTGGCCGACACCCCCGGGCACGTGCAGTACACCCGGAACATGGTCACCGGCGCCTCCACGGCCGAGCTGACGGTGATCCTGGTCGACGCCCGCAACGGCGTCGTCGAGCAGACCCGCCGGCACGCCGCGATCGCCGCCCTGCTGCGCGTCCCGCACGTCGTCCTCGCCGTCAACAAGATGGACCTGGTCGACTACCGGGAGTCCGTGTTCGCGGCCATCGCCGAGGAGTTCACGGCGTACGCCACCGAGCTGGGCGTCCCGGAGGTCACCGCGATCCCCATCTCGGCCCTGGCGGGCGACAACGTGGTGGAGGCGTCGGCCGTCATGGACTGGTACGGCGGCCCGACCGTGCTGGAGCACCTGGAGACCGTGCCGGTCAGCCACGACCTGGCGCACTGCCACGCCCGGCTGCCCGTGCAGTACGTGATCCGGCCGCGGACCGCCGAGCACCCCGACTACCGCGGCTACGCGGGCCAGATCGCCGCCGGCACCTTCCGCGTCGGCGACGAGGTGACCGTGCTGCCCTCCGGCCGCACCTCGAAGGTGTCCGGCATCGACCTGCTCGGCGAGCCGGTCGAGGCCGCCTGGACACCGCAGTCGGTGACGCTGCTGCTGGAGGACGACATCGACGTCTCCCGCGGCGACCTGATCGTGCCGAGCGAGGACGCCCCGGCCACCAGCCAGGACGTCGAGGCCACCGTCTGCCACGTCGCCGACGCCCCGCTCACCGTGGGGCACCGGGTGCTGCTCAAGCACGGCACCCGCACCGTCAAGGCGATCGTCAAGGACATCCCGGCCCGGCTCACCCTGGACGACCTGTCCCTGCACCCGCACCCCGGGCAGCTCGTCGCCAACGACATCGGCCGCGTGAAGATCCGCACCGCCGAGCCGCTGCCCGCCGACTCCTACGCCGACTCGCGGCGCACCGGCTCCTTCATCCTGATCGACCCGAGCGACGGCACCACCCTCACGGCCGGCATGGCCGGTGAGTCCTTCGCCGCCCCGGAGCCGGTCAAGAACCCGGCCGACGACGACGGGTGGGACTTCTGAGCATGGCTTCCCCCGACTTCTACTCCACATTCGCCAAGGAGGGCGGCCGCGTCGGCAGCGGCGCCCTCGGCAGCGGGCAGGGCGGAGTGGCGCGATGTGCGCGCTGACGTACGCGCACCGCATGCGCGCCCACACCCCCCACCCGCACAGCCGAAGACCTGCCGACCTCCCGGCCGCGACCTGACACCTCGGACGAACCGACAGGCGTGAGTGCCGGACCAACGAGAGGAACACCTCCCGTGCCTGCCACCACCGCTCTGCGCCGCACCCTCGCGGTCATAGCCGCCCTGCCGCTCCTGACCCTCGCCGCCTGCGGGTACGGCTCCGAGGCGAAGGACGACGGCACCGCCGAGGTCGCCGCGGGCGCCGAGAAGATCGACGGACTCGACTCCGTCCGCATCGGCTACTTCGGCAACGTCACCCACGCCACCGCCCTGGTCGGGAACCAGAAGGGCTTCTTCCAGAAGGCGCTGGGCGCGACCGAGGCCAAGTACGCGACCTTCAACGCGGGCCCGTCCGAGATCGAGGCGCTGAACTCGGGCTCCGTCGACATCGGCTGGATCGGCCCCTCCCCCTCGATCAACGGCTACACGAAGTCGGACGGCAAGAACCTGCGGATCATCGGCGGTTCGGCCTCCGGCGGCGTGAAGCTGGTGGTGAACCCCGACAAGATCAAGTCCCTGAAGGACGTCAAGGGCAAGCGCATCGCGACCCCGCAGCTCGGCAACACGCAGGACGTGGCGTTCCTCAACTGGATCGCCGAGCAGGGCTGGAAGGTCGACGCGCAGAGCGGCAAGGGCGACGTGACCGTCGTCCGCAGCGACAACAAGGTCACCCCGGACGCCTACAAGTCCGGCTCGCTGGACGGCGCCTGGGTGCCGGAGCCGACCGCCTCCAAGCTGGTCGCCGAGGGCGGCAAGGTGCTGCTGGACGAGTCGACGCTGTGGCCGGACAAGAAGTTCGTGATCACGAACATCATCGTGTCGCAGAAGTTCCTGAAGGAGCACCCGAAGGCCGTCGAAGCCGTCCTGAAGGCATCGGTCGACACCAACGAGTGGATCAAGGCCAACCCGGACGAGGCGAAGGCCGCGGCCAACAAGCAGCTCGAGAAGGACACGGGCAAGGCGCTGCCGCCCAAGGTCCTGGACCCGGCGTGGAAGTCGATCGAGGTCACCGACGACCCGCTGGCCGCCACCCTCGACGCCCAGGCGGAGCACGCCGTCAAGGCCGGTCTGCTGGACAAGCCCGACCTGACCGGCATCTACGACCTGAAGCCGCTCAACAAGGTCCTCAAGGCCAAGGGCAAGCCCGCGGTCGACGACGCCGGTCTCGGCGTCGAGTAGAGCCCGGAACCGACCACCCAGGAGGTGACGACCATGGCCACGACCACGACCCTCGCCAAGGCCGACGACGGCACCGAGCCGGCCGCGTACGCCGCCCGGATCGAGCACGTCTCGAAGTCCTTCGCGGGCCCCGCCGGGCAGCAGCTCGTCCTGGACGACATCACCCTCGATGTCGCGCCCGGCGAGTTCGTCACCCTCCTGGGAGCCTCCGGCTGCGGCAAGTCCACGCTGCTGAACCTGGTGGCGGGCCTGGACAAGCCCAGCGCGGGCGGCATCAGCACGGACGGACGGCCGGCCCTGATGTTCCAGGAGCACGCCCTGTTCCCGTGGCTGACCGCGGGCAAGAACATCGAACTCGCCCTCAGGCTGCGGGGCGTGCCCAAGGCCGAACGCCGCGAGAAGGCCGAGGAGCTGCTCGAACTCGTCCGGCTGAAGGGCGCGTACCGCAAGCGGGTGCACGAGCTGTCGGGCGGGATGCGCCAGCGGGTCGCGATGGCCCGGGCGCTCGCCCAGGAGAGCAAGCTGCTGCTGATGGACGAGCCGTTCGCGGCGCTGGACGCCATCACGCGGGACGTGCTGCACGACGAGCTGACCCGTATCTGGCGCGAGACGCGGCTGTCCGTCCTGTTCGTGACGCACAACGTCCGCGAGGCCGTGCGGCTGGCCGAGCGCGTGGTGCTGCTGTCCTCCCGCCCCGGGCGCGTGGCGCGCGAGTGGACGGTCGGCATCCCGCAGCCGCGCCGCATCGAGGACACCGCCGTGGCGGAGCTGTCCGTCGAGATCACCGAAGAACTGCGTGGGGAGATCCGCCGCCATGGCCAGCACTGACACGACGCGTCCCGCCGGGGACCGAGGCGCGCGGGACGGCGGCGACCTCGCCGGTCTGGAGGCGGGCCTGGACGCACTGGAGTCGGTGCAGCAGGGCCGCACCCCGCTGCGGCAGACCTTCGTCGAGAAGATCCTGCCGCCCACCGTCGCGGTCCTGCTGATCCTCGCGGTATGGCAGGCCCTGGTCTCCTTCGAGATCGTCGACGACCCGTCCAAGCTGCCCGCCCCCTCCGACGTGTGGGACGTGGTCCACCAGGCCTGGCTCCAGGGCGAACTGCTCGGCTACATCTGGACCAGCGTCTCGCGCGGCCTGCTCGGCTTCTGCTTCGCGCTGATCATCGGCACCCCGCTGGGGCTGCTGGTGGCGCGGGTGAAGTTCGTGCGCGCGGCGATCGGCCCGATCCTGTCCGGCCTCCAGTCGCTGCCGTCGGTGGCCTGGGTGCCGCCGGCCGTGATCTGGCTGGGCCTGAACAACTCGATGATGTACGCCGTCATCCTGCTGGGCGCGGTGCCCTCCATCGCCAACGGCCTGGTGTCCGGCGTCGACCAGGTCTCCCCGATCTTCCTGCGCGCGGGCCGCACCCTGGGCGCGACGGGGCTGAAGGGCACCTGGCACATCGTGCTGCCGGCCGCGCTGCCCGGCTATGTCGCGGGGCTCAAGCAGGGCTGGGCGTTCTCCTGGCGCTCGCTGATGGCCGCCGAGATCATCGCCTCCTTCCCCGACCTCGGGGTGGGCCTCGGGCAGTTGCTGGAGAACGGCCGCAACGCCAGCGACATGGCCATGGTCTTCGAGGCCATCCTGCTCATCCTGATCGTCGGCATCGCCATCGACCTGCTGATCTTCAGCCCGCTGGAGCGCTGGGTGCTGCGCAGCCGCGGTCTGCTGGTGAAGGGCTGAGGTACGCCATGTCCGCGCCGGTCCGCCCCGTCCTCCTGGTCGTCGCCCACGGCAGCCGCGACCCGCGGCACGCCGCGACCGTGCACGCCCTGGTCCGCCGGGTCAGGGCGCTGCGCCCGGACGTGCGGGTGGAGACCGGCTTCCTGGACTTCAACGTCCCCTCGGTGCAGGGGCTGCTCGAGTCCCTGGACGCGGAGGGCGTGCGGGACGTGGTGGCCCTCCCGCTGCTGCTGACCCGCGCCTTCCACGCCAAGGCGGACATCCCCGCGGTCCTGGCGGCGGCGCCGCCGCGCCTCAGGATCCGGCAGGCCGAGGTGCTCGGCCCCTCGCCGCTGCTGCTGTCGGCGCTGGAGCGGCGCCTGTACGAGGCGGGTCTGACGCCCGCCGACAAGTCCTCGACCGGGGTCGTGCTGGCCTCGGCGGGGTCCTCCGACCCGGAGGCGATCGCAGTGATCGCTGATATCGCGCGGGAGTGGCGGCACACCGGTTGGTGCGCCGTGCGGCCTGCGTTCGCCTCCGCATCCCTTCCGCGCACCGAGGACGCGGTACGGCGGCTGCGCGAGCTGGGCTGTGCGCGGGTCGCCGTCGCCCCGTACGTCCTGGCGCCCGGGTTCCTGCCGGACCGCATCGCGCGGGGCGCGGCCGGCGCGGATGTGCTCGCGGACGTGCTGGGTCCGGCGCCGGAGGTGGCGCGGGTCCTGCTGGAGCGGTACGACGCGGCGCGGATGCCGGTGGCCCTGGCGGTCGGGGCCTGAGGGTGTGAGGGGCCTGAGGGGTCTGAGGGCGGGCGCCGGT
Organism: Streptomyces sp. NPDC102490; assembly: GCF_044765285.1. Lineage (NCBI taxonomy): Bacteria > Bacillati > Actinomycetota > Actinomycetes > Kitasatosporales > Streptomycetaceae > Streptomyces > Streptomyces sp. NPDC102490. Next base: position 511,451 of record NZ_JBIWJU010000003.1, read on the forward strand.
CAGGGACCCGTCAGCTCCACGAGCTTGGTGACCGTGTTCCAGTTGCGGCTGGTGGCGATCACGCCCTTGGTGACCCGGGGCTTGGCGAGGGCCTCGGCGAGCTTGGAGCGGCCCAGGCCGTCCGGCGCGTAGAGGTACAGGGCGCGGTCGCCGAGGCGGAACTCCTCGGGGCGGAAGGCCGGTGCGTCGATCGCCGCGAAACGCTCCTGGTCGACCGGCGCGGAGAAGTAGGTGACGTGCAGCTGCCTGGCCTCCAGCTCGGCGGCCGGGAAGGGGCACGCCTCGACGATCCCCTTGAGGTAGGCGTGGTCGCGCACGATCACGTCCACCGGGAAACCGAACCGCTTCCCGATCGCCTCCGTCAACTCCGCGGCCAGCGAGTCCTCGTCGCCGTGGGCGGAGGCGAAGACGGCCTGCCCGCTCTGCAGATGGGTGCGTACGGCGTCGTGCCCGAGGGAGGTCAGCAGCGCGCGCAGGTCGGCCATCGGGACCTTCCTGCTGCCGCCCACGTTGATCCCGCGCAGCAGCGCCGCGTACATGGTCGTCATCCGCACACCATAGAACGGCCGTCGTGCCCCGTGGGGGTGGGCACGACGGCCGGGCCCGCGCCGGGCGGACGTGCGCGCCACTCTCGCCGATACGGCGCGCGGGGTTCAACCACTCCACGCCCCTGTGACTCAATCAACAACCTTTCCATGGGGCCGGCCCCGCTCCCCGGCGTCCCCGGTAGATGTAAGGGACCGGTGTCCTCCTCAGCGGTGAGGGCGGCGATACGGAGGGATGAGGGCGGGGCCGCCGCACGTCACCGAGGAGTACGACGCGACGGCCTTATGCGGGCCATACCTTCGAAACGCAAGGTGGCGGCAGGGGGCCGGCACCGCTCACGAGGGGGCAGGCCGGTCATGGGGAACCGAGAGACACGGGTGCGGGGCATAGCCGCCCGGGCGGGCGGCTGGAGTGCCCGGCACCGCTGGGCCGCCGTCGGGATCTGGGTGCTGTTCGTCGTCCTGGCGATGGGGCTCGGTTCGGCGGCCGGCCGGGTCGACGTCAAGGACAGCGACCAGATGGGGGGCGAGACGCACACCGCCGCCAGGATCGTCGAGGACGCCGGGATCGACGAGCCGGCCGGTGAGACGGTCCTGATCCAGGCGACGTCCGGTGATGTGAAGGCCACGGACGCCGAGTTCCGGGCCGCGGTCGGCGCGGTCGTCGCGGCGGTGGAGAAGACCGGCGAGGTCACCGGCGTGACCTCGCCGTACGACGCGAAGACGATCTCGAAGGACGGCCGCAGCGCGCTGGTGCGGTTCGACATGCGCGGCGACGCGGACACCGCGGGCGAGCGGGTCGAGCCGGTGCTGAAGGCGGTCCAGGGCGTCCAGGACGCGCACGAGTCGCTGCGGATCGAGGAGATCGGCGGCGCCAGCATGGCGAAGACGTTCGACGACGCGTTCGGCGACGACTTCAAGAAGGCCGAGTACTCGGCGGTGCCGGTGGCCCTCGGCATCCTGCTGGTCGCGTTCGGCGCGCTGGTGGCGGCGCTGGTCCCGGTGGCGCTCGCGATCACCGCGATCATGGCGACCATCGGTCTGATGGGCCTGGTCAGCCACGTCCAGCCGATGAGCGAGACCGCGAACTCCGTGATGCTGCTGGTCGGTCTGGCCGTCGGCGTCGACTACTGCCTGTTCTACCTGCGCCGGGAGCGCGAGGAGCGCGCCGCCGGACGGGACGCGCAGACGGCGCTGAGGATCGCCGCCGCCACCAGTGGCCGGGCGATCGTGGTCTCGGGTGTGACGGTGTGCGTGGCGATGGCGGGCATGCTGTTCACCGGCATCGCCGAGTTCGAGGCGATGGGCCTGGCCTCGCTGATGGTGGTCGCGGTCGCCATGGTCGGCTCCGTGACGGTGCTTCCAGCGCTGCTGTCCCTGCTGGGCGAGCGGGTGGAGAAGGGCCGGGTGCCGTTCCTGCGCCGCCGCCGGCCGAGCGGTGGCACGGGTGAGGGCAGCCGGTTCTGGACGGCCGTGCTCAAGCGCGTCCTGGCCCGGCCGTTGCCGGCCGCCGTGATCGCCGTCGGCGCGCTGCTGGCCGTGGCCGCGCCCGCCCTCGGCATGAAGACGCAGAACCTCACGCTGGACCAGGAGTTCGGCGACTCGCTGCCCATCGTGCAGACGTACAACCGGGTCAACGACGCCTTCCCCGGCGGTTCCGACCCGGCCGAGGTGGTCGTGAAGGCCGACGACATCAACGCGCCCGAGGTGCGGGCCGCCCTCGCCGACTTCCGGGAGCGGGCGATCAGTTCGGGTGCCTCGCGCGGGCCGGTGGACATCACCCTGCACGACGAGCAGAACGTCGCCCTGGTTTACGTCCCGCTGGTCGGCGGCTCCGACCAGGACAAGGCGGGCGAGAGCCTGGACACACTGCGCGACGAGGTGCGGCCCGCGACGCTGGGCAAGGTCGACGGCGTCGAGGCCCCGGTCACCGGGCAGGTGGCCGGCAACAAGGACTTCAACGACCAGCTCGTCGGATCGGTCCTGCCGGTCTTCGCCTTCGTCGTGGTCTTCGCCTTCCTGCTGATGCTGCTGTCGTTCCGCTCGCTGACGATCGCGCTCACCTCGATCGTGCTCAACCTGCTGTCGGTGGGCGCGGCGTACGGCATCCTGGTCGCCGTCTTCCAGCACGGCTGGGGCGCCTCGCTGGTCGGCGCCGAGGGCGTGGGCGCCATCATCACGTGGCTGCCGCTGTTCCTCTTCGTGATCCTGTTCGGCCTGTCGATGGACTACCACGTGTTCGTGGTCTCCCGGATCCGCGAGGCCCGGCTGCGCGGTCGCTCCACCCGGGATGCCATCCGGCACGGCGTGGTCACCACGGCGGGGGTCGTCACCAGCGCCGCCGTCATCATGGTCGCGGTGTTCGCCATCTTCGGCACGCTGTCCATGCAGTCGATGAAGCAGATGGGGGTGGGCCTGGCGGCGGCCGTGCTGATCGACGCGACGATCATCCGGGGCGTGCTGCTTCCGGCCGTGATGTCCCTGCTCGGCGAGCGCAACTGGTACCTGCCCAAGTGGCTGCACCGGCTGCCGGACCTGACCCACGACGAGTCGCCCGAAACGATCGCGGCACCGGTGCGGGACGGCGAGGGCGAGCGCGGGGAACGGGGTGAGCCGGTCGGGGTCTGACCGGCGCGCCACCACGGCCGCAGGGCCTGCCGGTTCCGGGGGAACCGGCAGGCCCTGCGGTGTGCGGCGGGGAATCAGCCCCGCGCGGCGGCCAGTTCGGCCTCGATGAGGTCGGCGGCCCGCCGGGTGCCGCCCTCCTGGGCCATCTGCGCCTGGATCTCCTTCAGGCGCGCCGCCACCTCCGGGTCGTCGACCAGGGCGAGGGCGGCGGCGCGCAGCGCCTCGGCGGTGGCCTCCTCAGTGGGGATCGTGCGGGCGACGCCGAGGCCCTGGAGCATGTCGGCGTTGCCGAACTGGTCCGCGGCCTGCGGTACGGCGATCATCGGCGTGGCGGTCGCCAGGCCCTCCTGGCTGCCGCCCGCGCCCGCGTGGGTGACGAACAGGTCGGCCTGCTGGAGGACCGCCAACTGCGGCACCCAGGTGCGCACTTCCACGGTGTCCGGTACGTGGCCCAGCTCGGCCGGGTCGATGTGCCGGCCCACCTGGAGCACGGTGTGCCAGCCGGGCAGCTCGCCGAAGGCCCGGACGCACTCCCGGTAGAACCCGGGCTGCTTGGTGAAGGCGGACCCCAGGGAGACGAGGACGACCTTCTCGGCGCCCTCGGGACGGGTCCAGCCGCCCTCGGCGGTGCGGTCCCCCTGGCAGGCGCCGACGAAGGTGTACGTCGTCTCGTCCACCCGGTCGGCCTGGGGCTGGAGCGCCTTGGGGATCAGCACCAGGGAGCGGTCGGGGCGGCCGACGAACGGGTCGGGGTGGTCGGTGATCCCGTTCTCCGCCAGCCAGGCGCGGAAGCGGGCGTAGTAGGCCTGCCCGCGTTCGGTCTTCAGCGGCTCCTCCCACATCGGCTCGCCGACCTCCTGCTCGTACCCCTCCCAGGCGACCATGCAGGGCGACAGGGAGATCACGGGCACGTCCCAGCGGCGGCCCAGGACGCGGGCGGCGTAGGAGCCGATGTCGTGCAGGACCAGGTCCGGCTCGTCCCCCTCGTACGCCTCGGCGAGCTGCGGGAGCGCCTGGATGGCGTCGTCCAGGAAGGGCTCCACGTTGTCCAGCAGGGTGCTCCCCCACGCCTCCGGGTCGGCGTCGGGGCCGGGCAGCGTGCTGTTCCAGAGCTTGGGTTCGGCGCCCGCCTCGGCGACCTTGCCCGCAAGGAGCGGCGGGATCGCGTACGTCACCCGGTGCCCTCGCGCGACGAGTTCGCGGATCACCTCCAGGCTGGGGTTCACGTGGCCGTGTGCGGCGATGGAGAACATGGCGATGTGCGCGGGGCGAGTGGTCATGTCCGTACCGTACGCGAGACGAGACGTCTCGTGCAACCAGTTTCGCCTCATGCCGTCAGCTCCTCGTGCAGCCGCAGCCACCGGTCGGGCGCGACCTCGCCGACGAGGGTCCCGGGATCGAGCCGGGCGGCCCGGAACGCCGCGTCCACCCGGCGCCGGGGGTGGGCGCGGCGCAGGGACGCGTGCAGCGAGCCGCCGACGCCCGAGAAGCCCAGCTCCACCAGGTCCGCCCAGCCGCGGCGGGCGGCACCGGTGAGCAGCGGAGCGGGACGGCGTTCGATCCGCAGGATGCCGGCGTCGACGCGCGGCGCCGGGCGGAAGCGGTGCCGGCCCACCCGGCCCACCAGCCGCCACTCGTGGCGCGGCCAGGTCAGCACCGTGAGCAGGGTCCAGCGGCCGTAGTCGCCGGTGCGTTTGCGGGCGTATTCGAGCTGGGTGATGAGGGTGGCGTCGGTGAGGCCGGGTGCGGACAGGCACCAGTCGACGATGGCGGCGGTGCGCGAGAAGGGCACGTTCCCGGCGACGGCGAACGGGGTGCGCGGGGGCCGGGCGGTGAGGAAGTCACCGGCGACGACGTGGACGTGGGGGCGGTGCGCGAAACGGGCGCGGAGCCCGGGGACGAGCCGGGGGTCGATCTCGTAGGCGTGCAGCTCGCGGCTGCGGCGGGCGAGCGGCTCGGTGAGGGCGCCGTCGCCCGCGCCCACTTCGAGCAGCAGCGGCGGGCGCCCCCGGTCGGGGGCGGCGAGGCGCGCGACCCGTTCGGCGGTGGCGCGGTCGGCGAGGAAGTTCTGCGAGAGCGTGCGGGCACGCGGGGTGGGGCGGGCCATGGCCTGCGGTCCTTGTCTTCCGGGACAGGAGGGGAAAAGGGCAGCCGAAGGCCCTGACCGGAAGACGAAGGCAAAAAGGGGATGCGGAGGCTCAGCCCCGCCGCGCACGCGTGAGGCGTGCGGGACGCGTCGAGTGCGTCAGCGGCGGGGGGTCCCCGGGCCGGTCAGGGCTCCGGGGCCGCGACGCATCCTGATGGAGTACGTGCAGCCCCGGCCGAGACCGGAGTTGAAGATCGCGTTGAAAGCTGCCACGGAGGGGACGTTAGGCGGGCGCGTGCCCGCCGGGCAACGGGTTTTCGCGCGGGCGGCCGTCAGCGCTGGTAGCGGGCGAGTACGAGGTTGCCGTCCTCCTCCAGCCGGTGGCGCAGTTCGTCCATGCCGATCGCCCCGCTGTAGTACTCCTGGAACGCCGGGGTCGCCACCTTGTCCTTCCACTCGGCGTAGCCCCGCACGGACTGCGCGGGCGCCGAGCGCAGGTGGGCGGCGAGCGCGGTGCCGGTGGCCCAGCCGTGCTCGGGCGTGTGCAGGGCGGGGTCCTTCAGGGCCTGCTCGCCGGTGGGCAGCATCCAGTCGCCGAGCGCGAGGCGCACCATGTTGTCCGGCTGGAGCAGGAAGTCGACGAACGCGGCGGCTTCCTTCTTGTGCGGGCTGTCCTCGGCGATGGACAGGGTCTGCGGGCTGACCCCCTGGGCGAGCCCGTCGGCACCGGCCGGGGCGGGCAGCACCTGCCAGTCGAAGCCCTCGGGTGCCTGCTGCTCGATCTGCTGGCGGTAGGAGAAGCCGAGCGGCACCATCGCGTACCTGCCCGCGAAGAAGCCGGGCAGGGTGTCGGAGCCGCCGCTGCCCAGGGTGGTGGGCGAGGCGCTGCGGTCGGTGCCGACCTGGTCGCGGACGGTGCGGGGCACCACCTGGTCGCCGTCCTCGAAGCGGACGGTCACTTTGCCGTCGGCGCCCCGGTGGAACAGCTTCCCGCCGGTGGACAGGGCGAGGTTGAGGGTGGCGGAGACGGGCTCCTTGAGCGGCCAGGCCACCCCGTACGTGCCGTCGCCGCTCAGCTCCTTCGTCACCTGCCGGAACTCCGCCCAGCTCCAGGGGTGTTCGGGCGTCGGGATCCGGATGCCGGACTTCCGGAGCAGGGTCGCGTTGGCGATCAGCACCCGCGGCTCCTGGAGGAAGGGCACGCCGTAGACGCCGTCGCCGAAGGTGACCGTCTCCCAGCTGTGCCGCGGTATGTCCGACGTCAGCCGCGCGGGCAGCAGTCCGGTGAGGTCGGCGAGGTAGCCGCCGTAGGCGAAGTCGGCGAGGTCGTCGGAGGCGTCGTGGATGATGTCGGGCGCCTCGCCGCCCTCGAAGGAGGTGAGCAACTGGTCGTGGACGCTGTCCCAGCTGCCCTGGACGTACTCGACGCGCACGTCCGGGTGGGTGGCGTTCCACTCCCGCACCAGTTCCTTGTTGGCCCGCACCGACTCGTCCTGCCAGGCCAGGGACTGGAAGCGCAGGGTGATCCGGCCGTCGTCCGCCCCGTCGCCGCCGTCCGAGCAGCCCGCGAGGAGCAGGGTCACGCAGGCGAACAGGGTCACGATCCTCGTACCCGCCCGCATCAGCTCTTCACCGCCCCGGCGAGCATGCCGCCCGTGATCCGCCGCTGGATGAGCGCGAAGACCACCAGGGAGGGCAGGGTCGCGAGGAAGGCGGCCGCGGCGAGCGGTCCGAGGTCGGCGACGCCCTCGGCGCCGATGAAGTGGGTGAGGACCACGGGCAGGGTCTGTTTCTCCGGTGTCTTCAGCAGGACCAGCGCGAAGAAGAACTCGTTCCACGCGGTGATGAACGCGAACAGGGCCGTCGCCACGATCCCTGGCGCGAGCAGCGGCGCGGTCACCGAGACCAGGGTCCGCAGCCGCCCCGCGCCGTCCACCGCGGCCGCCTCCTCCAGCTCGCGCGGTACGGCGCGGACGTAGCCGGCGAGCATCCACAGCGCGAACGGCAGCGACCACACGACGTACACCATCACCAGGCCGGGAACCGAGTTGATCAGGCCGAGGTTCTTCAGGACCAGGAACAGCGGGATGATCAGCAGGACGAAGGGGAACGCCTGGCTGACCACGACCCACCCGGTGGCCGCCTTGGTGAGCCGGCCGCGGCGGCGGGCCATCACGTACGCCATCGGCGTCGCGATCAGCACCGCGACCACGGCGGCACCGAGCGCGGCGAGCAGCGAGTTGAGCCCGGCGTGCAGCAGCGGCTGCTCGTCGAAGGCCTGCCGGAAGTTGTCGAGGGTGGGGTCCTTCGGAATCCAGGTGGGGTGCAGACCGGCCAGCTCGCGCGGCGGTTTGAAGGCGATGGAGATCAGCCAGAGGAACGGGAAGGCCAGGAAGACCAGGTAGGCCAGGAGTGCGGCGTACTGGCCCGTGCGGGCCGCGGTCGAGGTTCTCACGCCTCGTCACCTCCCTTGGCTTCGCCCCGGAGCCGGCCGGCGAGGAAGACGGCCAGCAGGATCGAGATCACGGCGACCATGACGCAGCCCATCGCCGCCGCGTAGCCGAACTGGCCGTAGCGGAAGGCCTCCTCGTAGGCGAAGAGCATGGGCAGCCGGGTGCGGCCGCCGGGGCCGCCGTTGGTCAGCACGTAGACCAGGGCGAAGGAGTTGAAGTTCCAGATCAGGTTGAGCGCGGTGATGGCGAGTGCGACCGGTCTGAGGGCCGGCCAGGTGACCGTGCGGAAGCGGCGCCAGGCTCCCGCGCCGTCCACCGCGGCCGCCTCATGCAGCTCGCGCGGGGTGTTCTGCAGTCCGGCGAGCAGGGCGACCGTCGTCTGCGGCATGCCGGCCCAGACGCCGACGACGATGACGGCGGGCAGGGCGGTGCCGAGGCCGCTGAGCCAGTCGTGGCCGCCGCCGAGTCCGAGGTCGCGCAGGGTCTCGTTGAGGATGCCCGCGTCCGTGTTGTAGACCAGCCGCCACATGATGCCGACGACGACCTCGGGCATCGCCCAGGGGATGATCGCCAGGGCCCGGGCCAGCCAGCGCAGCCGGAGGTTCTGGTTGAGCAGCAGGGCGAGGCCGAGGGCGAGCAGGAACTGCGGCACGGTCACCCCGACGGCCCACACCAGGCCGATCCGGAACGACTCCCAGAACAGCGTGTCGTGCAGCAGGTCCTGGAAGTTCAGGGTGCCGATCCACCGGGTGGGCTCTGTGCGGCCCGACTGGGCGTCGGTGAACGCCAGCAGGATGCCGTACAGCAGCGGCCCCACGCTGAGGACCAGGATGGGGATGAGCGCGGGCAGTACCAGGAACCAGGCGCCGTGGTCCGGCGCGCCCCGTGGGGCGTCCCAGCCGGGCGCACGGCGCGCCCGTCTTCTCGGCTCGGTCACCGATGTCACGTGATCAACCCCTGTGCGCGGCTCGGACGGGCCTGGTCATGGTCGTGAAGTGACCGCGTCCCGTCAAGGGCCCCGGACCTGCTCCCACCTGTGCGAATGGGACACTGGCCGACGGACGGCGGGAACCGGTACGGACACGGAGGCACGGGACGATGGACGAGGCACGGGCGCGGGAGGTGCTGGCCGCGGCGGGGGTGCTGCCCGGGCCGGCGTCCGAGGCGCGGCTGCTGGCGCTCGGCGAGAACGCGGTGTTCGCCGCCGGGGGCCTGGCCGTCAAGGTCGGCCGCGACGCCGAACTCCTCGGGCGGGCGCGCCGGGAACTGGCCGTCGCGCTCTGGCTGGAGGAGGCGGGCGTCCCGGCGGTGCGGGCGGCCGAGCCGACGGCGCGGTCCGTCGAGGGGCACCCGGTGACCGTGTGGCGGCGGCTGCCCGAACCGGTGCGGCCCACCGAGCCCCGGGACGTGGCGGCACTGCTCCGGCTCGTGCACGAACTGCCCCTCCCCTCCTCCTTCGAGCTGCCGCCCCGCGAGCTGCTGGGCGGGGTGGAACGCTGGCTGCGGCTCGCGGGCGACGTGATCGACCCCGCGGACGCCGCCTATCTGCGCGAGCGCCGGGACGGCTTCGCGTCGGCCGCCGCCGCGCTCACCCCGCACCTGACGCCGGGGCCCATCCACGGGGACGCGCTGCCCCGCAACGTGCACGTCGGTCCGGACGGGCCGGTCCTGATCGACCTGGAGACCTTCTCCGCCGACCTGCGCGAGCACGACCTCGTGGTGATGGCGCTGAGCCGTGACCGCTACGGGCTGCCCGCGAAGGCGTACGACGCCTTCACCGCGACCTACGGCTGGGACGTGCGCGAGTGGGACGGCTGCGCGGTGCTGCGCGGGGCCCGGGAGACCGCCAGCTGCGCCTGGGTGGCCCAGCACGCGCCGAGCAACCCGAAGGCACTGGCCGAGTTCGAACGCAGGGTGGCGTCGCTTCGGGACGGGGACCCCGAGGTGCGCTGGTACCCCTTCTGACCCCCGCCGTCCGGCCCGCCGGCCGGTCCGGGTCAGACCCGCTCGTCGGCCGGCTCCCCGGCCGCCTCGCGCAGCGGCCAGGTCCCGTCGACGACGGCCGTGGCCTCGCCCTTGCGGCGCAGGAAGCTCTGGAAGTCCGCCGCCCACTCGGCGTACCACTCGATCTGGCGGCGGTGCAGGTCCGCCGGGCCGAGGGCCGCGACCTTGGGGTGGCGGCCGGCTATCGCGCAGGCCAGCCGGGCGGCGGCGAGGGCGTCGGCCGCGGCGTCGTGGGCGGCGTCGAGCGGGACACCGTACTCCCGGCAGACCGCTTCCAGATTGCGCTTGCCCCGGCGGTAGCGGTCGACAGCGCGGTCGATGGTGTACGGGTCGATGACCGGGGCGGGGTCCAGGCCGCCCAGGCGCTCGCGCAGGGACGGCAGTCCGTGGCGCCGCAGCTCGGCGGAGAGCAGGGTGAGGTCGAAGGCCGCGTTGTAGGCGACGACCGGGACGCCGGCCTTCCAGTGGTCCGCGAGGACATCGGCGATGGCGTCGGCGACCCGGTCGGCGGGGCGGCCCTCGGCGGCCGCGCGCTCGTTGCTGATGCCGTGCACCGCGACCGCGTCCGCCGGGATCTCCACTCCGGGGTCGGCCAGCCACTCCCGCCGGCCGAGCGGCTCGGAGCCCCTGACCTCGATCACGGCTCCGGTGACGATGCGCGCCCGGTGCGGATCGGTGCCCGTCGTCTCCAGGTCGAAGCCGATCAGCAGCTCGCGGTGCCAGCCCATGGGCGGTCCCCCTTCTCGGTGGTGCTTTCCCCCAGTGGTCTCCACCCTCCCACGGGCCACTGACAATCAGAGGATCGCATTCCGCTTACCCCCGCTCCGGGCCCGGGGGGGCGGTGTTCACGACACCGGGCGCGAATCCGCCCACATCAGCTCGAACTCCTCGCGGTAGGTGGGGAAAAGTCCGCCTTCTTCGAGCCGGTCCGACTTCACGACCTTTCCGCCGTTGCGCCCGTTGCGCAGGACGAGGACCGGCGCCTCCATGCCCCGCGTGCGGCGCAGGTAGGACTGGACGACCGCGATGCCGTCGGCGCCGTCCCCGTCGACGAGGTAGGCCGTGAAGCGGGGCGTCTCGTCGAAGACCTGGATCTCGAAGGCGCCCGGGTCCCGCAGCCGGGCCCGCACGCGGCGCATGTGCAGGATGTTCGTCTCCACGGCGCGGCTCAGCTCGCCCCGTTTGATGCCCAGTTCGCGCTCGCGGCGCTTGATGGCGCTGGAGGCCGGGTTCAGGAAGAGCAGCCGCACCCGGCCGCCCGCCTCGGCCATCCGCAGCAGGCGGCGGCCGGAGAAGTTCTGCACCAGCAGGTTGAGGCCGATGCCGAGGGCGTCCACCCGGCGGGCGCTGCCGAACAGGTCCTCGGCGGGGAACTGGCGCAGCAGCCGCACCCGGTCCGAGTGCACGGCGACCACGTCGGCGTAGCGGTCCCCGACCAGGTCCTCCACGGCGTCCACCGGGAGCCGGCGCGCGGACGGCACGTCGCTGCCCGCGCCGAGCACCTCGAGCAGCCGCGCGGAGGCCCGTTCGGCCTGGTTCAGGACCGCCTCGGACAGGGCCCGGTTGCGGGAGACGACGTTGCGGGTGACCTCCAGCTCGTCCAGGGCGAGTTCGACGTCGCGGCGCTCGTCCACGTAGGGCTCGAAGCAGGGCCAGTGCTGCACCATCAGCTCGCGCAGCTGGGGCAGGGTGAGGAAGCTGAGGACGTTGTCGTCGGCCGGGTCGAGCAGATAGCCCTTGCGGCGGCTGACCTCCCGCACCGCGACCGCGCGCTGCACCCACTCCTGGCCCGCGGGTCCGGCGGCGGCGACCACCCAGTCGTCGCCGTGGACCGGTTCGTAGACCGGCCGCAGGACGGCGGCCACGACGGCGCGCAGCCGCTGCTCGACGAGATTCAGCCAGATGTAGGCCCGGCCCGCCCGCTGCGCACGCGTGCGCACCTCGCGCCAGGCCCCGGCGTCCCAGTCCAGCTCCGGACCGATCGCGCCCGCGTTCATGGGCCGCGCCAGGGACACCGCACCGGGCGGGACGTCCGTGGAGTTCCCCTGGTGACCCTCGTCACCAGGAGGCAGCTCCAGCCCTCCCGAGCCCACCCGAGTACCGCCTTCCGCTCCCCCGGACACTGCCGGGGACACCCCGTCCCAACGATCAAGGAAGGGTACTCCGGGAGCGGTCCGCGGTGCAGCCCGATGGACGGGCCGGTTTTGCCAACCTCCTTGATCCGCAGGCGTGTTCCTTCCATGCTCACACCGGGGAGTGAGGGGATTCATAGCGGTGACGTGGGCGGGTACCAGAACGGTGGCTTCGCGCCCGTTCCCCGGCATCGTGCGGGGGGAACGTCCCAAGGGTGGGTAGGAGGACGTACGTGCTAGCGCCTGTCGGCGGACCAGGCCGCGGGAAGGGAACGGTTCATGACCAGCGCAGGCGAGCGGCCGCATCGGGCCCCGCGTCTGCGGCAGGATCCGCCGGACAGGCCCCCAGGGTGGTCGCCTCACTTTCGGGGAGACTTCCGGGGACTCGGAGCCAAGGCGTCCGCACCGGCGCCCCTCACCTGAAAGAGTCGTGTTCATGCAGGTCTGGCCTGGAGAGGCGTATCCACTCGGTGCCACGTACGACGGCGCCGGCACCAACTTCGCGGTCTTCACGGAGGCCGCCGAGCGAGTAGAGCTGTGTCTGCTGCACGACGACGGCTCGGAGACCGCGGTCGAACTGCGGGAGAGCGACGCCTTCGTGCGGCACGCCTACGTACCGGGGGTGATGCCGGGGCAGCGGTACGGGTACCGCGTGCACGGCCCGTACGCCCCGGAGCGCGGGCTGCGCTGCAACAGCGCCAAGCTGCTCCTCGATCCGTACGCGCGCGCGATCAGCGGGGCAATCCAGTGGGGCGAGGAGGTGTACGGCTACCACTTCGGCGAACCCGAACGGCGCAACGACCTCGACTCGGCCCCGCACACGATGACGTCGGTCGTGGTCAACCCGTACTTCGACTGGGGCGACGACCGCAGCCCCCGCACGGAGTACCACCACACGGTGATCTACGAGGCCCATGTGAAGGGCCTGACCATGCGGCACCCGGGCCTGCCGGAGGAGCTGCGCGGCACCTACGCGGCCCTCGCGCACCCGGCGCTGATCGAGCACCTCACGGATCTCGGGGTGACCGCGCTGGAGCTGATGCCGGTCCATCAGTTCGTCAACGACCACCGGCTGGTGGACATGGGCCTCAACAACTACTGGGGCTACAACACGGTCGGCTTCTTCGCCCCGCACAACGCCTACGCCTCCTGGGGCGACCGCGGCCAGCAGGTGCTGGAGTTCAAGTCGGCGGTCAAGGCGCTGCACGAGGCCGGGATCGAGGTGATCCTGGACGTGGTCTACAACCACACGGCCGAGGGCAACCACCTGGGCCCGACGCTGTCCTTCAAGGGGCTGGACAACCCCTCGTACTACCGGCTGGCCGACGACCCCCGCTACTACATGGACACCACGGGGACCGGGAACTCGCTGCTCATGCGGTCCCCGCACGTCCTCCAGATGATCATGGACTCGCTGCGCTACTGGGTCACCGAGATGCACGTCGACGGATTCCGCTTCGACCTCGCGGCCACCCTGGCCCGGCAGTTCCACGAGGTGGACCGGCTGTCGTCGTTCTTCGACCTGGTGCAGCAGGACCCGGTGGTCTCCCAGGTGAAGCTGATCGCCGAGCCGTGGGACGTCGGCGAGGGCGGCTACCAGGTGGGCAACTTCCCGCCGCTGTGGACCGAGTGGAACGGCAAGTACCGGGACACGGTGCGGGACCTGTGGCGCGGCGAGCCGCGCACCCTCGCGGAGTTCGCGTCCCGGCTGACGGGGTCCTCCGACCTCTACCAGGACGACGGGCGCCGCCCGCTGGCCTCGATCAACTTCGTGACCTGCCACGACGGCTTCACCCTGCACGACATGGTGTCCTACAACGACAAGCACAACGAGGCCAACGGCGAGGACAACCGGGACGGCGAGAGCCACAACCGCTCCTGGAACTGCGGTGTCGAGGGCGATACCGACGACCCGGCGGTGCTGGAGCTGCGGGCGCGGCAGATGCGCAACTTCATCGCCACCCTGCTGCTCTCCCAGGGCGTCCCGATGATCAGCCACGGGGACGAGTTCGCCCGCACCCAGCGGGGCAACAACAACGCCTACTGCCAGGACAACGAGCTGGCGTGGGTGGCGTGGCCCGAGGACGACCACGACCTGCTGCGGTTCACCCGCACGATGGTGTGGCTGCGCAAGGACCACCCGGTCCTGCGCCGGCGCCGCTTCTTCCACGGGCGCCCGGTGCAGGGCACCTACGACGAGCTGTCGGACATCGCCTGGTTCACCCCGGAGGGCGCGGAGATGACCCAGCGGGACTGGAACTCGGGGCGGGCCTCCGCGCTCACCGTGTTCCTGAACGGCAACGCGATCTCCGAGCCCGACCCGCGCGGGGAACGCATCGCCGACGACTCCTTCCTGCTGATGTTCAACGCCGGGCCGAAGCCGCTGGACTTCGTGGTGCCGGTCGACCACGGCCGGCAGTGGGAGGTGGTCGTCGACACCGCCCTCCCGGCGGGGGTGCCCGAGGGCACGGGGCCGAAGGTGCACGCCGGGGACCGGCTGACCCTGGTGGACCGGAGCCTGACGGTGTTGCAACGGCCGGTTTAGGCGGCTCCCCTGCACCCGTGCAGGGGGACGGTGACAGGAAAGGCGGCGGGGCGGGTACGTAGGTCTGCATGACACCTGAGCGACCCGACCCGGTGCCGTCCCCGGCCTCTCCCGCCTCCGCCGCCCCTCCCTCCGCCGCGTCCTCCGCCTCTTCCCCCGTCTCCCCCTCCGCCGTCCCGTCGGCCACCTACCGGCTCCAGTTGCAGCCGTCCTTCCCCTTCAAGGCCGCGGCGGCGGCCGTGCCGTACCTGGCCTCGCTCGGCGTGTCGCACCTGCACCTGTCGCCCGTCCTGGAGGCGGTCCCGGGCTCGCCGCACGGCTACGACGTCGTCGACCACGCGCGCGTGCGCGCCGAACTGGGTGGCGAGGAGGGGCTGCGGGCGCTGTCGCGCACCGCGCGGGAGCACGGTCTGGGCCTGGTGGTGGACATCGTGCCCAACCACATGGCGATGTCGCCGCGCCACAACCGGGCCCTGTGGGAGGTGCTGCGCGAGGGGCCCAGGTCGCCCTACGCGCGGTGGTTCGACATCGACTGGCAGGCGCAGGACGGCCGGCTGCTGCTGCCGGTGCTGGGCGCGCCGGTCGGCGAGGTGCTGGCCGACCTCCGGGTCGACGGCGACGTGCTGCGCTACCACGAGCACGTCTTCCCGCTGCGGGAGGGCACCGCGGACCTGCCGCTGCCGCGGCTGCTGGACGCGCAGTGGTACCGCCCGGTGTGGTGGCGGCTGGCCCGCACCGAGCTGAACTACCGGCGCTTCTTCAGCATCTCGGAGCTGATCGGCGTGCGGGTGGAGGACCCGGAGGTGTTCGAGGCCACCCACGGCACGATCCTGCGGCTGCTGCACGAGGGCGTGGTCGACGGACTGCGCGTCGACCATCCCGACGGCCTCGCCGACCCCGACGCGTACCTGGAGCGGCTGCACCGGGCGAGCGGCGGTCGGTGGACGGTGGTGGAGAAGATCCTCGCGGACGGTGAGCGGCTGCCGGCCGCCTGGCCCGTCGCCGGCACGACCGGCTACGACGCCCTGCGGCACGTCGACGGGCTCTTCACGGACCCCGCCGGGTACGGGCAACTGCTCGACGAGTACCGCCGGTTCGCCACCCCGGGGGCGGACCTGGGCGGGGACTGGGCGGCGACGGTGCGGCGCGCGGCGTACCGGGTGCTCACGCACGAGCTGGCCACCGAGCTGGACCGGCTGACCCGGGTGGCGCACCGCCTGTGCGTCGCGGCGCCGGAACCGGCCCTGCGCGACCGGGCGCCCTGGGCGCTGCGCACGGCCCTGCGGGAGCTGCTGGTGCGGCTGGAGGTGTACCGGCCCTACGCCTCGGTGGACGCGGCGACGGTCGTCACCGAGGAGGCGGCGGCCGAGGCGCGGCTCGCCTTCGCGGTGCCCGAGGAGGCCGGCGCGGTGGACGTCGTACGGGACCTGGTCCTGGGGCGGTACGGGGACGGCCCCGACCATGTGGAGTTCCGGACGCGGTTCGCGCAGACCGCGTCGGCGCTGCGCGCCAAGTCCGTCGAGGACACGGCCTTCTACCGCTACGTGCCGCTGCTGTCGGCGACCGAGGTGGGCGGCGACCCCGGCCGTCCGGCCGTGTCGCCGGAGGAGTTCCACGCGTACTGCGCGCGCGTGCAGCGCGACTGGCCCGCCACGGGCACGGTCGTCTCGACCCACGACACCAAGCGCAGCGCCGACGTGCGCGCCGCGCTGGCGGTGCTCACCGAGTGCCCCGAGCGGTGGGCGGACGTGCTGGCCGAGGTCACCGGGCTCACCGGGCCGGACGAGGGCCCGCCGGACGGGCAGCTGGCGTGGGCGGCCTGGCAGACGGTGTTCGGTCTGGGCCCGGCGGACGGGGAACGCGTGCGGGAGGCGCTGCTGAAGCATGTGCGCGAGGCGGGCACGCACACCAGCTGGACGGAGCAGGAGCCCGCGTACGAGGAGGCGGTGGCGCGGTTCGTGGCGGCGGGGCCGTGCGGCGCGCCCGGCGGGCGGGTGGCCGCCCTCCGCGACGCGCTCGCGCCGCACGTGCGGGCCAACGTCCTCGGCACGGCCCTGGCCCAGCTGACGATGCCGGGCGTACCGGACCTCTACCAGGGCAGCGAGCACGAGTACCTGGCGCTGGTGGACCCGGACAACCGCCGCCCGGTGGACTTCCCCGCCGCCGGGGACGAGGGCTGGGCCGGGGGCGCCGGGGAGAAGGCCGCGGTGACCCGCGCGGCGCTGGCGCTGCGGGCGCGGCGCCCCGGCACCTTCGGCGACGCGGGGACGTACGAGCCGCTCGCCGCCGAGGGCCCGGCGGCGGCCCACTGCGTGGCGTTCGCCCGCTCCGGCGGGGTCGTGACGGCCGTGACCCGGCTGTCGCTGCGGCTGGCGGAGGCGGGAGGCTGGCGCGGCACGACGCTGCCGCTGCCGCCCGGCAGGTGGGCCGACACGCTGGCGCCCGGACGGGAATTCACCGGGCACGCGCGCGTGGAGGACCTGTTCGCGGACACGCCGGTGGCGCTGCTGGAGCGGGTGGAAACGGCGGAGACGGCGGAGACGGCGGAGACGGCAGAGACGGCGTAGGGCGCAGGCGACAGAGGGGGTGCGGCGGGAGGGAGGCCGGGGGCGTCAGTCGCGGTGCATCGGCACCGCGGCCTCCGCACCCCGGCCGGGCTCACTGGGGCGGGAGCCGGTGCCGGCCCGCCGCCGGGCCAGTTCGAACGCGGCGAGCACCACCCGGGTCTGGTACTCCACCTGCCGCCCCACCGGTATCCAGTGCGCCGCGCAGCCGTCGCGGTAGTCGGCGCAGCCCTCGTCGACGAGCCGGTCCAGCTCGCCCAGGACGCCCGCCGGATCGCCCCCGGTGCGGGTGACCAGCTGGTGCAGCAGTCCCGCGGTCCGCAGCGACAGGCGCCGTCCGGCCAGCCGCAGCGCGATCAGGTGGGCCGTGTTCATCGGCGGCAGGGTGCGGCCCGTCCCGTCGTCGGTGTCCGGGTCCCAGGCGTCGGCGAGCCGGGGGCAGACCAGCAGGTAGTCGTCGACCGGTGCGAGCAGGTGCGCCGCCTCCGGCACATCGGCGAGATGGGGCCTGAGCCGGGCGAGGACCCGGTGCAGCCGCCGGGTGTCGTGGCGCAGGGTGCGGCTCACGGAGCGCAGCACCTCGTCGCGGTCGGCCGGGGGCGAGGGGTCCGCCACGGCCGCCACGGCCCACATGGGTGCCTCGACGACCGCGGTGACGGTCCCGTGCCGCCGCGGGTGGCACCACGTCGAGTCGACGGCCGCCTCGGTGATGGCGGCGGTGAGGTCGCCGCGGCGGGGCGGCGGGATGCGGTAGACGGCGGGCCCGAGGTCGGGCCAGTACAGGGTGTCGTAGGCGCCGAGTTCGCGGGGTATGCCGAGCCGGGCCGCGGTCTGGGCGATGCGCTGGGCGAGCCCCGGCAGGTCGTGGGTCAGCTCGACGAAACCGCCGCCGACGTCCACGCCGTGCAGGGAGCACTGGAGAAAGGGCCGCAGTTCGTCCTGGAGCGCGAGCAGGGTGCGGGTCTCGGGCAGCGTGGCGCGGTCCGGGCCGTCGGGCAGCCACTCGGGCTGCTCCAGGAAGCCTGGCCGGAAGAAGTTCCGGGCGTAGCGGCCCAGGGTGTAGGGGCCGGTGAGCCAGCCCTCGTTGCGGCGCAGACCGTCGGGGTCGACGCACAGCAGCAGGTTCCAGGTGGCGTCGGCGCCCTCGGTGAGCCGGGGGTCGGCGAGGGCCCGCTCGGCCAGCCGCAGAGCGGTGGCGCCGCCCACGGGTTCGTTCGCGTGCGGTCCGGCGACGACGAGGACCTGGCGGCCGCCGTGGCCGACGGAGAGCAGCAGCAGCGGGCTGCCCGCGCGGGAGGTGCCGACGCGGCGCAGCCGGGCGTGCCGGGGATGCCGGGCTACGAGTGCGGCGGCCCGGGCCTCCAGCTCGTCCACGGTCGGGTAGCGCAGGAGGGGCGGCAGGGCACACCTCCACGAAGCGGGCCGTCGGTTCACCTGGTGTGCGCGGTGTACGCACAGTCAGTCACGACTTGCGGGGTACGTCAACACCGCGAAAAGCAAAGGGTTTGCGCCACGGAAGCGACCGCGACTCCGGGTGAAGCGCGGGCCATGAATCTCTCCGGTCCGCGTCGGAACGCCCGTCCCCGGAGGCTGAGAAGCAGGCCGGTCGGGTCAGCTCGCCGCCAGGCGGAAGGCCATCCCGCCGAAGCCGATCTGGTCGCCCTCGCGGACGACGGCCGCGCCGATCACCCGCCGCCCGTTGACCGTGGTGCCGTTGGTGGAGCCCAGGTCACGCAGCACCCACATGCCGCCCTGGAGGCTGAGTTCCGCGTGCACCCGGGAGACCGTCTCGTGGCTCAGCCGCAGTCCGCTGGCGGGGTCGCGCCCTATGCGCAGCGGACGACCGGTGCCGGGGTGGGGCAGCAGCAGCTTGGGCAGCCGCTCGGCCCGCCACGCCCGGCCGAGCCGTACGCCGAACCCGGACACCGCCTCGACGGTGCCGAAAACCAGCCGCGACAGCCGGCTCTCGGTGCGCAGGTCGGCGGTGAGCGCGGCCAGCTCGTCCAGACGGCGGGCGGCGAGCGCCAGCTCCATCCGGCGGAGGAAGGTGTCGTGCGACAGGCGCCCCATGGCGACACCGTCCCGGAGCACGTTCAGCGCCTTGTCGCGCTCCGCGTCGGACAACCGCGCGGAGTACACGGGGAACTCGAAGGACGACGTCACGCAGCTGATTGTGGGTCAGCCGCGCCGGAGTGTCCAGCAGTCGGTGTGCCGGCCGGGGCGGCGCGCTCACCGGTTCACGTCCAGCAGGGAACCGATCTTGGCCATGAGTGCGGCGCCGGGGAATCCGTACGCCGCGTGCAGCTCCGTCAGCGCTTCGACGGACCGTTCCTCCTCGCCCTCGGCGAGGTGGAGGACGACGATGTCTCCGTGGGAGGTGCCGTCGATGACCAGCTCGTGGGCGGTGATCACCCGTACGCGCCGCCGGAGTTCGGCCAGCGCCCTCGGCGGCGAGGAACTCGATCGTCCAGCCCGCCGTGCTCGGGCAGCAGGAACCTGATCGACACTGCGTCCGTACGGCTCCTCGGTGTCCGGGACCAGGCCGAGCACGGCCTGGAGGTGGGCCGCGGCCTCGCCCACGCCCGTGGCCGCCAGGGCGGCCCGCCGAACCGGGCGCGCGGCACGACACCCGCCCCGAGCGGGCCAATCCCCAGCGGAATGATCCGCGGTGGAGGACCATGGACGGGTCGCATCACGGTGAGCAGACGAAGGGGAACCGTCCGTGCAGTTCGAGGTGTGGGCACCGCAGGCCGGCCGAGTGACGTTGCAGTGCGACGGCGCCACGCGCGCGCTGGAGCGCGATCCGGAGCGGCGGGGGTGGTGGTGCGGTGAGGCTCCGGCGCGGGACGGTTCGCGCTACGGCTTCGCGGTGGACGACGGGCCGGTGCTGCCGGACCCGCGCTCGCGCCGCCAGCCGGACGGTCCCGACGGGCTGAGCGCGGTCGTCGACCACGGACGGTACGCGTGGCGTGCCCCGTGGGCGGGGCGTCCGCTGCCCGGCGGGGTCCTGTACGAGCTGCACGTGGGGACGTACACGCCCGAGGGCACCCTCGACGCCGCCGCCGCGCGCCTCGAACACCTGGTGCGACTGGGCGTCACCCACGTCGAGTTGATGCCGCTGTGCCCCTTCCCCGGGCGGCACGGCTGGGGGTACGAGGGGGTCTCGCTGTGGGCGGTGCACGAGCCGTACGGCGGGCCCGAGGCGCTGAAACGGTTCGTCGACCGGGCGCACGTGCTCGGCCTCGGCGTGGTCCTGGACGTGGTGCACAACCACCTGGGCCCGTCCGGCAACTACCTGCCCGCCTTCGGCCCGTACTTCACCGACACCCACCACACGCCCTGGGGCGTCGCCGTGAACCTGGACGCGCCCGGCTCGGACGAGGTGCGGGCGTATCTGGTGGACAGCGCGCTGGCGTGGCTGCGGGACTACCGGCTCGACGGGCTGCGCCTGGACGCGGTGCACGCCCTGGCCGACACGCGCGCGTGCCACTTCCTGGAGCAGTTGTCGACCGCCGTGGACGACCTCGCGGCCGATCTGGACCGGCCGCTCTTCCTGATCGCGGAGTCCGACCTGAACGATCCGCGGATCATCACCCCGCGCGCCGAGGGCGGTCTGGGCGTGCACGCGCAGTGGAACGACGACTTCCACCACGCGCTGCACACCGCGTTGACCGGGGAGTCGCAGGGGTACTACGCCGACTTCGCGCGCGATCCGCTGGCGGCGCTCGCCAAGACGCTGACCCGGGGGTACTTCCACGACGGCACCTACTCCAGCTTCCGGGGCCGCTCGCACGGCCGGGCGCTGGACCGCGGCCGGGTCGCCGCGCACCGGCTGACCGGCTACAGCCAGACCCACGACCAGATCGGCAACCGCGCCCAGGGAGACCGCCTGGCGTCCCTGGTCTCCCCCGGGCTCGCCGCCTGCGCGGCGACCCTGACGCTGACCGCGCCGTACACGCCGATGCTGTTCATGGGCGAGGAGTGGGCGGCCGGCACGCCGTGGCAGTTCTTCACCGACCACACCGACCCGGAGCTCGCGGAGGCGGTACGGCGCGGCCGGCGGCGGGAGTTCGCCGCGCACGGCTGGCGGGAGGAGGACGTGCCCGACCCGCAGGACCCGGCGACGCGCGAGCGCTCCTGCCTCGACTGGTCGGAGCCGGAACGCGAGCCGCACGCGCGCGTGCTGGACTGGTACCGGCGGCTGATCGCCCTGCGCGCCGAGCAGCCGGACCTGACCGACCCCGACCTCGCGGACACCAGGGTGGCGTACGACGGCACGGCGCGCTGGCTGGCCTTCCGGCGCGGTGACATCCTCGTGGCCGTCAACCTGGGCACCGAACCGGCGGCGATCCCCCTGGGCAACCGCCCGGCGCGCGTGCTCGCCGCGTGGGAGCCGGTCGAGGGCCCGGGCGCGAACGGCATACTGCGGGTGCCGGGCGAGTCGAGCGTGGTGCTGGCGCAGGACTGAGGAGGGCCCCCGGGCGGCGGCCGTGCGCTCACTCCGCGCGGCCGCCCGACGCCCGCTCAGGCGGGCTCCTCCGGGTCGTCGTCGCGCAGTTCCGTCACGCGTTCCAGGAGGATCGGCTCCCAGGCGCGTCGCAGCCGGGTCCTGAGCAGGGGCAGCGGCGGCGGCGCGCCGGACCGGTCGGCGAGTGCCGCCGCAAGGTCAACGACCGCGTCGCAGCGGGCCAGCCACAGGCCGCGCAGGCAGGGCCGGGCCCCGTATCCGGCGAGGGTGGCGGCGCGGACGGCGGCCGGTGAGCCCACGCAGAGGGCGAGCCCGGCGATGTCCTCGGCCGGGTCGCCGAGGACCGCGTCGCTCCAGCCGAGGACGCCGCGCACCCGCCCGTCGGCGCTGACCACCAGGTGCCCGCCGGTCAGCCCGTGGTGGACGAGGACGGCGGCGACGGGCTGGACGCCGAGCTGGGCCGTCGCCTCGCGGGTGAGCCGCTCGGGCCGCGCGGCGTCGAACTCGTCGGCCGCGGCGAGGACGCGGGCGGCACGCTCGGCGGACTGCCGCAGGGTCTCCAGGGAGCGCGGGGCCGCCCGCGGCACACCGAGCGTCTCGGCCTGCCGGACCGGCACCTCGCGCAGGCCGCTGAGCACCCCCGCGAGGTCCGCCTCGCCGAGGGCGGACACCTCGTGGTCCTCACCCGAACCGCCGGCCACCTTGGCGTCCAGCGTGTAGGTGAGGCCGGGTGCCCACTCGCCGTGCGCCACGCTCGTCGGCAGCGCGACCGGGACGTACGGCCGCACCAGTTCGCGCAGGCGCAGTTCGCGGCGTCCGCGCGCCGCGGCCTCCCGGTCCTGGGCCAGCCGCAGGACGTGCCGGGTGCCGACCCACCACGTGCCGGGTGCCGCGCCCCCGGCGACCGGCCGGACGTCGGGTGCCGTGCTCCCGCCCAGCAGGGAGCGGACCAGTCGGCGGACGGTGTCCGCGGTGGGTGTCGGTGCCTGGGTCATGTCGCGCCGTCGTCCTCCGGGTCTGCCGGGGCGTTCGGGGTCCGTCCGTCACCGGTCACTCGACGACGACCATCTCCCGGGTGGTGTCGTTGAGCCGCCGGCCACCGTCCGCGGTGACGGTGACGATGTCCTCGATGCGTACCCCGAACCGGCCGGGCAGATAGACACCGGGCTCGACGGAGAAGCACATGCCGGGCACCAGGGGCCGCTCCTCGCCCTCGATCATGTACGGCGGTTCGTGCGTGGTGACGCCGATGCCGTGCCCGGTGCGGTGGATGAAGTACTCGCCGTACCCGGCGCCGGCGATGACCGCGCGGGCGGCCCGGTCGACGTCCTGGCAGGCGGCGCCGGGCCGCACCGCCCGGAAGCCGGCCTCCTGCGCCTCGCGGACCAGGTCGTGCACCCGGCGCTCCTCGTCGGTGGGTTCGCCCACGTGGACGGTGCGGGAGGTGTCCGAGCCGTAGCCGTCCTTGAGGCCGCCGAAGTCGAGGACGACCATGTCGCCGTCCTCGATGACGCGGTCACCGACCTCGTGGTGCGGGTTGGCGCCGTTGGGGCCCGAGGCGACGATGGTGAAGTCGACCTGGGAGTGCCCGGACCGGCGCAGCGACGCGGCGAGGTCGGCGGCGACCTCGGACTCCCGGCGCCCGCCGAAGCGGACCCGCCGGATCTCCTCGAAGGCGGCGTCCGCCGCCGCGCCCGCCGCCGCCAGCAGTTCCAGTTCCGCCGTGTCCTTGACCGCGCGGAGCATCGGCAGCGCCTCGGTGAGGGAGGCGTACGAGGTGCCGGGCAGGGTGCGCTGGAGCGCCAGCAGGTGCATGGCCCAGGCGTTGTCGCTGATGCCGAGGCGTCCGGACCCGTCGAGGAGGGCGGCGGTGGCCGCGTAGGGGTCCTGGCCGTCGGTCCAGTCCCGCAGCGTCAGGGCGGGCGCGCCGGCCGCCTTGGCGGCGTCGGGGGCCTCCAGGGCCGGGACGACGAGCACGGGATCGCGTCCCGGGGCGAGGACGAGCAGGGTGAGCCGTTCGGTCTCCGCCGTGGGCGCGTAGCCGGTGAGCCAGACCAGGTCGGGGCCCGGGGCCACCAGCAGCCCGGCCAGCCCGGCGTCGGCGGCCGCACGCGCGGCGCGCTCCATGCGGGTCCGGTAGTCGTCGGCGGTGAAGGAAGCAGCGGGCCTGCTGCCGGTCATCCGGGCCTCCCAAGGCGCGAGGGTGAAGGGACCACGGGCAGCATCCTGCCCCCAGGACGGGGGCGACGCGAGCCGATTGGGGTGGAGCGACCCCGGCGACTAATGGTTTGATGCACACCAAGCATTAGCATCGGGGGCGTCCGTGGTCCGGACGCCCGGAGGAGGCCGACACCGTGCTCGTACTCGCGCACATCAGCGATCTGCACCTGGACGGAAGCCCGCGGGCGACGGAGCGCGCCGAGCGGGTGCGCGACCGGCTGTGGCGACTGCCGGGGCGGGTGGACGCGCTCCTGGTCACCGGGGACATCGCGGACCACGGCACGGAGGCGGAGTACGAGGAGGCCGCCCGCGTCCTGGGGCTGCGCGACGGCTCCGCGCCGTTCCCCGTGCTCACCTGCCCGGGCAACCACGACAGCCGCGCGCCCTACCGCAAGGCCCTGCTCGGCCGGCCCGCCGCCGACGGACCGGTCAACACCCTGCACGTCTTCGACGGCGGCGCGGTCCTGATGTGCGACTCCAGCATCCCGGACGACGACGAGGGCGAGCTGGACGAGGAGACGTACGACTGGATCGAGGCGTCGCTCGACGGACTCGACGACGACCGGCCGGCCCTGCTCGCCTTCCACCACCCGCCCACGCCGCTGCACCACCCTTTGCCCGACTCCTACCGGCTGCACCACCCCGAGCGCCTCGCCGCGCTGCTGGAGCGAAGGCCCCGGATCGCCGGGCTGATCACCGGTCATGCGCACACACCCGCCGCCACCGTGTTCGCCGGGCGGCCGCTGGTGGTCGGCCCCGGGGTGACGTGGACGCTGCGGCTGCCGTGGGAGGGCGAGGAGATCGCGGACCGGGACGCGCCGGTCGGGCTCGCCTTCCACGTGCTGGACGACGCCGGACGGCTCACGAGCCACTTCCGCACGGTCGCGTGACGGCACGGCCGGGTGACGGCGGTGCCATGGGCCGGCGGTGTCATGTGACGACGCCCGGTACGGCCGTCAGCTGCTGGTAGCCGCCGCTGCGGTGGCGCACGGTGAGCCTGACCTCCTTGCCGGGGCGGGCGCGGGCCACGGCGCGGGCGAGGTCGGCGGCCGAGTCGACGCGGGTCCTGCCGAACGCCAGCAGGACGTCGCCCCGCACCAGGCCCGCCGCATACCCCGGCCCCGGCACGTGGACGCCCACGACCCGGGCCCCGGGCCTCTCGTCGTCCACGGCTTCCACCCCGAGGGTCGCGCCGGCCGGCGCCGGGGAGGGGGACGGGCCGGCCGCGGGACCGGCCGACGGGTGCGCCGGGGCGGCCCCGGTGCCCGTCGCCGCCGCGGCGCCCCCGCCCGGGCCCGCCGCCCCGGCCTGCTGCCGCAGTTCGGCCAGCTTGCTCATGCCGATCACCGTGGCGCCCACCGTGCCGAGTCCCACGCCCGCCAGGAGCAGGACCGCCGCGGCGAGCGCGCCGAGCAGCAGGGTGGTGAGCCGGCGGCGGCGCCGGCGCCCGGGGTGCGGACGCCGGGTGGTGTCGGGCTCGGTGCCGGGCCCCGGGTCCCGGCCGGGCATCGGCTTGGGACGCAACGCTGTCTGTTCCATGGATCGCCTCCGGCAGGTGCTCTACCCGGCGCACCGGCGCGTGACGAGCCACGAAAGAGTGAGACTGAACGCCGGTCAGGGCGTCAGGGCGGGACTGCTCCCCGGCCGGTCGAGCGGCGCGGCGACCCGCGTGGGCACGGGCGCGGCCGGGATCCGGTCCGGGAGGAAGCCGTGGGTGCGGCTCGCCAGGTACTCGGCCCGGTAACGCGGGACGTTCCGGTGCCAGTTGAGGATCCCGGCCATCCAGTTCTGGAGGTCGACGACATAGCCGTGCATGACGGTCCGCGCCTCGTCGGACAGCTGGAAGTCGTCGTAGACGACGGGGAGTTCGTGCGCGACGACGTGCTCGAACTGCCGCATGCGCTGGTTCATCAGATCCTGCACGACGCTGAGGGCGGCCGGGTAGTCGACACCGAAGAAGTTCTGCACGACGAGGACGGCGTTGTGGATCTCGCCCTCGTACTCGATCTCCTTCTGGTACGAGAAGACGTCGTTGAGCAGGCACGCGTAGTCGATCGCCGCGTTCTCCAGGGAGCGGACCGGACCGCTGCGGTAGACCTCGGGCGGCACCGCCGGGCCGTGTCCGGCGCGGCACAGGCCCAGGGTGAGGTCGGAGCCGAAGGTGGCGCGCCGCATCTCCAGGTAGTCCACCGGGTCGGGGACGCGGTTCTGGATCTGGTTGGACAGCTCCCACACCCAGGCCTCGGTCATGGTGTCGACGGCCGTCCTCAGCGGGCGCCGCTCCTCGGGCGTCATACCGGCCGTCGTGCGCGCCCAGAGGTCGATCAGGGAGCGTTCCATGGCGTTGACGGGCGGCGGGACGGGCTCCCCGTCGAGCGGCATGCAGGCCGACAGGCGGGCGGTGGTCAGCCGGGCGGCGGCCAGGTCCCGGCGGTGGCCGTACACGAGCGGGTAGTAGTCGTCGCCGTAGGTGCCGAAGGCCAGCCAGCCGGAGGCCAGGTCCAGCTGGTCCTGGGTGGCGTCCGGGTCGAGGCCGGCGGCGCACAGGGGGAGGTCGCAGCTCGCGAGCTTGTCCTCGTCCCAGACCCCCTCGCTGAGGATGCCCATCCGCGCGCACCACTCGGACAGATGGCGCCGGGCGCCCTCCAGGGCGGGGCTCAGCTCCAGCGGGTAGGGCATGCGGATGTCGGGGATGACGGACGGACCGACCTGCTGGAAGGGCACGTGGGTGTAGGGGCGGGCCCGCTGGGCGACCGCCCCGGCGAGCAGCGCGCCGACGTCCGCGGCGGAGGTGCCGGGTCCGGTCAGCGTCTGCCAGCCGGCCAGGGGACGCTCGCCCTTGTTCATGTAGCGGCTGGAGCGCATGTGCCATTCGTGGCCGCCGGACTGCCAGTCCTGGAGGCCCTTCGTGTACGCCGCGACGGCGGCGGCCTCGGGCGGGGTCAGGCCGTTCTCCAGGGCGACGGCGGGCACCTCGGTGAACGCGGTGTGCTCGAACTGGTGCAGCCGTGAGGTGAGCACGTCGTTGACCAGCTCGGCGGCCTCCTGGGTGGTGCAGCCGAAGAAGGTCTCCAGGACCAGCACCCCGTTGCTCAGCTCGCCCTCGTCCTCGACCTCCCGCTGGTAGGAGAACAGGTCGTTGCGCAGGTGCACGGCGTCGGAGAACGTCTCCATGAGCACCCTGAGCGGCCTGGTCCCGGCGACGGCGGCGGGCACCTCGGCGGTCGCGTACTCCACGAGCCCGGCCGACCAGGGGGCGCCGCCGACCTTGCGGCGCATCTCGATGTACTCGACGGGGTTGGCGACCCGCCCCTCGTTGATGTTGGACAGCTCCCACAGGGACTCGTTGAGCAGGTGCTCGGTGGCGACGGCGAAGCGGCGGCGCCAGTCGGCCGACATGGCGGGCACCGTGCGCCTCCACAGGTCGGCGAGGCCCGCCTCCACCGGGTTCTCCGGCTCGGGCGTCCCGGTGGCCGGGTCGAGCGGCATGAACAGGGGCAGCCGGTCCAGGTGGGCCTTGCCGGCGAGGCGGTCCTGGCTGCGTTTGAACTTCTCCAGGAAGTGGTCGTCGAAGAAGAAGACCCACACGTACCAGTCGGTGATGAGGGAGAGCGCCGGCCCGTCGCAGTCGGGGTGGGTGTAGGCGCAGAGCAGGCCGTAGTCGTGGGCGTCGAGGTCGGACTGCTCCCAGACCCCGGAGCCCTCCAGCATGCCCATCTCGCGCGCCCACGTCGTCGAGTGGGCGCGGGCCTCGTCGAGATGCGGGTTGAGCCGCGCGGGATGCGGCAGGTAGAAGTGCGGGAGTTGGAAGGGCTGTTGCGTCATGGCCGGGCCCTACCCATGCCCCTGCGGACGCATCCGCCGGGCGGCACATGATCACACCATCGCGTGAATCAGCCCGAAATACGGGAACTTCTCGCGCGGTCCTCCCTCGGCCGTCCCTCAGTGCTCCCTCAGTACTCCCTCAGCGCCTGACCTGGATCAGCGCGTGCGTCCCGCTCGTCCGCCAGCGCCGCTCGCCGCTCGCCTCCAGCGCGGCCTCGGTCTTCGCGTCGAGGCCGGTGACGACGTCGGACTTCAGGGTGCGCAGCGCGGCGACGGGGCCGGGGAAGTACGCGGTGACGTCCGCGAAGGAGGTGGTCGGCGGCCACCACCGGTCGCCCACCAGGCGCCGGTAGTTGAGGTCGCCCTTGAGGACGGTGACGGTGGCCGCGGCGAAGTCCGCGCGCAGGTCGTCGGGCATGTCCGCGTACGGCAGCGGGGCGCAGGAGAAGGGGTGGGCGCGGACGGTGACGCGGCCGTCGGCCAGGGCGGCCCAGAGCCGCTCGCCGTGGGCCGCCGCGGCGCCGCCCGCCGTGACGAGCCGCCGCAGGGCGTCGAGCAGGTCGGTGGGCGTGGCGTCGGAGACGTAGTACGGGTACGGCTTGACGTGCAGGACCGCCCGGTCGACGCGGCCCTCGGCGAGGAGGTGCGAGACGAGGAGCAGGTCGGGGACGAGTTCGCGGCCCGCGTTGTCGGCGACGAGGCACAGGGTGACCGGTCCCCGGCCCGGGGTGCCCGTTCCGGGGGCCGGGAGCAGGGAGAAGAGGGTGTCGCTGTCGTCGGCGACGAGGGCCTCCGCCTCGCCCCCGGTGTCCGCGCCCCGGTCGGAGAGGCGGAAGCCCAGGTCGGCGCGGTTGCCCCACAGCGAGCCGTGCAGCAGGGCCCGGGTCCGCTCCTCGGCGGGCAGGCGGTCGAGGCCGTCCAGCGCGGCGAGTTCCCCGTCCGTCTCCGGCGCGTCGAGTTCGGCGAGCTTGGCGGGCCGGAAGGGGTCGACGCCCTGCCACGCGCCGGGGCCGAAGTAGCCCACGGCGTCGAGGAGCCGGCGGTAGAAGTGGCTCTCGGCCCACAGCCAGGGCACCTCGTACCAGGAGCGGCCGGCGTACGCGTCCATGCCCCACCGCGCCCAGCGGTCCCGGTCGCGGCCGGTGGGGTCGGCGTCGGCGGGCAGCGGCTCGACCACTCCGTCGGCGCAGCTCGCGAGCAGCGCGTCGAGCGCGTGGCGCCGTTCGGGGTCGAGCGGGAAGGCGTCCCGCACCTGCCGCACGATGGCGGGGTGCCGCTCGGCCAGCACGCCGTGCGGGAAGGAGCCGGGCTCGTCGGCGACGATGACCGGGGCGGGCGCGAACGGGGTGTCGGGCATGCTCGTCACCGTACCGGTCAGGCCGGGCCCGTCTCCCGTTCCAGGCGGGCCGCGAGGGTGAGGTAGCGGGCGCGCCGGGTCACCGGGACCATGCCGCGGATCAGGATGTACCACATCTCGGCGAGGCGGCGGGGCTGGCGCCCGGCCGGTTCGAGGGTGCCGCTGACGACGCGGGTGCCGACGATGGAGCAGACCAGGGTGTGGGCGACGGAGTCGACGTCGATGTCCGGGTGCACGTCGGACTGCCGTACGGCGTTCAGCAGCCAGGACGTGGCGATCTCCCGCCACTCGGTGAAGGGGTGCGGCAACGGCGGCCGTACCGGTACCCCGGCGGTGGCGAGCCGCAGCCCGGCCCGCAGCACCGGCCCCTCCTCGCAGAGCCGGGCCATGCCGAACGTGAGGCGCATCAGCGCCTCCAGCGAGGAGTAGCCCCGCCCGTCCAGGTCGCTCGCCAGCCGGCGGGAGGTGCGGGACTGTATCTCCATGATGGCGTGCGCGAGGTCTTCCTTCGCCGCGAAGTGGAAGTACAGGGCACCCTTGGTGACCCCGGCGTGGGCGACGATCTCGCTCAGGCTGGTCGACTCGTAGCCGTACCGGTCGAACAGATCGGCCGCCGCACCGACGATCGTCGCGCGGGTCTGCTCGGCGCGTAGCTGCCTCGCCATCGGCTGGACTCTCCCGGGCTGGAACTCAACAGACCGTGCCGCCTGTTTTTACCCCCCGCACACGATAACTCACGGACTAACTGCCCATCAGATCAACCCCTGCGGACCCCGTGCGCACCGCGGACCCACCGCCCGCACCCGCCCCGCCCACCGCCGGGCATACCGCCCGGCATTCCGCTTCGGCCCGCTTTCGCCGCCCCGTTCATCACGATGCGGCACCGACAACTCACAGCAGTTCGCTGGTCACTTGACTACCAGCGGTCACACACGGTTTGCTCCGGCCAGGCGAGTTTCACCCGGTTGGCGCACTGACCCGCGGCTCCCGGCCCGCTCGCTCCGTTCCTCCTGCTCGGTCGCACAGCGAGGTGCCCCCGCCCCCATGAGTACAGTTCCCCCGCCCACCCACTCTCCCGGACCCCTGCGCACGGCGGCCCTCGCCGCGGCCGTCTGTCTGCTGGCGGCCGGCTGCTCCGCCCTCGGCGGGGACGAGGACGGCTCGGCGGCGGACGCCGCGGGCGGGTCCGGCGGCGACCGGATGAAGATCGTCATGGTCACCCACGGCGGTGAGGGCGACGCCTTCTGGGACCGGGTGCGCAAGGGCGCCGAGGCGGCGGCCGCCAAGGACGGCGTCGACCTGACCTACGCCGGGGACGCCGACACCGCCGACCAGGCCGACCTGGTGCGGGACGCCGTCCGCGACAAGGCCGACGGCATCGCGGTGACCCTGGCCAAGCCGCAGGCGATGAAGGCCGCCGTCGCCGAGGCCAAGGCCGCCGGGATTCCCGTGGTCGGCCTCAACTCCGGTATCGACGCCTGGCGGTCCACCGGGCTCCTGGAGTACTTCGGGCAGGACGAGAGCGTCGCGGGCCGGGCCGTCGGCGACAAGCTGAACGACCTCAGGGCCAAGCACGCCCTGTGCGTCATCCACGAGCGCGGCAACGTCGCCCTGGAGGCCCGCTGCGCCGGTGTGAAGAAGACCTTCCGGGGCGAGACCGAGATGCTCTACGTCGAGGGCACCGACATGAAGGCGGTCGGCGCCGCCGTCACGGCGCGGCTGCGGCAGGACGCGGACATCGACGAAGTCGTCATGAACGGCGCGGCGTTCGCCCTCGCCGCCGTCGAGTCGGTCGACGAGGCGGGCAGTTCCGCCCACGTCGCCACCTTCGACCTCGACGAGGACCTGGTCGCCGCGGTCAAGCGCGGGGACGTCCAGTTCGCGGTGGACCAGCAGCCGTACCTCCAGGGCTACCTCGCGGTGGACGCGCTGTGGCTGTACCGCACCAACGGCAACGTCAGCGGCGGCGGGGTGGCCCCCGTGCTGACCGGTCCCGCGTTCGTGACCCGGACCAACGCCGACTCGGTCGCGCAGTTCGCCGCGGGCGGCACCCGGTGACCGGGTCCCGCGGCCGACGGCGTCCGCCCGCCTCCGTTCCCCGCCCCCACTGATCGCCTAGGACGACGATGTCTGCACGCAAGACACGCAAGAGCCGTCGGACGCGGGCGACGCGGAGGAAGGGCCTCCGGCGCCGCCTCGGCTCCATACGCCTGTCCCTGATCCTCCTGGCCCTGGTGCCTGGCGTCACCCTCGCGGCGGTGTGGGGCGTCACGACGATCCAGATGTTCTCGGAGGGGCTGCGGCTGCGCGCGCAGACGGAACTGAGCCGCGACACCGGCGCCATGGGCACCGAGGCCGCCCTCGCCCTCCAGAAGGAGCGCAGCCTGTCGGCCGCCTGGCTGGCCGAGCCGGACGGCGACCGGACGGAGCTGGACGCGCAGCGCAGGAAGACGGACGAGGCGGTCGCCCAGCTCGTGGGCCAGTCGGACGCGATCGAGAGCGCTCCCGACCGGATCTCGGACCGGCTGTACTCGGTGCTCGGTTCGGTGGGCAGCCTGGAGTACTACCGCGCCCAGGTGGACGACCCCAGCGACATCACCGCCGAGCAGGCGCTCGACCAGTACACCTCGATCGTGGACGAGCAGATCCACGCCTTCCAGGAACTCTCCCAGGTCGACGACGGGGATCTCACCTCCCGGGCGGGTCCGCTGGTCGCCCTGGAGCACGCCGCCGAGCTGGCCTCCCAGGAGGACGCCCGGCTCACCCTGGCCTGGCCGTCCGACCGGATGGACCAGGAGCAGTGGACGGAGTTCGCCCAACTGGTGCACACCCGCCGCTGGCTGGTGCAGGACCAGATCGTTCCCTCGTTGACCGGGAGCGCGAAGACGCAGACCGAGCGCATCCTGGCGAGCTCCGAGTGGAAGTCCATGCAGGACGTCGAGGACCAGGTGCTCGAGGCCCGTTCGGCGGGCGGGGACGAGCGGATCGACCTGCCGGACGCGCGGAAGCGCTGGAACGCCGCCTTCGAGTCGATCTCCACCCAGTACGGCCAGCTCGTGCGGCAGCAGACGGACGGTCTCCTGGACCGCAGCGCCGCGGAGGCCAGGGGCCTGCTGATCAAGGCCGGCGCGCTCAGCGCGGGCGGGCTGATCGCGCTGGTCCTCTGCGTCGTCATGTCCTGGCGCATCACCCGCTCGCTCTCCCGGCGGCTGCGCGGGCTGCGGCTGGCCACCCTGAGCCTGGCCGAGGAACGGCTGCCCGACGTGGTGGCCCGGCTGGAGCGGGGCGAGACGGTCGACGTGGAGTCGGCGACCCCGCCGCTGGACTACGGACGGGACGAACTCGGCCAGGTGGCGCAGGCGTTCAACACGGCGCAGCGCACCGCCGTGCACACCGCCGTCGAACTCGCCGACACCCGGCGCGGCTTCCAGAAGGTCATCCTCGGCATCGCGCGGCAGAGCCAGAACCTCGTCAACATGCAGCTCGGCAAGCTGGACGCCCTGGAGCGCGAGCACACGGACCCGGAGATCCTCAAGGGCCTGTACGAACTGGACTCCACGGCCAGCCAGTTGCGCCGCTACGAGGAGAACCTGGTCATCATCAGCGGTGAGCAGCCCCGGCGCACCTGGCGCGAGCCCGTGTCGGTGGTCGACATCCTGCGCAGCGCGGTCGGCGAGGTGGCCGAGTACCAGCGGGTGGAGCTGCACGCCGACGAGGAGGTGGCCCTCGCCCCGCCCGCGGTGGCCGACGTGATCCACCTGCTGGCCGAGCTGATCGACAACGCGACCACGTACTCTCCGGCGCCCCACCCGGTGGGGGTGCGGGCGGCGCTGGTCGCCAAGGGCCTGGCGATCGAGATCGAGGACCGCGGGCTCGGCCTGTCGGAGGAGGACTACGCGTCGTTCAACGCCCAGTTGGCGGTGGCTCCGCAGTTCGACGTGGTGGCGCTCGCCGACGACCTGCGGCTCGGCATGTTCGTCGTCGCCCGCCTCGCGCACCGGCACGGCATCACCGTCACACTGCGCTCCTCGCCGTACGGCGGGACCACGGCGATCGTGCTGATCCCGCACGAGATCGTGGTGCGCGAGCCGGTCGGCGGGGCGGACGGCACCGGCGCCGCGGTGGCCGGCGTGCGGGACCGCCGGCTCGCCGGGGCCGCCGCGGCCACCGCGACCACCGCGCGCGACTCGGCCGACCCGGCCGCCGCTGCCGAGCAGCCCCCCGTGTCCGCCCGCGTGTCCGCGGCCTCGGGGCCGGAAGGGGACCCGGCCGGCGACGAACGGTCCGCGCGGCCCGTACGGTCGTCCCGGCCGGCGCCCGCGAGCCGGTCCGCGGCCGCGGCGGGCTTCGCCGGCGACTCCCCCGACGGCTCCTTCGAGGAGCGCGGCGGCCTGGCGCCGCTGCCCCGCCGGGTGCCGCAGACCAGCCTCGCCGCCGAGCTGCGCGACGAGGACCTGGACGGCCGCCGGAACGGCTCGGACGGCGCGTTGGGCGACGACTACGCCGACTTCACGGCCGAGCGCGCCGCCTCGTCCCTCGCCGGTTTCCAGCGCGGCACGCTGCGGGCCCACACCGCCGACGAAGCCGACGAAGCCGACGGCCCGGACGACGCCGACGGCACCCACACCGACACCGACGGGCACGTGTTCTCCTCCGCCGCCCCCGCGAACCCGACCGCCGACCGCCGACCGCCGACGAAGGACACCCGATGACCCGACCCTCCCCCGCCACGCACACCGAGCTGGACCAGTTGCTCACCGGACTCGTGGAGCGGGTCGCCGACGTGAACCAGGCGGTGGTGCTCTCCGAGGACGGGCTGGTCGTCAGCAAGTCCACCGGGTTCCTGCGGGACGACGCCGAGCGGCTGGCGGCGACCGCGTCGGGCCTGATGAGCCTCAGCAAGGGCGTCAGCATGGACTTCCGGGGCGGCCCGGTGCGCCAGGCGCTCATCGAGATGGCCAACAGCTACCTGATACTCACCTCCGCGGGCCCCGGCGCGCACCTGGTCGTGCTCACCGGGCCGAACGCCGACGTCGGCGTGGTGGCGTACCAGATGAACATGCTGGTGAAGAAGATCGGCGAGCACCTGAGCGCGGCACCGCGGGCCACCGCGGGACCCGGCGAGTGACGTGAGCGGAGGCGACGCGGGGGGCCGGCTCGTGCGGCCGTTCACCCTGACCGGCGGCCGCACCCGGCCCAGCCGCGCCGACTTCACGCTCATCACGACGGTGACCGCTGTCGACCCGCAGCCCGCCCGGGCGGCGCGCCCGCAGCCCGAGCACCTGCGGATCCTGCGGCTGTGCGCCCGGCCGGTCGCCGTGGCCGAGATCGCGGCCCGTCTCGACCTGCCGGTGAGCGTGGTCGTCATCCTGCTCTCGGACCTGCTGGAGGCCGGCCGTATCACCGCGAGGCCGCCGCATCCCGTCTCCCGCGCCACCGAGGACCTGGACCTGCTGCAGAAAGTGAGGGACGGCCTTGGCCGGCTCTGAGCGCGTCGCCGAGACGCCCACGGGATCCGCACGCTCCACCGCGCCCGAGGCGGTGAAGATCCTCATCGCCGGTGGGTTCGGCGTCGGCAAGACCACCATGGTCGGGTCGGTCAGCGAGATCGCCCCGCTGCGCACCGAGGAACCGCTGACCGCGGCGGGCCTGGACGTCGACGACCTCAACGGCATCGAGGAGAAGCGGGCCACCACCGTGGCGCTGGACTTCGGCCGGATCACCATCGGCCGGGACGTGGTGCTGTACCTGTTCGGTACGCCCGGTCAGCAGCGCTTCTGGTTCATGTGGAACGACCTGGCGATCGGCGCGCTCGGTGCGGTGGTCCTGGTCGACGTCCGCAGGCCCGAGTCGAGCTTCGCGGCGGTCGACTTCTTCGAGCGGCGGGGCATTCCGTTCGTCGTCGCCGTCAACGGCTTCCACGGCCGGCACCCGTACCCGGCCGCGGAGATCCGCGAGGCCCTCGCGCTGCCGGAGCACGTGCAGGTGCTGCTGTGCGACGCGCGGGAGCGGACCTCCAGCCGGGACGTCCTCCTCGCCCTGATCGACCAGCTGATCGACGCCGCGACCGGGGCCGCGGCGTCGTAGCGCGCCGTCCTCGGGCGTCGTCCCCGGGCGTCCGTCAGGCGAGACCCGCGGACTTCAGCCACGCCTTGGCCACGTCCAGCGGGTCCTTCTTGTCCAGCTGGACCTGCGCGTCCAGGTCGAGGAGCGTCTTGGTGTCCAGCTTGGCGGAGAGCGCGTTCAGCGCGGCCACGCCCTCCTTGTTCAGCCCGTCCTTGGCGACCAGCGGGGTCACGTTGGCGTGGCCGAAGAGGTTCTCCGGGTCCTTCAGGACGACGAACTTCTCCTTGATGATGGTCGGGTCGGTGGTGAAGACGTCCGCCGCCTGCACGGTGTTCTTGGTCAGCGCCGACTGGGTCAGCGGACCGCCCGCGTCGAGCGCCTTGAACGACTTGAACTTCAGGCCGTACACCGACTCCAGGCCCTTGAGCCCCTGCTGGCGCGTCTGGAACTCGGGCGAACCGCCGATCACCAGGTCCGGTGCGACGTCCTTGAGGTCGGCGAGGGTCGACTCGGCGGTGAGGCCGTGCTTCTTCGCGGTCTCGGCGTTGACGCTCACCGAGTCCTTGTTCTCGGCCGGTGACGACTCCAGCAGCGTCAGCTTCGGGTCGAGCTTGGCCTTCGCCGCCTCGTTCACCGCCTCGACGGACTTCTGCTGCGCCTTCGGGTCGAGATAGGCCAGCAGCGAGCCGTTGTACTCCGGCAGCACGGTGACGGAGCCGTTCTTCAGCAGGCCGTACGTCGTCTCGCGGCTGCCGATGTTGTGCTGGTAGGTGACCTTGAGGCCCTTGGCCTTGAGCGCCTCCCCGTAGAGGTCGGCGAGCAGGGTGCTCTCGGCGAAGTTGTTCGACCCGACGACGACGGTGCCGGCCTCCGCCTTGTCACCCGCGAGGGGGTTGTCGGAGGTGTCGTCGGAGCCGGAGGAACAGCCCGCGAGCAGCGCCGCGGCGGCGGTGAGCGCGACGGCCGCCGCGCCGGTGTGCCTAGTCCTGGACCTGCTGCTCTGCACGGTGAAAGTCATCCGTCGATCCAAACGATCCGGTCGCCGATCAGTCAAGAACGGCCTGGTTACGGTTTCTTCGCCCCGGTGCGCCGTCATCGCCTGCGCACCCCCGGCGACACGGCCAGCCGCCCGGCCGCCCAGAACACCGCGAGGGTGACGAGCGCCATGAGGGCGACCAGCGTGGCGCCGCCGACCACCTTCTCGTAGTCGCGCTGGTAGAGGCCGTCGATGATGTAGCGGCCGAGCCCGCCGAGGCTGACGTACGCGGCGATGGTCGCCGTCGACACGACCTGGATGGCGGCGGAGCGCAGCCCGCTGAGGACCAGCGGGAGGGCGACGGGCAGTTCGACCCGGAAGAGGATGTCCGTCTCGCGCATGCCCATGCCCCGCGCGGCGTCCACCGGGGAGGGGTCGACGGAGCGGACGGCCTCGTAGGTGGTCACCAGGATCGGCGGGACCGCGAGCACGACCAGCGGGATCATCACGGGCAGCAGACCGATGCCGACGGCGACGGCGATCAGCACCAGCAGGCCGAAGCTGGGCAGCGCGCGGGCGGCGGTGGCGACGAAGGCGACGGCGTTGCCGCCGCGTCCGGTGTGCCCGGTCAGCAGTCCGGCGGGCAGCCCGATGGCGGCGGCGAGACCGAGGGCCATCAGCGTGTACTGGACGTGTTCCAGCAGGCGCCCGGGGATGCCGTCGTAGCCGTGCCAGTGGGCGCTGTCGCTGAAGAAGGCGTTGACGAAGTGGAGCACGTTCACCGGGCCGCCGCCTCCTGGGGCTCGGGCCGCGCGGCGGCCTCCTTCGGGCGTTGCCGCCTGCCCCGCGGCAGCCACGGGGTGAGCAGGTTCCGGGCCAGGACGAGGAGCGCGTCGCACAGGACGGCCAGGACGGCGGTGGTGAGGACGGAGTTCACCGCCAGCTCGGGACGGCCGTACTTCTGGGCGTCCGCGAGCAGGTTGCCCAGCGCGCCCTGGTTGCCGATGAGGGCGCCGACGCTGACCAGGGAGATGCTCGCCGACACGGCCACCCGCAGCCCGGCGAGGATGGCGGGCACGGCGATCGGCAACTGCACCTGGAGGTAGCGCCGTACGGGCCCGAAGCCCATGGCCGTGGACGCGGCCAGCGTCTCCTCGGGCACCGACCGCACGCCGTCGACGATCGCCGGGACGAGCACCACCAGGCTGTACACGGCCAGCGGGATCATCACGGTCAGTTCGGTCTGGCCGGTGTAGTCGATGAGGACCACGAAGACGGCCAGCGAGGGGATGGCGTAGAACACGGTCGTCACGCCGAGCACCGGCGGGTACAGCCAGCGGAAGCGCACGCACAGCTGGGCGAGGGGCAGCGCGGCGAGCAGCCCGGCCAGGACCGGCAGCAGCGCCTCGCGCAGATGCAGGCCGATCAGGCCGGAGTAGGTGGTGCCGAGGTCGCTCGGTATGTCGAAGAAGCCGTTCACGGGGCGACCTTCGTGACGTCGGCGGGCTCGTCGGTCCGCGCCTGGCCGGGGCCCGCCGCGCCGTGCGCGGAGCGGATCGCCTCCGCGATGGTCTGCTGGGAGACGACGCCGGTCACCCGGCCGTCGGGGTCCACGGCGACGGCCCAGCCGGTGGGCGAGAGCACGGCGCAGTCGAGCGCCGCCCGCAGCGAGTCGGTGCCCGGCACGAACGGCCGCCCGTAGGACAGCAGTCGCCCGGCCGCCAGGTCCCCCGCGGCCAGGTCGCCCGGCTCGGCCCAGCCCAGCGGCCGGTCGTCCGCGTCGGTCACCAGCAGATGGGTGGCGCCGTCGGCGGCGGCGAGCCGCTCGGCGGTGGCGTCGGCGCGCACGACCGGGCCGGTGCTCAGCTCCAGGCCGGCGGAGGGGAAGAAGGAGAGCCGCCGGATGCCGCGGTCGGCGCCGAGGAAGTCCTCGACGAAGTCGTCCGCGGGGTCGGACAGCAGCTCGGCGGGCGGTGCGAACTGGGCGAGCCGGCCGCCGGTGCGCATCACCGCGACCATGGTGCCGAGTTTGATGGCCTCGTCGATGTCGTGGGTGACGAAGACGATGGTCTTGCCCAGTTCGTCCTGGATGCGCAGGAGTTCGTCCTGGAGTCCCTTGCGGACGACGGGGTCGACGGCGGAGAACGGCTCGTCCATGAGCAGCACCGGCGGATCGGCGGCGAGCGCCCGGGCCACGCCGACGCGCTGCTGCTGGCCGCCGGAGAGCTGGTACGGGTACCGCTTGGCGAGGGAGGAGTCGAGCCCCACCCGTTCCATCAGCTCGGCGGCCCGCTCGCGGGACTTCTGCTTGCCCCAGCCGATCATGCGGGGCACGGTGGCGATGTTGTCGAGGATCGTCCGGTGCTGGAAGAGCCCGGCGTTCTGGATGACGTACCCCATCGACCGGCGCAGCGTGGTGACGGGCTGCTGCTGGAGGTCCTCGCCGTCGAGGAGGATCGTTCCCTCGCTGGGCTCGACCATCCTGTTGATCATCCGCAGGGTGGTCGTCTTGCCGCAGCCCGAGGGACCGACGAGGACCGTGATCGCGCGGTCGGGTATGTCCAGTGACAGCCGGTCGACCGCCACGGTGCCG
Organism: Streptomyces sp. NPDC102490; assembly: GCF_044765285.1. Taxonomy (NCBI): domain Bacteria; kingdom Bacillati; phylum Actinomycetota; class Actinomycetes; order Kitasatosporales; family Streptomycetaceae; genus Streptomyces; species Streptomyces sp. NPDC102490. Next base: position 549,913 of record NZ_JBIWJU010000003.1, read on the forward strand.
TCCGGGTACCGCTTGGTGACTGAGTCCATCCGTATCAAAACGCCGAATACCCTTCGGGTCTGGCAGAAGCTGCCCGCTCCGGCCGCGGTCGGTGGGGCCGTCGCCGGTCGAGTGTAGACGGCTGGTCCGCGGGGCCCCCGTTGGCTCCGGGGCGACTCCTTCCCGCTGCTCGGGCGTTCACACCGGGAATGTGCCCGAGCGGGCGGCGGCCGGGAGCGGCGGTGTCCACCGTGCCGCTCCCGGCCGCCGTTCCGGTCGGCTCAGCCGGCCGTGGGCTCCAGCCGCAGGGAGATGCTGTTGATGCAGTACCGCTGGTCGGTCGGGGTCGGGTAGCCCTCGCCCTCGAAGACGTGTCCGAGGTGCGAACCGCACCGGGCGCAGCGCACCTCGGTGCGCACCATCCCGTGGGAGCGGTCCTCGATCAGCTCGACCGCGTCGGTGTCCTTCGGGTCGTAGAAGGACGGCCAGCCGCAGTGCGACTCGAACTTGGTCGTGGAGGTGAACAGCTCCGCACCGCAGGCGCGGCAGGAGTAGACGCCCTCGGTCTTGGTGTCGGTGTACTCACCGGTGAAGGCCGGCTCCGTGGCGGCCTCGCGCAGCACGGCGTACTCGGCCGGGGCCAGCTCCGCCCGCCACTGCTCGTCCGGCTTCTCGACGTCGTACGACATGAGTCTCAGCCCCTTACTTCGACAGCTCGTCCAGGATGCGCGGTCCGAGGTCGGTGACGTCGCCCGCGCCCATGGTGAGAACGAGATCACCGGCCTTCGCCATTCCCGCGACCAGCGCGGGCGCGGCGTCCTTGTCGTGGACCGGCGTGACGTCCGCGCCCGCCGCGCGGGCCGCCTCGATGATCAGCTCGCTGGTGATGCCCGGGATCGGGTCCTCGCGGGCCGGGTAGATGTCGAGGACGACCGAGGCGTCCGCGAGGGACAGGGCCTGGCCCATCTCCTTGCCCAGCTCCTGGGTGCGGGAGAAGAGGTGCGGCTGGAAGAGGACCAGGATGCGGGCGTCGCCGACCGCGGCGCGCATGGCCTCCAGGTCGGCCGTCATCTCGGTGGGGTGGTGCGCGTAGGAGTCGACGACCTGGACGCCGGCCGCCTCGCCCTTGAGCTGGAGGCGCCGCTTGACGCCGGTGTACGCGGCCAGCGCGGGGGCCAGCTCGGCGGCGGGGACGCCGAGGGCCGCGCCCGCGGCGAGGGCGGCGACCGCGTTGTGGGCGTAGTGACGGCCGGGGACGGAGACGGTGAAGGTCAGCTCGGCGCCGTCCAGGACGACGGTGACCTCGCTCTTGAGGCCCTGCGGGACGACGGACAGGATGCGCACGTCCGCGTCCTCGGACTCGCCGTACGTCACCGTGCGCACCGAGCCGGCCAGCCTGCGCGTCAGCTCCCGGGCGCCCTCGTGGTCGGCGGCGATCACCAGGGTGCCGCCGGGGACGATCTTCCCGGCGAAGGTCTCGAAGGACTCGTAGATCTCGTCCATCGAGGCGTAGTTGGCGTGGTGGTCCAGCTCGACGTTGAGGACGATGGCGACCTCGGGGGCGTACCGGTGGAAACTGCGGTCGCTTTCGTCCGCCTCGGCGACGAAGATCTCGCCGTCGCCGTGCAGGGCGTTGGAGCCGGGCGCGTCCAGGTCGCCGCCGATCGCGTACGACGGGTCCAGGCCCAGCTCGGACAGGGAGACCGCCAGCATCGAGGTGGTGGTGGTCTTGCCGTGGGTGCCGGCGACCGCGATCGGGCGCAGGCCGTTCATCAGGGCGGCGAGGGCGTCGGAGCGGTGCACGACCGGGATGCCCAGCTCGGCGGCGCGGACCAGCTCCGGATTGTCCTCGCGGATGGCCGAGGACACGACCACGCAGCTCGCGTCGTCGGCGAGGTGCTGTGCCGCGTGCCCGATGTGCACCGTGGCGCCCAGGGCCCGCAGCGCCCCGGCGGTCGCGGAGTCCTTGGCGTCGCTGCCCGCCACCTCGGCGCCGCGCTGGGCGAGGATCTTGGCGATGCCCGACATTCCGGCGCCGCCGATGCCGATGAAGTGCGGTCGGTCCATGGCGGTAGGAAGGCCGGGTGCCATGCGCTGTTCTCCCAGGGTGATCCGTCGGTGGGCGCGCCCCCTCGGCGGGGGCGCGGCACCAGCCTATGCCTTGCTGTGGGAGAAGAGTTTCAGCACCGGTACGCCGACCTTGTGCCGGGCCCGGGAGGCCCAGTCCCGGTGGAAGAACTCCTCCACGTAGTGGGGGTCGGTGAGGACGATCACCTCGTCGGCGGCGACCTCCATGACCACGGACTTGAGCTCGTCCAGCGGGTGGTCCTCGATCAGCCGGCCCTCGGCCTGGGCGCCGGACGCGCGCAGGGCCGTGAGGGACACCTCCAGCGCCCGCTCCCCGACGCTCTGCGCCTCCTGGCCCTCCGGGGTCTCCCCCTCGCGTACGGCGTCGTCGAGCTCGCCGAGCGCGACGTCGTCGATGGCCCGCAGCAGCCGGTCCGCCTGATCCCCGCGCGGCTGGAGCAGCACGTGGAAGGCGACCTGCTCGTCCCCGTGCAAGGTGGTGACGAACTCCACGTCGGCGGACGTCAGGGCCTTCTCGATCATCAAAACGCTTGTGAACACCAGGCGCCCCTTCTCCTTCGAGGGCCCGTGGGCCCACCCTCCGTAGGCCGTACCAGACCCTGCGGAAACCATCCTGCCCCGTGATCGCACGGGTACTGCCGGAATCAGTGTGCCCGGCGCGGTCTAAACGGAACGGAAGATTCCGCCGATTCCCGGATGTGCGGTAACCATCGAACTCCTGTCCGGTCGCCGCCGTCCACGCCTGCCCGGGATCGCCCTAGTCACGCCGGTAACGGCTGAAGAGGAAACCTTCCTCCTCCAGCAGGGACGCCAGGACGAACCGCCGCGGGACCTCGACCGCCGGTCCGCCCGCGATCCGCTGCGCGTCCCCGGCGGTCAGCATCGGGGAGACGGTCAGGCACAGCTCGTCGAGCACACCGGCCGTGACGAACTGCCCCAGCAGCCGCGGGCCGCCCTCGGTCAGCAGCCGGGTGTGCCCCAGCTCCGCGAGCGCCGTGAGGGCCCGGGCCGGGTCCACGCCGACGCCGTCCCCCGCGATCACCACCCGGGCCCCGGCCCGCTCGGCGGCCGCCACCCGGTCCGGGGCCGCGGCGGCCCCGGTCAGCACGAGGGTGGGCACGAGCGGGGAGGTGAACAGCGGAAGGGAGAAGTCCAGCTCCAGGCTCGCGCTGACCACCGCGATCGCCGGCACGGGTGCCTGTCCGGCCGCCTGCCGCGCCTCGGCGAAGTCGGCCCGCACCCGGGCCGGCCGGTACCCCTCCTGCCGTACGGTCTCGGCACCGGCGATCACCACGTCCGCCAGGGCGCGCAGGGTGCCGAAGATCCGCATGTCGGCCGCGCTGGAGATGGGCTGGGAGCGGCCGTCGTGCTGGGCGGCGCCGTCGAGGGTGGAGACCATGTTGGCCCGCAGCCACGTCTCCCGTCCCCCGTCGGGCTCGGGGTACGCGTAGGCGGCGGCCAGCTCGGCCAGGCTCCACTCCCGATCGGTCTCGGAACCGCCCGGGCCGACGGTCGGATCGGGCACGGGGGACACGGGGAACAGGCGTCGCATGGGGTGCAGTGTTCCACGCACCCCCCACCCCAACCACGCAGGCCGGCACCCTGAGGGCCCCCACCGCACCGCACCCCGGCCCGCACCGCGGCGGCCCGGCCTCCACCACACCGCGGCGGCCTGGCCCACGCCGTGGGGCCGCAGCCCGCACCGCACCACGGCGCCTGATCCGCGCCGGGCACGGGCGGCAGCCGGAATCGCCCCCGCACCGCACACCACCGGCGGCGTGCCGCGACCACCCGCGACCGAGGGCGACACCCCGAGCCGTGATCCCGGCCCACCGGGGCACTCGGGCCCGTCACGGGACCCGGCAGAGCGCCACCCGCCCCAGCGAGCTGATGCCGCACCCCGGCACCCGCGCCACGCTCGCCCACGCCGCCGCGCTGCCGCGACAGAGGACGACACCCCGAGCCGTGATCCCGGCCCACCGGGGCGCACGGCCCCGCCATGGAACCCGGCAGAGCGCCACCCGCCCCAGCGAGCTGGTACCGCACCCCGGCACCCGCGCCACGCTCGCCCACGCCGCCGCGCTGCCGCGACAGAGGACGACACCCCGAGCCGTGATCCCGGCCCTCCAGGGCGCACGGGCCCGCCACAGGACCCGGCAGAGCGCCACCCGCCCCAGCGGACTGGTGCCACACCCCGGCACCCGCGCCACGCTCGCCCACGCCCACGCCCGCGGTCCGGGCGGCGGTGAGGCTCTCCGGGCAGGCCCTACCATTGAGTACCGTGTCGTCCTCCTCCCCCGCCCCCGTGCCCGCCCCGATAACCGGGACGGCTCCGGCCACGGTCTCCCTGTGCGCCCGCGAGCCCCGCGTCCCCGCGGACCGTCTGGTCGCCGAGATGGTGCCCCCGCCCCGTTTCGACTCCGTCCGCTTCGACACGTACATCCCCGACCCGAACCAGCCCAGCCAGAGCGAGGCCGTACGGGTCCTGGAGGACTTCGCGGGCGGACTGGGCCAGGCGCCCGGCGCGGCCGGCGGCAGGCGCGGCTTCTTCGGGCTGGGCCGCGGCAAGGCACCGAAGGCCCCGGCCGGGCCCCGCGGCGTGTACCTCGACGGCGGCTACGGCGTCGGCAAGACCCACCTGCTGGCCTCCCTGTGGCACGCCACCCCCGCCGAGCCCTCCCGCAAGGCGTTCGGCACCTTCGTGGAGCTGACCAACCTCGTCGGCGCCCTCGGCTTCCAGCAGACCGTGCAGACGCTGTCCGGGCACCGCCTGCTGTGCATCGACGAGTTCGAGCTCGACGACCCCGGCGACACCGTCCTCGTCTCCAGCCTGCTCGCCCGGCTCGTGGAGGCCGGCGTGGCACTCGCCGCCACCTCCAACACGCTGCCGGGCAAGCTCGGCGAGGGCCGGTTCGCGGCGGCCGACTTCCTGCGCGAGATCCAGGGTCTGTCCGCCCACTTCCGCGCCCTGCGCATCGACGGCGAGGACTACCGCCACCGCGGTCTGCCCGAGGCCCCGGCGCCGTACTCCGACGAGCAGGTGACCCGTGCCGCGCGGGCCACCGAGGGGGCGTCCCTGGACGACTTCCCCGCCCTCCTCGACCACCTCGCCCGCGTCCACCCCAGCCGTTACGGCGCCCTGACCGACGGTCTGACGGCCGTGTGCCTCACCGGGGTGCGCCCGGTGCCGGACCAGTCGACGGCGCTCAGGCTCGTGGTGCTCGCGGACCGGCTCTACGACCGCGAGGTGCCCGTCCTGGCCTCCGGGCTGCCCTTCGACCGGCTGTTCAGCGAGGAGATGCTGAACGGCGGGTACCGCAAGAAGTACTTCCGGGCGATCTCCCGGCTCACCGCGCTGGCCCGAGACGCCGCGCGCCTGGTCGACACGCCCTGAGGCGGCCGGAGCGCTCCATTCTCGCCAACCCACCCGCCGATTTCAGGCTCTCTTCCGGCTCGTAACGCCACGTTAACCCTGCAAAGCCCTTTGCAGGGTTAACGTGTTTCTTGACCATGCATTGACCATGCGTTGGCCTTGCTTTGACCGAGTACCGGCGCGCGCCCTCGGCGCGAACTGCCTGGAGGGGGGCGTATGTCACGCGGCACGACGGCCCGGACCGTGTTTCCGCTCCTCGCCGCCGCCCTGCTCGCCCTGGCGGTCTTCGCACCCGGCTCACCCTTCGCATCCGCGCACACGAGCCGTGATGCCGTGGCCAACGCCCTTCCCGGAACCACCCCTTCCGGCACGGCCCCGTACGACGAGACCGTCACCTGCCACGACACCGGCCGCGCCGGGAACCCGAACGGTTCCGCGCGCGTCCGCGACCGGCACCGCACCACCACCGCGCCCCAGCCCGAGGCCCCGGAGCGCCCGTGCGCGCGACAGCGCGACCCCGCGGTGTCCGCTCCCCCCGGGTCCGCCCCGGCGACCGCGCACCGGCCGAGATCCGCGCCGGACCATTCGCCCGCGGCCCTTCAGGTCTTCCGCTGCTGACGGAGCACCGGCACATCCCCCACCTCTGTCCCACCCGTCCGACGCGCCCCCACGGCGCGCCAGGAGGAACCTCATCATGCAGCCCCTCATCGACAACGCCCGCACGTTCGGACAGCGCCCTGAGGAGTTCGCCGGGCACGCCGAAGGCCAGTCGCCCGAAGTCCTGTTCATCACCTGCTCCGACTCCCGGGTCGTACCGGCCCTGATCACCGGCGCCCGGCCCGGCCAGCTCTTCGAGCTGCGCACCGCCGGCAACATCGTCCCGCCCTACGCCTCCGAGCGCCCCTCCGGCGAGGCGGCCACCGTCGAGTACGCCGTCCAGGTCCTCGGCGTCCGCGACATCGTGGTCTGCGGCCACTCGCACTGCGGCGCCGTCGGCGCGCTGGTGCGCGGCGACGACCTGACCGCCGTACCCGCCGTGCGCGACTGGCTGGCGCACGCGGCGGACGAGCCGGAGCCCTGCGATCCCGCCGACCCGACGGTCGCCGGGGCCGTGCAGCACCACGTACTGGCGCAACTGCTGCGCCTGCGCTCCTACCCCTGCGTCGAACAGCGGCTGGCCGACGGCCGACTGCGGCTGCACGGCTGGTACTACGAGGTCCACACCGGCCTCGTGCGCGCGCACCGCGCGGACACCGACGCGTTCGAGACCCTGTGAGCGCCGGCATGTCCCTCATAGGCAACCGGAACCTGAGGTTCCCGCACTGGCGGCAGGACCTCACCGCGTCCCTCGTCGTCTTCCTGGTCGCGCTCCCGCTGTGCGTGGGCGTGGCCGTCGCCTCCGGCGTCCCGGCCGAACTGGGCCTGGTCACCGGCATCGTGGGCGGCCTGGTCACCGGATTCCTGCCGGGCAGCAGCCTCCAGGTCTCCGGCCCGGCCGCCGGGCTGACCGTGCTGGTCTTCGGCGCGGTCGACCAGTACGGACTGCCCGCGCTCGGCGTGATCGTGCTCGCCACCGGGGTCATCCAGGTGGTGATGGGCGCCCTGAAGCTGGGGCGCTGGTTCCGGGCGATCTCCCTGTCGGTGGTCGAGGGCATGCTGGCCGGCATCGGCCTGGTGCTCATCGCCGGCCAGCTCTACTCGGCCGCCGGTCTCGAAGCCCCCGCCTCCGGCGTCGACAAGCTCACCGGGCTGCCCGGGGCCGCCGCCGACGCGCTGGGCAGCTCCGCGGCGCTGACCTCGCTCGCCCTGGCCGCGGGCACCGTCGCGGTGATGGTGCTGTGGAAGCGGCTGCCCAAGCGGGCGCAGACCGTGCCGGGGGCGCTGGCCGCGGTCGGCCTGGCCACCGCGGTCACGGCGGCGTTCGGACTGTCGGTGGCGACCGTCGAGGTGAGCGGGCTGCTCGACGTGATCCAGCCGCCCGGCGCCGACGCCTTCGGCGAGCTGGCGAGCGTGGGCCTGCTCGGCACGATCGTCGCCTTCACGCTGATCGCCTCGGCGGAGAGCCTGTTCAGCGCCGCGGCGGTGGACCGGCTGCACGACGGGCCGCGCACCGAGTACGACAAGGAACTGATGGCGCAGGGCGCGGGCAACACCGTGTGCGGCGTGCTCGGCGCGCTGCCGATGACCGCGGTCATCGTGCGCAGCTCCGCCAACGTGGCCGCGGGCGCGCGCACCAAGGCGTCCCGGGTGCTGCACGGGGTGTGGCTGCTGCTGTTCGCGGCGCTGCTGCCGTCCGTGCTGGGCCTGATCCCGCTGCCCGCGCTGGCGGGCATCCTGGTCCACGCGGGCTGGAAGCTGATCCCGTTCCGCAGCATCCTGCCGCTGTGGCGCGACCACCGGGGCGAGGCGCTGATCCTGGTGGTCACGGCCGTCTCGATCGTCGCGGTCAACATGTTCGAGGGCGTGCTGATCGGTCTGGCCCTGTCCGTGGTCAAGACCGCCTGGGAGGCCTCGCACCTCAAGCTGGAGATCGTCGACAAGGGCGCGGGCCCCGTCCAGGCCCATCTGACCGGCAACGCGACCTTCCTGCGGCTGCCGAAGATCCTGGAGGGCCTGGAGGCGCTGCCGCAGGACCGCCCGGTCGAGCTGGACCTGTCCGGGCTGCACCACCTGGACCACGCCTGCCGCACCGCCCTGGAGAACTGGGCCGAACGGCACAGCGCCACGGGCACGGACCCGGTGAAGGTCACCGCACCGCAGAAGGCGGGGGTGTAGCGGGAGGCCCGCCGCCGGTCCCGGGCGTGGCCCCGGGACCGGCGGCGGGCCTATCGTGACAGAAAGGGTGAAAACCGTCCTCCGAGCAAGGAGGCCGCCATGATCCAGGAGCTTCTGACCGCGGCCGCCGCCGTCGGCAGCGCGGGCGTCCTCTACGTCGCCGCCGCGGCGCGGGTGGTCCGGCAGTACGAACGCGGGGTGGTCTTCCGGCTCGGGCGGCTTGCGGGTGAGGAGCGCGGCCCCGGGTTCACGATGATCGTGCCGTTCGTGGACCGGCTGCACAAGGTGAACCTCCAGATCGTCACGCTGCCCGTGCCCGCGCAGGAGGGCATCACCCGCGACAACGTCACCGTGCGGGTGGACGCGGTCGTGTACTTCAAGGTCGTCGACGCGGCCAACGCGCTGGTCCGGGTCGAGGACTACCGGTTCGCCGTCTCGCAGATGGCCCAGACCTCGCTGCGGTCCATCATCGGCAAGAGCGACCTGGACGACCTGCTGTCCGACCGGGAGAAGCTGAACCAGGGGCTTGAGCTGATGATCGACAGCCCCGCGGTCGGCTGGGGCGTGCAGATCGACCGGGTCGAGATCAAGGACGTCTCCCTGCCGGACACCATGAAGCGCTCGATGGCCCGCCAGGCCGAGGCCGACCGGGAGCGGCGCGCCCGGGTGATCAACGCGGACGCCGAACTCCAGGCGTCGAAGGTGCTCGCCGAGGCGGCCCGGGAGATGTCCGAGACGCCCGCAGCCCTGCAACTGCGGCTGCTCCAGACGGTCGTGGCGGTGGCCGCCGAGAAGAACTCCACCCTGGTGCTGCCCTTCCCCGTGGAGCTGCTGCGGTTCCTGGAAAAGGCGCAGGAGCACCCGGTCGAGCGGTGACACGAGCCACACGCGTGGTTCCCGGGACTCCTGGCAGGTGATAGACACGGCGGGTCACAGTCCTGTCCGCCAGCAGGAAGGTTTCCCCATGTCCACGTCCCACAGCGCGGCGACCCGCCGCCAGGTGCTCGCCCGTACCGGAGCCCTGGGCGCAGGCATCGCCTTCACCGGCGCCCTGTCCGAACTCTTCGCCGGCACCGCCGCCGCCCAGTCCCTGGGCCACACCGGCTACGGCCCCCTGGTCCCCGACCCCGACGGCCTGCTGGACCTGCCCAAGGGCTTCCACTACCGGGTGCTGTCCCGCGAGGGCGACCGGCTGCGCTCCGGGGAGGGCCCGGTGCCGTCCAACCACGACGGCATGTCCGCCTTCCCGGGCGGACGCGGCCGCACACGCCTCGTCCGCAACCACGAGAACCGCGCCGACGGCCGGGTCCCGGTCCCCACCGTCAAGGGCCTGACGTACGACCCGGAGGGCAAGGGCGGCTGTACGGCGCTGGAGCTGGACTCCCGCAACCACGTCCTGTCCGAGCGGGTCGCGATCGCCGGTACGGCCGTCAACTGCGCGGGCGGGCCCACGCCCTGGCACACCTGGCTGACCTGCGAGGAGACCGAGGACCGAGCCGGGACCAACGGCTACACCAAGGACCACGGCTTCATCTTCGAGGTCGACCCGGCCGACCCGCACCGCACCGGCGCGGTGCCGCTGACCGCGATGGGCCGCTTCCAGCACGAGGCGATCGCCGTGGACCCGCGGCGCGGGGTCGTGTACGAGACGGAGGACGCCTTCGAGCGGCCGTTCGGCCTCTTCTACCGGTTCCTGCCCGAGAAGCCGCTGGGCGGCCGGGGCTCGCTGCGGGCGGGCGGCCAGCTCCAGGCGATGCGCGTGCCCGGCGTGCCGGACCTGTCCTCGATCCAGGAGACCGGCGCCACCTTCGACCGCGTCGAGTGGGTGGACGTGCCCGACCCGCTGGCCGACGGGACGCCCATCCGCTTCCAGGACTTCGGCCGGGGCGGCATCACCCACGCCCAGAAGCTGGAGGGCTGCTACTGGGGCGGGCGGAGCGTGTACTTCGTGTCGTCCTTCGCCCACAGCGACGAGGGCTCGGCCGCCGACCACTACGGCCAGATCTGGCGCTACGACCCCGAGCGGCGCCGGCTCACCCTGGTGATCGTCTTCGGTCCGGACACCGACGTGCGGCTGCCGGGCGAGTCCCCGGACAACATCTGCCTCGCGCCCAGCGGCGGCCTCATGGTCTGCGAGGACGGCAACGGCGCGCAGCACGTCTTCGGCGTGACCCGGCGCGGCGAGGTGTACGCCATGGCCCGGGGCGCGCAGAACATCGGCACGGAGGAGGAGCCCGAGTGGGGTGAGTTCGCCGGTGTCACCTTCTCCCCCGACGGCGACACGATGTACGTCAACTGCTACACGCCTGGCACCACCTTCGCGGTGACGGGGCCCTGGCGCAGGTAGCGGCCGGGTCCACGGCGGGGCGCGCATGCCCGGTCACTGAAGCCGCGACCGCGGGGTACCCGGGCCGCATGACTCAGAACGTGCAGGTCAACGGCTCGTACTGGCTTCAGACGGCACCGGGCGGCGCGCCCCGCCCCGCGCTCGCCGAGGATCTCGACGTCGACGTCGCGGTGATCGGCGCCGGCGTCGCGGGGCTCAGCACGGCCTGGGAGCTGGCGCGGGCCGGGCGGAGCGTGGCGGTCCTGGAGGCCGGGCGGGTCGCCGCCGGGGTCACCGGGTACACCAGCGCCAAGCTGACCGCCCAGCACACCCTGGTCTACGACAAGCTGCGCCGCACCCGCGGCCCCGAGGGCGCCCGCCTGTACGCCCGCTCGCAGTCCGAGGCGATCGAGCGCGCCGCCGGGATCGTCGCCGAGCTGGGCATCGACTGCGACTGGGAGACGCGCGACGCGTACACCTATGTCCGCGATCCGGGCCGCGTCGACGAGGTGCGGGCGGAGGCGGCGGCCGCGAAGGAGGCGGGGCTGCCGGCGTCGTTCGTGACGGAGACCGGGCTGCCGTTCCCGGTGGCGGGCGCCGTGAAGGTGACCGGGCAGGCCCAGTTCCATCCCCTGAAGTACCTGCGGGCGCTCGCCGCGGACCTGGAGGCGCACGGCGGGCTGATCTTCGAGGACACCACTGTCCAGGGCCTGGACGAGGGCGAGCCGTGCCGGGTGAGGACCGAGGCGGGGGCGACGGTCACCGCCCGGGACGTCGTGGTCGCCACGCACTACCCGATCTTCGACCGGGCACTGCTCTTCGCCCGCCTCTCCCCGCGCCGCGAACTGGTCGTCGCCGGGACGATCGAGGCGGACCGCGACGTCGACGGCATGTACATCACGCCGGAGGAGAACACCCGCTCGGTGCGTACGGCGCCCCTGGACGACGTGGGCCGCCGCCTGCTCGTCGTCACCGGGGAGCACTTCACCCCCGGCACGGGCGACACCCGCGAGCGCTTCGACCGCCTGGCCTCCTGGGCGGAGGAGCACTTCCCCGGCGTCGAGCGCACGCACGCCTGGGCCACGCAGGACATCGACCCCACCGACACCGTGCCGATGGCCGGCCCGCTGCACCCGGGCGCGCATCACACCTACGTCGCCACCGGCTTCGGCGGCTGGGGACTGAGCGGCGGCATGATGGCGGGCCGGCTGCTCACCGCGCAGATCACCGGCGAGGAGTGCGCCTGGAGCGGGCTGTACGACCCGCGCCGACTGCGCACGGCGGTGCGTGAGGCACCCGCGCTGCTCAAGACGCAGGCCGAGGTGGCCCGGCACTTCGTCGGCGACCGGCTGCGGCCCGCGCCGCCGGTGGACGCGCTGCCGCCGGGCGAGGGCGCGGTGGTCCGGGCGGGCGGCGACCGGCTCGCGGTCTACCGGGACGAGGCGGGCGCCCTGCACGCCGTCTCGCCGCGCTGCACCCACCTGGGCTGCCTGGTCGACTTCAACGCGGCCGAGCGCGCCTGGGAGTGCCCCTGCCACGGCTCCCGCTTCGCCACGGACGGCACAGTGCTGGAGGGACCGGCGACCAAGCCGCTGGAGCAGCGGGACATCTGACGGCGGCTGGGCCGGGCGGGTGAGCACGGCGGCACGTCGGCGGACTTAGTCATACAAACAGAACATCCCGCTCCTACGTTCGTACGGTGATCACTCTCGTACGACGCGCAGCCGTGCTCGGTGTCCTGGGCGCCGCCCTCGCCGCCTGCGGAACCACCGGGGCCGAACAGACCCCCCGCCCGGCCCCCTCGGTCCCCGCCGCGTCCCCCTCCGCCTCCCGCACGCCCACCCTCGCCCCCGGCCCCGCGGGACTCACCCCGGTCTTTGAACACGGCCCGCGCACAGATGGCACGCCGGACGGCAAGCTGGTCGCCCTCACCTTCGACGCCGACATGACCGCCGACCAGGGGCCGCGGGCGGCGTCGGGCGAACGGTTCGACAACCCCCGGCTGATCGCGGCGCTGCGGCAGCTGAAGGTGCCGGCCACGGTGTTCATGACCGGCCGCTGGGCCGAGGAGTACCCGGACGAGGCCCGCTCCATCGGCCGGGACCCGCGGTTCGAGATCGCCAACCACTCCTACAGCCACTACGCCTACACCGACGACTGCTACGGCCTGCCGACCGTGTCCGAGGACCGCATGCGCGCGGACCTGGAACGGGCCTACACCGCGTTCGAGAAGGCCGGGGTGCCGAACCCGATGCCGTACTTCCGCTTCCCCGGCGGCTGCTACGACAGGGCCGCCCTCAAGGAGCTGTCGGCCACCGGCGTCACCGCCGTGCAGTGGGACGTGGTGAGCGGGGACGCCTTCGCCACCGACGCCGACGCGGTGACCCGGCAGGTGCTCGACGAGGTGCGGCCCGGGTCGGTCGTCGTCCTGCACTGCACGCGCAGCGCCGCCCCGGTGACGGAGGAAGTGGTACGGACGGTGGTGCCCGAGCTGCGCCGCCAGGGGTACCGCTTCGTGAAGGTCTCGGAGCTGATCGACGCCGCGAACGGCCGCCACTGACGGGCCTACGCTGGAGACATGAGCAGCGAACACGACCCGGGCGCCGACGGCCCCGACGGCCCCGGCTGCGAGCCCGGCGGCTACTGCCTGATCGACACGGCGCCCCGGCCGCCCAAGGTCGACGGCCCGCCGTACGCGGAATGCGTCCTGTGCCGGGAACCCACGGAGTACCCGGAGTCGTACAAGGGCGTCACGCTCTGCCCGGTGTGCGAGTGGCAGGAGGCGCAGCGCACCGCCTGCTCAGGCTGACGGCCTGCGCGAACTCGGCGCACAGTCCGCGGCGACCGCGGCCACCGCGACGACCACCGCCCCGGCGGGCTCGGACGGGAGGCGGGCGGGCCCCGGCGGGAGACTCGGCAGGCTCCGGTCGTCGGCTTGGCAGACTGTAGGGCGTGAGCAACGACCCGACGACGCCCGTTCCCGTCCCCACCCCCGTCCCCGACAGCCCCTTCCGTCCCGAGCCCGGCGACCGCGACCTCGCGCCGCAGTTCGTGCTGCCGCTGGTCGTGCGCATCGAGCGGGCGGCGCCGCCGCCCCGTACCGACGCGCTGGAGACCGCGGCCCGTGCGGTGCTGCTGATGCTCGCCGACGAACGGTCGGCCGGTGACGGCGCGTGGGCCCAGTCGGTGCGGGACTGGCAGGACGCCCGTATCCGCAAGGTGGTGCGGCGGGCCCGCGGCGCGGAGTGGCGGCGGGCCGATGCGCTGCCCGGCATCACGGTCACCGGCAAGGCGGCCGAGGTGCGGGTCTTCCCGCCCGTTCCGCTGGACGGCTGGCCCAAGGACCTGGCCCGCCTCCAGGTGTCCGGCACCGACCTCGACGACCCCGAGCCGCCGCCCGGCGCCGACCCCGGCGCGCCGGTGCTCTGGATGAACCCGGACCTGGAGATGTCGGCGGGCAAGGCGATGGCCCAGGCGGGCCACGGCGCGCAGCTCGCCTGGTGGGAGCTGTCGGACGGCGAGCGGACGGCCTGGCGCGACGCGGGCTTCCCGCTGGCGGTGCGCACCGCGGACCCGGCCCGCTGGCCCGCCCTCACCACCGGCGGCCTGCCGGTGGTGCGCGACGCCGGGTTCACGGAGATCGCGCCGGGCTCCTGCACGGTGGTGGCGGACCACCCGGCGCTGCGGCGGCGGGAACCTCAGATGTAGCTCTGAAGATGCCCCGCCCGGGGTTCGGCCCGGACCGGGTGGGCGATACCCCCGACATGTGCGCTGGAGGGGAGGCGGCCATGAAGCGTTTGGCGCGACTGGGCACCGGCATCGGATGGCGGCCGGAGATCGCGGACGTCGTGGAGGGGATGCCCGGCATCGACTGGGTCGAGGCCGTGTCCGAGAACCTGTGTCCCGGGCATCTGCCCGACTCGCTGCTGCGGCTGCGCGAGCGCGGGGTGACCGTCGTGCCGCACGGGGTCTCGCTGGGGCTCGGCGGCGCGGACCGGCCGGACCCGGGGCGGCTGGCGGCGCTGGCCGAGCGGGCAGAGGTCCTGGGGTCGCCGCTGGTCACCGAGCACATCGCGTTCGTCCGGGCGGGCGGGACACTGACCGCCACACCGCGCCTGGAAGCGGGGCACCTGCTGCCCGTCCCCCGCACCCGGGACGCCCTCGACGTGCTGTGCGAGAACGTGCGCATCGCCCAGGACGCGCTGCCCGTGCCGCTCGCCGTGGAGAACATCGCCGCGCTGGTCTCCTGGCCGGACGAGGAACTGACGGAGGGGCAGTTCCTGTACGAGCTGGCCGACCGGACCGGCGTGCGGCTGCTGATCGACGTGGCGAACCTGCACACCAACCACGTCAACCTGGGCGAGGACCCGGCCCGGGCGCTCGGTGAGCTGCCGCTGGAGGCCATCGCCTACGTCCATGTCGCGGGCGGCTTCGAGCGGAACGGCGTCTGGCACGACAGCCACGCCCACCCCGTGCCGCAACCGGTGCTGGACATCCTGACCGACCTCGCCTCGCGCGTCGCACCGCCGGGCGTCCTGCTGGAGCGGGACGAGAACTTCCCCGAGGGCGACGCGCTGCGCGGCGAGGTGGAGGCGATCCGCGACGCCGTGCAGAGGGGGCGGGCGGCGGCCACCGGGAGCGGGGCGGCCCCCCGCCCCTCGCGCACCGGTGCCGACGCGGGCTCCGGCGCCGACGACGCCGTACGGCAGCGGCTCGGGCTGGCGCAGGCGGCGCTGCTGTCCGCGCTGGTCGCGGGGACGCCCGCGCCCGAGGGGTTCGACCGGGTGCGGCTGGGGGTGCAGGCGCGGGCGCTGGCCGGGAAGCGGGCCGACGTGGTCGGCAAGGTCGCGCCCGAGCTGCCGGTGATCCTGGGCGCGCGGTACCGGCCCGCCTTCCTCGCCTACGCGCAGGGCTGCCCGATGACCGGCGGCTACCGGCGCGACGCCCTCGACTTCGTCGCACACGTGCTGCGGACGGGCCTCGGGGACGAGGACCCTGGGGTGCGGCGGGAGTTGCGCGAGTGGTGGCTGGAGCGGTCGGGGCCGGTGCCGCGCTCGGCTCGTCCCGGGGTCCGGCTGGCCCGCGCGACCAGGCGCGTTCTGCTGCGCCGCTGAACCGGGGGCGGCCTCGGGGGGACATCACCAAACGGAACGTCACATACCCACAACGCTGCGTCCCGGAATGTGAACAGGGCATGGCGCCGGTGAAAGCCCTTGGCATAGAAGTACGGCATGTTCTGGGTCCTTTTCCTCCTGTCGGCCTGGGCCGTCGCCGGCCTCGCGTGCCTGCGGCTGTGCCTGGCGGCCGTGCGCGCGGCGGCCGTCGAACCGCGCCCCGTCGTCCGTGAGCACACGCTGACGCTGTACGAGGCGGCGTTCCTGTCCGGCGGACCGCGGCGGGTGGCCGACCTGACGCTGGTCTCGATGGCGTGCCAGCGCCGGCTGCTGCTCGCGCACACCGGCTGGGCGACCGTGGTCGACCCGTGCGGCCGGGACGACCTGGAGCGGTCGGTCATCGGCGCGATAGGACCCTCGGGACAGTCGCGGATAGCGCCGGTACGGGCCGCCGCGGCCGCCGCCGACGCGGTACGGAGCCTGGCCGACCGGCTGGTCGGGGCGGGCCTCGCGGTCCCCGACGACGGCGCCGGTGGCGTCGCGGCCGGGGTCCGGCGGGTGCGGGTCGCCGCGGTGGCCGTGTGCGCGCTCGGCCTGGTCGCCCTGGCGCTGCCGCTGCCCGCCACCGAGCCGCGTCTCCTCATCGCCCTCTGGTTCGCGCTGCCGCTCGCCCTGACCCTGGGCTGCCTCGCCATCACCCGCATGGAGATCCACCCGTACGCGCGCTGGGCCTCCCCCGCCGGGCAGCGGCTGATCGGCGCCCTCGTCCGGCAGGCCGACGGCACGGCCGACGACCGGACCTTCCTCACCTCGGTCGCCGTGCGCGGCGTCCACGCGATCGGCGAACCGGACCTGCGTGCTGCCTTCGCCCACCGCGAGAAGTACGCCGGGGACCACGGGGAGCGCCGGGTCTGACCGCGCCGGGGGCGCACGGAGGCACTCGGCGGCGACACCCGCGGGCGGTGCTTGCCCCGCCCGGCCGACGCACCAAACATCCCTTGTGTCACACCGTGCACCGAAGGGATACGCGATGCGAGCTGCCGCCCTCTACTCGGCCGCCGGGTCCTTGCTGCTGACCGCCCTCGCCGCCACCCCGGCCCAGTCGGTGCCCCCGGCCGGGCCCGGGTCCGCCGAGGCGCGCGGTACCGCCGTGGCCGCCCGGCGCGCGGCGGCGGCCGGGATCGAGTTCGGCAGGTGCCCGAAGGCGGAGGGACTGCCGGGCGGCGTGCGCTGCGGCACCGTGTCCGTGCCGCTGGACTACGCCCACCCCGACGGAAAGCGGATCGCGCTGACCGTCAGCCGGATGCGGGCCACCCACCAGGACCCGGACGACGGCAGGCGCGAGGTCCCCGGCCAGGGCGCCCTCCTCTTCAACCCGGGCGGCCCCGGCGCCTCCGGGCTGTACTTCCCGCTGGTGGGCATGGTGCCCGAGTGGAAGCGCATCGCCGCCGCCTACGACCTCGTCGGCTACGCCCCGCGCGGGGTCACGCCCTCCGCGCCGCTGTCCTGCCAGGACCCCGGAGACTTCTTCAAGGGGCCCCGGCCCGCCCCGACGCGGCCCTCGGACGCGTACAAGGAGCAGCGCGCCGCCGAGGCCGAGCGGTACGCGCGCGACTGCGCCGAACGGGGCGGACAGGCGCTGCGGCACTACCACTCGCTCAACAACGCCCGGGACCTGGAGGTCGTCCGCGCCGCGCTGGGCGAGCGGCGGCTCACCTTCATGGGCGCCTCGTACGGCACCTACCTCGGCGCGCTGTACGCCGAGCTGTTCCCCTCGCACGTACGGCGGATGGTGTTCGACGCGGTGGTGAACCCGGACCCCGAGCAGGTCTGGTACCGCAACAACCTCGACCAGTCCGAGGCGTTCGAGGACCGCTGGGACGACTTCAAGGAGTGGGTCGCCGAGCACGACGCCGTGTACGGGCTCGGGGACACGGCGCGGCAGGTGCAGGACAGCTACGACGAGGCGAGCGCACGGCTGGCGGCCGAGCCCGCGGGCGGGACGGTGGGCCCCGCGCAGTTGCAGGGGGCGTTCCTGAAGGCCGGGTACTACGACGACTACTGGCCGCACCGCGCCGAGGCGCTGTCGGCGTACCTCAAGGGTGATCCGCAGCCGCTGGTCGACCAGGCGGGGACGCGGACCGAGGAGGGCGCGGTCGCGGCGGAGAACTCCAACGCCGTGTACACGGCCGTGGAGTGCAACGACGCGCC
Organism: Streptomyces sp. NPDC102490; assembly: GCF_044765285.1. NCBI lineage: Bacteria > Bacillati > Actinomycetota > Actinomycetes > Kitasatosporales > Streptomycetaceae > Streptomyces > Streptomyces sp. NPDC102490. Next base: position 567,779 of record NZ_JBIWJU010000003.1, read on the forward strand.
CTGGCCGACCGACTTCGAGGTCTGGGACCGGGACAACACGCGGCTGGCCCGCCGGGCGCCGTTCGAGACCTGGGACAACGTCTGGACGAACCTGCCGTGCGCCTACTGGCGGGCGCCCCGGCAGCAGCCCCTGGACGTGCGCACCGGGCCGGGTGAGCTGCCGCCGACGCTGGTCCTGGCCGCGGAACGGGACGCGGCGACGCCTTACGAGGGCGCGCTGGAGCTGCGGCGGCGGCTGGCGGGCTCGGTCCTGGTGACCGAGCGGGACGCGGGGACGCACGGCATCGCGGCCGGCCCCAACGCCTGCGTCAACGGCCACCTGGAGGCGTACCTGCTGGAGGGCCGCCTCCCGGCGCGGGACACATCGTGCGCCCCACGCCCGGAACCGAAGCCGAGAGCCTGACGGATCAGGCGGCGTCGACTAGGCCAGCCCGGCGACCAGCTCGCCGATGTCCTTGCGGCGCCCCGTGTAGAACGGGATCTCCTCGCGGACGTGGCGGCGGGCCTCGGAGGCGCGCAGGTGGCGCATGAGGTCGACGATGCGGTGCAGTTCGTCGGCCTCGAAGGCGAGGATCCACTCGTAGTCGCCCAGCGAGAAGGAGGCGACCGTGTTGGCGCGGACGTCCGGGTAGCCGCGGGCCATCTTGCCGTGGTCGGCGAGCATGCGGCGGCGGTCCTCGTCGGGCAGCAGGTACCAGTCGTAGGAGCGCACGAACGGGTAGACGCTGATGTAGTCCCGCGGCGTCTCGTCGGCCAGGAAGGCCGGGATGTGCGAGCGGTTGAACTCGGCGGGGCGGTGCAGCGCCATGTTCGACCAGACCGGCTCCAGTGCGCGGCCGAGCCTGGTGCGGCGGAAGAGGTTGTACGCCTCCTGGAGCTGGTCGGCGGTCTCGGCGTGCCACCAGATCATCAGGTCGGCGTCGGCGCGCAGACCGGACAGGTCGTAGGTGCCGCGGATCGTCACGTCCTTGGCGGCGAGCTGGTCGAACAGCTCCTGGACCTCGTCGGCGTACCCGGCGCGGTCCTCGGGGAGGGTGTCCTTGAGCTTGAAGACGGACCAGAGGGTGTAGCGGATGACCTCGTTGAGGTCCTTGGCCAGCTTGCCCTTGTTGGGGATGCGCTCGGCCGCGGGGGTGGAGGCGTCGTCACTCATGGCCCTATTCTCCCGCTCCGCCGTGCAGGCTCTGCACCGGGTGGGCCGTGAGCTGCTCCACACCGCGCAGGTCGCCCCGGATCTGGTCGACGGCCGCGTAGGCGCTCGCGATGCTCGCCGGGATGCCGACGCCGTCGTACGCCGCGCCGCACACCGCGAGTCCCGGGAGTTTCGCCACGTGCTCGCGGACGCGGGCCACGCGCGCGTGGTGGCCGACGGGGTACTGCGGCAGGCCGTCCTGCCAGCGGGTGACCCGGGTGGCGACCGGCGCGGCGGTCAGCCCGGTGGCCTCGGCCAGGTCGTGCCGGGAGACGGCGACGAGGCCCGCGTCGTCGCGGCCGAGGATCTCCGTGTCGCCGTACCGGCCGACCGAGGTGCGCAGGACCACCAGCTCCGGGTCCTCGTCGGCGATCCAGCCCCACTTGCGGGAGGCGAAGGTGGACGCCTTGATGGTGTGCCCGTCGACCGGCGGTACGAGGAAGCCGCTGCCGTCGGGGAGGGCGGCGGCGTCGGAGCGGCGGTAGGCGAGCGTGATCAGGGCCATCGAGGCGTACTCGACGGCGGCCAGCTCGGCCGCGGCGGCGGGCGCCTCGGCGCGCAGCAGTTCGGCGGCGGGACGGGCGGGGACGGCGACGACGACCGCGCCGGCGTGCAGCACCCGGTCGCCGGCGACGATCCGCCAGCCGTCGGACGCGGTGCGGCGCAGCTCCGTGACGGGCGCGCCGGTGACGATCTCGCCGCCGCGGGCGCGGACCGACGCGGCGACGGCGAGCGGGAGGGTGCCGATGCCGCCCTCGATGCCCATGAACACCGGGCCGCTCGGCGGGGAGGTGGCCGTCCGGCCCTGGAGGGCGCGCACCGCCTCGGTGAGGGAGGTGTGGGTGCGGGCGGCCTCGAAGAGCTGGGGCACGGCCGAGCGCAGGGAGATGCGGTAGGCGTCGCCCGCGTAGACGCCGCCCAGCAGGGGTTCGACGAGGCGGTCGACGACCTCGCGGCCCAGCCGAGCGGCGACGTACTCCCCCACGGCCACGTCGTCGCCGACCTCGGTGCGGGGCAGCTCGGCGTCGCGCTCGATGCGGGCCAGGCCCTCTGCGGAGAGCACGCCGGACAGGGCGGCGGCGGTGCCGGGGACGCCCATGACGTGGCCCTTGGGCATGGGGCGCAGGGCACCGCGGGTCCACAGCGAGGCCGATGCGGTGGACGGCGGCTGGAGGCGGTCGGCGAGTCCGGCCGCGCGGGCCAGGCCGACGGCCTCCGGGCGGCGGGCCAGCATCGACTCGGCGCCGAGGTCGACGCGCACTCCGGCGATCTCGCCGGGCAGCAGCTTGCCGCCGACCCGGCCGGACGCCTCCAGGACGGTCACCCGGGCGCCGCCCTCCAGCAGGCGGTGGGCGGCGGCCAGTCCGGCGACACCGGCCCCTACGACGACTACGTGTCCAGGTTCCTCTGCCGGGGGAAACTCGCCCGCCGTGGTCTCGCTCGCGCTCATGTCCCCAGCGTCTCAGACCCCGGAACCCGCGTGTGCGCCCACCCGTGCGTCCCGCGAGTCCGGACCGTGATCTCTTCGGGACCGTTCCGCGCCGTCGTGCGAGCCCCCTCGTGCGTCGTAGAGACATCAGTCGCTACGACCCGGGGGGACCCACGATGCAGAGACGACGAGCGACGACGAGAAGGGCCGTGCCGCCCGCCCGCGCCCTGGCAGGTCTGCTGCTGGTCACGGCGCTCGCCCTGACCGGTTGCAGCGGGTCGGACGCCGGCTCCGGCTCGGACAGCGGCGCCAAGGCCGCCGCGCCGCAGGAGGGCGGGCGCGCCGAGGGCTCGCAGGCCGACGACGGGAGCGGCGCGACCGGTGCGGGCCGGGCCGACGGCGCCGACGCGAGCGCCCCGCCGAAGCTCGCCCCGGCCCACCTCGTCCGCACCGTCTCCCTGAGCGTCCAGGTCGAGGACACGCCCGAGGCGCTCGACGCGGCCCGCACCGCGACCGAGAACGCCGGCGGTTACGTCGGCGACGAGTCCACCACCCGGGACGCCGAGGGCCACGAGCGGACCGAGGTGACGCTGCGCGTGCCGGTGGAGCGGTACGAGGACGTGCTCGACGACCTGGAGGGCGCCGGGAAGCTGATCCGGCGGAACGCGAAGGCCGAGGACGTCACCGACCAGGTGGTGGACGTGGACAGCCGCGTGAAGTCGCAGCGCGCCAGTGTGGCCCGGGTCCGCGAGCTGATGGACCGGGCGACGAAGCTGAGCGACGTGGTGGCCCTGGAGGGTGAGCTGAGCACCCGTCAGGCGGAGCTGGAGGCGCTGCTCGCCCGGCAGGCCGCCCTGAAGGACCGCACGAGCCTCGCCACCATCACCCTCTCCCTGTCGGAGACCCCGGTGAAGCACGAGAAGAAGAAGGAGGACGACGACCCCGGGTTCGTGGACGCGCTGGCCGGCGGCTGGGACGCCTTCGTGACGATGCTGCGCTGGGTCGCGGTGGTGCTCGGCGCGGTGCTGCCGTTCGCCGCGGTGGCGGCGCTGCTCGCGCTGCTGTGGCTGCGGGTCGTCCGCCCCCGGCTGCCGCGCCGTCCGGCACCGGCCCCGGGTGGGGAGGACGGCGGGCGGGGCCGCAACACCCCGCCCGCGTAGCGTGTTCGCATGAGCATGAGCAGGGGCGCCGCGCGCGGTACGAGGGAACGGCTGGTCGTCGTCGGCGGCGACGCCGCGGGAATGTCCGCGGCGTCGCAGGCGCGTCGGCTGAAGGGTCCGGACGAGCTGGAGATCGTGGCGTTCGAGCGCGGTCACTTCACCTCGTACTCGGCGTGCGGCATCCCGTACTGGGTCGGCGGCGACGTGTCCGGACGGGACCAGCTCGTCGCGCGCACGCCCGAGGAGCACCGCGCCCGGGACATCGACCTCAGGATGCGCACCGAGGTCACGGAGATCGACGTGGCCGGGGGACGGGTCCGCGCGCGTGACGTCGATTCCGGGGCCGAGTCCTGGACGTCGTACGACAAGCTCGTGATCGGGACCGGGGCGCGGCCGATCCGGCCGGAGCTGCCGGGGATGGACGCGCCCGGTGTGCACGGGGTGCAGACGCTGGACGACGGGCAGGCGCTGCTCGACACGCTGGCCCGCACGCGGGGCCGGCGCGCGGTGGTCGTGGGCGCCGGGTACATCGGCGTGGAGATGGCCGAGGCGCTGATCAACCGCGGCTACGACGTGACGGTCGTCAACCGCGGCCGGGAGCCGATGTCGACGCTCGACCCGGACATGGGCCGCCTGGTGCACGAGGCGATGGAGGGTCTCGGCATCACCATGGTCGGCGGCGCCGAGGTCACCAAGGTGCTGACCGGGGACGACGGCCGGGTCCGCGCGGTGGCGACGGAGGACGCCGAGTTCCCGGCGGACGTGGTGGTCCTCGGCGTGGGCGTCCGGCCCGAGACGGGGCTCGCCCGGGCCGCGGGGCTGCCGCTCGGCGCGCACGGCGGGCTGCTGACCGACCTGGGGATGCGGGTGCGCGGCCACGAGAACATCTGGGCGGGCGGCGACTGCGTGGAGGTGCTCGACCTGGTCTCCGGTCAGGAGCGGCACATCCCGCTCGGCACCCACGCCAACAAGCACGGGCAGGTCATCGGCACCAACGTCGGCGGCGGCTACGCCACCTTCCCGGGCGTGGTGGGCACGGCGGTCAGCAAGGTCTGCGACCTGGAGATCGCGCGGACCGGCCTCAGGGAGAAGGACGCGCTGCGGGCGGGGCTGCGGTTCGTGACGGCGACCGTCGAGTCCACCAGCCGCGCGGGCTACTACCCGGACGCCTCCCCGATGACCGTGAAGATGCTGGCCGAGCGGCGCACCGGGCGGCTGCTCGGTGTGCAGATCGTCGGCCGTGAGGGCGCGGGCAAGCGGGTCGACATCGCCGCGGTGGCCCTCACGGCCGGGATGACGGTCGAGCGGATGACCGCCCTGGACCTGGGCTACGCGCCGCCCTTCTCCCCGGTGTGGGACCCGGTGCTGGTGGCCGCGCGCAAGGCGGCGAGGGCGGTCGAGGAGCAGCGCTGAGGCGCCGCCGGTCAGGCCGTCCCGTTGATGCGGTCGATGGCCTGCCGGGCCTGCTCGGCCGGGGGCCGGGCGGGCAGGGAGGACACCGAGCCCGGCGCGGTCAACGGCGTCGGGGCGGTCGCCGCGGCGGGCGGCTGCTCACCGGCCGGCCTGGCGTGCGTCGCGGCCCGGGTGGTGCGCAGCCGGTGGCTCACCGCCTCGTCCAGGGTCACCGGCCGCTGCATCTGCGCGGCCAGCCGTCCCGCATCCTGACCGAGCCGGGCGACGTCCTCCCAGGGCAGCCGCAGCACGAGGGCGACCTCGGCCTCGCCGTCGGGCAGGGCGTGCATCGCCGGAGCCGGTGTGACCCGTTCGTTCATCGCCACTTCCTCACGTCGTCCCCGGGCCCGGCCTTCCCCGGGCCTCGGGCGGTTGAGAGGGCATACGTACACACGGACGGGCGCGTTCAACGGGCCGACCGGTTCACCGTCCGCCGGGCGGGCAGTAGTGTCTGGTGGTCATCCCCGTCCATGACGTGAACCCGGCGCGCCGCACCCCGTGGGTGACGTACGCCCTGATCCTCGCGAACATCCTGGTGTTCCTGTTCACCCCCGGCATGACCGGGTCGGCGACGGGCGACGGCAGCCTCGCGCAGCTGTGCGACCTCCAGGCGTTCCTGGACCACTGGGCGGCGGTGCCGCAGGAGCTGCTCCAGCACCGGATGCCCCGCCTGGTGCCCACGGGTGCCGTCGGGGTCGGCCCGCAGGGGCCCGGCTGCGTGGTCGCGCCGCCCGGCTACGACAAGTCGCCGGAGCTGAGCGTCCTGACGGCGATGTTCCTGCACGGCGGCTGGCTGCACCTGCTGGGCAACATGCTCTTCCTGTGGATCTTCGGCAACAACGTCGAGGACCGCATGGGCCACATCCGCTTCCTGCTGTTCTACGGCGTGTGCGGCTACGCGGCGACCTACGGCTTCGCGCTCCTCAACGCCGACTCGGGCGCCCCGCTGATCGGCGCGTCCGGTGCGATCGCCGGGGTGCTGGGCGCCTACCTGGTGCTGTATCCGAGGGCCCGCGTCTGGGTCCTCGTCCCCTTCCTGATCTTCCTGCCGCTGCGGCTGCCCGCCTGGATCGTCCTGGGCCTGTGGTTCGTGCTCCAGGCGTTCTACTCCGGCGGCCAGGGCGTGTCCGACGCCGGCACCGTCGCCTACGTGGCCCACGTGGTCGGTTTCGCGGTCGGCATGCTTCTCGCCTGGCCGCTCAAACGCGGCACTCCCCCGCCACCGGAACCGCGCGGCATCCTCTTCGGACGCCGGGCCCGGCCGGCCCCGTAGCGGCTCGCCGCACCGGGTCAGGTGCCTGCCGAGGTCTTGGCCTCCAGGCTCGTGACGAGCCGGTCGAGGTTGGCCGCCTCCTGGAGGACCGCTCCGTACGGCGGCCGGACCGCGGCGTCGGCCCGGAACTCCTCGACCGCCTTGCCCAGCCCGGCGGTCTGCGGGTCGTTCTCCAGGTACTCGACCGCGTCCGACGACATCTCGGCCGCGGCGGCCACGAGCCGTGCGAGCGCGCCCTTCCCGTTCATCCGGTCAGCGATCACGACTTCCTCCACCGTTCCGACGCGTACGCAGCTTGGCCGCCCGTCCGACCAGCGTGGGCGAGGACGTCATCGGCCGCCAGCCGCCTACGCCGTTCGAACGTCGGAGGCGCCGGTCCCGGTCCCCTCCCGGGGCCGGGACCGACGCCTCACCGAACGTGCGCGAAGGGCGCGGGCACTTCACTGCCCGAGTGCTCCTTACTTCCCGCGCCCGCGCAGGAGGCTCACAGCGAAGAAGACGGCTCCGACGGCCACCAGGACACCGAAGGCGATGCCGAGCCAGGGCGGGCCGTCGGGCCCTCCGCCCGGAGCCGCCAGTTCCACTGCACGCATCTCTCGTCCTCTCGTTACCAGGTCTTCTTGATCTTCGCCGAGCATCCCGGCTTGGCGCTGTAGGAAGTGCTGGCACCGGCCGATGTATCGCCCTGCGTGCTGGCCGACGCGCGGTAGTAACCCGCGGAGCACTCCACCTCTCCGGTCCAGCCGGCGGAGGCGTCACTGGCGCTCGCCTCGTACCCTCCGCTCACTCCCGGCGTGCCGGCGCCCACGGAGACGCTGGGGTGGATCGCACCGTCGTCGTTGACGCTGACACCCCCTCCGAGACAGCCTCCGAAGGCACACACCTCAAGGTTCAGGCCATGGGAGGCCAGGCCGCTCGGGTCGATGCGGTTGACGGGGTCGCCTTCGGCGTAGAGGTAGGGGTTCTTCTCCTGGCCGGAGGGGTCGGGGCTGGTGAAGCGGCCGATGTTGGGGTCGTAGTAGCGGGCCCCGTAGTGGTACAGGCCGGTCGGGTCCTGGTAGCCGCCGGCGAACCGGTACGGCTGGGAGACCTTCTCGGTGGTGGTGGCGCGCTGCACGCCGCGGGGGCTGTAGCCGTAGGTGTTCACCTTGGTGCCGGTCTCGTCGGCGAGCGCGACGACGGAACCGAGCGCGTCGGTGAGGTAGTAGTACGACGTGCCCCCGGTCGTCATGGAGTTCAGCGTGCCCCCGGGTTCCCGGTTGAATCCCATGTCCACGCCCGCGGTGGTCTTGGCCGACAGCCCGAGCGGGCCGTTGTGGAAGAAGGTGTCGCCGAGCCTGATCCGCTCGCTCTGGTCGGTGGAGCCGTACTGGCCGGTGTAGGTCTTCCCGCCGACGGTGACCGAGGTCAGCTGGCTGTAGTCGGTCCAGGTCTCGCCGGTGCGGGTGCCCTCGGGGGTGGAGGCGCCGGCGGTCTCGTTGCCGGTCTTGTCGTAGGACCAGTTGGCCGTCGAGCCGTTCTTCGCGGTGATCTGATGGGCGTCGTTGACGCTGTAGGTGGTGCCGCGCGGGCAGCCCTGTTCGACGCCCTGGCTGGTGAGGTTGCCGGCCTGGTCGTAGCAGTACTGCCAGGAGGAGTTGAGCGTGGTGCCCTTGTCCTCCCTGGCGTAGGAGAAGCGGCCGGCGCTGTCGTAGGTGTAGGTGGTCTTCATGCCGCTGACCGCGTCGGTGCGGGTGCGGACCCTGGCGCCGTCCTTGCCCGCGTTGGCGTAGGAGTAGGCCAGGTCGACCAGGGTGCCCTTGGACGAGGTCGCCTTGATCTTCTCCGGGCGGCTCGACTTGTCCGGGGTCACCGTCTGGACGGTGCCGCCCGGATAGGCGGTCGTGGTGCGGAAGTCGTTGGCGTTGTACTTGTACGTGCTGGTCCTGCCGGTCGGGTCCTTCAGCTCGGTGAGCTTGTTGACCTCGTTCCAGGTGTAGTCGGTGACGCCGGCCGGGTCCTGGTAGGTGTCGACGTTGCCGGCCGGGGTGTAGGTGAGCTTGGTCTGCGAGCCGTTCTGCAGGGTGCGCACCGTCTCCCTGGACAGCGGGTCGAACGCGTACGTGGTCACGCCGGTGCCGTCGTCGCGCTGGCGGAGGTTGCCGTCGCCGTCGTAGTGGTAGCGCACCGTGTCGTTGGTCGAGGAGACCAGGACGACCCGGTCGCGGTGGTCGTACTGGTACACCGTCTTGATGCCGCGGCCGTCGGTGACCGTTTCGGGGCGGCCGAGGGCGTCGTAGGTGTAGGTGGTGTCGCCCAGCGGGGCGGGCGGGTCGACCTTGGACAGGTTGCCCTCGGCGTCGTAGTCGAACGACGTGGACACCGACTTGGTGGCCGACACGGTGGTGGTGGCCTTGCAGATCTGGCCCTCGAAGCCGTCACAGGTGGGGGTGGCGGGGTTGTAGTCGAAGGTCCGCTTGCCGCCCCCGGTCCCCGTCACCGCCACGGACCTGGTGTTGCCGGCGGTGTCGTAGGTGTAGTCGGTCTTCTCGCCGTCGGCGGTGGTGAAGCTGCCGGGCAGGTCCGCGCCGGCGATCGTCTGATACCCGGTCAGGGACGCGGTGGCGCCGGTGGGCAGCTTGGCGGAGGTGGGGTTGTTGCGCGCGTCCCAGCCGTAGGTGGTGACGTTCCCGGCCGTACCGCCGACGCCCATGGCGTCCTCGGCGGTGTCGATGTTGCGGTTGGCGTCGAACGTCCGCTTCCGCGTGTGGCCGAGGGCGTCGATGACCTTCGTGACACCGCCGTCCGCGCCGTGCTCGTACTTGGTCGCGTGCTGCTCCGGGTCGGTGACCGTCGTCGTCCCCGCCGCCGACGGGTCGGCGTCCGAGTAGGCGTAGGTGTAGGTCGGGCCGGTGTGCCCGGCCGCCGCGTCGAACTCGGTGGCGCGCAGCATGGAGCGGACGCGGTTGGCGTCGTCGTAGGTGAAGACCGTGACCCGCCCCTCGGGGGTGGCGATCTTCGTCAGGCGGTCGGAGGAGTCGTAGCCGAAGACCGTGGGCTTGCCCTCGGTGTCCGTGGTCTTCGCCAGGTTCCCGGCCGCGTCGAGGTCGAAGACGGCGGTGCGGCCGGTGTGGTCCTTGGCCTGCCACTGGCTGGCGTCCGTCTTGACCAGATCGATCCAGCGGCCCGAACGGGTCTCGGTGAGCTTGAAGCCCTTGTGCTCGGAGCCCTCGTCGTGCTGGTCGACCGTGACGGTGCCGTGGTTCTTGTCCGTGACCTTGGTGAGCGTGCCGTGCTCGTCGTAGGTGTCCTTCGAGCCGGACTTGCGGTCGGTCAGCGTGTAGGTGCCGTCCGCGTTCTTCTTCAGGTCCTTGGAGTAGCCCTTGGGCGTGGTGAAGGTGCCGTCGGCGTTCTTGGTGAAGCGGACGGTGGCGCCGGTGGCGTCGTAGAGGACGGCCTCGTTGGTGAAGAGGTGGAGGTAGCGCTCGTACTCCTGCCACCACCGCTGCGACACCTTGCCCCAGGGCGCGTCGAAGGAGTTGTAGGTCCGCGCGAGCCGCAGCTTCTTGCCCACGCCGGCGATCTCGAAATCGGTCCCGGCGAGCATCAGGTTGCCGGTGGACAGGTTGACCCGTGCCACCAGGGAGTCGGTGATCCGGAAGTCCGACATCTGGTGCCAGGGCACCGCTCCCTGGTCCTCCGGCACGTACACCGTCGTGGCGGCGGCCGCCGCCGAGGACCGGGACGAGCCCTTCGGCGGCCGGGGCGCCTCACCGGTGCGGGCGCGTTCCTTCTGCTCGGCGCGCCACGCGGCCTGCTCCGCGGTGGGCTCGGCCTCGGCCTTGCCGGCCACCGGCTCGGTCGTGCCGACCTTGACCGGGGGCACCTCGAAGTCGGTCTTCTTGCCCCAGGCCGACGTCGTGCCCGGATCGGTCGGCCCGGGTGTCGGCGCGGCGAACACCGGGGCCGCCGGAGCGACCAGCGACAGCGCCGCCAGGGCCGCTATGAGCCCGTATCGCGAGGATCTCCGGGCACGCCGGAACGGCATGCCTCCAGCACGCGGATGCATCAGCTTCCCCCCACAGGAAAGACCCGGCCACCCTTGCGGTCACCGGGGCGACACAAGCTGTCACATGAGGCACACGAAGCAGCGCCGCATGCCCTGCAACTTCTGCCGCACACAGAAAGGAATCAGCCACCCCGCTTGTGGTCGACAAGTCACCACATGAACTGGCGAGTCATCACATGCCCTGCCCGGTAAAGGCGGTTCGTCGCCACATTGCTGACTCGACTGTGACGTGATCTGTTCGTTCTACGACCGATCCAGAGCGTTTCACGCCGTCCATAGCTGCTTTTCAGCCACGTCCCTACGGCCTGACGGGTCGCCAGGAACGGCTCTGACCAGTGAAATGATCACCGCGGACGAATAGTTGTCGGATGACAAATTGTCCAATTGACCACGGGAACACGGACGCGACTGTTGTCGTTTGACAACTGCGCTCGGGAGGAAGCGGGGTATCCGTGACGGAAGTGAATCAGGCGGACCGGGCTTCGGAGGCGGCCTCGTGGTGTATCCGGTCTGCCGCGGTGTCGCAGAAGGCTTCCAGGCCCTCGACCAGCGCGGCCCTCTTGGCCGCAGGCATGTTCTCCAGCACCGCCCGCAGTTCGCGCTGCCGGCGGGCGCGCAGGTCGTCGAGGAAGTCCCGGCCCCGGCCACTGAGGAGCAGGCGCACCTCGCGGCGGTCGGACGGGCTCACCACGCGCTCGACGAACCCGATGGCCTGAAGCCGGTCGCACAGCCGGCTGGTGGAGGGCGGCGTGGAGGCGAGCGAGTCGGCCAGGGTGCGCAGGTTGATGCCCTGGTGGTGTTCGAGGATGAGCAGGACGCGCAGCTGGGAGGCCGAGGCGGGAGCCGTCGAGGCGCGGCCCCAGAGCACTTCCAGGAGCTCCGCGGCCGTTGAGGTCACGCGGGCGACCTCGTCGGGCTGTGGGCCGGGGCGGGTCGTACTCACATTCATACTCTCGCAGACACTGGGACGGGTGTCAGCGTACTAGGAGCGCGCTCCTACCAGAGATTCGGACACCTGACCTCCCCGCTTCGAGCACATGTCGCCATATTCTCGGCATGCCACGCACAATGATTGGACTTCTCCGTACTGCCCCACACCCTGGAACCGGTGTCGGTGCACAACAGTGCGGAGGACCGGGCCTCGGCGCCCAGGAGCCGTTCACGGAGGACGCGCCGGGCGGCGGGCTGGTCCGCGTCCATCTGCCGGTGAGCGTGCGCGGCGACCGGCTCGGCGTGCTGTCGGTGGTGCTGCCGGGCGGGGACCACGTGCGCGGCTGCCTGACCGACCTGGCCGAGATCGCCGAGGTGCTCGGGCGTGAGGTGGTGGTGGCGGAGAGGGACACCGACCTGTATCTCCAGGCGCGCCGCAGCGACCGGCTCACCCTGGCGGCCGAGATGCAGTGGCAGCTCCTGCCCGGCCGTTCGTGCAGCCGCCCCGAGTACGAACTGGGCGCTCAGCTGGAGCCCGCGTACGCCATCTTCGGCGACAACTTCGACTGGTCCGCGACCGCGGAGCACCTGACTGCCGGTGAACGGCGTCGTCATTCGTGGGAGACGACCGGACCGACCTGGCGTCGCTGCCGCCGCCGCGCACGACGCCGTGGCTGACCGAGGCCGTCCCGGCACACGAGCCGCTGACCCCGGCCGGCTTCCTCGACGCGGTGGCCGTGGGAACGGGCACGCCGGCCGAGGCCCGCCGTGCGGTCAGGGCCGTCCTGCCGACGGTGGCGGCCACGGCGGAACAACCGCTGCTGCGCCGGATCCTGACCCAGCTGCCACCGGGATACGCGCCCCTCTTCGGCTGCGAGGACCCCTGCCGTCAGTGACGGTGCGGGAGGCGGACGACCTGGACGAAGAAGTCGTCGATCTGCCGGACGGCGGCGATGAACTGGTCCAGGTCGACGGGCTTGGTGACGTAGGCGTTGGCGTGCAGTTTGTAGCTGCGCAGGATGTCCTCCTCCGCGGCCGAGGTGGTCAGCACCACGACCGGGATGTGCGCGAGCTCCTCCTCGCTCTTGATCTTCTCCAGGACCTGGCGCCCGTCGTACTTGGGCAGGTTCAGGTCCAGCAGGATCAGATCCGGCCGGGGCGCCTCGGCGTGGGCGCCGCGGCGGTAGAGGAAGTCGAGGGCTTCCTCGCCGTCGCGGACGACGTGCAGGGTGTTGCCGATCTTGTTGTCCTCGAACGCCTCGCGGGTCATCAACTCGTCACCGGGATCGTCCTCGACGAGCAGGACGTCGATGGGCTGCGCGGGGGTCCTCATGAGGAGGTTCCTTCCAGGAGGGGCGTGGGTTCGGGCTGGTCCGTGTCGGGCGCCGGCAGGGAGAAGCAGAATCGGGTGCCCTCGGTGTAGCCGGTGTCGATCCAGATTCTGCCGCCGTGGTGCTCGGCGATCTTCTTGCACAGGGCCAGGCCGATACCGGTCCCGCTGTAGGCGTCGCGGCCGTGCAGCCGTTGGAAGATGACGAAGACCTTCTCGGCGAACTCTTCCGGGATGCCGATGCCGTTGTCGCTGACGCACAGCTGCCAGCCCCGCCCTTCCGCACCGTCGGGGACCTCGTCACAGGTGATGCGGATCTCGGCGGGTTGATCGGGCCGGCGGAACTTGACGGCGTTGCCGACGAGGTTCTGCCACAGCATCACCATCAGGGTGGGGTCGCCGGTGATCTCGGGCAGCTTCTCGGGGCGCTCGATGCGGGCCCCGGCGTCCTCGACGGCGGTGGCGAGGTTGGCCAGTGCCTTGTCCAGGGCGGCGTCGAGGGGCACGGACACGTGGGCGTCGTTGAGGCGTCCGACCCGGGAGAAGGTGAGCAGGTCGTTGATGAGGACCTGCATGCGCTTGGCGCCGTCGACCGCGAAGTCGATGTACTGGACACCGCGCTCGTCCAGCTTGTCGCCGTAGCGCTTCTCCAGCAGCTGGCAGAAGGACGCCACCTTGCGCAGCGGTTCCTGGAGGTCGTGGGAGGCGACGTAGGCGAACTGCTCCAGTTCGGCGTTGGACCGGCGCAGTTCCTCGGCGTGGGCGTCCAGGTCGGCGGTCTGTTCGACCAGCCGCTGCCGCGCCTGCTGCGAGGCGTCGAGTTCGGCGACCACGCGGCGGCGCATGTCTTCCACGGCCTCGGCGACCGAGCGCACGTCGGACGGTCCGTGTGCCTCGATGTGCTCGTCGAAGTCGCCGTCCGCGACCCGGCGGGAGGCCGAGCGCAGCCGGGACAGGGGCCGCGCCACCAGGACGCGGATCAGGGCGGCCAGGAGCATACCGCTGAGCAGGAAGGCGGCCACCAGCGCCGACAGCACCCAGTTGCGCTGGGTGCGGACCTCGACCAGTTCGGTGTGACCGGCGTCCCGGGCCTGCGCGAGGTGCCGGTTCTGCGTCTCGAACAGGGCCCGGATGTGGTCGAAGGCCTCCTTGCCGCGTCCGGCGGCCCGGCTGTCGGCAGGGCGCGGGTCGCCCTGTTTCACGCTGGCCACCAGCGGGTCGGCGTAGTCGCGACGCCACGAGGCCGCGGCTCGCTGGACGGCCTGTGCGTCGTCGAGCAGCTCCTCGCGGCCCGCGAGCAGCCGGCCCAGTCGCGCGGCCGAGTCCGCCTCGCCCTCCTTGCCCTCGGTGTAGGGGGCGAGGAACCGGCGGTCGGCGGTGATGGCGTAGCCGCGCGCGCCGGTCTCCTGGTTCACCAACGCCGTCTGCAACCGGTACGCCTCGGCGCGGGCCGGCTGGATCTGGTCGGTCATCTGGTCCGTGACCTGTGCGGTGCGGTCGAGCAGATGGGCGCCCACCACGGTGCCGGCCACCACCAGGACGGCCATGAAGCCGAGGACCAGGAGGAACCAGCCCTGCACGGTGAGGGCATGCCCGCGCCCCGGTGGGGTCGTCGGTCGGACGGGTGCTGTGGTCATCGGTCCTCGGTCGTTTCTCGTTCTCGGGTCAGGTGCACTACGGCGACGTCGTCGAGCAGGCCCCCGTCTTCTTCCGCCAGTGCCTCGGCCCCGTCGATGAGCGCGTCGACGAACGCGTCCGGGCGGAGCGTCCCCGCGTCCCGGGCCAGCCGCAGCAGGCCCTCCTCGCCCAGCCGTTCGTTGCCCTCGCCGATGCGGCCCTCGAACAGGCCGTCGGTGAACAGCACCAGCCCCGCCCCGGCCGGCAGCCGCAGCTCGTGGGCCGGCCAGGCGAACTCGCCGGGCGGCAGGATCCCCAGGGCCGGCCCGCCCGGTACCTCCACCCGTTCCACCCGGGAACCGGACCGCAGCAGCAGACCGGGGTGCCCGGCACGGGTCACGCCCGCCGTCTCCCCGTCCGGGGACAAGGACACCACGGTCAAGGTGGCGAAGACCTCCGTACCGGAGCGCTCGGCGCTCAGGATCTCCTCCAGCATGCGCAGCTGCCGCGCCGTGCCGGCACCGCTGAGGACCAGGGTGCGCCAGGCGATCCGCAGGGCCACCCCCAGGGCCGCCTCGTCCGGGCCGTGCCCCGAGACGTCACCGATCAGCGCCTGCACGGTGCCGTCCGCCGACTGCACCACGTCGTAGAAGTCACCGCCCAGCAGGGCGTGCGCGCGCCCCGGGCGGTACCGCGCCACCACCTGCACCCGGCAGTCGGGCCGCAGGAGCGGGGTGGGCAGCAGGCCCCGCTCCAGGCGGGAGTTCTCCTGCGCCCGCATCTGGCTCGCCTGCAAGGCCGCCGCGGCCTGCTCGGCCTGCTTGCGCTGGATCGCGTAGCGCACCGCCCGGCCGAACAGCTCGGGCTCGACGCGGCCCTTGACCAGGTAGTCCTGGGCACCGGCCGCCACCGCCGCCAGCCCCGTCTGCTCCTCCGCCAGGCCCGTCAGGACCACGACGGCGACCCCGTCGGCCGCCCGCAGCACCCGCTCCAGCGCGTCGAGCCCCTGCGCGTCGGGCAGGTGGAGATCGAGCAGGACGCAGTCCGGCCGCCCGTGCGCCAGCTCCGCCTGGGCCTCACCGAGCGAACGCGCCCAGGTCAGCCGCATGCCCGGCGTACTGTCCGCGACCAGCTCCTCGACCAGCAGCGCGTCGGCGGCGTCGTCCTCGATGAGCAGTACCGCCGGTTCCTGCCACGCCCACACCGCACCGTCGCCCGCCAGCTCACCCGCCGGCGGTGCCCACGGTGGGGGAACGACGGCAGCCCCAGGCCCGTCCGATAGCATCGGCCCCATCCCTCCCCTGTCCCATCCCTCTGCCACGCCGTACTGATTGTCGTACGACAACCAACGAAGGATAGACCAAGGGCGCGCGTGCCTCTTATGCGTGGTCGAGCATGCCGCTGCGCAGGCGGGTCAGCAGGCGGGAGATGAGCCGGGAGACGTGCATCTGGGAGACGCCGAGGCGCTCGCCGATGTCCTTCTGGGTGAGTTCCTCGAC